>JAPOQH010000128.1 GCA_026710825.1 Chloroflexota bacterium | reverse complement strand
CGATGGTGGTGCTGACGGACACGTCGGACGGCGGCGTGGGGCAGCATCCGGCGAACCAGTCGGGGGCGGGCGAGTACGGGAGCATCGACCTGCACAACATCTTCCGGTCCATGACGAAGTACACGACGCTGGCGACGTCGCCCAAGGAGGCGGCGCTGGGGGCGCAGTTGGCGATCAAGCACGCGACGAGCGGACGGCCGGGTCCGACGTGCCTGCTGATGCGGTCGGCGTCGATCGGGGGCGAGGTTGACCTGGAGACGCCGCCGTTCATCCACGACACGGCGGGGTACCTGAACACGGCCAAGCCGCAGGCGGCGCCGGCGGACATCGAGCGGGCGGTGGAGATACTGTCGCAGTCGCGGCGTCCGGGGATCGTGGCGGGCAAAGGGGTGGACATGGGGCGGGCGGGCGGGGTGGTGCGGCAGTTGGCGGAGCAGTGGAACGCGCCGATCGCGACGAGCTACAAGGGCAAGTCGGCGATTGCCGAGACGCATCCGCTGTCCGTGGGGATGGTGGGCATCTACGGGCAGGCGGCGGCGAACCAGGCGGTGGGCGACGCGGACACGGTGATCGTGGTGGGGGCAAAGCTGAGCCCGCAGGACACGGTGCGCGAGCGGCCGACGGTGTTCAATCCGAAGGGCCAGCGGATCATCCAGATTGACATCGACGACCGGAACGCCGGCTGGACGTTCCCGGTGGAGCTTGGCCTGATCGGAGACGCCGGCAGCATCCTGGGGCAGTTGGTGGAGGCATCGGCGGAGGCGTCGGCGGGCACGGCGGGTCAGCGGAGCGAGTGGGCCGGAGCGCTGTCGGGTCGCAAGGCGGAGGCCGGGTTCTACGAGGACGCGGGTCTGCATACCGACTCGTCGCCGGTTTTGCCGCAGCGGGTGGTGCGGGTGCTGCAGGAGACGATGCCGGCGGACACGGTGTACGCGCTGGACGCGGGGAACAACCGGACGTGGATGGCGCACCTGTTCCAGGCTCAGCAGGCGCACACGTTCTTCTGCCCGGGCGGGACGGCCGGCATGGGCTGGGGTCTGCCGGCGTCGGTGGGATTGCAGGTGGCGTACCCCGGGCGGCCGGTGGTGTGCGTTACGGGGGACGGCTGGTACATGATGACGGTGACCGCGCTGTCGACGGCGATGCAGTACGACCTGCCGATCGTGTGCGTGGTGTTCAACGACGGCGCGCTGGGGATGGTGCGGCACCACCAGGCTCCCGGGCAGTACATCGCGTCGGAGTTCGCGGTGACTGACAACTCGGCGGTGGCGCGCGGGTTCGGGTGCTTCGGGGTGCAGGTGTCGGACTCGCGGGATCTGGCGGGGGCGCTGCAGGATGCGCGGGCGTCGGGTCTGCCGGCGGTGGTGGACGTGCTGATCGACCGGGGGCCGAGTCCGGACGACTGGCGGGCGGATTTGCGGACGGCGGGGGAGACGTAGGGGCCGTGTAGCATAGGGAAAGCAACCTCTACCGTGAAACGGGGGCTCAATGAGTCAATCACCCAACAACGAGATCGACGAAGCTGTCACTTTCCTGCTTGAGTTGGTCAACGACCTCAGTAACGAATTGGAATCTTTACGCAGAATCGAGGCAGCCTCAATAGCAGCTAAACTCGGAGGTGATGCCGCCGCCATTGAGGCACTGGTTGAACTGGCCGAAGGCTTCGCCGTGGAATCGTACGCGGGCGCTGCCCGCCTCGAGGTTGCGCGCGAAGTCGCAAAATTGGGGGACGCAGAGAGTTCCGTCGAGATACTCGCCGCCATATGTGAAGACGATGATCTCGGATGGGACGAGCGCGAAGAGGCGGCACAGGAAATCCTGAGGATGGGAGACACCGGCCACGGTGTCTCCGGCATCAACGCCGTGCTGTACTTCGCCAACGAAAGCGGCGTTGACATGGGAATTGACGAAGCAGAGTACCGTACATCAGCAGCTGAGAGAATGGCTGAAGCAGGACAAATCGAGGCCGCAGTCGAAGTATTGAAGGTGATCACGCAAGACGGTGTTTGGTCAGAGCACAACAGGTTCAGTCGTGTGAATCGTTGGAATGCAGCAGTTACCCTCTCAAACCTCGGCGATGAGTCCGCCGCTGCGAAAGCATTTTTCTCATTGGCAGTTGACGACGATATCAACGCAGGAGATCAAGAAAGGTTAGATGCTGCCCTCATGGTGGCCGAGTTGGGACACTGGGAAAAGGCGAGCGAAGCTCTGGTTACCGTCGCGGCCGAATGCGAACACGAAGAGATAAGGCTAAAAGCTGCGATACAAGTAGCATCCCACATGGATCAGGGAACTGAACGCGCCATCGAAATAATAGGTACACTGCTTGCACGACGCTACAGCTACCACCAGCTGACAGAAGCGCAGATGGAGCGAGAGGTCTCCGTTGATGACCAGACACCAAGCTTGGCACTGGACGTCGCGATGACAGATCAAGAAAAAGCTTGGGCTCTGATACTAGAGGCGACTAAGATCCTGTACCCTCGTGCATTTACTAGCTGACCACGAATAAGAGTCCGACGGCATGGATTGGGGCGACCGATGCGTCGCCCCTACGCATAGGATTTTGGGATGATTTATCACATCGAGCGGGTTGGCGGGGAGGAGGCGAAGGCGTTGCAGCGTGAGCGGTTGGCGCTGTTGGGTTGTCGGTGTGCGTCGTGCGGCACGGTATCGGGGTTGGAGTTCGACCTGGACGGCAGGTCGCTGAGATCGGGTCGAAGCAAAAACCGAGTGCACGACTACCTGGCGATGCGGGCGTATGGCGCGGACCGAATCGGCGCCGGAGGGTATGGGTGGTACGTGTTCGAGGCGTATGTTGCGATGATCGCGCTGGTGCGCCGGATGGACAAGTTCGGCACCGGCTGGGAGTTCGACAGCCAATACGTGGTGGACGCCAGGGAGGAGGCGATGAGGCTGGCGAACGCCACTGGAGTTGGGCCCGATTTGGGGTTTGAGTTGGATCTGGTGGCGATCCGGGCGCACCTGGACAAGATGGAGCCGTTGAGGGTGATGCGGCGCGAGTGATTCGGCAGGGGTTGTACGAGTCAGGGTTGCAGGGATTGGGGCGAATGATTATTCGCCTCTACGTTTTGGTGATAGAGTATCGTTGGCGGGCGATCCGCATAGGGCGGACGTCGTCCCTACGAGGCGAAACGTTACAAATATTGCGGCGGCGAGTCTGAGAGATGATCATGCGAGCCGCACATTCAGGGGGAACACCGATGGATTTTTGGAGTGATGCACAGTTGGCTTCGATTGACCGGATGCTGAATCCGCGGTCGATTGCGGTGGTGGGAGCGACGCCGAGGATGCAGTACGGCGGGCGGTTCGTGGCGGCGGCGATGGGGTCGATGGAGCGCGGGGTCAATGTGTATCCGGTGAATCCGCGGTACGAGGAAGTGCAGGGGTTGCAGTGCTATCCGTCGGTGTCGGCGCTGCCAGAGGCTCCGGACGTGGTGGGCGTAGTGGTGCCGTACCACGCGGTGCTGGACACGCTGCGGGAGAGCCATGAGAAGGGCGCCAAGTCGGCCATCGTGATTTCCGCTGGGTTCGCCGAGCGCGCAGTGGATGATCGACGAGATCTGCAGGGCGAGTTGGGGCGGTTTGCGAGGGAGTCTGGGATGCGGGTGAGCGGGCCGAACTGCCTGGGGCTGGCTAACCTGAAGGACGACATCTGGGCGAGCGCAGGGTCGCGGGGCGCGTCGGGATTGAGCGGGCCGATTGGGCTGGTGTGCCAGAGCGGGGCGTCGGCGTTCGGGCCGTTTTTGAATCGGGCCGTGGACGAGGGGATCGGGTTCACGTACATCGTGTCCACAGGGAACGAGGCGGACCTGGACTTCTGCGACTTTGCGCTGTACCTGCTGGACGACGACGACACCAAGGTGATCGCGGGGTTCGTGGAGGGGTTCAAGGACGGGCGCAAGTTCGTGGAGGCGGCGAGGCTGGCGGCGGAACGGGGCAAGCCGATCTTGCTGATCAAAATCGGGCGGTCGGAGCTTGGCACGCGGGCGGCCGGGTCGCACACGGCGGCGCTGACGGGGGCGGATGACCGGTATGACGCGGTGTTCGAGCAGTATGGCGTGATACGGGTGCAGGACTACGACGACCTGCTGCAGGTGTCGAACCTGATGGCGCGGTGCCAGCGGCCGCCGAGGCGCGGGGTCGCCGTGGTGTCGCACTCGGGCGGGATCAGCAGCCTGACGGCGGATATGTTCGGGCAGGCGGGGTTGGACCTGCCGCCGCTGTCGGACCACGCACGCGATGGAATCAACGACATTCTGAAGGGGTTCGGTTGGGCGGCCAACCCGTCGGACGTTACGGGGTTCGCCAACAGCGACGACTTCCCCGCGATTATGTCATTCATGGCCGACGATGAGAACGTGGGCACGCTGGTGGTGGCGTCGGCGGGCGCGGACCCGCAGGCGACGCAGGTGATTGCGCAGCGGGACGGCAGTGACAAGCCGGTGGCGTTCCTGTGGACGGGAACGCGGGGCGCGCAGTCCGGATTGCCGATGCTGAGGCAGGCGGGGATACCGGTGTTCTACGTGCCGGACAAGTTGGCGGCGGGCGTGCGCTATCTGAACGACTACCACGACTGGCGGGAGCGGCGGCTGGAGCGTGGGTTTGCGGATGCTGGCGATGTGAGTGATGAGCAGGCAACGGCGGCAGGATCGCTGGCCGGTGGGGGTGCGTTGACCGAATTCGACAGCAAGGCGCTGGTGTCGGCGTTTGGAGTTACGACGACGCGGGACGAGGTGGCGCGGGACGCTGATGCCGCCGTGGCCGCGGCCGAGCGGATCGGGTATCCGGTGGCGGTGAAGGTGAACTCGCCGGATATTCTGCACAAGACGGAGGCCGACGCGATCTGGCTGGGCCTGACGGACGGCGACGCGGTTCGGGCGGGATTTGACCAGGTTACGACGAACGCTCGCGCTTACGACCCGAACGCGCGGATCGACGGCGTGGTGGTGCAGGAGATGGTGACCGGCGGCGTGGAGACGATCGTTGGTGTGTCCTATGACGACCAACTGGGGCCGTTCCTGCTGTTCGGCACCGGCGGCGTGATGGTGGAGGTGTACAACGACGTGGCGCTGCGGGCGTGTCCTATCACCAAGGCGGATGCGCTGGAGATGATCGACGAGGTCAAGGGGGCGCGGCTGCTGCGCGGCTTCCGCGGGTCGCCGCCGGCGGACGTGGACGCGCTGGCGGATACGCTGGTTCGGGTGTCGGAGATGGCGGCGCGGCTGGAGGGATCGCTGGGCGAGTTGGATATCAACCCGCTGATGGTGCTGCCGGCGGGGCAGGGCGTGAAGGCTGCGGATGCGCTGGCGGTTGGCGGGGGATAGCGCAGCGACAGTGGATCCGGCCGAAGAAATCGAACATCTCGCGCCAGCGGTACGTTCGGACCGGGCGTTGGCGCAGCGGTTCCGGCGGTTCGCCGCAGAGGAATGTTCGGAGGCATCCGACGAAGGAGCCGGCTCCCGAACCTACGAGATACTATCCGAGACAATGGCCAACGATCCGGCTTTGCTCGGGATGGCGCGCCGGTGTCGTGTTGGCCAACCGATCCCCAATCTGCTGTTCGCGGCGGTCAAGCGGACGCTGGCATGTTTTCCTGCCTCTGAATTGGCCAGGCATTACCGTAGCGCCGAGGCCGGAGGCCGGCAGGCCCCAAAGCTCGGACGGGCATTCACGGAATTTGCGCTGGCGCATCGGGACCGGATTATCCAGTACCTGGAATCGCGCATGGTGCAGACTAACGAGGTTGGTCGATGCGCTTATCTGTTGCCCGGATTTCTGACCATTGCCGCAGAGAATCCGGGCAGCGCGTTGGCATTGTTGGACGTAGGAGCCAGCGCCGGTCTGAACCTGAACTGGGACGAGTACCGGTACCGATACTCGAGCGGCGATGAATTCGGTCCCACGGATTCGCCGGTCGTGATCGAGTGCGACGCCAGAAATGGGTTGCCGGAGTTACCCACGGCCTTTCCCCAAGTGAGTTTCAGGTTAGGGATCGACCTGGCGCCGGTGAACCTGGGAGACGATGAAGAACACCGGTGGATGCAGGCTTTGGTCTGGCCAGAACACCGGGGACGGGCGGCCCTGTTATCCGCAGCCAGGGACGTCTGGCTGCGCTCGCAGCCGACGATACTGCAGGGCGATACCTTGGAACTGCTGCCGGATGCGCTGCGGGACGTCCCGAAAGATGCCGCGCTGTGCGTGTTTCACTGCCACACGTTGAACCAGTTCACTCCTGAGGCTCGGGAGCGGTTCGAGAGTATCCTGCGGGCAGAGTCCATGGAACGTGTCGTGTATCACATTCCGTCGGAGGGTGAACGGGTCTCGTTGCGGAAGATTGTCGGGGGAACCGCGGAGACCCTGCTCACAGCACGAAGACAGGTACACGGCAAATGGATCGCATGGGATACTGATATAAGGGTATCTCCTGAGTAGGAATCAGCCTACCGTACGAGTTCGACATTGCTCAATGGCGGGGACCGGCCCGTGGCCGGAACCGTGGGGAATGGAAGCCCGTCAACGCGACCAGGTCTTCACAGCGATCACTGTGGCGCACAACAGCGAGGCGATGCAGAACGTCGGCGTGGCCGCCAGGGACACCGCGTCCCAACCAGGCAGAAGCGACATGACGGCGATCCCGAGGCCGGCGGACCCGCCAACCGTGAGGCCAGCCAAAATTTAGCTGGCCAAAACGTTTGTGTACCATGGCCTACCCTCCTCGGTGTGGAGAGCGGAGGCCGAAAATCGCGCGATGGAAACGGAAAGAATATGCCTCATCGTTCCTGCAGGACTTCTCCTGAAAGTTGGTTGATGCGGTGGATTATATTGATGATGTCGCGGCGTATGACCGGGGTTACGAGACATCCGGTTTGTGGGCACGGGCGAACGATTATACGCCCCTACGATGTAATGCCTTCAATGGCAGCCACGGGGGTTGGACGGTTGGTGTTGGGGGATAGGGGCTGATGTTGATGGGGTGGGAGCTGGCGCTGGGGTTGGTGGCGATGTTCTTCGGCGCGATTGTGCTGGGGACGATCAGCTTTGGGTTGGGGACGGTGGCGATGCCGTTCCTGTTGTTGATACTGCTGCCGCAGGACGCGGTGGTGATCGTGACCGCCATGATCATCCTGACGACGGGGTTGACGGTTGTGCAGACGTGGCGGCATCTGCGACTTGGCGAGACCTGGCCTTTTGTGATCGCAGGTCTGCCGCCGGTGCCGGTTGGGGTGTTCCTGCTGCACGAGTTCAACCCGGCGGCGTTGCGGGTGATCATCGCGGTGGTGGTGCTGACGGTGGGGGTGATGAGCCTGTTCAGCATCCGGTTGCCGGGGGCGCGCAGGCCGTGGATGGCACCGGTGATCGGGTCGGCGACGACGTTTATGGTAACCACGTTTGCCGTGGGGGCGCCGTTGGCTGCGCTCTACTCGATCGAGCAGGACTGGTCGCGGGACACGATACGGGCGACGCTGGCTCTGTATTTTCTGCTGGCGGCGATTTTGGCGATGGCCCTGTTCGGGATAACGGGGCTGGTGAATATCGCGGTGGCGCAGAACATCGGACTGCTTGCCGTGGCGGTGCTGGCCGGTTCGGGGGTTGCTGCGGTGATCGCGCGGAGGATCAGCCTCCAGGTTTTTCGCTACGTTGTGGTGGCGGTGACGGTGCTGGGTAGCATATCGTTGCTGGTGCGGGAGGCGATGCTGGCGGTGTAGTGGCGCGGGATTCGCATCCGGCATCCGCGTATAGGGAACCATCGTTGCGGCGAGGATTTTCTGGATTCCGGCTCAAGGCCGGAATGACGAGTGAAACGCCCCGGCATGACCAGTGCAGTGCGCCGACATGAGTACTGAAGTGCGCCGGAACGATGAGCGAAGAGTCTCCGCGTGACGGGTGGAGCGGGTAGGTGGCCCAACGAATTATGAAACCGCGGGGAATGGCGCGTACCGCCGGAGTGTTTCAGCGTTCTTGTAGGACTTCGCCGGAGAGTTGGTTGATGCGGTAGAGGCGGACGAGGACGGCGGCGCCGGTGCGGTCGGGGTCGCGGTCGAGTTCGCCCTGCACGGTGCGGGACATGACGTTGTCGCGGATGGCACCGGAACGGTACATAGTGGCGGTCCCGTAGAAGCGCAGGTTAACGCGGTCGGTGGGGTGCCGGTAGAAGAGGACGATCTTGGAGCCGTTCTCGATGTTGGCGGCCGAATTGCGCCAGCCACGTTCCCAAAAGGCCAAGGTCTCGCGGTCGAACACCAACACGCTGCCGCGCATGCTGATTTGAGGTTCGCCATCGGGGGACACGGTGGCGATGAACATGGGACAACGATCCTCGAGGGCGTGGTCGATACGCTTGAGCATTTCATCGTCAATGTGGATCATTAGGGTACCTCCGAGAGCGCGAGGGGCGGGTTTCACATCGCTGAACAGGATACACGGGATTGGGGATTTGCGAATCGGCGGATATGGAGACAACGCCAGTGTTGGGACGTTCCTGAAGACGATGACGGGAGCCACCATTTCATTGATGGGCGTCGGAGCGGGCACGCCTTGGGTGAGTGGGCGAATGTTTATGCGGCCCCTACGAGTGAACGGTTCTACGACGACAGCCGGGCGAGGTTACGCGAGGCCGAAGGTGTCCTGCCAGACACGGGCCATTTCCGAGGCGGCTTGTTTTTCCGCGTCGCGGGCGGCGCAGGCGGCGCTCATGGCGAGGACGTCCTTGGCCCATTCGTCCACGGGCACGTCAATCATGCGGCCAGCGAAGGGAGCGGCGGCGGTGCCGGCTGCCAACGCCTGGGCGAACACCTCGCGGACCTGGGTGTAGTAATCGACGAGGGACTCGGCGGGGGTGTGTGCCTCGTTGACGGGGTTGACCCATGCGGGGTGGCTGCAGACCATACCCTTGAAACCGAGATTGCGGGCGTCGGTGGCGGTCTGGACGAGGTCATCGTGCCCGAGGTTCGCGATGCCGAGGCCCGTGGGATCGGCGACGGCGATGGGCTGCACGCCGGCGGCGGTGGCCTCGATGCAGAGGCGGCCGCGAGCGTACACGAAGGGGTCGGGGTCGGAACCCTGGACGATGCCCAGTGATGCAGCGAGTTCCGCCTCGTCGATGATGACCTGCCGTATGCGCGGTGATGCCGTGATGATTTCGCGGATGCGCCACACGCCAGCGGCGGTTTCGATGGAGGGGAAGATCTCGGCGCTGCCCCGTGCGACGCCGGCGTGGCGTTCCAATTCATTCAGGATTGAATCGGCTTCTGCGATGTCGGCGGCAGACTCAGGTCCGGGAACGACGATGCCGGTCAGGTCGGCGCACATTGCGGCGGCGGCATCGGCGTACACGGAGTGGGCGTTGACGCGGACGAAAACTTCCGCGCCGCCCTTGGCGACCATAGACACCGCGGGTTTGAGGGAGTCGCGGGCGGTTTCCAACTCGCTGGGCGGCATGCCGTCCTGGAGGTCCAGGATGATGGCATCTGCGCCGAGGTTCCAAGCCCAGCGGACCATGCGGCTCTGGGTGGCCGGAATGACCAGATTGGAGCGGCGGACTAGGATGGTCATTTTCGACTCCAAGCTACGTGGTTCCCCCTCACCCCAAACTTCACCCGCGAGGGGATAGGGAGTTTCAGGCGCTCGCTTCGGCGGCGCGGACGCGGGCGATGGCTTCGTTCTTCTCGCGGTCGCGCTCCTCGCATGCCGCGCGCCACTGGAGGAGTTCCTCGGCCCGGGCGGCTTCGTAGCGGTCGACGACGCGGGGCTGGCCGGAGGCGTCCTGGGTCTGGAGCCAGGTATCGCCGGTATGGGACAACTGGCGGTATTGTTGAATTACCCAATGGGCGTCGGCAACTTCGTCATCGGTGGGAGTGAAGCCGCGGTTCTGGGGTTCCACGACGTTGGGGTGCAGGCCGCCGCCGATGCGGAACCCACACCGGCGGGCGGCGTCGGCCTCGGCAAAAGCGCGGTCGGGGTCGCTGACGCTGCCGGTAAGGTTGGGCGTAAAAGGCGTGGCATGGGGAGTCACGCCGAGGGCTCGGGCGGTGAGTTCGACCTCGCCCTTGCCGTAGACGAACTGGTCGAATTGCACGAACATCTCGACGCCGAGGTCGCGGGACATGTCGTAGCCGGACGCGCCGCCGAATTCGCGGATACGGGGACTGGCGGAGACGATGTCGTAGGCGTTGGTGACGCCGACCTCGGTCTCGATGTTGGCGCCGATTTCGATGGTACCGGGACGGATGCCGCGCTCGGCTTCCAGACGGGTGATGATCTCGTCCATGCGGCGGATCTCGTGGGCGTGCTCGGCCTTGGGGTAGTTGACCATCATGAGGCCGGGCCAGACGACGGCGTTGAGATCGGCTTCCATGAGGTCGTGGTTGATGCGGCAGACTGCGTCGGCGCCGCCCTTGTTGACGACGGGAATGCTCTCCTTGATCAAATTGCGGGCGACATCTTTCAGGTTGGGAGGGACGGAGTCCTCCAAGTCCATGTTGATGAAATCACAGCCGCGATGCCAGGCGTTGTTGATGAAACGCTCGGTGACGACGGGCATGGTCAGGCCGGAACGCTTGAGGCGGCGGGGATGGTCAGGCATCTGGCGGCCTCCTACGGGACGGGAACGGGGCGACCCTCGACGGCCGCAGCCTTGAACATGTCGCGGGTGGCGCAGGCATCGGCGAGATCCAACACGTTCGTATATTGCCGGACGATGTCGGCGGTGAGGAATCGATCTTCGTGGGTGACGGCGGCGAGCGTGCCGGACTCGGTGGCGTCGGCGTAGATCTGCTGAATCGAACGGGCGGCGGCGACCTCGGATTCGGAGGGGGTGAATCCCTGATTGAGGGGTCCGACCTGGTTATCGAGGACGCAGAACGAACCTTTGAATCCGATGGCACGGCCACGCTGGGCGGCGGCGCGGGTGTTGTCCGGAGTCGCAAGCAGGCCGCGGTCGGGGTGTCGCCACCATGCGCCGAGAGGCGTTTTGCCGGCGGCAGCGGCGATAGTGACCAGCCGCTGCATGAGGTATTGCATCAGGTGGATCTCGCCGGAGGGTTCGGGTCGGAGGTCCATGATGAGGTCGGCGCGGCCGAGGGTGAGACCCCAGACGCGCGGGCTGGCAGTGGCGATTTCGAATCCGGCGTGGTTGCCGGGCGCGGTTTCCAGGGATGCGACGATTTCGACGCTGCCCGGGAGCAGGCCGCGCTCGCTTTCGAGGGAGGAGATGACCGTGTCAATTTCGGCGATCTGCTGGGCGGTTTCGGCGCGGCTGACGACGATGCCGTTGAGGCCGGGCCAAACGGCGGCGCGCAGGTCGGCCAGCATGAGGTCGGGTTCGATTTGGACGAACACCTCGGCTCCGCCGGCTTGGACGGAGGCAAGGCTGTCGGCGACCATTTCGCGGGCGGCCGGTTTGTCGGACTCGGCGACGAATTCGACGAGGTCCAAGATGACGACGTCGGCGCTGGAATTAGGCGCGGCGGTGATGCGGTCCGGTTGGGATACCGGCACCAGCAGCCAGGAGCGCCGGATTTTGTCGTTGGCTGGCATGGGGTCGGAGTCCGAGAGCGTGAGCCAGATTGACCGGCATTGCGCAGTTCGATGCGATATAATGCGGGCGGTCTGAAAAGAGTAGATGGAGGCTGAAATGTCCGGCGATTTTAGCCCAATCGAGTTTGACTGGCAATTACGGGCGCCGGAAACCAGGGTCGTGCGATTGTCACCAAGCCGAGAAAATGTGCAGCACGGCACGTTTCTGAAAACACCGTCCGCTCATGGTTCGACTGGCTCACCATGAGATGGCTACGCCGGCAGATGCAAATGATCGAACGGCCCTGGCCGGAAACCCCGATGGGAACCCGACTGATGGGGCCACCACCCCGCTCGCGTGTTGTCGCTGTTGCGTCCCGCAGCCACACGGCACCGGGGCGATAGCAGCGAATGCGCCGTATCTGGAGCAGTCCAAAATGCCGACCAGTGGTGGAGAGCTTGGCCCGCCGGAAGGCCGCGCCACCCAAGCAAGTTATGTGAACACAAGCAACGCACCAGCCCCGCGCAACACGGTCGATACGAAGTTGATTGACGCCAGGGGTCGGGATACCGCTTCCGTTGCCATTCCGATGTTATCGAACCAAGACCCGAGGAGTTACTGTGACCGCCGCCGCTCTGCTAGAAATCCACGATATATCCGAAACCGGCCAACTGAAAGTCGGCCTTAGTGAATCCGGCGAACGCCGGGAGTCCGCGCCCGTGGGGTTTGCGTTGACGCTGACCGACGAGGAACGGGCGGCGCTGGACCGCTACCACCAGGAGCACGTGAGACCGACGATCGGGTCGGTGGCGCGCGTTGAGGCGCTGGAGGCCGTGATGCGGAACCTGGGCCGGCTGCTGTTTGAAACGGCGTTCGGTTCCGGCAGCCAGGGTCGGGAATTCCTGGACGAGGTGTTGGCGAGGGAGGACCGTGGAGAGTTGGTGATCATATCGGACCGGTCCGAATTCCTGTCGCTGCCGTGGGAGTTGATGAACGACGCCGAGATCGGGTATTTCATCAACGGATTGGCGGGCGTTGTGCGGCAGTCGGTCGCGGACGTGCCGGTAGGAGTGACGGAGGAACGGGTCGACGACGCGCTGCACGTCCTGATGCTTTCCGCCTCTCCCGTGGCGGGCGAAGCGCCGACGCAAGGACCGCTGTTGGAGCAGGACGTGGTGGCGGGCGGGAATTTGGCGACGGCCACGGTGGCTGCCCTGGAGGGGCTGAACACGGAGGCGTCGCTGGACAACCCGAGGCCGGCGACGCTGGGAGCCATGCAGAACCTGCTGGAGCGCAACCCAAACCACTACCACATCGCGCACATCGACGGCGCGACGCTGGACGAGGACGGCAACATACTGCTGGAGGATGCCCGGGGCGAGGCCGATGCGGTTGCTCCTGACCGGTTGGGGGCGGAGCTGGCCGCCGGCGGCGTGGAAGTTGCGCTGATTACGGCCGGAGCGCAGAGCCAGGAAGTGCCGATGAGGCTGTGGTCCGACGTGGGCATCGTAATCGCGGCGGCCGGCGTGGCGCAGGTGGCGGTGCTGCCGGCGCCCCTGCATCGGGACGCGGCGGAAACCTCGATGCGGGCGTTCTACACGCGGCTGGCGCAGGGGAACGCGGTGTCGACCGCAGTGTCGTCGATCCGACGGGGGTTGATGGATACGCCGGAACGCACTTCGGTGTACGGCAAGCGAGTGTTCTGGGACTGGCAACTGCCGGCGGTGTACCAGTCCAAGCAATATGTGCCGCCGACCATAGCGCAGCACCAACCGGATCCGGCGGCTCCGCCGGTAATACATCCGGAGGAGGCGCCGACGGACGACCTTCAGATACCGGCGCAGGGGCAACATGGTCTGGTGGGACGACAGGCGGAGTTGAGGCAACTGGAACGGGCTCTGCAGAGCAGCTCGGTGGCGCTGCTGTCGGGAGATACCGGCACCGGCAAGACGGAGTTGGCACTGGGGCTGTGCCGCTGGTTCCTCAAGCCGGCGCGGGTCGCGTACCCGGGCGGCGTGTTTTACACGGTGTTCGAGGCGTCGCAGCCGGCGGGGCTCGAGCGGGTGGTCCACGAGATCGGGACGGCGGTTGCGGGGCTGGATTTTGCGGATATGCGGGCGGAGCAGCAGCGGCAGTGGGTATTGCAATATCTGCAGCAGAACCCGTGCCTGCTGGTGTGGGACAACGTGGAGAACGTGGCTGGGTTCCCCGACGGGAACGCGGGTTTGCTGGAAGAAAGCGAATTGCCGGCACTGGGGGCGTTCCTGGGCGAGGCTACCACCGGCCCCGTAGGCACCAGCGCGCTGCTGCTGAGTCGCAGGGACACCGAGGGCTGGCTGACGATGCCGTACGCATCATTGACGCTGGACGGACTGGCGCAGTCGGACCGGATGGGGCTGGCAGCGGCACTCATGGAGGCAGCGGAGGTGCCGGCGACGCGGGCGGGCGCCGACTTTGGCGAGTTGCTGGAACTGCTGGACGGGCACCCGCTGGCGATGCAGATCGCGATTCCGCCGGTGAGAGAGGTTCCCGCGTCGGTGGTGACGGGCGAACTGAGACGGCTGATGGATGAACAAGCGGGCGGCGAGGAACCGGGACGGAGTCCAGTGTTGACCGCCGCGATGGAGTATGCGTTCTCGCGAATGTCGCGGCGAAACCGCACGCATCTGCCGTTCCTGGCGCTGTTCCAACGACGGGTGATGCTGGACGTGCTGTCTCACATCACGGAAGAACGGGCGTACGGGCAGGTGATGGGGGACGACCTGGCAGCCGGGGCGTCGCGCTCGCTGCTGACGCCGGACGGAGGATTGCAGTCGTCGGGACGTTCCTACGCATCATGCCGCACGCTGTTGCGGCAGGCGCAGGCGGCGGGATTCCTGGAACCGATATCGCCGAGCGTTTTCCAGATTAATCCGGCGATGCCGTGGTTCCTGGGGCGCAAACTGGGCGGACAGGTAGCCGGCAACGGCATACAGCAACTGGAGCAGGAATTCGTGCGGGTGTACGCCGACACGGCGGACTACTTCATGGAAAGCCTGTACGAGAACCAGGACACGGGCACCACGGCGGTGCTGGCCGAGGAGGGCAACCTGACGCAGGCGCTGGGCCTGGCGCTGGAATACCAGCAATGGGACAACGCGCAATTGCTGATTCAGCCGTTGGCGCAGGTGTACCGGATGCAGAAACGGTTCCCTGAGCTACGAAGGCTGCGGGGTCAACTGCTGGATACCATCGGGCACACGGCGGCCGAGGCCGAGGCCAACGGAGCGGTTGAGTTCTGGCAGTACCTACTGGGCACAGACTCCATGGAGTCCGTGGAGATCATGGACCTGGAGCGCGCGGAGGGCTTCAACGAGCGGTTGCTGGCCTACCTGCTGGAACAGCCGGGAGGCGAAACCGACGAGCGCACCGCGGCCGTGTATCACCAGAACGGGCTGATTGCCACGCGGCGCGGGCAGTATGACGTCGCGTCGGAGTGGCTGGAGAAGGGACTGGAGATCATCGACGGGGGAGAGGACCAGGAATCCATTGCGGACGCCTGCTTTGCCATCGGGCAAGTGCGCCACCACCAACGCCAGTACAGCGCGGCCAAAGAATGGTATACGCGGGCGCTGGACATTCACCAGCGGCTGCCGGACTACGAGGAAATGGTCAACGATTTCCGCGCGTTGGGTTCGGCGTGCCACATGCGTTTCGAGTACGACGAGGCCCGAAGCTGGTACAACCGGGCGCGGGAGATGGTGGAGGAGAACCGCGACGAGGAGACGGCCATCTACATCTTCCACGCGCTGGGAACGGTGGACCACTCGGAGTACCTGTTTGAGGAGGCGCAGTCGTGGTACCAGCAGGCGCTGGGGCTGTGCGACCGGATGGGGATGACCGAGCAGATGATCGTGGAATTCCACCACCTGGGGACGCTGGCGCAGGCCCGCGGCATACCGGACGAAGCGGAGGAATGGCTCGTGACAGCGATGGAATACCGGGAACGGATGGGAGACCAGCGCGGGGTAGGCATAGAGGCGCGGCAACTGGGCGTCGTGTTCCACGAGGTGGGCGACCTGGACAAGGCGTACCACTGGTATGACGAAGCTCGGCAGGCGTTCGAGAACGTTCGGGACGTTATGCGGGCGGCGCGGACGTACGGGCAGTTGGGAATGGTGGAGGAGGAACGCGGCAACCTTCCGGATGCGCTGGAATGGGTGGCGCGGACGCACCAACTGGCCGCGCAGTACCAGTTGCCGATTCTGGTGCAGGTGAATGCCCACCTGGCGCGGCTGCGCGATGCGATGGGAGAGGAGGAGTTCCGGCAGTGGTGGCGGGACAACACGGGCGCGGAGGCACCGGAGGACCTGGACGTGGATACCAGCGAGATATTGTGAGGTTGCGGTTTTTGCATCGATGGAAAGGATGTACGGGATGGGGAGTTCTTTACGTCGCTGTATTCCTGATTCCGCAGGAATGACGGTTTTGACGACTGGCTTCCTGCCACCGCAGCATGACCAAATTGGAATGGGGTGAATCGAGATGGCGCTGACGAAGTTGGAAATCAGGACGCGGAAACCGTTTGCCGGCGGCGAGTCGTTTGGCAACGCGGGAAGATACGAGCAGATAGACGGGTTGGCGCATTTTGCGGCTGACCCGGAGCATCCCGAAAACGCGGTGATTGCCGACATTGGCCTGGCGCCACGAAACGGCGATGGCCTGGTGGAGTTTTCGTCGGACTTTCGCATCGTGAAGCCGGTGGACAACGACCACGGCAACGGACGCCTGCTGCTGGACGTGGTGAACCGGGGCAAGGAACTGGCGCTGAAGAACATCAACAGCGCGCCGGACGGCCCGCCGGACGCCGACCCGCACCCGGGCAACGGGTTCATGATGCGGCACGGCTACAGCCTGGTGTGGTGCGGCTGGCAGCACGATGTTCCGGACGCTCCTGGCCTGTTCCGCTGCAACGTGCCCGACGCGCAGAATACGGACGGGTCGCCGGTGGCGGGTCGGATCGTGGTGTCGTTCCAGCCTATAGCGCACACGGACACGCAATTCCTGTCGGACCGGGAGCACCGGCCGTATCCGACAAACCACCTGGAAAGCTGGGACTCGGTTCTGACGGTGCAGGACCACGAGGACGGCGACGAGACGGTGATTCCGCGCGAGCGATGGGCGTTTGCCCGACTGGTGGACGGCCGTAGAGTGCCCGACGCCGCGCACATCACCATGGACGGCGGGTTTGAGGCCGGCAAGGTGTATCGGGTGGTGTATGAGACGTCGCACGCGCCGTTGGTGGGCCTGGGCATGCTGGCGACACGAGATATCGCGGCGTGGCTGCGGTATGGCACCGAAGACTCCGACGGCACGGCGAATCCGCTGGCCGGCGCGATTGGGCGCGCTTACGCGTACGGACGGAGCCAGAGCGGGCGGTTCCTGCGGCAGATGCTGCACCTGGGGCTCAACGAGGACGAGGCAGGGCAGATCGTTTTTGACGGGATGCTGCCCAACGTGGCGGGCGGGAAGATGGGCGAGTTCAACGTGCGGTTCGGCCAACCTTCGAGCCTGTCCAATCGCAGCGTGAACAACCTGCCGCCGTTTTTGGATCTGGAACCGGACGGGGCCGACGGGATACTGGCGGTGTGCGCGCGGCGAGAGGTCGCTCCGAGGGTGATCTACACCAACACATCGTCGGAATACTGGGGCGGGCACGGCGCGCTGGCGCACATGACGCCGGACGGAAAGGCCGACGTGACGCTGCCCGTCAACGTGCGGTCGTGGCTGTTCTGCGGCACGCAACACGCGCCGGCCAACCTGCCGATATCGGACACGAACCCGGACTCGGGAGCGCGGGGCACACAGGCGTTGAACTACGTGGACTACCGTCCGCTGATGCGTGCCGCTCTGCATCATTTGGACCAGTGGGTTACCCATGGGGATTTGCCACCGGCCAATGGGTATCCCAATCTCGCTGATGAGAGCGCGGTGAACGCGGATGAACTGGCGGACTGGTTCGGCGCACTGCCGGGCGTTGAGTTTCCGACGCATCGAAAAGTGATACGGGAGTTGGACTACGGCCCGGACCGGGCGGTTCCGACGGTGATTCCTCCCGGGGTTGGCGCTGAGTATCCATCGATAGTTTCGGCGGTGGACGGCGACGGTAACGAGGTCGGCGGGATACGCCTGCCGGCTATAGAGGTGCCGCTGGCGACCTACACCGGTTGGAACGTGCGACACGCGGACATCGGAGGCGAGGGCCAGGTGCTTGCGCCGGGCGGCACGGTGGTGGGCGGAGCGATTCCGTTCGCCGTGACGCGAGAGGAGCGTTTGGCATCCGGGGATCCCAGGGCGTCGGTCGAGGAACGGTACGGGTCGCGGGACGAATACGTCGAGAGGGTGCGTGCGTGCGCGGAGTCGCTGGTTGAGTCGGGGTATGTGCTGGCGGAGGACGTGGACGTGCTGGTGGCGCAGGGCGGGGAGGTTTACGATGCGATCGTGCGGGTGCCGGCGGCGGTGGCGGCGGATGACTGACTATGGATTCCGGTGGAGCGTACTCTGGACTGGTAGACCAATCCGTACTGAAAACTGCCGCATTGATAAACCTTGGCGGCCATGAAAATCCGCTGTGGGCAATGGGAGTTTGCGTAAGCAATTCCTGGATTCCGGCTCAAGGCCGGAATGACGAGTACAATCGGCTAATGGCCCAAAGACCCCTACCGGATTCCACCGCTGTATTTGGCTGAAAGGAGCAAAATTTATGTCAGTTGGAACTTCGATACCGTTGCCTGCTTATACGCTGGATCCGGCGTTCATGGCGCGGACGGCTGAGAGTTTGGGTTTTGAGTCGATCTGGTACGCGGAGCACCCGATTCTGCCGGTGCAGAGCGCGAGCCAGTTTCCGTCGGGCGGCGAGATTCCGTGGACGTATGCGCATTTTGCCGACCCGTATATCGCGCTGGCGCGGGCATCGGGGGCGACGAGCACGATCCAGCTGGGGACGGGGATCACGCTGGTGCCGGAGCGCAACCCGCTGATGCTGGCCAAGGAGATCGCCACGCTGGACCGGATCAGCGGCGGGCGGTTCATGTTCGGGATCGGCGCGGGCTGGAATCGCGAGGAAACCGAGATCTTCGGCGGCGACTTCGATCACCGGTGGACGCAGACGAGGGAAGCGGTGGACGTGATGAAGGAGCTTTGGACGAATGACGAGGCGGAGTTCCACGGCACGTACTATGATTTTCCGCCGGTGAAATGCAGTCCCAAGCCCATAACGCAGCCGTATCCGCCAGTGATCCTGGGCGGACTGGCGCGGCGGGTGCTGCACCGGGTGGCGACGTGGGGCGACGGCTGGCTGCCCAACCGGATCACGCCGCAGGAGTTGGAGGACAGCCGCAAACGGCTGGATGAACTGGCGGCCGCGAGGGGACGGGATCCGAAATCGCTGAGCATCTCGGTGTACGGGCAGGCTCCGGACGGGCAGTTGGTGCAGGACTTGCTGAACGCCGGAGCGGATCGCGTGGTGGTGCGGCCCGAGCATTGCGACACCGAAGAGGAGATGCAGGCGCAGATGGAGAGGATTGCCGAGGCGGTGATTCGGTAGGGGAGTTCGGCCCTTTCTCGGCGAGAGGACGGTTCTTAACCTACTCTCTCCCGTCGTCGGCAGACGGAGGCCGGTGCAGCCTGCTGAAAACGTGGTGTGGGCGAGGCACGCCTCGCTCCTACGTTTGGGAACGGATCCCCCATGCGAGATACCTTTGGTTGCGCGAGGGCGGGTTTGAAACCCGCTGCTACGAGTCCGGCAAAGAACACTTGCACTGATTGAATACCGGACACACCAACACGACTGGGTTTGCCAATCTATCGGAGGATTGGGGGTTCCTTCTGGACTCGGGAAACGGGCGAATGATCATTCGCCCCTACGTTTTCCAAAACGGAGGTGGGTTGCCGGGGCCTTGGCGACGGGCGAATGTTTACTCGCCTCTACTTTTTCGTGATGCGAAGGTGGGTAACCGGGGCATTGGCGACGGGCAGGGCAATCGTGTCTAAATCGGCGATGGCGGCGACGTTGATGTTGTCAGCAATCAACGGCAAATTTTACCGGGATAGGCGGGATGAACGGGATAAACAGGATATTTTTAGCCGGTTGTTTTCGGATAACTGGCGGGTCGCCGAGGGGTACAGACGCCGATATGGAAGCACGTTGTCAGTAATTGGGATGCAAACTCGCCGCCATCATTGAATGGATTGAAGACGCGGAATGGATTGAAGACGCTATTGCCCTGTGGCGACGGGCGAATGTTTATGCGCCCATACGTTTACGCGATACAATGTATGTGTGAGAGTTTTGCTCCGCCACAGCGGATGAGAGGGATTGAGTTTTATGGACCGCACCACTGAAATGCTGAGTTCGTACGCCTGCAACCTGTCGTATGAGGACCTGCCGCCTGAGGTGATTCACCAGGTGAAGCGCACCGTGGCGGACACGCTGGGCTGCGCAGTCGGGGGGTATCTGAGCGAGCCGGCGAAAATCGCGCGGAAGCTGGCGGGGGATATCTCAAGCGGCACGCCATCACGCATCCTGGGGACCAACGATTACACGTCGCTGGACATGGCGGGGTTCGCGAACGGGGTGATGGTGCGCTACCTGGACTGCAACGACTCTTACTTTTCGCCGGGCGGCGGGCATCCTTCGGACATGATTCCGGCGGCGCTGGCGGTGGCTGACAGCGTGGAGGCGGACGGGAAGACTGTGATCACGGCGATCGCGCTGGCGTACGAGGTGTTTTGCCGGATTGCGGACCAGGTGCCGGACAACCAGTGGGACCAGGGAATCCTGAGCGTGATTGGAGCGGCGTGCGGCGCGGGCAAGGTGTTGGGGCTGGACGAGGAGCAGATGGGGCACGCGATATCGCTGGCGGCGGTCCCGAACGTGCCGTTGAGGGTCACTCGCATGGGCGAGTTGTCGATGTGGAAGGGATGCGCGGCGGCGGCCGCCACGCGTTCGGGTATTTTTGCGGCGCAGTTGGCCGCTGAGGGGATGACCGGGCCGTTCGAGCCGTTTGAAGGACGGCTGGGACTGTGGGAGCAGGCGATCGGGTACCCAGTGGAGATCGAGGCGCTGGGCGGGGACGATGCGCCGTTCCGAATCGTGGACACCATCTTCAAGTTCTACCCGTCGCAGATTCACACGCAGGCGCCGATTGACGTGGCGATTCAACTGCACGAGCGGGTGCAACCGGACGACATAGCATCGATCAAGATACAGTCTTACAGATCGGCGGTGAGCAGCGCGTCTACGGAACCGGAGAAGTGGGACCCGAAGACGCGGGAGACGGCCGACCACAGTATCCCATTCCTTTCGGCGGTGGGACTACGAGACGGAGCGGTGACGCCGGCGACGTTTGCACCGGACCGGATCGCCGACGCGGGCCTGCGGACGATCATCAACAAGATGCGGATCGATGAGAACCCGGAGTTCACGGAGCGATATCCGCAGCAATACAACTGTCGCATGGAAGTGATCAAGAACAACGGGCAGACCGAGGTCGCGTCGACCAGCTACCCGAAGGGACACGGCGAGAATCCGCTGAGCGATGCGGAGGTGGACGCGAAGTTCAAGCGGTTGGCGTGCCCGACCGTGACGGAGCAGCAGTGCGAGCAGGCGCTGGAGCTGATCTGGTCGCTGGAGAACCTGCCCAACCTGCGGGACATATTTGACAGCCTGGTGGTTTAGACGCGCTGGCGGGGCCGGCCGTAGGGAGTAAATCCGATCGGGTCCGGAAATCGTAATAACAAGCAAGAGGTCGAATAGACCTTGATACCACTGGGGGAGTCGTGACAGACCCGAAGTATAACGAGGATATCCAGTTGATCCTGGATATCGGCGGCGGCGACGAAAGGGCGTTGGAGGCCGTTTACGACCGCTACGCCCACAGAGTCTATTCCCTGGCGATGTCGGTATTGAGGGACGAGGGGTTGGCGGAGGACGCCGTACAAGAGGTGTTTTCCAACATCTGGCAGAAAGCGCAGAGCTACCGACCCGAGATGTCCGCGCCCGGCACGTGGATCATGTCGGTGGCGCATCACAAGATCGTTGACTTTTACCGATCGCGACGACGCACAACCGACCATACCGCGCAGCCCGAAATGGAGACGCTGATGCGGGTGCCGGACCAAAAGTTAAGCGTCGAGCAGCAGGTGGAGAGGAGTTTCAACGCGCGGCTGGTGAGGGCGGCGCTGCTGGAATTGCCAGAGGAACAGAGCCAACCGCTGTACCTGTCGGCATGGCACGGGTACAGCCAATCTGAGATCGCGCAGATGTTGAATATACCGTTGGGGACCGTGAAGACCAGGATGCGGCTGGGGATGCAGAAACTCAAGGCAGCGCTAGAGGAATATGTGGCCTGAGAATTACAGCGACCCGCATGAGGGCGGAGAGCACCCGGAAGGGGAATTAGCGGCGTTCGCGCTGAATGCGCTGGACGATGCCGAATTCCAGGCGGTGTTCAACCATGTCATCCAGTGCCCGCACTGCCAGGAAGTGCTGCTGGGGTTCCAGGAGACGTCGGCGCGGCTGACCAGCGCGGCTCCCGAGGTTCCGTTGCCGCCGGGACTGAAAGACCGGGTGCTCAATTCGGTCACCGGGCGAGAGGACCCGGTTTCGGCCAGTTTGCCACCATCCGACGCGCGCTGGTCAATGCGGCGATTGAGACGGTGGCTGGCGCCAGTCTCGGTGGGGGCGTTGAGCCTGCTTCTGGCCGTCTCGATTGGCGTGATCGCGTTACAGCAGCAGGAGATAAACGATCTGGCCGCTGACGTGGAGTCGGAGCGGCGATTGGTGGCGACCATGTCCACGGTGCTGGCTGACACGCAGGCTCCGGGAGTTTTTGATGCGGGCCGGGTGCATGACGCGCCAGGTTCCGGCGGGTCGCAACGCAAAGCGATCTCCACGACAGAGGTTGCAGTCCTGGCGGCGGCAGCGCAGTCATCCGGCCCAAAGTCGGACGAAAGGAGCGCTGCGAACGACACGCCGGGTGAGTCCGCTGATGCCGAATCCAAGCCGGACGACATGACCATCGCGAACGCCGAAAAGGTGGATCAGATGAAGCAGGACATGGCAGAGGTGGTGGAGGCCACGGTGCTATCAGCGCAGCCGGAGACCGAAAAGGTCCCGATGAGTTCGCCGATGGGTACGGAACCGGAGGCGAAAGGCGTGTTGATGGTCGAACCCGGCGGCATGCGCGGCGTCCTGATGGTGTCCGGAATGCCGGCGGACTCATACCAGATCTGGCTGGTCAGGGGCGGTCATCAGGTGCTGGTCGACCGGGTCGTGGTCAATGACGACGACGGAACAGGGGTCAAGCCGATCGAACTGGACGAGTCGATTTTCCAGTTTCAGCAAGTCGCGTTGCTACCGGACGAACGGCACGGTCCGACGAGTCCGCCGGGCGAACAGTTCCTTTCGGCCCTGATCCTGGCGGGACCGCCGTTGCCGCCTCGGTAAAACACACGGGAGGTATGGTTGAATGGTTGAAACCAGAGCGAATGCGACGAAACCGACCCCTCCGGCGAGTGGACGACGGGACGATGGGTTGGATTGCGAGATCTGCGGGGCGCGGATGCACGAGCGCAGTTGCAAGATCACCTGCCGCAACTGCGGGTTCACGCGGGATTGCTCCGATCCTTAGGCAAGACAGCGTGAGAACCGATAAATGGGGGCCGCTCCGATAGCGTTTTACGTGGGATGCAGGCGGCCCTTGCGGGAAATGAGGTATCCCTCACCCAACCCTCGCCCACAAGGGGAGAGGGCTTTTTCATGACGAAGTCCGCGTGACGGATTTGAGGGGCGGCTATTTTGGCTGGCGGCGAGCGACGCTTATGTGAACGGCCACCAATCGGGGGCGCTGCGCAGGGGCAGATAGCGGAAGAGTTCAGGGTGGGCGTCCACGGCGAGGCGCATGGCCTCGATGACGGGCAGGCGGATGGACTCGTGGGCCTGGAGGGAGGCGCGGAGCTTGAACAGGTGGTAGCACTCCCGCAGGCTCAGGCGCGACAGCACGCGCTGCCGGTGGGCGTGAGTCACGAGGTACTGTGCGACGGCGGGGGAATGGTCTGACAGGGAGTGGAACGCGGACTCTGCGCCCTGTATTGCGCCGCCGAAGACACCTTCGAGGCTGGCTTCGCACACCAAATCTGGAATATCGCAACCGTTGGATACCGTGAGCGGCTGGGACAGATAGGTCTGCATGCGGTGGCGGCGAAATTCCCGGAGAGCGCCGTAGTCGACGGTGAATTCGAAAGTGTAGCCGACGAGTTCGAATTCACGGGGCGCGGAGTCATGGGGACCGATGGATTGCACGGCAGCGTGGATTAGTGCGAGTTGGTCATGCCGCGACAGGCTTGACGACTTCGCCTGCGCGGCGGCGTAAGACCCGCCGTTTCGGTACAACAGGGCGGCGGCGAGCTTTTCGAATGGGTCCGCATCATAGTCCACGAGGGATACGTTGATTCTGTTTGACGACGGTTCCTCGAGGGGTTCGGTCGAACCTACGGAGCGAAGTTCGGCAAGGTAGGGGTTGTGGTCGGCGTATTTGACCAACGTGGGGGTGATGCTGCGACCCTGTTCCCTGATCTCCATGCCGATTGCCTGTTCTTCCTCAAGCGGCGACGACATCAACTTGCTGATGGCGTGTTCCAGGGTGCGGGCATTGGCGGTGATGCCGACGTTGGTGAGGGTTGCGGCGGGCAGGATGGCGCGGCAGGCGTCGGTGGCGAGCCTGCGCAGACGGAGGGAGTAGGCGGCGTCGCGTTCGTTGTCCCGCTGGGGCAGCGTGCGGCGTAGATGATCCAACGTACCGTCAAGGAGGCGCTCGTAGGCGGCGAACAGGTTACGACAGGCCGCGACGTATTGCTCGCGGAGTTCGGGCAGGGTGCCGAGTTCCTGCGGAACGTGGAAGCTGTCGGGATCGATGACCTGGTAGCGGGACGACTTTTCGGTGAATGACGCGAGGCGATTGTCCTCAAGGGTGTCGCAGGCCAGGCGCGAGATGTTTTCGACGGCCAGATGGATGATGGCGTGCTCTGCGACGGAGGCGTGTCCGTAGCCGACGACCCAACGCTCGTTGAAACTGGCGGCGCTTTCGGCGGTGACGCGCTGGGCGATTTCGTCGAAAGGCTCCGGCGACCGCGAGGTCATGGCGAAGGTTACGGCGATCTGCTCTTCGGTGAGGTCGCGCGGGGAGAGGGGGTAGATGCGGCGGCGCGTATCTGGGGACTGCCGGTGTTCCTGGGACATGTTGAATCTGCCGATACGTTTGCAATAACGAGCAAAATTATGGCCCGATTTTACAACCGGGCCGCGGGGACGGCTTTTTCAAGTAGCGACGGGTTTGGTTCAATTACGGCAGAATGCGGGGAAGCCGTCGGGCATGACGACTTCGATGAGGTGAATTTTATCGGCTGACACGGCGTCCTGGACGGCGCGGGATATCTCGGCGACGTTGTTGACGCGAGTGCCGCCGATGCCGTAGGAGTCGAACAGCTTGATGAAGTCGGGGTTGACCAGGTCGGTGGCCATGGGTTTGCTGCCCCGGTCGGCCTGGTATCCCTTCAGGACGCCCCACGCGGAGTCGTTGAATATCATGACGATGGGATTGATGCCGTACTGGACGGCGGTGCCGAGCTCCTGGGCATTGTATTGAAAGCCGCCATCTCCGGAGACGCAGATCACCGGGCTGTTGGGGCGGCCGACTTTCGCGCCCATAGACGCGGGGTAGGCGAATCCGAGACCGGCCCAACCATGGGGATACATGTAGCTGCGGGGCTGATTCATCTGGAGGCAGCGGACGGCCCGGTTGGCGGGGACGGTGGCGTCGAGGGCGAAGATGGTGTCGTCGGGGATGACCGAGCGCACGGACTCCCACGCCTTGAGCTCGGGGCCCCACTGATCCTGAAGGCCGGAATAGATCTGGTCCTTGAGGGTGGCGATTTCTTTGCGGTAGGCGTCGCCGGAGCCGATGTCGGCGTTGCCGGCGGCGCTGAGGAACTGGCGGACGACCGCGCCGCTGTTGGCCGGGATGCCGACCTCGGTTTCGTAGTTGCGGCCGATGTAATCGCCGTCGAGCATGACGTGGACGATCTTTTCGGGGAGTTTTAGGCCGACGCCGGACGTGGAGCGGTAGGGTAAGTTGCTGCCGAGGACCAACGCGACGTCGCAATCTCCGAGCCAGTCCAGCACGGGGTTCTGGCCCCAAATGCGGTTGCCGAGGGCCATGCCGAGGGACAGGGGGTGACTCTCGGGGAAGGTGCCCTTGGCCCCGTCGCCGGTGACGACGGGAGCGCCGAGGCGTTCGGCGAGTTGGATTATGTCATCCGCACCGCCGGTGGTGTGGATTTCCTCACCGAGGAATATGACGGGGCGTTTGGCGTTGCGCAGCAGGTTCCAGGCACGCTCGACCTGAACCGGATCGCCCTGGGGAACGTCGGGGTCGCGGGGTCGCAGGACTTCGACGTCGGCCTGCTGCCCGAGCAGATCGGTGGGGACCTCAAGCTCGATGGGCCGGGGGCGACGCTCGCGGAAACGGACGAAAGCCTCGACGAAGTGGTCCGGGATGGACTCGATCTGACCAATCTGAGCGTTCCAGTCGGTGACGGCGGCGAACATGCCAAGCTGGTCCTTGGTCTCATGGGTCGCCATCTTGCCGGTGCCGATGAACTCGGTTTCGACGTTAGTGGTTACCTGGAGGATCGAGGAGGCGGAGAAGTAGGCCTCGCCCATGGCTCCAACGGAGTCGGCGGCACCGGGGCCCGTGCTGGTGAGCAGGATGCCGGGCTTGCCGGTGGCGCGGGAATAGCCGTCGGCCATGTATCCGCAACCGAGTTCGAGACGGCCACCGATGAACCGGACGTCATCCTGGTGCTCAAACAGGGCGTCGAACAGGTCGAGGGTGTGGACTGAGATGATGCCGAAAACGGTGTCGACACCCTGGGCCTGCAGGGATGCGACCACTGCCTGGCCGCCGGTCATTTGTGGCATGGTTGGCTCCGTTGAACGTCAGTGGGCAGAGATTGACCGATCAGCGCCGCGGTTTCTGCCGACACGCTGATCCGTCAGGAATTTCTGGGTTCCTACGAAAGCAGGAAGGACGTGTTGATGGGAAATTCGTCGACTCTCCTCAGAGCAGGAGGCTGACGGGGTTTTCGAGGACGCGCTTGATATCCATGAGGAACTGGGCGGCCTCAGCGCCGTCGGCGACGCGGTGGTCGGTGGACAAGGTGGCCTTCATCATGGTGCCAACGGTGAGTTCGCCGTCGCGAACGACGGGCACCTGCTTGACGCTGCCGACGGCGAGAATTGCCGCGTGGGGTGGGTAGATGATGGCGGTGAAGCTTTCCACGTCGAACATGCCCATGTTGCTGATGCTGAACGTGGTTGAGCTGTACTCCTCGTTGCGGAGGGTGCCGCTGTTGGCGCGGCTGATGAGGTCCTTGGTGGCGGCGGCGATCTGGACGAGCGATTTGCTCTCGCAGTTGCTGACGCCGGGGAGAATCAGGCCAGTGTCCAGAGCGATGGCGATGCCAATGTTCATTGCGCCGTGGACTTCGAGGTAGTCACCTCGGAAGAATGAGTTGAACTTGGGATGGTTGCCGAGGGCGATGGCGCACGCCTTGACCATCAGGTCGTTGACGCTGACCCGGTTCTCGGGATCCGAGGCGTCGTTGACATCGCGGCGCATGGCCATGGCCTTGCCCATGTCGATCTCGGCGGTGACATAGAAATGGGGAGCATTGGCCTTGCTGTCGGAGGTGACGCGGGCGATGGTCTGCCGCATGCGGCTGAGTTCGATGCGGGAGTCGTCGGGCGCGGCGGCGGGTGCAGCAGCGGGGGCCGGAGCAGGCGCGGGCGCGGCGGCCGGGGCCGGTTCGGCGGCACCGGGCTGGTAGCTTTCGATGTCGCGCTCGGTGATGCGCCCGTTGGGTCCGGTGCCGGTGACGGCGGACAGGTCGATGCCGCGCTCGCGGGCGAGGCGGCGGGCGATGGGAGACGCGCGAACCTGGCCGTCGGATGAGGCCGGGGCGGGCGTTGCCACGGGGGCGGGTTCAGGAGCCGGCGTCGGGGCTGGCGCGGCAGGAGCGGCGGGCGCTGCCGCGGGGGCGGGAGCCGAT
>JAPOQH010000025.1 GCA_026710825.1 Chloroflexota bacterium | reverse complement strand
TAAGAGGTATGCCATGACCGTTTCCCAACTCCGCCGCCGCATCGACGCCCTCAAGCGTAGGTTCGCCCCCGAACTCGCCATCATCAAACTCCGCCGCATCGCCGAGGCCGTCGCCGACGACTGGACTCCCGACCAACCCCCCGAGCCCTCCGACGTCATCGGGCGCATCGCCAAAGCCGGCTTCCGCCTGCCCACATTCGCCAGCCTCGGCCGCTACCTCAACGACATCCGACGCCAGGCAGACGTCCCCGATCCCGGCGCCATCGTCCTCAGCCTCCTGCCTTGGGCCAGCAAAGACCGCTACTGCGAACTCCTTCGCTGGGACCTCCCCGCCCTGGCACTCTAGCCATGCCCTCAACCTCGCATTCCGGACCTGATCCGGAAACCGGGAAAGTCATGCTGCCACCAACGTTCCGGAACGCCGGCGCCTTCTGGATACCGGCCTGCGGATCTTGGGAATGACGGTTTGGCCGGTTCAGACCGATAATCCAAAGGCCTTGCCACCGCCCGAACCTTCTTGCCGGACTCTCCCGTTTCAATTACGATATGCGTTAGAACTGTGAACAAACCTCTCCTCCAG
This sequence comes from Chloroflexota bacterium, assembly GCA_026710825.1. Lineage (GTDB taxonomy): Bacteria > Chloroflexota > Dehalococcoidia > Lucifugimonadales > UBA3495 > Bin87. The sequence continues at coordinate 10,182 of JAPOQH010000025.1, read as the reverse complement.
AACATCGGAGTCTATGGCAGAATCCACCAAAGTGTTGGTAACCGGCGGCGCCGGTTTTATCGGGTCGCACCTCGTAAACGGTTTGCTGGACAGCGGTTACTCTGTGGCCGTGGTTGATGATCTCAGCACCGGCCAACTGCGCAACCTCAACCACCAGGCGACCTTTTACCACTGCCCGATCAACGATTCCAGGCTGGTGCAGATTATCCAGCGGGAAGGGCCCGAAATAGTTTTCCATCTGGCTGCCCAGAGCAGCGTGAGGCAATCGACGCTGGATCCGGTGGGTGACGCGGATTCTAACGTCCTGGGAACCATCAGGCTGCTTTCCGCCGCCGCCGCGGAAGGGGTCGACAAGGTCGTGTTCTCGTCCACGGGAGGCGCCATCTACGGCAATCCCGAAACGGTCCCGTGTGATGAGGAGACGCGCGTCAATCCCCTGACTCCCTACGCTATGTCCAAATATGTCAGCGAGTTGTACCTGGATCTCTTCTACCAGACCTATGGGCTGCAATACACTATCCTGCGTTACGCCAATGTCTACGGGCCCGGCCAGGATCCCAACGGCGAGGCCGGCGTGATTGCCATCTTTGCCGGCATGATGCTCAGGGGCCGCAGTCCCAACATTTATGGGGACGGCAAGCAGGAGCGGGACTTTGTTTACGTGTCCGACGTTGTCGAAGCCAATCTGGCAGCCGTATATCGGGGCGACGGGGGCGTTTACAATATAGGAACGGGTGAGCCTGTTACGATCAACCGCATCCACTCGCTTCTGCAGGAATACACCGAGTTTCACCAGGAACCGGTTTACCGTCCCAGGCGGGCCGGGGAAGTGCTGAAGATCGCATTGGACTCCAGTCGCGCTGCCAGGGAACTGAGCTGGGAGCCAAAGGTATCGCTTGAGGAAGGCCTTCGCCATTCCGTCGAGTACGTTCGCGCAACCTCGGTGCGACGGTCGGCCCGCGCCCGGTTTGGAGCGAGCAGTTGATACGACGAGGCGCTCGCAACAACTACCTCGACTGACCGCCAGGGTAGGAGTACCACCACCCTATAGGAGGGACCATTTCGATGGCAAAGGACTACGACGTTGTGATTCTCGGCGCCGGCGCAGCAGGGATGTCCGCCGGGCTCTACTCAACCCGCGCCATGCTCACTACGCTGATGATCGAGAGTATCGGCCCCGGCGGCCAACTCCTGATCACCGACGACATTGAGAACTACCCGGGGTTCCGCGCTGGTGTGAAAGGTCAGGAACTGGCCGACGAAATGTATAACCAGGCGGACCGGTTCGGCGCCGAAATGGAGTTCGCAGAGGTAGAGTCGGTTGAGAACCTGCACGACGACCGGAAACTGGTCCGAACCTCCGAGGGCGACTTCACGGCAAGAGCCATCATCATCGCCACCGGTGGCGCGCATAACAAACTTGGCGTACCAGGCGAGGATGAGTTCGGCGGACGCGGTGTTTCCTACTGCGCCGTTTGCGACGGTAACTTCTTCCGCGGTCAGGACGTGGTGGTGGTCGGTGGCGGGGACTCCGCCATGGACGAAAGTTTCTACCTCACCGGAATCTGCAACTCCGTAACCATCATTCATCGACGCGATGAACTCCGGGCCACCAAGGTGCTGCAGGACAGAGCATTCGCCAACCCCAAGTACAAATGGCTCTGGAGCCATGTCGTCGAGGAGTTCGTCGGCAACGACGTCCTCGAAGCCGCCCGCGTCAGGGACGTCAAAACCGGCGAGATCTACGACTACCCGACTGCCGCCGCCTTCGTCTACGTCGGCTTCCACCCCAACACCGAGGCCTTCAAGGACAAGCTCGACATGGACGAGTTGGGCCACATCCACGCCGACATTCACATGCGCACCAACATCCCCCGCGTTTACGTGTGCGGCGACGCTCGCGCCGAATCGACACGCCAGTTGGGCGCGGCCGTCGGCGACGGCATCACCGCCGCGTTGGCCGCGTTCCACGATCTGTCATCCTGACGAGACACCACAGGAATTAAAGACCATCGGTAGGGTCGGTTTTCAAACCTGCTCCTACTCCAACGGGTATCACTGCCCGGATTTCACAGCCACCACCGGAGCGCCTCGCGCCCCAGCAGCGCCAGGCACCCTCCGATGATCACGAACAGCACGGCATAGCGAAACACCGTAAGACTCATCCGGCGAGCCAACCAACCGCCGACCAGCGATCCCGCGATCACCGCCGGCGCTCCCACACCAATGTCGTAGGCCATCTGGCGTGGGATCAGACCGGTTGCTGCGTACAACGCGAGACCCAGCGCTCCCGCCAGCAGGAAATACACCGCCAGCGTCGCCCGCATCTGCTCCCGCGTCCAGTCTTGCTCGATGGCGTAGATGCCGGCCACAAAACCGCCGATGCTCAAGGTCGTGGTCAGCAGCGTAGTCGTGAACCCGAAACCGACTGCGCCCCCACGCGTCCTGGCCGCGGGCAGCCGCACGTCGAACAGCATCAATAGGGCGATCAACAAAATCAGAGCGGCGATCGCTGTTCGCAGCACCGTCGGCGCGGCGGTGTTCAGCAGAATCACTCCCAGAGGCACCGGCGGCAGTCCCGCTGCCACGAACAGCCACGACGGCCGCCACCGGTAGTGCCGCCACGTCTGGGCCAGAATCATCACCGTAGCCAGGACGATCATCGAGTTGGCCAGCACCACCACCTGCTGCGGCTCCAGTATCAGCAGCAGGATCGGCGCCATCGCCAGCGCCATCCCGAACCCAACCGCGCTGAAAACGAACGAACCCAGCAGCAGCGCCGCCAGGCCGACGACCAACTCCCAGCCGGCGAGCATCAGGGGTGGTTGAACAGACCTAGTTGCGCCGCCCGCAATAGCGCCCGCTGCACCTGCACCACCGGCGGGCCGTCCCGCGCCAACACGATCTCTACAGCGTCATCGGGGCTCAGCACCAGCGAACGTTCGCCGTCCAGGGCAATGGTACAGTAGCGCCGTTCCAGGGGGACGGGTACGCCCTCGCGCAGCAGGTCCCATCTCGCGATGGTCGCAGGCTCAACCATGCCTGGACCCACGGGCGCAATCACCGTGGTTGCGCCGTCCGGGTCCGCGTCCGGCCCCGCAAGTCGATAGTGCAGCCCGCCCACGTCGGCCAGCGACAGTGGATGCAGCCGCCCGCCGATGGATGACAGCCCGATGCCGGCCGGTTCGGCGCGGGTCAAAAACACCTCATATACGGTGCGCAGATCCCATATCGCCCGGGTCGCCACGTAGCGTTCCCGTGAGACTGCCACGTCCACCAACGCCAGTTCCGTGGGCGCGCCGTTCACGTGGATGTGCAGCGTCTTGCTGACTACGGCGGCGTCGCTCGCGCTCAGCAGCCCGGATGCGATGAGGCCGGCGGCGATTCCAGCCAGCGTACCCTCCACCATCACCGGGAAAATGTTGTTGGTGCCCGTGGATATCGCCACCACGGGAATCCGGTTGGTTCCCACGGCCACCGCCCGGTTGGTGCCGTCGCCGCCCAGCGTGATCAGGCAGCCCACGCCCATTTCCGCCATCATGGCCGCTGCCCGAGTGGTGTCCCCCTCGGTGTACAGCGGCGACATCGGCAGCATCTCCAGCGGGATGCTGATGCCCGAGTCATCGGCGGCCCGACGACAAAGGTTGCCGCTGTCGGGCATCGCCACGACCTTGTCCACCTCGGTGGATTGCAGCCCGATCAGGGCGCGCCGCACGGTGTTCACCTTTTCCCAGTCGGGCACCACGCGACCCTGCGCGACCAGCCGCCGAATGTCCTTGCTGGCGGCGGGGTTTGCGATGATACCAACTGTAGCCATACTCAGAGCAACCAGCGCCCGCACCATGATTCGAACGGGCGGCGCAACGGACGCATACTATACACCATGCCAAAATCGGGTTGGGTGATCGCTGGTTTTGCAGCCCGTGTGCGTATAATGGCCCAGTTTTCAACCAACTCCCCAGATACGTCAATAAACGAGGCTTACCATGGACTCCGAACTCGCCTTCGCTCCTGCCACCGAAATTCGCCGCATGATCGCCGACGGCGAAATCTCCTCTGTCGAACTCACCGAGTTTTTCTATCAACGCATCGAGGAGCTCAACCCGCGGCTCAGCGCCTACCTTGCCCTGTGTCCCGACCAGGCATTTGCCGATGCCCGCGCCGCTGACGAGGCCGTGCAGCGCGGCGAGACCCTCGGCCCGCTGCACGGCATTCCCATCTCCATCAAGGACCTGGAGTTGACCAAGGGTGTTACCACCACAATGGGCTCCGCCATATTCCGCGACCGGGTGCCTGACATGGATTCAATTGTCGTGGAGCGCGTCAAGGCAGCCGGCGCCATCATTCTAGGCAAGACCAACACGCCCGAATTCGGCCAGTCCGGCACCACCGAAAACCTGGTCAGCGACCCCTGCCGAAACCCGTGGAACACTGACTACACCCCCGGTGGCAGCAGCGGCGGCGCGGCGTCCGCATTGGCCGCTGGCCTCTGCACCCTCGCCACCGGCAGCGACGGCGGCGGCAGCGTCCGCATACCGTCCAGCTTCAGCGGCGTCACCGGCATCAAGCCATCCCACGGGCGCGTGCCCAGGTACGGTGGCTATGGCGGTCCGGCGGTCAATCACTTTTCCCAGTCCGGCCCCATGAGCCGCACCGTGCGCGATACCGCGATGCTGCTGCAGGTGCTGGCTGGCCCCGACTCCCGCGACCCCAATACCATGACCGACACACCGCCAGATTACATGGCTGCCCTCGAAGGCGGCGTCCAAGGCTGGCGGATCGCGTGGAGCGACGATTTGGGCTACGCGGCTGTGGATCCCGAGGTGGTGCAGGTGACCCGCGCGGCCGCCCAGGTGTTCCAGGAAATGGGGGCAATCGTTGAGGAGGCCGCTCCGGAGATCGAGGGCGATCCATTTCCTGCCTTTGCCACCGTCTTCGGCACCGCCTCGTACACGTCCAACATCGGCCTCTATCCCGAACGGCGTGACGAACTGACCCACTACGTCCGCGACACGTACGACGCTGCATCCCAATACTCGGCGGCCGATCTCTCCCGCGCACTGGCATACGTTGACCGGCATAAGCGACGCTTTGCTGATTTCTTCAACACATACGACCTGCTGCTCACGCCGGCCATGGCGGTAACCGCGTTTCCGATTGGCGAGCATCCCACCACCATCGCCGGACGCTCGGTGGATCCATGGTGGGGCTACCTGCCGTTCACGTTCCCCATCAACATGAGCGGCCAGACGGCGTCGAGCGTACCCTGCGGATTCTCGGCGGCCGGTCTGCCCATCGGCTTGCACCTAGTGGGCCCGGCCGGAGCCGAGGGCCGCGTGCTGCGCGCCATGGCGGCTTTCGAGGATGCCCAACCCTGGAGCCAGCACCGACCGCCGGTATCCTGACGCCGCTTCTAGCGCGCCACAGGATCGTTCCGAGTAAAACAAGACCCCCTCCGCCAATCTGGCAGAGGGGGTCGTAAAGTTCGTTGATTGGCTGCTTACTTCAGGTGTTCGTTGAAGAATGCGACCGTGCGGGCCTGTGCATCGGAGGCGGCAGCTTCGTTGTAGCTGTCGCGGTCGTTGCAGTTGAATCCGTGGCCGGCGTCAGGGTAAGACTTAAAGTCGTGGGCCTTGCCGGCGGCGGTGAGGGCTGCAGAGATCTGCGCGACGTCATCCGGCGTCGGGTTACCATCGGTATCACCGAAGTTCCCCAGCAACGGAATGCTGATGTTGGCGGTGCCGTCGATGGGGGTGACGCCGTCGCTATAGGCGTTCATGATTCCGCCGCCGTAGTAGACGACGCCGGCGCTCAGGCCGTCGCAGGAACTGGCGGCGAGATAGACCACGCGCCCGCCCATGCAGTAGCCCACGATGCCGATCTTCTGCCCGCGCGTACGCGGATACGTGCGCTGCAGGTAGTCGACCGTGGCGTTGATGTCGGCGATGATGCCCTGCCCGGTGAGTTCAGGCATATAGGTGTTGATGGCGGCGTCGAAGTCGTCGGGGGTGTAACCAAGCATGGGGTTGGGGTTCCGCTCGTTCCTGTGGAACAGGGCGGGCGCAACGGCCACATAGCCCTGCGCGGCAAACCCGTCAGCAACGCGCTGGATGTGCTGGTTCGCGCCAAAAGCTTCCTGGACGACGATTATGGCGGGAAGGCTGGTCCCCGCGCTGGGTGCCGGAAAACTTACGTAAGCGGCCATATCGCCGGCCTCGGCAATATTGGCGCCGGACTCGCGGTCTTCCGTTGGGTCTGGCATTCTGATGTTTTCCCAGAACGACGGCATAGTATCTCCTCCTCCTTTGGTTACGCAAAAGACATTGGTGCGGCAAGACGTTGGCGAAGGAATCGCCTTCCACCATCCATACCTTTCGTGCGCCGGAATTGTAACAAAGGTTGTCCGGCCAAACAAGCGGCGAATCAACGTTCGGTCCGGCGGGCTCGACGCAGGGAGGCGCTTGTATTCTTTCCCGTGCCGGTATCCCCGGGTGATGTCAGTCACTCCAGCAGGAAATCGGCAACCGCCAGCGAAACGTCCGGGAACGCCAGGGGACCGATCTTCCCATTGGCCGTGACCACCCTCCGGCTTCGGTACGAGCCGTCCACGGGATCCGAGTGGGCTTCCACCTGTCGCGCCCGCAGATTCGCGATCCACACCTCGGGTATGCCGGCCGCCGCATACCGCGCCAGCTTCACCTCCCGGTCAAACTCCAGCGAAGTGTCAGCAACCTCAACCAACAGCAGCACATCAGCCGCTGTGGGCCGATCCCGATGGTAATCGTCGCGCAGCCGCACCACAGCTATGTCCGGCTCGGGAAGACCATAGTCGTCGAGCCTCACCGAGTTTTGAACACGTACCCTGGCACGACCACGCAAGACGTAGCTCAGGTCGCCATTCAATCGATCAGTGCTGTCTTCATGGGGCTCTCCGATGGGCGGCATTACAACAATCTCTCCGTCCAGGAGTTCGACGCGCTCATCTTCCGATAGAATGCCCGCGTCTGCCATCGTGCAGTATTCTTCCACCGTGAAAAGCCGACGCGTTGGCGGATGCTTCTTTTGCGTCGCTGCGACAGCGGTCGCCGGAACGGAGGCGGTCGTCGACATGGCAGAACCTCCCAGCCTAAATGCTCCCGTCCAGGCGGTTTATCACCAGGCCGGTGGGCAGCTTGGGGTAGAAGAACGTTGATTTGGGCGGCAGACGGTTGCCCGCGCTGACGATCTGCCGGAACGGTTCCAGCGGGAACGGCTTGAGCAGGATGGCCATCTGCTGCTCCCCCAGGTTCACCTGCTGCACGATGGCGTCGTGGTCGGGGCTGTAGTCGATGCACTCGCCCAGCGCGTCGCCCAGCGCCGGCGCCAGCACCCGCTCCTGCAGCACCCACGCCTCCGACACGGCCAGCTGACCCCAACTCTCCCAGTCCACGCCGGCGCGCAGAGTATGCAGGGTCGGCGCTTCATCGGCCCAGAACACCGCGAAGCAGTGCCTGCTCTCGCCAACCCGCGCGACCTCTGCCACCGCATCCGCCGGCGTAACCTCCGGATTCATCGGCCGCGAGTCGAACAGCCCGCCCATCAGCGCCCGCACGTCCGCCAGTTGCTCGTCGCTCATGCCGCCGGCCACCCTATGGTACGGCAGCAGCATCAGCCCGGGGTCGTCGAACTCCACCAGCGTCATCATCACGTAGTTGCTGGCCGCGTCCCCGCTCGAACCGGACTGGCTCCGGCTGTAGCGCAGCGCCGCCTCATACCGGTGGTGCCCGTCCGCCAGGAACACCGGCCGCCCTGCGAACGTATCCGTGATGGCTGCCTGCGTTTCCGCGTCCGAGATGCTCCACAACTCTGCGTTCCCGCCGGCCGGAGTCGTCCCAGTGGCGTCCGGCGTGTTTTCCAGCACGCCGTCAAAGATGCGTCGCAGGTCGCCCTGTGCATCCCGGTACAGCGACATTATGGGGCTGAACTGCGCCTGGCAGGCGTCCAGCAACGCCACCCGGTCCAGCACCGCCGGCTCCCGCGTGAACTCGTGGGGCAGCACCGCGCCGGCGTCATAGTCCTCCACTAGCACGTCGGCGAACAGACCAACGTGCTGCCGGCGCCGCCCGCCGAAGTCATAGGCGTGGCGCATCAGATAGAAACACGGACCGTCGTCCTGGTGCAGCGCGCCGTCGGACAGCCACTGCCGGAACAATTGCGCTGCCTGTTGGTCCCCCGCCTGCGGGTTCACCGGATCCGGCTGTTCGCCGCCTTCCAGGTGCACGGCGTTGTACGGGCTGCGCGACTGGAGGTCCGTCTTGAGTTCCGGACTGATCATGTCGTAGGGTGGGCAGATAACGTCCGAAAGATTGCCCACCACGCTGGGATCAAATCGGCAGCCGCGAAACGGTTTTAAAATGGCCATGGATGCGATGACTCCGAATTTCGAGTGCCCGCATTATACGACACGCCATGGTGATTCCCGGCCGCGCAGGCAGGGCCGTGCGGTTGTCGGTCTGACCGGATCAAACCGTGATTCCCAAGGTTGGCGCCAAGCACGGGGCGGGCTGTTCTCTGGTGGGGATGACGGTTGAAGGGCATGACTAGCGCGTGGGGGCGGGCAGGTCCCAGCGGAGTAGTTCGCGGTAACGGTCTTTCCTGGCCCAGGGGAGCAGGTTGAGGACGATGTCGTGGGGACGAGGGACGTCGCCCTCGCGCCGGGTATCGTCGAGGTAGCGGCGGAGGCGGACGAAGGTGGGCAGGCGGAAGCCGGCATTGGCGATGCGCCCGATGACGTCGGCGGGTTCAGGTGGTTCTGAGGGATCCCACTCATCGGCGACGGCTTCGGCGATGCGGCGGAGTTTTATGATGGCGAGTTCGGGGGCGAACCTGCGCATGAGGGCGTCGACGCGGCGGCGGATCTGGGAGATGGTCATGGGCATACCTCCGAAGGGGAGTTATTTGCATGGATGGGCAGGATGGACGGGATTTGCCGGTTTTCCGCTCATTTCCTTCCATTTCCGCTCATTTGAGTAGGGCGTTGGGCGGGTGATGGGGGTGGAATGGGGGCGGTTTGGTGGTGGATTTGATGGTTTTGGCGGGCCGATGGGCGGATTTGGGGGGACGGATTGCGCGTGGGGATCGTCAGAATCAGGATTTACGGGATTAGAGGATTTGCAGGATTGGAGACGGCGGTCGTTTGAGTTGGGCGGCGGGACAGTTAGATGGTAAGGATACGTGGATGTTAGGGGCAAGGGGGAAGTGTCAGTGGATCGGGGCCACTTGATGTTTTGGGCGCGTCTTCCACCTGAACCAGTGCGCTCTGCTGCCCCTGGCTCCGCCGATGCATGATAGGCCGCCTGGGGATCCGCCGGGTCCGGCTGCTCGCCGCTCTCAGGATGCACGGCGTGGTACGCGCTGCGACCCTGCGGTTGCGCCTTCAACTCAGGCTCGATCATGTCGTACGGCGGGCAGATCACGTCGGAAAGGCTGCCCACCACGCTGGGATCAAATCGGCGGCCGCGAAAGGGTTTCAAAGTTGCCATTGGTGCGTTGACTCCGAACTTCGAGTGGCCGCATTGAACGACAGAGTGCCCTCCGACACCGAACCGCGCCGCGGGCCGCAGTTCGATCCGCACCCCACCACCTAGCCTCCGCACCTGTCGTCCTGGCCGTGGAATATGTCATAATGGTTGCGTAAAAATGCACGCCTAATCTGATCGTTTTCAGTGCGCTGTCCGGTAGCAAAGCATACGTAACAGTCGAAGCAGATGTCTGGTATGGTCAAAACCGCAGCCACCGCGTTCCTGTCGTTTCTGCTCGCCATCTCTCTGATTTCGAGCGTTGCGACGTTTGTACCTGTTGACGACAAGCCTGTGGAGGCAGCGGCAATAATCCGCTCTCCGCATGAATTCAATTTTGACGACGACGACGATGATGGCCCCGAGACGGACAACGACGGCATCGATACGCCGGCGACGGACAACGACGGGGTCGACACGCCGGCGACGGACAACGACGGCATTGACACGCCAGCGACGGTGACGCCGCAGACGGCCACGCCAGCGACGGTGACGCCGCAGACGGCCACGCCAGCGACGGTGACGCCGCAGACGGCTACGCCAGTGACGGTAACGCCGCAGACGGCTACGCCAGTGACGGTAACGCCGCAGACGGGTACGCCAGTGACGGTAACGCCGCAGACGG
>JAPOQH010000026.1 GCA_026710825.1 Chloroflexota bacterium | reverse complement strand
TGGGAGTATTACCAAGCTGCAGCCCATCGGTCAATCGCGCGCTGCTCCTCTGGAAGTCGTTGGGACAAAGCGTCCAAAGATTCCCGGTCTATCGCCGTGCATCTGCTGTTCCCCGGCCAATGCGGGGTGCGTCATTCAGGAAGTTGGAACGATGCCTCAACGACCTGAGCCCGCGATGTATTCTCCATCACCATTGGCGACACTTGACTATCCGGACGAAACTGACATCTCACCGGTTGAAACTGGGCGGTGGTGAAATAGCGCCCGAGACCTTGATCGGCCGTCTTCAACGAGCCCAAGTCCCACGAGCCAGCACTTTGCCCCGATTTTATATCCCTGTAGGATCCGAAACTTTGTGCAACGGACTGCGTACGCTGGGATCTGATTGGGTCGGTTTTGGCCCGAAAAACGGCTTTGCCGCCATTAATGGCGGCAAAATGGCGGCATTTCTGCCGCCGCAATGCTTATTGATACTCGATGTGAACTCAGATTAGGGCTTATTGAGAAATTGGTGCCGAGGGAGGGACTCGAACCCACACACCTCCAGGAGGTAGCGGATTTTAAGTCCGCCGCGTCTACCTTTTCGCCACCTCGGCACGGAGGAAAAAATAATCGCGCAACTCGATCCTGGTACACGGATCCGTGCGCGTTTGTGACGCTGGTCTATGTAGTCTCGTGACCGGTGTCCATTTGACAAATTTGGAGGCGACGGGCGGATTCGAACCGCCGAATAGAGGTTTTGCAGACCTCCGCCTTAGTCCACTTGGCTACGTCGCCTCGTTCCTGATCCTGGCAGTCCACGGTTTGAGGTGAGGTTGCTACTGCGCTCGAAGAGTCGGATTGGTGCCGAGGGCGGGACTTGAACCCACACGAGCGAAAGCCCACGGCCCCCTCAAGACCGCGTGTCTACCATTTCCACCACCTCGGCATGTGCATGGCCGGATTATATCACAAATCCCGAAAGCTCCATCGGAGAGTCTGGGTTCTTGAGGGCCGCTGTCAGTTAACTACGAAGGGCAGCGGGCCGCTGTTCACGCGGACCCACTGCCTTACAGAGTCCGGTTGCTAGTTTACCTGATGCTCGCTGTGCAGGAGTTCCTTTGCGACGGTGCCGATGTTGGCTTCGATGCAATCGCGCAGGGCCGAATAGATCGAACGGTTGATGGATTCCATCATCCAAGCTTCATACTCGCTCCCCGCCTGATATTCGTTTTTGACCGTTACGAGTTGTCGCAACGATTCCAGATAATGGGACTGCAGCGGGGTAAGCGACTCGATGTCCAAGTCTTCCACCTGGGGCCCTGCCTGCTGCTCCACACCAATTGGAGCGGAATCCACGGTCGGGTTTTCGCTTTCGAATCCGCCGACTTCGACGTCGTCTTTCGGTGATGCGTTCATTGCATTTCTCCCAATATCCGGCGGGTTTATACCACCGCGGCAGATGGTAACCTCGAGATCATTATAGCACTTTCAGAATCGGGGAACATCATGGAGTGCGTAGTTTACAAGGGTTTTGGGGTTTGGCGAACCCGTTCATCGTACATGGTCTCAGCACCACTTGGCTGATTCAGACTGCTGTTATACCTCTCTGAATTCGCCCTCGACAGTGTCGTCCCCCGGAGTGTCACCGGGCTGGGCGGAGCCCGGGGCGTCGGCGCCCGGCTGCGAATATACCGCCTGCCCGACTTTCTGGAGGGTCTCGTTCAATTCGTTCATGGCCGTCTGCATCTGGGCCACGTTGTTGGCCGCGATTGCGGAACGGAGCGCGGCAAGTTTGTCCTCGGCCTCGTTTTTGAGATCGGCAGGCAGGACATCCGCATGTTCGGCCAGCAACCGCTCGGCGGAGTAGGCCAGGCTGTCGGCCTGGTTGCGGGTTTCCACCTCGGCGCGACGGGCGCGGTCGGCTTCCTCGTTGGACTGAGCCTCGGACATCATGCGCTCGATGTCATCCTCGGAAAGACCACTGCTGGTCTGGATGACGATCCGCTGCTCCTTCCCAGTGCCCTTGTCCTGAGCGGAGACGCTGAGGATCCCGTTGGAGTCGATGTCGAAGGTGACGTCGATCTGGGGGATTCCACGAGGCGCGGGCAGGATTCCGTCCAGCATGAACCGTCCGATGGTCTTGTTGTCGGCAGACATGGGACGCTCGCCCTGCAAAACGTGAATATCGACGCTGGGCTGGTTGTCGGCTGCGGTGGTGAACGTCTCGGTCTTCTTGGTGGGAATGGTAGTGTTGCGCGGGATCAACGCGGTGGTGACGTTGCCAAGGGTTTCGATACCTAACGTGAGCGGGGTGACGTCGAGTAGAACGATGTCGCCAACCTCGCCGCCCAGCACGCCGGCCTGGATGGCGGCGCCCAAGGCAACGGCTTCGTCGGGGTTCACCGACCGGGATGGTTCCCGACCGAATATGCGCTGGACTTTTTCCTGCACGGAGGGCATGCGGGACATACCGCCCACAAGTATGACGTCGTTAATGTTGTCGACTGAGACGCCGGCGTCGGCGATTGCCTGACGGCAGGGGCCTTCGGTGCGGTCGATCAAGTCGCCGACCAACTGCTCCATGCGGGACCGGCTCAGGGACTTGACCAAGTGTTGCGGGCCACTGGCGTCCGCAGTGATGAATGGCAGGTTGATCTCGGTTTCCAAGGTGCTGGAGAGCTCGATCTTGGCCCGCTCAGCGGCGTCTCGCAACCGCTGCAAGGCCATACGATCCTGCGAGAGGTCGATGCCGGTTTCGGCGCGGAACTCGCCGACGAGCCAGTTGAGAATGGATTCGTCAAAGTCGTCGCCGCCCAAGAAAGTATCCCCGTTGGTGGACAGCACCTCGAACACGCCTTCGCCGAGCTCCAAGATGGTGATGTCGAAGGTGCCGCCGCCAAGGTCGAAAACCGCGACAGTGGAGTCGGTCTGCTGCCGGTCGATTCCGTAGGCCAGGGACGACGCGGTGGGCTCGTTGATGATGCGGAGGACATCCAACCCTGCGATGGTGCCAGCGTCCTTTGTAGCCTGGCGTTGGGCGTCGTTGAAATAAGCAGGTACGGTGATCACTGCCTGAGTGATGCGTTCGCCCAGCTTTGCTTCGGCGTCCTGTCGGATCTTTTGGAGAACCATGCTGGAAATTTGCGGGGGCGCGTAGGCTTGACCGGCCATTTCCACGTGGGCGTCGCCATTGTCGCCGGATACTATCTTGTAGGGCAGCCGTGTTGCGGCATCCTGGACCTCGGGGTCGCTAAAGCGACGGCCCATCAAACGCTTGACTGAGAAGATGGTGTTCTCCGGGTTGGTGACTGCCTGCCGCTTCGCCGTTTGCCCCACGTAGCGCTCGCCGCTGCGGGTGTTGACCGCGACCACCGATGGGGTTATGCGGTTGCCCTCGGCGCTCTCCACCACATCCGCTTCACCAGCTTCAATAACGGCCGCTACCGAGTTGGTAGTACCGAGGTCGATGCCCAAAATTTTTGCCATTGTTGCGCTCCTATAATCGGATTAAAGTTTCAGATCGAGTTTGCGATTGTGCGCCCCGTCGAATTGGGGCGTTTGATTTACTGATTGACGACCACCTGAGCCGCCTGCACCACCCGGTCGTGCAGCCGGTACCCCTGGCGGAGCACCTCCACGATGGAGCCAGACTCTGCGCCGTCGATGTTGGTCATACCGACCGCCTCATGCACCTCGGGATTGAACTGCTGCCCGAGGGCATCGATACGGACGACGCCCTGAGACTCCAGGAATCCGGAGAGTTTGCGCTGGATGAGAAGGACGCCCTGCACCCAAGAGTCGGATGGTGATTCGTCTGCCGGCTCCCGGCCGTTGTTGTCAAGATGGTTCACGGCGAGGTCGAGCTCGTCAACTATGGGGAGGAGTTGTACCAGCAAACGGCTATTGGCCTGCTGCTGGATGGTCAGCCGGTCCTCGTCGTGGCGTCGCCGGGCGTTGGCGAGGTCAGCGCGACCGCGTTGCACGGCGTCCATTTGGCGGGCGATTTCCTCATTGGCCTCAGCGAGAGCGGCCCGCAGCATGGCAGATTCCTGCTCGGGGGTTACGGGAGGGGAATCGGCCGCGTCCATTTGAGGCTCGTCGTTGTCGCCGGGATGGCAGGATTCCGAGTCAACGGGGGTCGTGTTTTCAGGGGAATCGTCGTGCGGGTTCGTTGGTTCAGTTGTCATTAAGAGTTCCTGGTTTCGGTGGATGAGGAGAACCGGTCCGGAGCGGGCAGGCTGAGACTGTCGCAAAGGAGGGTGATCTCTTCGCGGATCCTCTGCCCCACGTCGGGATCGTCGATAGATTTGGACAGGCGGCGGGAGAACACATTGAGGTTGTTGACGAGTTTCAGGGTGAACTCGACGCCGGCCAAATTCAGGCCCAGATTGTCCATTAGGTGACGAATCAGCATCACCTTACGAAGGTCGTCCTGGGAGTAGAGCCTGAGCATCCCAACCGTGCGGACCGGCTGGATGAGGCCCAAACGTTCGTATTTGCGAAGGGTTTGGGGGTGCATTTCGAGCAAACGAGCGGCCACGGAGATGATGTACACGCCCTCCAGGCCTCCGGCAGTTGACTGAGCATCGTTGACGGCACTGGAATCGGCAGCCGGAGGCAATGACATGGCCCCTACGGCGGGCGCATCGACAGATGGAGCCGGGTAAGGCTCCAAATGCCTGCGTACTCCGCGCATCTGTCCGGGCCACCTTTGCTGCATAACGCTGCCTCGTTGCCACTCACTCCAAGTCTGTGAATTATATCACATTGCTATGTGATAACTATATGGCTTGACATGGTGCGTGTCAAGGGATATAGTCATTGATGACAGAACCAAAACCGGTCATCGCAAAACTCACCGAGGAGCATAAAACACATTCAAGGCGATCCGACCCAGTGGTTCCATACGTATAACCGATCGAGTGATAACTCAACCGACTCCACATAGAACAAAGCCGCGAATAATAACCGGCCAGGAGGTAATCATGACCATCAAATTCGGCGCGTGTCCCAAATGTCAAGGCGATCTGCAAATCAAACGTGACATCTACGGGATGTTCATCAACTGCCTCCAGTGCGGGCTACACAGGGATCTGGACGCTCCGACCGCGGCTTTGGAGATGGCGAAAGTCAAGCGGGCCGCCACGAAATCGCAGGCATCCAGAGAATTACTGCGAGCGGCGTAATCAGCCAACGGCGAGCAAGCAACGGCAGGGGCGGGTCTCAAACCCGCCCCTGTTAGTTTTTGGCCGGCTTCCGCAACGATGATTCAGCGGGTAAGTTCCGGCCAGAACCGTTCTTCCTGCCAAGGATCGGCGTTGTTGTTGTAACCGCGCTGCTCCCAGAATCCGGGGGCGTCCTCGGACATCAATTCGATTCCGTTGACCCACTTGGCCGACTTCCAGCCGTACCTGCTTGGTATGATGAGGCGGAGGGGCCAGCCGTGATCCTTCCCGATCTCAGCGCCGTTCTGCTTGTGAGCGAGGAGGCCTTCGGATAAGGCCAGATCCAATGGGACGTTGGTGGTGTAGTCTCCAAAACAGTGGGCCATGATGTGCCGGGCGGTGGGGTCCACACCCGCCAATTCCAACAGATCCGCGACCCACACGCCCTCCCAGGTCTGGTCCAATGACGACCACTGGGTGACGCAATGGAAATCGGCGTTCAATTCCACCCAGGGCAGTGCGCAAAACTGTGCCCAGTCCAACTCGATTTCGTTGTGGACCGAACCCCACACCCTCATGCGCCAAGCGGACAGGTCGACCTCAGGGGTGTCTCCGTAGGTGAGAACGGGAAAGGTCTTGGCGACGAACTGGCCGGGGGGGACACGCTCCCCCGCCGGCGGCGCGATCTTGACCTGGTCGGGGCGCTTCAGGCCGAATTCTGGTTGGGTCGGATTGGTCTGCTGATCAGGTTGGTTGGCGGTGGTCATTGGGCAACTCCGGACTGTCTTACGACTTCGCGACGATGGTCCCGGGGTCGCCGTCGGTAATGCGGCCGACCACCGAGGCGCAGGGCGCTCCTTCATCTGAGAGAGCGTTGATCAGAGCGTCGGCGCGGTCGGCCGGGACCGACATGAGCAGACCGCCGGAAGTCTGCGCGTCGCAAAGGAGCATGCGGTCGTTGTCGGTGAGCGCCGCATCCCAGCGCACGACATCGTTGACGCTGCTGACGTTGCGGTGGGTCCCGCCGGGCGCGACCCCGCGCTCCAGGAGTTCGCGCGTGCCGGCGAGGACGGGCACGGCTGACAGATTGATCTCTGCCGAAACGCGACTGCCCCTGACCATGCTCTTCAGGTGTCCCAACAGTCCGAATCCGGTGATGTCGGTGGCGGAATTCACACCGACTTTTTGCATCGCCTGTGCGGCCGGACGGTTCAACGCGGCCATGTTTTGCACCGCGCCCGCCATTACGTCGGGATCGACGACGCCCTGCTTTCCGGCCGTGGTGATGATGCCGGTGCCGATGGGCTTGCTCAGCACGAGCACGTCGCCGGGTTTGGCACCGGCGTTGCTGACCTGCTTGCCGGGTTCCACGATTCCGATTACGGACAAGCCGTATTTGGGTTCCGGGTCGTCGACGGTGTGGCCGCCCACGATGAGGCATTCGGCCTCGGCGGCCTTGGCGTAGCCGCCCTGGAGTGTCCTGCCGAGGATTTCCTTATCCAGCGACGCGGGGAATCCCACGACGTTCAGCGCGATCAGGGGCTTGCCGCCCATGGCGTACACGTCGGACAGAGAGTTAGCGGCAGCGATGGCTCCGTATTCGTAGGGGTCATCGGTGATGGGGGGGAAAAAGTCCACCGTGACTATGAGGGCCGTTTCGTCGTTAATGCGATAGACGGCCGCATCGTCACCGGTCTCGGCCCCAACCAACAGATCGGGGTGGCTCAGCAGAGGAACGTAACTCAGGACCTGGCCCAGGTCCTCAAGACTCAGCTTGGCCGCTCAACCGGCGCAGTGGGAGAGTTCGGTCAGGCGGACGGGTAGGTCGGTCTGGGACAGGGTCATATACAGTCCTTTAGAGTTGGTACTCGGGGCGGCGCAGCAATTGCCGCGCGATCACCAAGCGCATGATTTCGTTGGTACCTTCGCCGATGATCATCAGGGGGGCGTCGCGGTAGTAGCGCTCCACCGGGAAATCCTTGGTGTAGCCGTAACCGCCGTGGATGCGCATGGCTTCCATGGAGACTTCGCCGCAGACTTCACTGGCGAACAGCTTGGCCATGCCGGATTCCAGGTCGATGCGTTCGCCGCTGTCCTTCTTGTTGGCGGCGTCGTAAACAAGGAGGCGGGCGGCCTGGATCTTGGTGGCCATGTCGGCGATCTTGAGCTGGATGGCCTGGTGCTGGCTGATGGGTTGTCCGAAAGTTTCCCGTTGCTGGACATAACGCATGGAGGCGTCGAGAGCAGCCTGTGCCACACCGACAGCGCGGGCGGCGACGTTGATGCGTCCGGTTTCGAGGCCGCTCATGACGTGGCCGAACCCGACGTTTTCGACGCCACCGATCAGGTTTTCCGCTGGGATGCGGAAGTCCTCGAAGAACAACTCGCAGGTGTCCAAGCCGCGGTAGCCAAGCTTGTCGAGGTGACGGCCGACCTTGAACCCGGGACTGCCGTCCTTCTCTATGACGAATGCGGACAGGCCGCGGTGTTTAATCGAAGGGTCCGGGTCGGTGCGAGCCAGAAGGCAGAACGCATCTCCGGATTCGGCGTTGGTGATGAACATCTTGGAGCCGTTGACGACGTATTCCTCGCCATCCTTGACGGCGCGTGTTTCCAGAGCGCCGACGTCGCTGCCGCCACCGGGTTCCGTCAGGGCGAGACCGCCACGGATTTCGCCGCTGGCCAGCCGGGGGAGAAAGTGTTGTTGTTGCTCCGAGGTCCCGTAGTTTGCCAGGACATAGGTCAGGATGTGGTGTGTACCCAAGGCGCCCGTCAGAGCCATGTATCCCTTGCTGATCTCCTCGAAGATCATCGCGAATGTGGAGTAGTCCAACCCCATGCCGCCGAATTCCTCGGGCACGTTGATGCCGAAGAGTCCCAGTTCCTTCATCTGGTCGATGAGGTCGTAGGGAACGGTGTCATTGGCGTCGTGCTCGGCGGCGACCGGTTCGACCTCCTGGCGCACGAAATCGCGCACCATACTAACGATTTGGGAGCGGGCCTCCTCAGGGGTTTTGGAGATGGTGGTCAAGATTGGGGCTCCTGGCGACTGGTTTGCTACTGGGATTGACAATCAGTCTATCCCAGGGCCAAGGGAGGCGCAACTTGGGAGTGTCGTGGGAGACGTCGGCGGCTCGTGGGTTCGCTACGGCTGGTGGGAAGCACATGCAGGACCTCGGTTGTCACAAGAACCAGAAAAAGTGCGGCGCGGCAGGTTTCTGAAAACACCGTCCGCTCGTGGTTCGACTGGCTCACCATGAGCGGACGTGGTAACGAGCGGACTACGTAGGCGCCTAGGGCGGACTACGTCGGCGTTTGGGGATAGTCATAAGACCGTGGGGCATAGGGGTTCGCATTGACGGTGTAGGCTGGGTTGGGTATCGTTTGCGACGATAACGACCGTTCTCGTATGAACCGGTCTCTTGAGGTGCCACGCATGACTGCCCAGCGACGCCAGTATCAAGTAACCCGCGAACCGGACGTCATGGTTCCGATGCGGGATGGAACGCGCCTCGCGACCGACGTAGTGCGGCCGGACGCCCCGGGCCGGTTTCCGGTGCTGATCAACCGAGGTCCGTACAGCAAGGACAGCTACCTGGATAATCCGGACCATTCCATATGGTTTTTCCCGCGCAACGGCTACGTATTGTTGAGCCAGGATGTGCGGGGGCGTTTCAAGTCCGAGGGGGATTACAACCCGCTGTTCCAAGAGGCGCTGGACGGCTACGACACGGTGGAATGGGCGGCGCGACAACCCTGGTCCACCGGGCAGGTGGCCACAACGGGGCAGAGTTACCTGGGCGCCACGCAGTACACGCTGGCGGGTCAGCGTCCGTTGCCGCCGCATCTGCGGACGATGGCTACGGTTTCCGCGTCGTCGGACTTTCACCAGTCGTGGGTGTACCACACGGGCGGAGCAATGGAATGGGGATGGAACGTGCCCTACGCCATACTCAAAGGGCGGAATACGCTGGCACGCGGGGGACACGAGGCGCTGCTGGCGAAGATGGACGAATACGTGATCGAGCCCGGTAATTTCGGGCAGCCGTTGTCCGATGAATGGTACCGGCATCTACCGCTGCGGGACTGGATCGACCGTTTGAAGGAGGCCGCGCCCTATTTCGACGAATATTTCGATGAGGAACTGGACGGTCCCTATTGGTGGCAGATCAACCTGAACCGGAAAGCGAGCAATGTAACGATTCCGATGTTCCACGTGAGTTCGTGGTACGACATATTCCTGGAGGGCGCGTTGAACGCCTTCCAGAGCATCCAACAGCACGGCGGGTCGGAACTGGCGCGGCGCAATCAGAAGCTGCTGTTGGGACCGTGGGCGCACCTGCGGCCGTTCACCGAGCCGACCACCGGCGGGGCGGGCAACATAGATTTCGGACCCGAGGCGGCCATCGAACTGCATGATTTCCTGCTGCGCTGGTACGACTATTGGCTGAAGGGTGAGGAAACAGGGATCATGGATGACCCGCCGGTGCGGTTGTTCGTGATGGGTGACAACAAGTGGAGGGACGAGCAGGAGTGGCCGCTGGCTCGCACGCAGTACACACGCTGGTATTTTCACTCCGGCGGCAACGCCAATACTCGGAACGGGGACGGGACGCTGTCCACGATTCCGCCGACTCCGGATGAACCGGCAGATCAATTCACTTACGACCCGTCGGATCCGGTACCCACGCTGGGGGGCAACACGCTGATCATCGAGTACGGGGTTTTTGACCAAGGACCGGCGGAAGACAGGGCGGACGTGCTGTCGTTCACCTCGGAGCCGTTGGCGTCGGACCTGGAAATCACAGGGCCGATCAAAGCGACGGTTTATGCGGCGACCACCGCGGCAGACACGGACTTCACTGCCAAGCTGGTGGACGTGCGGCCGGACGGATTCGCGCACAACTTGCAGGATGGCATCGTTCGGGCAAAGTATCGGACGTCGGTCAGGGAGCCTTCGCCAGTGAAACCCGGAGAGGTTTACCGCTACGAGATTGACCTCTGGGCAACCAGCCATGTGATCAAAGAAGGGCACAGGATCCGAGTGGATATCTCGAGCAGCAATTTCCCGCGCTTTGACCGCAATCCCAACACCGGAGCGGCCTTGGGCGTGGACACGCGTTTGGCAACGGCCAGGCAGACGGTGCATCACTCGGCGCAATATCCGGGGCATATCACACTGCCGGTGATACCGAGATAAGGCTCCCAGCGGCGGGTGGCTGAGACGGATGGCGTCAACGTGACAGACGTGAGGAGGGTCCAGGATGGAAATCAGCGAACTGGTATATGACCGGCCCGATCAGGGAAAGTTTCGGGTGCACCGCTCCAGCATGTTGCTGCCGGAGATTTATGAACTGGAGAGGCAGCGTATATTCGACAAGTGCTGGCTGTACCTGGGCCACGAGTCGGAAGTGCCGAACCCGGGCGACTACGTCAGGCGGGTGGTTGCGGAACGGGCGTTGTTCTTCGCACGGAATCGGGATGGGGAACTGGGGGTGTTCCACAACACCTGTCCACACCGCGGGGCGCTGATTTGCCGCACGGACCATGGGAACGCGCAGGTTTTTCAATGCTTCTATCACGCGTGGAGTTTCAACACGTCCGGCGAGTTGATCGGGCTGCCCGACGCTGAAGGGTATGGACCAGATTTCGACCGAGCGGAATTGAACCTACGGTCGCCCAGGTTCGACAGCTACAAAGGGTTCATATTTGTCTGCTTCGACCATGAAGCAGAATCGCTGGTGGACTATCTCGCGGGCGCAGCGGAGTATCTGGACCTGGTGGCGGACCAGTCGCCGGCCGGGATGAAGGTGATACCGGGTTCGAACCGTTACACCATCAAAGCCAACTGGAAATTGCTGGCGGAAAACAGCATGGATGGATATCACGCGCTGCCCACTCACAAGACCTATTTTGACTACATGGCAAACGAGGTGGGAGGAAACGTTCCGTCGATCAGCAACCGGAAGGGGTTGGGCCGGGCTCTGGGCAACGGTCACGGAGTAGTAGAAAACGACGCGATCTACGGCAGGCCTGTGGCCATGTGGCATCCGTACTTTGGCGAGGAATCAAGGCAGGAAATTGACCGCATCAAGGATGAACTGATCGGCCGGCAGGGGCGTGACAAGGCGCTGCGGATGTGCGAAAAAACTCGCAACATGGTGATCTTCCCCAACCTGGTCATAAACGACATCATGGCAGTTACCATCAGGGTCTTCCAACCCACTGGGCCCGACAGCATGGACGTGACGGCATGGGAAATGGCGCCCGGCGACGAAACGACCAGCATGTTGCGCCGCAGGCTCGATTCCTTCCTGACATTCCTTGGCCCGGGCGGATTTGCCACGCCGGACGACACGGAAGCGCTGGAGTCGTGCCAGCACGGATTCAGATCAGGCGGCGTGGAGTGGTCGGACCTTTCCAGAGGTTTCCACCGCGATCCCAGGGGGGACGACGAGTTGCAGATGCGATCGTTCTGGCGCCGGTGGCAGTCGCTGGTTGCGGATCTGCCGCATGTGGAGAATTTTGAACGCGGACTTGGCCTTTACGAGCAACCAGAAGTGACGCCGTCCCCGGAACTGTCGGTCGCGGCGGACAACTAAGAGCCGGAGGCCAACGAGCATGGCAACCCCAACCGTACAAGTATCGCCTTCGGTTTCCGGCCTGCCCGCCACAGCAGAGTCGCTGTTGCTACAGCACGAGGTGGAGCAGTTGTTGTACAGAGAGGCGCGGCTGCTGGACGATTGGAATCTCGATGAGTGGCTGACGCTGTACACGGAGGACGCGCGATACGTCGTACCCACGACGGATTTACCCGAGGGAAACCCGGAGTCCGACCTGGTGTTCATCGATGACGACTACGCAAGGATGACGGCACGGACCGTGCGTTTAAAGAGCCGACATGCCCATCGGGAATACCCATGGTCGAGGACGCGCAGGTTCATCAGCAACGTGATGGTCACGGCGGTGGATGGGGATGAGATCGAAGCCACGGCGTCGGTGGCCGTGTGGCGTTTTCGGGCGGGCGAATCGTCTCCCTACGTGGGGCGGTACGACGTGAAAATGCGACGCGTGAATGGGCAATTGAGAATATGCCACAAACGCGCGATCCTGGACTTGGAAGAGCTTTCGGACCACGGGGCGTTGAGCATCATATTTTGAGGTAGCGAATCGCATCCATCAATCTGCGGGAACGTTGCTGTGGTATCATCGCGCCCGAAATCGGTTGGACCGGGACGGTTTGAATGACTACGACAAACAATATCCTGAGCGCTGAACAGAGCGCGCTGCTGGGTGCGGTCTTGAATTGCGTGGTGCCGGCGCAAGGCGAAATGCCGGCGGCTGGCGACATAGGCATCGGAGGTTTCATCGAAGCCTTCGCGGCTGAACGCACCGCCCGGCGCCGTCTGGTGCTGGAGGGGCTGGTACAGATAGAGTTGGCCGCCGCCGAGAGAGGGGGCGATTTCTCCTCCCTGTCGTCGGACGCGCAGACGGATACCCTGCGGTCGGTCGAGAGCAGCGCTCCCGAGTTTTTCCAGTTCCTGGTTACGCAAACGTACCGGGGGTATTACACCCACGAAACGGTGACCAACGCGTTGAGTTACAGAGCGCCGAACCGGCAGGATTATGATCCGCTACCATTTGACGAATCGCTCTTGGAACCGGTGCGCGAGCGGGGTCAAATCTGGGTACCCACGAACAACTGACGCGGCCCGGAAAGGCCATGCAAGTTTGGGGGCGAGCAGAGATGCTCGCCCGAACTTTTCGCCTAGGCGGCAATCTGCAACGCCAACTGGACAGGCCGCGCGTTCTCGGAGCCTAGCGAGACGGGGTCGAGGTTCGGGGCAAAATCGCCGAACAGTGGCGGCGCAGCAGGCTGTAATGTGTTGACCGACGGCATGCGGGGCAGTTCCCAACGGAGTCGGGCGTCGTCGACAAGGCCAAGCACCGAATTGGTGTAGTCTCTGGGAGCATGTTCGCCACGGTAGAGTCGGGCGTAACCGGGCGCGAGATGAGGGTAGGATTCCCTGATAAACGGCATGAACCACTCTCGACTGCCGGGGCGCAGGAAAAGCAGGTTGGCAGACAGGAACCGGGCGCGATGTTGAGCAACGGCCGCAACCAAAGCGTCGATGCTGTCGGAGGTATCGGACAAACCAGGGATCAGGGGAGCGGCCAGCACGCCGGCGGGGATACCGTGTTCCACCAGGTACTGCATGGCTTCGAGACGGGCCATCGGGTTTGGAGCGCCGGGTTCAGTTTGGCGCCAGATAGTTTCGTCAATAGTGCCGACACTGAAAACGACCTGGACGCCCGCCACGTCGTTGAGGCGCTTCAGCACGTCGATGTCGCGGCGCACCAAAGTCCCTTTGGTAGTGATTGAGGCTGGATTGCGGAATTCAGCCATGACCTCCAACACCTGCCGGGTGAGATGGTATTGCGCCTCGGCAGGCTCGTAGGGATCCGATGCGGTGCCGATCACGATGGGTTCCCCACCCCACCGAGGGCGCGAGAGTTCATGACGCAGCACGGACGGCGCGTTGATCTTGGCGAAAATCTGGCTTTCAAAATCTGCACCGGCATCCATTCCCCAATACTGATGCGTAGAGCGGGCGTAACAGTATCGACAGGCGTGGCGGCAGCCCCGGTAGGGGTTTATCGTCCAACGGAATGGGAAATCGGGCGCGCTGACCCGGTTGATCAAAGTCTTGCAGTTGATTTCCGTGACCTGAGCGGCTGCCATAAGGGTCCTCCGTTACAGATGTTCTAAATACGAACGTTAGTATAGGCTGTATGTTCGCAGAGGTCAAGCATTTCAGCCTAATTGTTCGGCACATCCATGTGGAGCCGTGAGTGGACGCGGTTCCGGGAGGCTATAATCTACGGAATCGATCCACACAGGAGGACTCTTTTGATTCGAAGCATCGACGGCAAAACACCGCAGATCCACCCGAGCGCGTTCATCAGCGAGGCTGCATACGTAGTGGGCGACGTGGTCATCGGAGAGGGGACGAACGTATGGCCCGGCGCGGTAATTCGGGGCGATTACGGCCGTATCATCATTGGGAAGGACTGCTCGATCCAGGACAACTGCGTGATCCACACGGATGACTACCTGGAATTCGGCGACAACGTTCTGATGACGCACGGTGCGGTGGTGCATGGCGGGAAGATCGGCAGCAACGTGATGATCGGCGTCAACGCGGTTTGCCTGGAAGATTGCGATGTGGGGAACTACGTGCTGATCGGGGCCGGAGCCATCGTGACTGGTACGGCGATTCCGGACGAATCGCTGGTGATCGGAGTGCCGGGAAGGATCCGCGAGCTTCCGGAGGTGCACCGCCAGCGGCTGGAGGATCCGACTGCGCGCTACAAGGAGAACGCCAAGCGATTCATCGCCGCGGGTTTGGGTCTGCAGATACAGACGTCGTAGAGGCGAGGGCTAACCACCTGTAAGAGGGCGAATATCAGGCGATAACTTCCCGATATTCTGCGCAATCTTCGCCGAGGAGTTCCCTGAGCCGATTCTGGAGCTCGTCGCAGGAACCCGTGGAGACGGTGGGTATCTCCATGAGCACGCGCCTTCCCTCTTGCAGGTAGAGCTCGAGGTACACCCTGTCTTCACCGGTGTATTCGAGCATGACGCGGATTGCCTGGCGCAAGCGGTACCGGTCCTCCTCGGCGTCGTCGGTCTCAGCCATCTTGATGAGTACACCGCTGTCGCCGTTTTTGTGGCCGTTGCCATTTGGGCTGGGCGCAGCAGGAGCCGCCGCGGGCTTGTGGCCGTTGGCGGTCCCATTGGATGAGCCGGGGCCGGCTGCCCGACCATTAGAACGGGCGGCACCGTTGGGAGTGACGGGGTGTTGACCCGGTTCTTCAGCATCGGGTTGGTCAGGCAACTGAAATTCCTGCGCGTCGTAGCAGGATATGGAGAAATCGTCGCCGCGGATCTGGAGGCGTCCAGTAGCGCGAACGATACGGCCCGACTGCCAGATATGCGCCGTCTTGTCGAGGGAGTCCGGCCACACCATGGTCTCCACCTGACCGCCGACCATGGTCATGTCGACCCGGAGGAATTTGCGGTTGTCGCGGGTGTAACGCTCCGTAACGGCCGCGATGTGGCCCAGCAGGGTAACGGTGCTGCCCAGCATTTCCTCGTCTAGTTGGTCCACCGACGTGTAGGCGTCGCCGGGATTGAGGGCGGCAAGGGCCAGCAGAGGGTTGTAGGATAGGGCGACGCCCAGGTATTCCTTTTCGAGGGCGGCTTTTTCCTGGGAAGTGTAGTCGGGCGATGACGTGTCGAGTTCCAGCAACGAACCACCGGCACTGCTGTCCAACTCTTCGCCGAACATTCCGAACTGTCCGGAGTTCCGGTTGCGCGTTTCCTGCTGGGCGACGGCCCAAATACGATCCAACCCGGTAATGACCGAGGCGCGGGGGGCCAACGAGTCGAATGCGCCGGCCTTGGCCAAGCCCTCCAAGGTGCGCCGATTCAGGCCTGAAACGTCGACGCGGCGGCAGAAGTCGCTAATTGACGCGAACGGCCCCTTGGCGGCGCGCTCACTGACGATAGGTGTGACGGCGCCCTCTCCCACGGTTTTGATGGCGGCCAAGCCGATACGGAGCTTGGCGTCTTTCTGGGATTTGTCCGCCGGACGGTCGATGGTATAAAGGACGCCGGAGCTGTTGACGTCCGGCAGACCGATCTCGATGCCCATCCGGGTACATTCGTTGATGGACGCGACGTAGCGGTCGCCGTGATCAAGGCGACAGTTCAGGACGGACGCCATGTATTCCAGCGGGTAGTGGGTTTTGAAGTAGGCTGTCCAGTAGGAGATCAAACCGTAGCTGACGCTGTGTGCCTTGTTGAACGCGTAGCCGGCGAAGGGCTCGATGAGATTGAATATCTCAACGCCCATGCCCTCCGTATACCCCTGCTGAACCGCGCCGGAAACGAACCGGTCGCGTTCTTCCGCCATGAGCTCGGGGATCTTCTTGCCCATGGCTTTGCGCACTGTGTCGGCCTCGCCGAGGCTATAGCCGGCGAAGTTTTGCAGGACGTGTAGGACCTGATCCTGATAGACGATCACACCGTAGGTTTCGTCCAGCAATTCCTGCAAGCTGGGATGAGGATACGAGACCTTCTCTTCCCCATGCTTGGAACGGATGAAGCGGTCGATGTGCTCCATCGGGCCGGGACGATAGAGGGCGATCATGGCGGCGATGTCGCCGAGGTCCGACGGCTTCAGTTCCTTGATGTAGCGCTGCATGCCGGCGCTTTCCAACTGGAACAGGTCGGAGGTGTTGCCGGTGCCGAGCAGGTCGTAGGTGGCCTCGTCGTCGAGAGCCAACCGATTGAGGTCGATGCGAATTCCGCGCTCCTGGTCGATGAGTTTGATGGTGCGATCCAGGATGGTGAGGTTGGTCAACCCGAGGAAGTCCATTTTGAGGAGGCCCAGTTTGGCCACCGGGTCCATGGAGTACTGGGTCATCATGACCGGGCTGTTTTCGTCGCCGCGGGCGGGTCGCTGCAAGGGAACGGTTTCCGTGAGCGGTTCGTCGGCGATGAGCACGCCGGCGGCGTGGGTGCTGACGTGGTGGACGATCCCCTCAAGGGCCTGGGCGTTGTCGACGAGGTTCTGAATGGCCGCGTCGCCCTGGTAATTTTCCTTGAGTTCGGCGCTGGCGGAGATTGCATCGGACAGGGTACGTGACTTGAACGGCACCATGCGCGCGATACGGTCGACGTCGCCGTAGCTCATGCCGAGGCCGCGGCCGACGTCGCGCAGGGCTGCCTTGGGTCCCATGGTGCCGAATGTAATGATCTGGGCCACTCGGTCGCTGCCGTAACGGTCGATGACGTAACGGAGGACTTCGTCGCGACGGTCGTCCTGGAAATCCATGTCGATATCGGGCATTTCCTTGCGCTCAAAGTTCAGGAAACGCTCGAACACGAGGTTGTAGGCCATCGGGTCAATGTCGGTTATGCCCAAGCAATAGAGGACGACGCTGGCGGCTGCGCTGCCACGCACGCCGAACAGGATCTCCTGACGTCGCACGAAGGAGATGATGTCCCACACAACGAGGAAGTAGTTGGCGAAACTGGTCTGGCGCACCACCTCCAGTTCGTATTCCATCCGGGCGCGGGCAGTCTCGTTGTTGTGGCCGTAACGCTTGTTGAATCCCTCCCAGCACAACCGCTCCAGATATGCGTCGGCATCCTCGTTATTGGGGGTCGGATAGCGGGGAAGGTGCATCTGTCCGAATCCCAGGGAAACGTTGCACTGTTGGGCTACCTCGCCCGTAATGTCCACGGCCTGGGGGAATTGCGGGAACAGGGCCGCCATCTCTGCGGGAGACTTGATGTAGAAGGAGGAGTCCTCCATGCGGAGACGCTTGTCGTCCTGGAGGTTGGTGCCGGTCTGGATGCAGATGTAGACATCCTGGAATGGATAGTCGGATTGGCGGACATAATGGGCGTCGTTGGTGAGGAGCAGGGGGATACCGGTGTCCTTGTTGAGGCGGATCAAGCCCTCGTTGATCCTGGGAAGCTGCTCGATGTGATCATGCTGCTGGAGTTCGAGGAAATAGTTTTCGCCGAAGAGTTCCCTATACCACCCGACCTGTTCTTTGGCGGCGTGGTAGTTGCCGTCGGCCAGCAGAATGGGAACCTCGGCGGAAGGGCACCCGGAGAGGCAGATCAGGCCCTGCCGGTGCTCGTGCAGGAGTTCCTTGTCGATGCGCGGCCGATAATGGAATCCTTCAAGATGGGACCTGGTTACCAGTTGCAGGAGGTTCCGGTAGCCGGTGTTGTCCTTGGCGATGACGACCAGATGATTAGCGGTGCGCTCGTTGGGCGTGCGGTCGCGACGGCTGCCGTGGGCGACGTAAAGCTCACAGCCGATGATGGGTTTGATGCCGGCTTCCTTGCACTCGGAGTAGAAATCGACGACGCCGTAGAGGGAACCGTGGTCGGTGATGCTCATGGCATCCATGCCGAGTTCGCGGGTGCGACTTACCAGATCGGGGATACGGCTGATGCCGTCGAGCATACTGTATTCGGTATGAGTGTGCAGATGGGTGAACACGATGTTGTAACCTAAATTTCGGGTTTTTATGGGGGCCGATCGGGCCTGTAAATCATAGCAGTCAGCGGGGTTAACCGCCAAGAAAGGACCCACATTCCGGCGCACCAATCGACGCGGGAATCCACCGTTAAATGGGCGAACCCGGCCCCATATTGGAGCCGGGTCCGTACTGTTGAACGCGGTTTTCGGGGGGTTACCCGGGGATTTCTATCTTTTGGGTAACGACGCGGGTCGCGCCCCAACCGGCCAGCCAGGCGGAATGGCGCCCGTCGCCCCCGGCAACGACGACGACAATATCATCGGCCTGTGGTGCGATGGGCACCATGGTATTGGGTTTGCTGTCGTCGATCCAAGCCGGGTAGTTGCGGTTGCCCCAGTGTCCCAGGCCTGAGAGTTCCTCGATGGACATGCGGGCATTGGCGTAGATGTACTCGCGCACGTCTTTTTTGCTCAGCCCATCAGCGGCGATTTCGGCGGCATGTTCCGGGCTGAGAACGAGGGTCACCTGGGCCCCGGTGCCGATCTGATAGTAGTTGGAGAACCCGGTAGCGCGGGTGGCCTGTACCAGGGTGTTCAGAACCTCGATGCCGCGGGAGACGGTGGTTTCCATGACGGGGTAGAAGGCGCGAATGGAGTGCAGGGTTACCAGACTGTCCTCGGGATCGTAGCCCAACTCGACGTGCCGGGGTTCCCAAGGGCTGCGAGATTCGTTCTCAGCGAAACAGAAGGAGTAGCGGCCCGGCATGGCTAGGGTTGCCTTGTCCATATCACCGATGATGAGGCCGGCAACGTTGCGTACAAACAGGCGAAGGGCGCGGCCGATGGGGGCGTTGGCGCGGTAGCCGGGCCCGAAAGCGCCGGAGTCGCCGTTGATTCCGAGACGTTCGGCGATGGGGCCGTTTACGATGACGACGGGAGCGGCGCCGCCGGTGGTGGCCTGGCAGCCGGCGAGGTTAAAGGGACCCTGCAAGGCAGCCCGGACGCAGGCTACGACAACGGGGAAAAACTCAGGGCGACAGCCGGCCATCACCGCGTTGACGGCGACTTTTTCGATGGTAACTTCGGCGTTGGATGGTTGGGCCACGCCCAATGAAAGCGACGGATCCTCGCCCCACGGGCCGAGCATCCTGCGGACAGCCTCTTCGGTGGCAGGGACGACGGGCATGCCATCGGTCCAGCCCTGTTCTTCGTAGTAGTCCTGTATTGCGTCGTAGGTATCCGGCACGTCGATGCGGCGGGAACTCAGGGCGCGGTTGTTGGTGGTCATTTACCTTACTCTTCCGAATGGTTGGAGATTGGAGCGGTTTGCGTCGTAAGGGTGGCGGCGACGCCGAAATGGTCGGAAAGTTTCTTGTCCTCGTGGATGTTGCTGATTATGCCGAGGGATTCGGCAGTCAGATCAGCACTCAATACGATGTGGTCGATAGTTCTTTTGCCCCGGCTACCCAGCCCGGCGGTGGCAATGGTCATTCGGGGCGGGATAGCGCAGCGTAGTTTAGCGCGCAGTCTGGCCGGCACATTGCCGGATTGGGCTATAGGTTGGTTGAAATCGCCGACCACTATGGTTCGATGCGTCGGGGTCCGAGCCAACAGGTCAGCAAGGCCATTCAGGTAGTTCTCGTGGTCTTGCCACGCCTCGCTGTTTCCGCCATATCTCCTGGTGCGAGAGTGCGACCAAGGAATGCAGATCCCTACAACCAACATCTGTCCCAGTGAGGTATCGGTAACTCCCGATACGAATCGCCCAACCGTCCACGAGGTATTCCTCAGGCAGTCAATTTTGTCCCACGGCTGCTTTGACCAAAGGAGCACCTTTCGCCGGTTCTTCATCGCGCCCGAACCGTAATCCGGTTCCGAGCAAATGGTGTGACCGTTCTGCGCCAGCAAACCGGCGTCCGTCTCGGTGAGGCAGATGATTTCGGGGGTATGCTCGGCAATCCGGCCCAGAATTTCGGGGCTCCGTTGCGATCGGGGCGTGGCCCACTGCACATTCCAGTTGACCACGGTCATGGGCATTGCGGATCGATTGCCAATGTGATTTAGGGTTGCCGCTGTAGGTAGGGGCGGGTTTCAAACCCGCCCCTACACTGGATGCGCTGTGTGGTCCAGCTGGCGGTTAACTGCCGTTGGTGAGCATATCTGCGATCTGCCCGATGTACTCGTGCGCCATCTGCCTGACTTCGGGAATCGAGCGCGGAGCCAGTGGGCTGGGTAGCGCCAGGATTTGGACCGTGGGCATGCCCAACGAGGACGCACGCGCGTGCGCGGCTCGGGTGAAGCTTTCGGTGATGACGCTCACTGAGGGAACGCCGCGGCTCTCGGTGATAACTGTGTCGTGGAGACCCCACGCCGTGCAGCTTCCTCAATCCGCGATTCCGTGCACTACCGCATCGCACTGATCCACCAGCTCTTCGATGGTCTCATCGGAGCAGGGAGCGCTGAAGCTGAACTTCTTGAGGTAGACGACCTTTTCGACCGCGTATTCCTCTTCGAGGATCACCTGCAGTTCCTGCAAGAAGTTGTCGGAATGGAATTTGGTGTTTTCCAGCAGGCCGATGGTCTTTCCGGCCAAGCTCGGCAACCGCCCTGCGGAGGCGCGCTCGGCAGTTTTGTGCTCCGGTCTTGGGTCGAGTATCTGGATTGTCGCTGTGGTCATCGCTATCCTCCGTTCAGATTTCAATGGATGTACCCTGGTACGAGGTTCAGAGACTATCCCATCATTTGGTAGTGTTTGCCCTCGGTCTTAATGGCGGGGGCGACCACCATTTCGGTTTTGTGGAAATCGCGCACGGTGTGAGCGCCGCACATGCCCATGGCGACGCGCAGTGCGCCGACGAGGTTCTGCGTGCCGTTGGTTACGCTGCTCGGTCCGTGCATCAACTGTTTGAGAGTGCTCTTGGTTCCGACGTTGATGCGGGTTCCCCGGGGGAGTTCCGGGTGAGCGTTGGCCATTCCCCAGTTGTAGCCGCGGCCGGGCGCTTCGGCGGCCTGGGCAAAGGGGGTGCCCAACATGACACCGTCCGCGCCGCTGGCCATGGCCTTGCAGACGTCGCCGCCGGTGCGCAGTCCGCCGTCGGTAATGATGCTGACGTAGCGACCCGTGCGTTCGAAATAGTCCTCGCGAGCGGCGGCGCACTCGAGGGTGGCCGTAACCTGGGGGACGCCGACGCCGGTGACTTCGCGGGTGGTGCAGGCCGCGCCTGGACCGACACCCACGAGTACGGCATCGATACCGGTTTCCATGAGTTCGCTGGCGACGTTGTAGCTGACGCAGTTGCCCACGACGACGGGGACTTTCAGGCTCTCGATAAGCTCGGCGAATATCAGGCCCCGGTAACTGCGCGACATGTGCCGGGCGGTAGTTACGGTGGACTGGACTATGATGATGTCCGCGCCGGCTTCGACGGCAAGAGGGGAAAGGTGCTTGGTGGTTTGCGGCGTGAATGCGATGGCAGCGATGGCGCCGGACTGCTTGATTTCCTGGACGCGCTCACCGATCAGGTTTTCCTGGACGGGTTCGCTATAGACCTCCTGGAGATATTCGGTGACTTCGCTCTGGTCCATGGAGATGATCTCTTCCAGGACCGAATAGGGGTCATCGTAGCGGGTGTAGAGGCCCTCGCCGTTGAGGGCTCCCAAACCGCCCATTTCGTGCATCAAGGTGGCGAAGCGCGGCGAGACTGAACCGTCCATCGCGGAGGCGATTACTGGCGCGTCGAAAGAGTACGGGCCGATGCTCATCTGAGTGGAGGCCATCTCCGGGTTGATGGTGACGTCGCCCGGAACGATGGCGACTTCGTCGAACCCGTACGACCTTTCTAATTCCTTGAGCAAACGCCTAGCCATAGTCTCACCTCGGTGTCAGCTGGGAAGGTTACGAGAATTCATCGAGGGGAGGGATACCCGCCAATCTGCTGTGAGGATGATGCCGGTACCGATCCCGTAAGTCGTCTTTTATAGTCAAACAATTGTAACACTTGGGGGCGCCATGATTGACGCCCCCTGATTTTTCCGCCGTACGGACCGCATGATTTGGCGGTTCGGGCTAGGCCGGCGACAGCGCGGCCAGTTCTTCCTTACGCACCTTGATGCAGATCTTTCCATCCTCGTCCAAGTCGACGATGGCGGTATCACCTTCGGAGATCTCTCCGCCTAGAAGCACATCGGACATTCTGTCTTCGACTTCGTTCTGGATAAGGCGGCGCAGCGGTCGAGCACCCAACACCGGGTCGAACCCGTTGGCTCCCAAGTGTTCGCGAGCGGCTTCGGTGAGTTCGATGTTGATTTCGCGTTCCTTCAGTTCGTCGCGAACCATGTTCATCATGAGGTCGACGATCTGGTGGATTTCTTCCTGGCTCAGAGCGTGGAAAACTATGGTCGCGTCCAAGCGGTTGAGGAACTCAGGGCGGAAGAAGCGTTTGACTTCCTCCATGACCTTGTCCTTCATGCGCTCGTAAGCGTGCCGGTCGGTTTGCGCCTCATCGGCCTTGACTGCGAATCCCAACGAGGTGTCGCGCTTGATCAGGTCTGACCCAAGGTTGCTGGTCATGACGATGATGGAGTTGCGGAAGTCGACTCGACGGCCGCGAGCATCGGTCAGTTGTCCAGCATCGAAAATCTGGAGCAGTATATTGAAGATCTCCGGATGGGCCTTTTCGATCTCGTCGAGCAGTATGGCGCAGTAATTCTTCTTGCGCACACCCTCAGTGAGTTGACCACCCTCGTCGTAGCCGACGTAGCCCGGAGGGGCTCCGATGAGCCTGGCGGTGGTATGGCGTTCCTGGAACTCAGACATGTCCAAGCGGATCATGTTGTCCTCGTGTCCGAACAGGAACTCGGCCATGGCCCGGACGAGTTCGGTCTTGCCGACACCAGTGGGTCCGAGGAACAGGAACACTCCGATGGGGTGTCGCGGATCCTTGAGCCCGGCGCGAGCGCGGCGGACAGCCTTGGATATACCGACGATGGCTTCGTCCTGACCGATGATGCGCTTATGCAGTTCCTCTTCCATCGAGATGAGTCGCTGGGTCTCTTCCTGGGCCAAGCGGGTGACCGGGATGCCAGTCCACATGCTGACCACTTCGGCGATGTCTTCTTCGGTTACCTGGGTACGTTCCTTGCTGCGGTCGTTCTTCCATTCCTGTTCGAGGTTGCCCACGTTTTCGGAGAGGTGCAGTTCGCGGTCGCGCAGTTCTGCGGCGATCTCGTACTGCTGGGAAGCGATGGCTTCGTCTTTTTCCTTTCGGACACGCTCAAGGACTTCCATGGCGTCCTTGACTTCCTGGGGAGCGTGGCTGCCCCGGAGTCTGACGCGGGAACCAGCTTCGTCCAGCAGGTCGATGGCTTTGTCGGGTAGGAATCGGTCGGGGATGTAGCGCGTGGAGAGCGTCGCCGCGGCTTTGACAGCGTCGTCGGTGATCTCCACGTTGTGATGTTCTTCGTACTGGCCCTTGACGCCCTGCAGGATGTCGACGGTCATGTCGGCGTCGGGTTCTTCAACGCGTACGGGTTGGAGCCGGCGTTCGAGCGCGGGGTCGCGTTCCACGTACTTACGGTAATCGTCAAGAGTGGTGGCCCCGATACACTGGATTTCGCCACGGGCCAGCGAGGGCTTGAGGATGTTGGACGCGTCCACGGCGCCCTCAGCGGCACCAGCGCCGACGAGGGTGTGAATCTCGTCGATGAACAGGACACAGTTTCCGGAGGTCTTGATTTCCTCAATGACCTTCTTCAGCCGTTCCTCGAATTCGCCTCGATATTTGGTGCCGGCGACGAGCGCGCCCATATCAAGGGTGACCAGGCGTTTGCCCTGGAGGGTTTCCGGCACATCTCCGGATGAGATCTGCTGGGCCATGGCCTCGACGATGGCGGTCTTACCGACGCCGGGCTCTCCGACCAGAACCGGATTGTTCTTGGTGCGGCGGCTGAGGATCTGAGTAACGCGCTCGATCTCGGTGTCGCGACCTACGACGGGGTCGAGTTTGCCGCCCAAGGCAGCGTTGGTGAGGTCTACGCCAAGCTGGTCGAGGGTGGGCGTGCGGGTGCTGGAGCGGGAGCTGGTTGAGCTGCCGCTACCGGAGTTGCTGAGGATGCGATGGGTCTCGGCGCGGACCTTTTCAAGGTTGACGCCGAGGCTTTCCAGGACGCCAGCGGCGACGCCCTCGCCCTCACGCAGCAGACCGATGAGCAGGTGCTCGGTGCCGATATAGGTGTGGTTCATGCGTCGAGCTTCGTCGACAGCGAGTTCCACAACCTTCTTGGCCCGAGGGGTCAAGCCGATTTCGCCCTGAGCGGGTCGCTCGCCTCGGCCGATAATGAATTCGACGGCCGAGCGTACCTTGGTAAGGTCAACATTCAGGCCGGACAGTACTCGAGCGGCTACGCCCTCGGTCTCCCGTACCAGACCGAGCAAGATGTGCTCGGTGCCGATGTAGTTGTGGTTGAACCGCTGCGCTTCTTCCTGGGCGAGGGACAGGACCCTGCGTGCCCTTTCGGAAAACTTCTCGAATCTGCTGCCCATGAGACTCTCCTGGGTTGGGATAGGGCTATGCCGCACCGTTAGGTGGCATTGACAGCGTCATTCTACCGCATTTGGCTAAAAATAAAAGCGGCTGTTTCGCCGATTCAATACCGGCGCAGCCACTTTACGATTGAAATCAGTAGCCTAATAGCGATTTGTTTATGCTATCAGCCGTGCCCTGGTGCGCCATCACGCCCACCCCAAAGTTTGACGATTGTGATTGTCGTCGGCCCCGAACAGGAGTTAGGCGACCGTCAAGGAGGCCATCGCACCTTTTCGGAATCTTTTCTATACGGACGGGGGAGCGATTGTAAACCGCTCCCTCACACTCCGTTGATTACTTCCCGGCGGTGACCTATTTTCCCACTCCGTCACCAGAGCAGTATCGTGGGCGCTGGGGCGTTTCACTTCCGTGTTCGGGATGGGAACGGGTGGGACCACCCCGCTTGAACCACCAGAAAGTCAACGTGGGTATTATCCATGAAACTCCGATATTTGGCAAGTCATTTTCGCGTCTTTTCGAATAAATGCCGAACGAGGGGCGCGGGTCGCTATGCTATACTTGGCAGACCGATCGCACGGCATTTTTTAGGGCCGTTAGCTCAGTTGGTAGAGCACCGGACTTTTAATCCGGGTGTCGTGGGTTCGACCCCCACACGGCCCACCAGACGTTGCATTCCCGGACGCGAGATCCGGATCGGGCGGCCCACCGCGTCGATGCGCGGTGAGGACAATGGGCGTGCACCCAGCCGCCGTACACGGCGTAACACTGGGATGGACACGCCAAGCCTCAACGTCTGCACCATAGCATCCAAGTACCAGTTCTGCCGCCTGTTGACGGATGACGATACGTTCAGGCAATGGACGGCGAGTTTCGTAGCAGGGTGCTGCAATGGCGTAGATTGGCGTATGGTTGACCGCGTGCGGCCCATGGACCCGGACGGCAACGACATGATTCGCTTGATCGAGGAGAACCGGCCATCGGATACTCGGTCGATGAGATTGGCCGTCGTGGTCAAGGCGGGGAACCTTGATGCCAAGAGTGAATTAGGCGTGTGTGTGGGCAGCCGTGAGGCGTTCAAACTCAGAGATGCTGACGGCGGACGCGAGTTGACGGTACGAGTGGACACCCGCGAGGGATACAAGGCCAATTTTGACGAGGCGTGGCAACGAACTTTGAGTAACGTCAAGAGCCTATCCGATACAAATGGGTGCGGATGATGGCAGTAATGCGCTTCATGGATTCGGGCGGATGGACCGCATTAATCGGTCACTGAATACAATGCCCTGCTATGTGCGGCCCGGCGCCGGATCGCGGGCCCGGATATCGTACCGAAAGGCAGGCACTCAGGCTGCGCCTGGTGGAATCAGGAGGAAATGCGATGTGCGTAATGGTGTTGGTGAAAGCGACGGATGACAGCGAGGCCGGTCTCATGCCTTCGACGGAACTCCTGGAGGCAATGATGGCGTTCAACGAGGCGTTGGCGGAAGCTGGCATCATGCTAGCCGGGGAAGGACTCAAGCCAACTTCGGAAGGCCACCGCGTCAGGTTCGACGGAGCTGACCGAACGGTGGTGGACGGGCCGTTCCCGGCGGTGGGCGAGCTGGTTGCCGGTTACTGGCTGTGGGAAGTGAAGGACATGGAGGAGGCTCTGGAGTGGGTGAGACGCTGTCCGAACCCGATGCCGGGGCCGAGTGAGATCGAGATTCGTCCGTTATACGAGATGGAGGATTTTGGCGACGTGATGACTCCCGAGATTGAGGCACAGGAAGAACGGATCCGTGACAATCTGACGGACAGGCGATAACGAAACGGAAATCCGTGGGACGGCTCAGGCTGATACTGCGCTCGCATCGCCAAGGATGGGGACACATTGACGAACGTCAAGATCGCGGCAGAGGCAGACCGGGATGCTGTTGTGGAACTGGTGGGCAGGTTGCTCACCGAGCTGGGAGGGACACCGCCACCCGCCGACGTGATGTCCCTGGTGTTTGGAAGATTCGCAGACGGCACGGAGGCCGGGTTTGTGGCGTTGGGCGAATCGGAGGGACGGGCCATCGCGGTGTGCACGGTTTCATTTCTACAGGCGATGCGCACGCGCGGCCGGTATGCGATTATTCAAGAGATGTTCGTGGAGCCCGAATGGCGCAGCACCGGGATTGGCATGGAGGTCTTGAGATTCACGCTTGATCACGCGGTGGCAAACGGATGCCATACGGTGGAGTTGGGCACGCCGTATCACGGTGAGCGGCAAGTCCAGTTCTATCGACGAGCGGGATTTGCAGAGGTTGGGGCAAGGCTGCGTTGGAGGGCAGATTCTTAAGGCGCAGCCACTCGATGGGCACCGGCGCTCAATATAATCAGCGCGTGATCGTACCCATTAGTTAAACGAGACGCCGGCCCGAGGGCCGGCGTCCTGCGATTGAAGGGTAGATTCTGAGATTACGAGCGGTCGCTCCCGTTGTTGGTTTGTCCGTAAGCGGAGTCGACCGTGACGCGCACGCCGTTGATGGTTCCGGTAACGGCGTTTCGCACTGCGTCGCCGGCGGCATCGCTGACATCGTAGGCGGCGTCGACGGCTCCCCTGGCGGCTGCGGCTGCGGTTTGCTCCACGTTCTCGCCGGTGGTGCGGGCGGCGTCGATCGCTCCGTTGACGGCGGACACTGCGACTTGAGCCACATCCTCTCCGGTCTGGGCAGCGCTGCTCACCAACTGGCGCGTGGTAGCGGCGGTGGCGGCAGTTACATCGCCGGCTGTACCCGCCACGGCGGTGACCACGCCGGCCACGGTGGCACGAGCCGCATCGGAAAGCGCGCCGCCGATTTCGCGGGTGCCGTCTATGGTGCCGCGGGTTACCTGGACGACAGATTCCTCCGCGGCCAAGCCGACGGATGCGCCGCCTCGCAGCGCTCCCTCAACCGCCTGCTGGGTGGCGGAGCCGAGTTCGGCGCCGGCATCACTGGATCCGCGAATGGCTCCAACCACAACGTCGTGCAGCATGGTGGTGGTAGCGGTACCGACCATACCAACGCCTTCGACGACGCCGATGACGGAATCCCGAACCACGCTGCCGGCTGCCCCACTGATATTGCCAGCGGCGTGCAACGTGCCCACAACTGCGTCCTGGGCCAACGCGCCGAGTTCGCCGCCGACGGATCGCGCGCTCCTGAGGGTGTTGGCGGTGGTGTCCCTAACGGTGTCAATTGCGATGTTGCCCACGCGGCCGGTGCCTTCGACCGTGCCGGTCAGGGCGTCGCGGACTGCGGTACCGATCCTGCCCAATATTGCCATGATGTTATCTCCTAAAAAAACGCAATCGCTGTCGAACCTATGAATCGGTTTCGATTATATGACAGCGCCGGATTTGAAGAGTCGACGTTCGGTTGCGCCTTATTGTCAATCCTTATAAAGTGAGCCCAACCCGGCGCCGGGATTGGATTCAGGCGCCGCTCGGAGGTAAAACATGGCCAGACTGGAAGGCAAAGTTGCCCTGATCAGCGGCGGCGCGCGAGGCCAAGGCGCGGTGGAAGCCCGGATGTTTGCGGAAGAGGGAGCCAGCGTCGTTATCGGCGACATTCTGGACGACCAAGGGCGGCAGACGGAAGCCGAGTTGCAGGAGCTGGGGTACAACGTAACCTACATCCATCTGGATGTAACGAGCGAATCGGACTGGGACGCGGCCGTGCAGGCGGCGATCAGCACCTATGGCAAGCTGGATATCCTGCTCAACAACGCTGGCATCCTGATTCGCAAGAACATCGAGGAAACGACAGTAGAGGATTGGGACCGCATCTTCTCGATCAACGCCAAAGGGGTGTTCCTGGGAACGAAAGCGGCCATTCCAGCGATGCGTGAGAACGGAGGCGGTTCGATCATCAACATCTCGTCGACGGCGGGACTGGTGGGGAGCCCGAACGGATCGGCGAGTTACACGGCGACCAAGGGGGCGGTGCGGTTGTTCACCAAGTCCACTGCCATCCAGCACGCGCGTGAAGGGATACGCTGCAACTCGATTCATCCGGGGCCGATCGAGACGGACATGATCGCGGATACGTTGAACGATCCAGCCAATATGGCGCTGAGGATGCAGCGGCTGCCGCTAGGGCGCGTCGGGAAGCCGAGCGAGATCGCTTACGGGGCGATATACCTGGCGTCCGATGAGTCGTCATTTGTAACGGGGTCAGAGGTGGTGATCGACGGCGGTACGACCGCCGCGTAAGGTGAGCTGACGGTCCTGCGGGGCGAGTGATCATTCGCCCCTACCCGCGCAGACGACTCCGCGCAAGGAATTGGAAATATGCCACCAGTGATTGATACACATTGCCATGCGTCGCAGTACTGGTTCGAGCCGGTGGAGATTCTGCTCAACGAAATGGAACGCGCCGGTGTTGACCAGGCCGTACTGACGCAGTTCTTCGGGGTGTTCGACAACAGCTACCTGGTGGAGGCGGTCAAGCGCTTTCCCGGGCGGTTTGCGGTGATCGCCATCGTGGACCATACGCAGTCCGACGCGACTGATCGGGTGGTTGAGCTGCACGATCAGGGGGTTGATGGGCTGCGTTTCAACTGCGGGTTCCGGCCTCCGGGCGATGACCCGCTGGCACTGTGGCGCAAGTGTGCCGAATTGGGTGTGACGGCCAGCGTCATGGGAACGTGTGAGCAGTACGCGGACCCTGAATTCGAAGCGATCATCCAGGAGTTTCCTAATCTGAACGTCATCATGGAGCACCTGGCCGGCGTGGGAGCGTTCTGGGGACCGGGGCGCGCGGACACAGAGATTCCGATGGAGGCGTACCAGCGGGCGCTGGCGCTGTCCAAGTATCCCAATGTGTACGTCAAGGTTCCCGGGTTGGCCGAATTCTGCCCGAGGCCGATGCCGTTCCGCCAGCCGATCCCGTTCGAAAACGTGCCGCCGCTGATCGAGATGGCGGTGGAGGCGTTCGGAGGCGAGCGGTTGATGTGGGGCAGCGACTTCCCGCCGTCGGCGAATCGTGAGGGTTACCGCAACGCGTTGCGGTTTCCGATGGAGCTGATCGATTATCCGAGCACGGAGTCCAGGGACATGGTGTTTGGGGGGACAGCAGCCAAACTGTGGGAGTTTCGATAAACGGGACGATTGTTGAAGAACAGCACGGGGGCGAATGATCATTCGCCCCTACGAATTGTTTGACACCGCAAGACAGGAGGATGAGTCATGCCGAGATTTGCAGTTGATTTGAACACGCCGGAGGGTCGCGCTACGGTAGGAGGACAACCGTGGAGGGTTGCGCCAGGTTTAGTTCCAGGAGAGCCGAACGAGGGGTTGAGCGCGCGCTTGCTGGCGGCGGCACCGCGCCTGGCGGACTTCGACGACTCTGGGTGGGACGAATGCGACAACGTGCGGCAGAGCCTGTCTGAGGGGTTCACGTTCGCGTGGTATCGGATCGCCGTCACTCTGCCGGGGTCCATCGACGGTGTGGACGTATCCGGTTACCGGGTGTGGTTCGAGACGAACTTCGACAACTACGGCGAGGTGTGGGTAAATGGAGAGATTGACCGAGCGGCCGGAAGTATCGTGGGGCTGAACACGCCGCACCGAGTAGAGATCGCTGAGGTCGGGGAGCCGGGTTCGCAGTATGTGATTGCGTGCCTGTGCCTAAACGGGCCGCTGGCTGCGCCGCGTGGCGGGATCTTCATGCGGTTCGCCACGTTG
Organism: Chloroflexota bacterium; assembly: GCA_026710825.1. Lineage (GTDB taxonomy): Bacteria > Chloroflexota > Dehalococcoidia > Lucifugimonadales > UBA3495 > Bin87. Next base: position 20,823 of record JAPOQH010000026.1, on the reverse strand, counting down.
GCGTTTGAGGCGACGGATAACTAGGGCAACCGACGACGATACAACGAAGAAAGAGGGGCGGGTTTCAAACCCGCCCCTACGCATGGGTTCCGTGGTTCAGGGCTTACGACAGGTGTTGGCGGTAGAAATCGAAGATACGCGGCCAGGCTGCGTTGGATGCCTCGACGGCGTAGCTGGGCCGGTCTACGGCGACGAAGCCGTGGCCGGCGTTGGGATAGATCTCGTACTCCCAGGACTTGCCGGCGGCCTTGATGGCGGCGTCGGTGGCGGCAACCTCTTCGACGGTGGGTCGTGCGTCGTCAGCGCCGAAGATTCCCAGCATCGGACACGAAAGGTCGGAGACGAACTCAATGGGAGCGTGAGGCATGGCCTCGGTGGGAGGCTCGCTGTCGCGCGGGGTAACGCCGCCGCCCCAGCAATCAACAGCAGCGTTGATGCCGGACAGCTTGCAAGCGGCCAGGAAGACCTGGCGTCCGCCGGAGCAGAAGCCGATGATTCCGACCTTGCCGTTATAGTTGGACAGGTGCTGCAGGTAGCTGATTGCGCCGGCGGCGTCGCCGAGGGTCCGGGCGTCGGGCATGCCGCCGGCCTCGCGGATGCTGTTGCTGTTGGCTACGGGGTCGTCGTGGCCCTGGCGGTAGTGCAGGTTGGGCATGATGGCGATGAAGCCGTTGTGCGCGAACTTGCGTGCCATTTCCTTGCTGGCCTCGTCCCAACCGGGCATGTGGTGGAACAGATGGACCGCCGGGAAGGGGCCCGGGCCCATGGGCCGCGCCAGGTACGCATTGATGCGGTCGCCGTTATGGCCTTCGACCCAGATGTGTTCGGCCGTCATTCCTTGCTGTGGCATATTGAATCCTCCGATTGCAGTAGCGTGGTGGGTCTATAGATAGTTTCAGTTCTGAAAGTCAGTCGCCTGCAGGCGAACGATTCGCAGATTACTATCCGGTATGCGGGGTGTCAAACTGGAAAACCTGGTCCAGAGGATGCACATCCAATCCGTTGGCACGAGCGCAGAAAATTCGCTGAGCCGCCGGAGAGTTGTCCATGCCGATGAAGCGGCGGTTGAAGCGGGCGGCCTGCAGGAGGGTTGTGCCGCTGCCAGCGTAGCAGTCGAGGACCGTGTCGCCGGAATTTGAGGATGTGCGGATGATGCGCTCGAGCATGCGGGCGTTCTTCTGGGTGGGGTATCTGGGGCGCTGGGGGTCCTTGTAGAGCCAGACATCCTGGGGGAGTTTGCCGGACGCTTCGGATGCGTAGCGGATTTTACGAGGGTTTCCGGTCTTGCTCCATGCGACAAGGCCAGCGGCATCCAGTTCGTCCAGTTTGCGGGGCGGATAGCGCCAGTGGCGCCCGGCCGGCGGAGGCATTCCGCGCCACGGCTGGCCGGTTGGGCCGTTCTCGGTGACTCCCGGAGCATGCAGAGGGTTCGTGGTGTAGCGGCGACCGTTATCGTCTGTGAATGGGTATAGCCGAGCCACCTCGTCGTCGGTCAGCGGTTCTCGCTGGGGATGCCACGTTATGGGGCCCGGTGTTTTTGAGTAGAACAGGATGGTGTCCTTGAAGTTGCCGTAACCGTAGCGTTCGAAGTTTTTGGGGTTGCACTTGATGCGGGTGATGGAGTTGCGGAAGTTTTCGGGGCCGAATACGTCGTCCATGAGGAAGCGGACGTGGTGTTCCATCTTGACGTCGATGTGGACGTAGATGGATCCGGTGGGAGATATCACCTGCCGGATCGCGGTCAGGCGCGCAGCCAAGGCGTCGAGGTATTCGGAACCTCGCAGGCGATCGGAGTAGGCCGGACGTCCGGAGGCGCTAATGGTGTTGGCGCGGTCGTCGTCGATCAGGAACTCGTTATTGGTGGCGAAAGGAGGGTCGATGTACACGAGATCGACGGGGATGTTCATCTCGGCCAGCAGGCGCAGGCCGTCCAGATTGTCGCCGGAGTAGAAGAGGTGCTCCATAAAAGGAGTTTAGCAAAAAGTCGCGCTAGGACAGGCCGGCCTGGCTCAGGAGCGCTGTCAGCAATTTGCCCATCTGGGCTTCATGGTGCGGAGCGAAGGACTCGAACTCCCGGAGGTTACGGGCTGCTTCCTCGGCGGGGTCGAATCGGTCGCCCATGAGCGCGTAGTCGCCGGCAAGTTCGCGGTTCCAGATGCGGAGTTCGTCCAGGGTGAGTTGGGGTTCGAACTGGAAACCGTAGGACAGGCCGAAGCGGAAGGCCATGGGGAAGCGGACGTAACCGCCGTCGCGGCGGAGCATGGTTGCCTCAGCGAGCTTTGAGGCGCCGGGTGGCACGGTGAACTGCTCGCCGTGGAGGGTTGGAACCAATGGGATCTTGATCTCGCCGAATACCGGGTCGGCTGCGCCATCGGCGGTGATGTCGATTTTGCGGAGGCCGAACTGGTAGCCGCCGGTGGGGGCGACGGCGCCGCCAAGGGCGCGGGAGAGCAGTTGGGCTCCAAGGCAGATGCCCATCACCGGGGTTGGCGGAGCATTGCCCACGTCGCCGGTGGCGGCAGATCGCAGGTAGGCCATTTCCTGGATGAGTGCCGGGTAGTTGTCGTTGGCGGACATGGGGCCGCCGAGGGCGACGATCAGGTCAACTTCCGATAGGTCAGGGGCGTCGAACGACGGAAAATCCGGTGCGCCGTCGCAAAGGGGGATGGTCGTCAGTGAGAATCCCGCGTCGTGCAGGGTGCGACTGAAATTGCCGCCGAGCGTTTCAACGGCGATGTGGTGGATGATGACGGCTTGTTTGGTCATGCGATGTCGCCCTGATCAGAAGCCAGTTGGACGAGGACGAGGCGGTCGGTGGGGAAGGCAAGAGGTTCCGGCGGGTCGGAGGGAGGGAACCATTCGACGAGGTCGAGGTCGTCGGAGGCGTTGGGTTGGCCGGCCAATGGTTTTGCGTAGAACCACACGCCGACGGTGAGAGAAGATGCGTTGTGGAAGTTGGAGTGTACGGCGCAGACGTCGCCGATCTCGACATCGATGCCAGTTTCCTCGGCGAACTCGCGCCGGGCGGCGTCGCGGATGTCCTCGCCCCATTCGAGGTAGCCGCAGGGGATGCACCACTCGCCGACGTTGCCGCCGGCGGAGCGTCGACCCATCAGGATGCGGCCGTCGTCATCGAGGAGGACGACGGCGACGCCGACGGCGGGGGTGCGGAAATGGACGAAACCGCAGGACGTGCAGGTTGGCCTGGGCAGACCACCACGTATGGTAGGGGCCAAGGGTTCGGCGCAACGAGGGCAGTAGCGGTAGTCGGGGGACAGGGAATCGGACATGGGGGTGAATCGGGCGTGTGTTCTACGGTCAGGGGAGAGGTCAGGCGAGCCACTGGATCCCTGCGGAAGCGGGAACGGCGGTCGGCGTAGCGCGTGACATGCGGACGGGTGGAGTTGGCGGCTTACGTGGAGGCGTGGCCTCGGCGGAGGCCTCGGCCGGGGAGAGCGCCGGTGTTGTTGCCCGTATCGATCACGACCTGGCCGTTGACGATGACGTACTCAATGCCGATGGGGTACTGCTTGGGGTTTTCCTTGGTGGCGAGGGCTTTGACCGTGTCGGGGTTGAAGACAACGACGTCGGCCTTGAAGCCGTCCCGGAGGAGACCGCGGTCGGGGATGCCGAGGCGCTGGGCAGGGAAGGATGTCATCTTGCGGATGGCCTCGGGCAGGCGCAGGTGCTGCTCGGCACGGACGAATTCGGCGAGGACGATGGGGAAACAGCCGTAGGTTCGCGGGTTGGGATACTCGCCGAACAGGATGGCGTCGGAGGCGATCATGCCGTAGGGGTGGGATACGAAGGCGTAGAGGGTCTGGGCGTTGGTGCCGAGTCCGACGGTGCTGATGCCGAGGTTTTCGGAGAGCAGAAGGTCGAACAGGGTGTCGGCAGGATCCTGGCCGCGCATCTCGGCGATGTCGGTGATGAGGCGGCCGTCGTAGATCTCGTTCTCGGGACGGGTAAAGTTGGTGAGCCAGTTGTTTTCCAAGCGACTAGGCGTGATCTCGCGCTTCATGCGGGCGCGGTCGTCAGCGTCCTGGAGGGCGGCGATGAGACGCTCGGGTCCGCCCTCCTTGGCCCAATGGGGCAGGCCGATGGTAGGAGTGGTGCCGGAATAAGGGTAGGTGTAGCAGTCGAAGGTGCAATCGATGCCTTCGGCGCGGGCGTTTTCGACGAGTTCGAGGTGTCCGATGTGGCTGCCCACGCCGGAGACCGACTGGCGGTAGTGGGTGAGGTGGACAGGGATACCGCTGCGGCGGCCAATGTCCACGGCTTCGTGCCACGGCGCGAGGTAGCCCTGGCTGAGCAGGCTGGCGCGGGTGTGGGTGTGGTAGTGGCCGCCCATCGACGCGGCGGTTTCGGACAGGGCGACCAGTTCGGCGGTGTCGGCGTATGCGCCGGGTGGGTAGTCGAGGCCGGTGGAGAGGCCCCAGGCTCCCTCCTCCATAGCCTCGCGAACGACAGACTGCATGTCGGCGATTTCGGCGGGAGTCGCGGGGCGCTGATCCCAGCCGATGCTCCAGATGCGGACGGGGGAGTTGCCCAGTATGTAGGCCATGTTGATGGCGACGGAGTTGTCGTATTTGCCGAGCAGGTCGGCGACGGTGAGCCAGTCGGCCGGCATGGGAGGGTAGCCGTTGAGTCCGGCATCCAGCCAGATGTAGCGGTGCAGTTCCTCCTGAGTCTTGAAGGGTGCGTGGGATATGCCGTCGATGCCCACGAGTTCGGTGGTTACGCCCTGGCGCACCTTGGGGTCGTGGTGCGGTTCGCCGAAGATGGTGAGGCCGGCGTGTGAGTGGAGGTCGATGAAACCGGGGCACACCACGTGGCCGGTGGCGTTGATCACGCGGGCAGCGTCGCGTTGGAGGTCGGAGTCGTCACCGCGATAGATGGATATGGTATCGCCGGTGATGGCGACGGCGGCTTTGAAGGCGGGGCTGCCGGAGCCGTCGATTACGTCGCCGTTGGTGATCAGCAGGTCTATCATGGTCGGATGATAGCACGACACTCGGAACGGGGACATGTTGCATTGGCTGTCGAAACTATGGCGTCGGTTGACCGTTGGGAGCGACCGCAGTCGTGATCCATTCGAGTACAGCGTACATCCGCCAAATCTCGAATTTCTGACTGATGCCGCGGCCGGGCGTTGGGTCGAGCAAAGCCTGTCGCCGGATTTTGGATGCGTGGGTTCGCTGGTACCGGTTGGGTACGAAGCCTACGCGCGCCTGCTGCACCCGGCCCTAGATGTGTCGGAGCAGCCCGTGCGGTGGTCGGCGGTGGTGGATTGGTCCCGTAGGGTTTACCACGCCTTGATGTCGTTTGAGGGCATCAGCCGCCCAGTTGACGGCCGTGGAGTTGGTCCACGGCCGTGGGATGATGACCCGAAGCACGGGAGCATGGACGAGGAGCAGGCGACGGAGTTGTCGGGTTTTCTGGCGCGATATACCGTCACTCCTGATGAGTGCTATTTCGGGGTTTGGGACGGCTATGGTCAGTACTCCGGCGGGACTGCCATGCTCACGTCCGATGGAAGTAGCAGGCGGTTGGGCACGCCGAGCGACATCAGTCTGGCGCGCAGGGTGCGCGGGTGGGTCGCGACTATTTGCTTTACCGGGGTCGGTTGGTGCATATAACGGAGTTTTTCACCAATTTCCGGTCCCAGCCACCCAACATCTGGTGGCCGGCGGACCGCGCCTGGTTCGTAGCCACGGACATTGACCTCGATTCGACCTATATTGGAGCGAGCCGCGATTGCATCTCGGCGTTGCTCGGGCACACGGCGCTTGAAGCCGTGCCCGCCGACCCGTACGCATCGGTTGCCATGACGGCGGACACCATCAACTTGATTGACCGACCTTGACTGTTCGGCTGGCGGTCGAATGCGGTTGCGTGGCGTGATGTGCGCCCGTACACTGCCGGGGATTCACAGGATACGAACGGAGGACAAGATGAGTGAGTTGGATGCGCGTTACGAACGCGGGCAGGAGACGCGCCGAATGTTCGGCGGAGGGCAGATCACCGGAGGGTCGTCGCCGGGAGCCTGGGACATTGCGCCGGATCTGGAGCGGATTCTGGGAGAGGGACTGTTCGGATCGATATGGCCGAGGGAGGCGCTGACGCCGGTGCAGCGCGAAATGATCACACTGTCGACGCTGATCGTGCTGAACCGGGAGGTGCAGTTGCGCCGGCACCTGGGGAACGCGTTGAACATTGGGTTGACGCCCGAGCAGGTCGTTGAGTTGATCATCCACGATACATGGTATGCCGGAGCGCCGGGAGGAATCCAGGCGCTGACGATATGCAAATCGGTATTCGAGGAGCGGGGAATCGACTTTACGCCGGCCCAGATTCACGATTCGAACGAGGACCCGGACAGCCTGTTCCAGCGGGGGGACGAGTATCGGCGCAACTACATGGGCGGCGGTGGCGGGAGCCGGCCGGCACCTCCCACCAAGGCCGAGGCCGAGTTGGGGCGGATTACGGGCGAGTACTACTGGGGTGCGACGTGGACCCGGCCGGGCCTGGATCTGCCGAGCCGTTGCATCTGTACGATGACCTGCCTGGCCGCCCTGGGTCGCGAGGGTCCGTTGCGGAGCCACATCCGTGGTGCGCTGAACATCGGGTTCACGCAGGACCAGATCATTGAGGTGTTCGGGCACATGACGCTGTACGCCGGCATACCGTTTGCGCGCGGCGCGATGGACGTTGCGAACGAGATTTTCGCGAACGGCTAGTCGGCCGGCGCGAGCGGGCGGACTACGAATGGGGCGGGTTTCTACCCCGCCCCTACGCGTGCAGGGTTCAGCGCGACAGGGGTGGATGTAGGTCGGATGCGGTAGCGGAGGATGCGGGTTTGGCGCGGCTAGGGTGAATGATTATTTACCCCCGCATATTGCCTGTGGGGTTGGATCAGACGGCGTAGCCGACGTCGGCGCAACCGGGGAGCCAGTAGTGGCCGTCAGAGTGGAGAAGATCCTCGCTGTGGGGCGGGCCGCTCATACCCGGTAGGTAACGATACGGAGCGGGCGCGCCGGGCATGTCGAGGCTGTCGATGATGGGGTCGATGATACTCCAGGCCAACTCGATCTCGTCGTTGCGGGTGAACAGGGCGGCGTCGCCTTCCATGACGTCGAGCAGCAGGCGCTCGTAGGCGTCCGGGATGTCGATGCCGGCGAACCCCTCCTCGTAGTGGAACTCCAGGGAGACGCCTTTCATATCCAGTTCGGCGTCGGGCACCTTGGACTGGAACTCCAAGCGCATACCCTCGTTGGGCTGGACGCAGATTGAAAGGGTGTTGCCGGGGATGGCGACGTCGTCGGGGACGGGGAAGAGCATGTGCGGCGGAGAGTGGAACTGGATCACCATCTCGGTGGTCTTGCGGCCGAGGCCCTTGCCGGAGCGCAGGTAGAACGGGACACCCTGCCACCGCCAGTTATCAATGAACAGTCGGAGGGCGGCGTAGGTCGGGGTTTGGGAACCGGGAGCGACGCCGGGTTCCACGTGGTAGCCGTCGTACTGACCGATGACCAGGTTGCGGTGCAGGTCATGCACGGACATGCGGCGCACGGAGTTCAGCACCTTGACCTTCTCGTTACGCAGGGCGTCGGCCTCGAAGGCGTACGGGGGATCCATCGCCACCAGAGCGAGCAGTTGGAGGAGATGGTTCTGGAACATATCGCGGAGGACGCCGGCGCGGTCGTAGTATTCGCCGCGTTCGCCGACCAGGACGTCTTCGGTCACGGTGATCTGCACCTGATCGATGTAGTTGCGGTTCCAGACGGGTTCGAAAATAGCGTTGGCGAAACGGAACACCAGCAGGTTCTGGACGGTCTCCTTGCCCAAGTAATGGTCAATGCGATAGACCTGATCCTCCCGGAAGACGTCGTGAATGTTGGCGTTCAACCGCCCGGCAGTTTGCAGATCGGAGCCGAAGGGTTTTTCGATCACCACGCGGCGCCAGCCATCGCGTTCGTCGGCGAGGCCGGCAGCGGCCAGGGCGGCGATGGCGGGTTCGTACAGGACGGGGGCCAGCGCCAAGTAGAAAAGGCAGTTGAGCTTTCCGTCGCCCTGGGAGGGCAGGTGGGAGATCTGAGCGCCGGCTTCGGACAACGCGCCGGGGTCGGTCACGTCGGCCGTCACGTAGGACAATCGCGCAGCGAACTCGTCCCACTCGTCGGCTGGAGGCTGGCCGCAGCCGTCGCGCAACTGGTTGCGGAACTGCTCGTCGGTCATTTCGTTGCGGGCGACGCCGACGATGTGGACGTGGTGGGGCAAGCGGCCCTTGTGGTACAGGCTGTAGAGCGCGGGGCCCAACTTCTGCTGGGTCAGGTTGCCGCTGGCTCCGAGTATCACCAGGGCGGTTACGTCGTCGCCATCGTCGGTCAGGAGGTTTGCCCCGACGGTGGTCATGGCGTGTTGGCCTCCCGGACGGCGTGTCCGCCGAACTGATTGCGGAGGGCGGCGAGCAACCGGAATCCGAACGGTTCCTCCTGGCGGGAACGGAAACGCTCGTAGAGAGCAGCGGTGATGGTGGGTGTGGGTACCGCCAGATCGACGGACTCGTTGACGGTCCAGCGACCCTCGCCGGAATCGTCGACGTAGGCGGATAGGTTTTCCAGTCCGGGGTCGGCTTCGAGCGCCAACACGGCCAAGTCGAGGAGCCAGGATCGAACCACGCTGCCGTGCTGCCAGGTTTTGGCGATGGCGGCGAGGTCGAGGTCGAAGTCATCCTGCTTGGCCTGGAGGAGTTCGAAACCCTCGGCGTAGGCCTGCATCAGGGCGTACTCCACGCCGTTGTGCACCATTTTTGTGAAGTGACCGGCGCCAGTGGGGCCGACGTGGCTGTAACCCTTGTCTTCGCCGGGGGCCAAGGTCTGGAAGATGGGCTCCAGGCGGGCGTAGGCATCGCGGTCGCCGCCGATCATGAGGGAGTAACCGTGGACGAGGCCCCAGACGCCGCCGCTGGTGCCGGCGTCCATGAGGTTGATGCCGAGTTGAGACAACGCCGCGCCGCGCCGGAGGGTGTCCTTGTAGTTGGCGTTGCCGCCGTCGATCACTGCGTCGCTGGGTTGCAGCAAGCCGCCGAGTTCGCCGATGACCGTATCGGTGACGGGGCCGGCCGGGAGCATGACCCATACCGCGCGGGGCGCGGAGAGCCGGGACACCAAATCGGCGGCTGATTGCGCAGGAATCGCACCGCCGGACGCGCTGGATGTGACCGCCTCAGCGTTCTGGTCGTAGACGACGACGGTGTGGCCGCCGTTCAGCAGTCGCTGAACCATGTTGGCGCCCATGCGACCCAAGCCGATCATTCCCAGTTCCAAGATATTCCTCCCGTGTCACAGGGTTTGGGTGAGGTGTCGAATTGCGGCGGCGGGATCGCCTTCCAGGCGGAGGGACACGGTGCGACGTCCGAGTCCGCGCAAGGCCTGGATGTCTCCCAACGCCTGAGCGTCGGCGAGCACGCCGAAACTGAACGGCCAATCGGGTATCGGCACATCCGCCGAATGCCTCTGGGTCAACTGCAGGTATATGCCCGAGTTGGGACCACCCTTGTGCAGTTGACCGGTGGAGTGCAGAAAGCGGGGGCCGTAACCAGCGGTGGTGGCGATTCCGTATCGCTTCATGACGCTGCGGCGCAGTTCCTGGATGGCGTCGGCAGTGCCGGGAGAGTCGTGCAGGTAGGCCATGACGGCCAGGTAATCGCCAGCGGCGGATTGATCCAGCAGGTGGACCAAGGCGGCGGGTTCATCGGTATGCAACTTGGGCAACTGTCCCTCGCCCTGGTAGCGATCGAGGACGCTGACGGTACGATCTTTCGCGCCCTGCACATCAGGCTGATCGAAAGGATGGATGCCCAGGATGTGGCCGGCGATTGCGGTGGCGTATTCCCAACGGTAGAACTCGGCGCCGAGATCGTAGGCGTCGGACATTTCGAGACGGGCCACGGGGTGGCCTGCTTTCTTGAACTCTTCAAGCATGCGGTCGGCGGCGAGGGCTTCTTCGGAGTCGTCGTCGGTAAGCCGCAACTGGACGAAGAACCGGTCGGCGCCGTAATGCTCGGGGCTGCCCAATGGCTCGGACGCGACCGGGATGATGCCGGCGCCGCTTTTGCCCGTGCTCTCCGCCAGCAACTGCTCGACCCAGAGGCCGAATCCGGCGATGCGCGGGGATGCCACCAAGGTCAGCTTGTCGCGGCCCTCGGCGGCCAACGCGCCGATGACCGTGCCCAACCAGGCGCCGGGGTTGGCGGAGACGGTACCGGCAGCCGTGCAAGCCTGTTGCATGCGTTCCGCCGGGTCGAGGAGGCGCGACAGGTCGACGCCCATCAAGGCCGCCGGGACCAGGCCGAAATACGAGAGGACGGAGTAGCGTCCGCCGATATCAGGATCGTTGATGAACGCGCGCCGGAAACCGGTGTTTTGCCCGAGGGATACCAGGGGGGTACCGGGGTCGGTTACGGCGATGAAGTTGCGTCCGGCGTTTTCGGCCCCGACCGTTGACTCGACGAGGTGGCGGAAATGGGCATAGAACGCCAATGGTTCGGTAGTGGTGCCGGATTTGGACGAGACTGCGAAGATAGTGCACGCCGGGTCGATGGCTGCGGTGGTAGCAGCGACCCACGCAGGCACGGTGCTGTCGAGGGTGAACATGTCGGCGCGGAGGTCGCCGTTCGAGGATCCGACTACCTGGCGGATAACCTCGGGGCCGAGGCTGCTGCCACCCATGCCAAGCAGGACGACGTGGCGGTAACCCTCGGCGTGCGCGGCATCGGCGAACCGGCGGAGATCGTCGACTTCCGTCCGAATGTCGGCGGGGAGAGTCAACCACGCTAGGCGGTCGGAGATCTCGGTAGGATCGGAGCTCCACAGGGTGTGGTCGTGGGCGTTGAGCCGGGCGGTAACGTGTTCAGCGTCCAGCCGGGACGCCATGAGTGAAACTGCCGCAGCGTATGCGCCAAGGTGATAACGGTCGGTCGTCATGGCAACCACCTCGCCATCGTGGCATCCTCTATAGGGCGATTCTAGCATATAACCCGGGAGACACATTGGCGCCGGGTGTCGGGAGTATAATTCGCAGGAACCGTATATCCCAAGAGGGTCATTGAGCATGTCAGAGCAGACTTACGACTCCGGAACCCCGCAACCCATCGCCGAAACGATGCGGCTGGGAGACTTGGACGTTCACTGCCTGGACTGGGGCGGGAACGGCGCGCCGATGCTGGCCCTGCACGGGCTGGCGTCTTCGGGACACTGGTACCGGAGAGTTGCTCCGCACCTGGCGGAGGACCACCGGATAATCGCACCGGACCAGCGGGGGCACGGCGCGACGACACAAGCGCCGTCGGGGTACGACTGGCAAACGCTGGCTGAGGATGCGGTGAGGGTGCTGGACCACTTCGGGATCGAGCGGGCGGTGGTACTGGGACATTCGTGGGGTGGGCACGTGTCGAGCAACCTGGCAATGCGGTTCCCCGACCGGGTCGACAGGCTGGTGATGATCGACGGCGGGTTCCAGGACGGCACGCTGCTTCCCGAGCCGACGTGGGAGGCGTTCAAGCGGCGGCTGGCTCCGCGATTGGTGGCGGGGACACGGTCCGAGTACCTGGCGCAGTTGCGGGCGAACCTATCGTTCTGCTGGGGCGATGACCTGGAAGAGATCGCGCTGACGATGGTGTACGAGGGCGCGGACGGGCAGATGCGGGATATCCTGCGCCCGGACAACCACGCTCAGGTGCTGGAAACCATGTGGGGTGAGCCGCCGTCCGTGGTGCTGCCGAAGGTCAGCGCGCCGACGCTGGTGGTGGCAGCGGGGCCACGGCCGGAGAGGGCGGCTTCGTCGTTCTCATCGCAGCGCGAGGTGGCGGTTGCGGCTGCCGAAAAGGCGCTTCCGAACGGGCGGGTCCACTGGATCCCAGAGACGATCCATGACATTGGGTACGATAAGCCGGGGGAGTTGGCGGCGGTGATCCGCGGGTTTTTGGAAGAGGCCGGGTAGGCGGTGAAAAGGGTTTGCCGATGATGCGGCTGCCGGCGCGGAAATGAGTTTCAAGCAACTGTAAGGACGCAACGTACCGATTGCAGTTGGATGTTGCGTCGGGTTGTTTCCCGACCGCGCGGGGAGGGCGGCGCTGCGCTGAGGCCGACCCTGTTTTGGGGTTAGTCGGCGGCGGCGGTTGAGAGGCCGTCGGCTCCGATGACTTCGCCGCCAACGGGCGCGACGCCGACGCTGGGTCCGGAGAGGCCGTAGTTGATCGCGTAGAGCTGGGCGTAGACGCCGCCGGCTTCCAGAAGCTGATCGTGGTTGCCGATTTCGACGACCTGGCCACGGTCCAGCACGACGATTTTGTCGGCGTTGCGGATGGTGGACAGGCGGTGGGCGATTACGATGGAGGTTCGGCCCTTAAGGATGCGGCTGAGGGCCTGCTGGATGAGCAGTTCCGTGTGGGTGTCGATGTTGGCGGTGGCCTCGTCGAGTACCAGGATGCGGGGGTTGCCGGCGATGGCGCGAGCGAAGCTGATGAGCTGGCGCTGACCGATGCTGAGGTTGATACCGCGTTCGGCCAGTTCGGACTCGTAGCCGTTGTCCATCTCCATGATGAAGTCGTGGGCGCCGACGGCCTTGGCCGCTTCCACCACCTGTTCTTCGGTGAGGTCTTCGTTCTGGTAGCAGATGTTTTCGCGGACGCTTCCGGAGAACAGGTACGGTTCCTGAAGAACCATGCTCATCTGGTGCACCAAGGACTCGCGCTTGACGTCCCTGAGGTCGTAGCCATCGACGGTGATGGAGCCTTCGGTAACGTCGGCGGAGCGGTGCAGGAGGTTGACGAAGGTGCTCTTGCCGGCGCCGGTGGATCCCACGAGGGCGACATTCTCGCCGGCGTTGATGTGGACGTTGACGCCTTTCAGGACCGGGACTCCGGCATTGTAGTGGAAGTTGACGTCGTTGTAGCGAATTTCGCCCTTTACTTCGGGCAGTTCCACCGCGTCAGGCTTATCCATGATGTCGGGTTCGAGGTCCAGGACTTCGAAGATCCGGACGCCGGCGGCCATGGCACGCTGCAACTGGCTGTACTGCATGGTCAGCTGGCGGATGGGTTCAAAGAAACGCTGGATCCAGAAGGCGAATGCGATCAGGGTTCCGACCTCGAGGGCGTCGAGTTGCAGGAGGTAGCCGCCAAACAGGACCACGCCGATGCCGATGCCGAGGCCGATGAGAAGCTCGACGAGGGGCTGCAACATACCGGAATAGCGGGCCGCCTCAAGGTTGGCGTCCAAGTATTCCGAGTTGAGTGTGCGGAAGTGGGCCATATTTTCGTCCTGGCGGTTCAGGCTCTGGACGACGCGGACCCCGGTGATGTTCTGGTTGTATTCGCCGTTGACCATGGCGATGGCGCGACGGATGCGCATGAAGGAATGGCGGGCGAAACGCTGCCAGTACATCATGATGACGGTGAGGATGGGCACCACGACCATGCACACCAGCGCCAACTGCCAATTGACGATCAGCATGAGGGCGATGATGGCGACGACGGTTACCAGTTCGGCCAACGCGAGGGCGAGGAGTTCGAAAGTTTCCTGGAGCTGGAGGATGTCGGACTGCATGCGGGACATGATGCGTCCGATGGGAGTGCGGTGGTAGAAGGCGTTGGACTGGTTCTGCAGGTGGCTGAACATGCCGGACCGCAGGTCGTACAGGACATGCTGCCCGGTCCGGGAGATGAAAATGAACTGGAGGCGGTTGGAGAGGAAGTGGATCACCGTAATGACCATGAAGGCCGCGCCGATGATGTGGACGCGGTTGACCTGTCCTTCGGCGATCGCCCAGTCGATGCCCCATTTGATCAGGAGCGGGATGGAGGCGTTGACTGCCGCGTAGACCAGCAGGGATGCCAACGCGATCAGGGCGTAGGTCTTATAGGGTTTGATGAAGGACATGAACCGCATGACAACGCGGTTGTCGTAGACGCGGCCGACCACGTCCTCATCGGTAAGGTTGTCGTTGGTGGGGGCGAACATGCTGTCCGCAGAGGTGCCGCGCATCCCCCGCATCATGCCGCCACCCATGCCTCCGCCGCCTCGCATCATAGCGCTGCCCTCCCGTCGGCCATGGACGGAACAGAGGCTTCCAGCAGGACTTCCTCCTGGGGGCGCAACTGCAATTCGTAGATGCTCTGGTAAATGCCGCCAGACCGGATCAGTTCCTCGTGGTTGCCTCTCTCGACGATGTTGCCGCGGTCGAGGACGAGGATCTGGTCAGCCTCGCGGACGGTGCTCAGGCGGTGGGCGATGACGAAGGTGGTGCGGCCCTTCATGACCTCGATCATGGCGCGGTGAATCTGGCGCTCGGTTTCCACGTCAACGCTGGAGGTTGAGTCATCGAGGATCAGGATGGGCGGGTCGATCAGGATGGTGCGGGCGATGGAGAGGCGCTGACGCTGACCGCCGGACAGGGTGGTGCCACGCTCGCCGACCCAGGTGTCGTAGCCGTTGGGCAGGGACATGATCTGGTCGTGCAACTGGGCCACTTTGGCGGCGCGTTCGATGTCCTCGTGGGTGGCGCCCTTGACGCCGTAGCCGATATTGTCGCGGATATTGGCGCTGAACAGGTAGACATCCTGGTGGACGATGCCGACGTTGTGCCGGAGCGATTGGAGGGTGAACTCGCGGATATCGTCGCCGTCGATGGTGATCTGCCCGTCGGTAACGTCGTAGAACCTGGGGAGCAGGTTGACGACGGTGGTTTTTCCGCTGCCCGGGGCGCCGAGTATTGCGGTGACCTGGCCGGGCTTGGCGTCCAAGTCGACCTCGCGCAACGCTGGCGAGCGATCTTCATACGAGAACCCGACCTTTTCGAAGCGGACGTGCCCGGTAGCGCGGCCCAATTCTGCCGCGTTGGGCTTTTCCGACACGGGGGAGGAGGCGTCCAGCACGTTGAAGAGGCGCTGGCCGGAGGACATGGCGCGGGAGAAGGTGTTGATGATCTGGGCGGACGCCCGGATCGGGAAGGTGAGCTGGTTCAGGTAGAGGAAGAACTTGGCGAGATCGCCGGCGGTGAGGTCTCCCGTGACCACCTGCCAGCCGCCGTACCAGAGCACCACGCCAAGGGCGAATGTGAAGTACAAGGTCATCCATGCGCTGTTGGTGCCCTGCATCCGTTCAGCGTCGAAGTACTCGACGCGCAGTTCCTCGGCCTTGCGGTTGTACTTCCTGCGTTCGTAGTCCTCGGAGGCGAAAGCCTTGACGACGTGCATGCCGGCCAGGTTTTCCTGGAGGACGGTGACGGACTCGCCCATGACCTCCTGGACGTGGAGCCACTTGCGGCGCAGGGCGCGCATGACGAAGGTGGAGCGCAGGACGATGGCAGGCACGAAGATCATGCTGACCAAGGCCAGTTCCCAGTTGAGGAATACCAGGATGAATGGGATGGCAATGATTCGCACGACCACGTCGAGGGAGCGAATCATGCCCATGTTGACGAACCGACGCATCGCCTCGACGTCGGCGGTGGCGCGGGACATCAGGTCGCCGGTGTGCTCCTTGTCGTGGAAGGCGAAGCTGATGTTTTGCAGCTTGTCGTAAAGGAGGTTGCGGCAATCGAAGGAAACCTTCTGCGAAAGGGACTCGGTGGTGTAGGTGCGGGCGAAATCGCAGAAGCCGCGACCAAGGCTGACGCCCAGGATGCCAACGCCGTGGAAAACCAGCGCGGCGAGGGTGAAGTCGGCTTTAACGAACTTGCCGGTAACTGCGTCCCGTACCACCATCAGGTCGATGGCGTTGCCGAATAGCCAGGGAAGTGCCAGAGAGAACGCGATGGCAGCCAGGGCAGAAACGTAAGCGAGGATCAGCCGCAACGGGTAGTGGGCGGCCATCCCGATAATGCGAGCCAGGACGTTCATCTAGAGGCCGATCCTTTGCCCGCCAGATACTGGCCCGCCGGGTACTTGCCCGGAGAATAACGCACGCATCGGGGCGGGACGAGACTCCGCAAGAAGATACGCGTCGCTGGGTTGGGGGGCGATTCGCCCCAGGAGCGCGGCCCGAGGCGCAGTAAAGAAACTCGATACCATAGAGGCATCAATATACACCCGCCAAAAGGTGAGGGCAAGTTAGACCGCGACAAGATTGCCTCGGCCTGTTACCGATTTCGAGAACGCGGTCGGTTGACGCGCACCGAACTCATCATAGGCGGTTCAACGCCGGCCAAACTTAATCCCGATCCATGCGGTCCGGAGCCGACATGCCCATGAGGCTCAACGTGCGGCGGAACGCGACCTGGGCGGCGGAGACCAACTTGAGCCGAGCGAGGGTCAAGTCGTTGTCCTCAGCGTTGGTTGAGATCACGCGGCAGTTCTCGTAGAAATGGTGGAACGCGGTCGCGAGTTCGGTAGCGTAGTGAGGCAGGTGGTGAGGTTCGAGATTCTCGGCGACCTGCACGACGAGTTCGGGCAGGCGGAGCATCGTGCGGATGAGTTCCAGTTCGTTGGGGTGGATCAGGAGGCTGACGTCGCCCCGGCTGTAATCGATGCCACGCTCATGGGCCAGGTTGAGGATGCTGGCGTTGCGGGCGTGGGCGTACTGCACGTAGTAGACCGGGTTTTCAGACGACTCGCGGGTGGCGAGTTCGAGGTCGAATTCCATCTGAGTTGAAGGAGCGCGGGCAAGGAAGAAGTAGCGGCAGGCATCCGTACCGACTTCGTCGACCAACTCGCGGAGGGTGACGAAATCGCCGGTACGCTTGGAGGCGCGCACGGTCTCGTCGCCGCGCTTGAGAGTTACCATCTGGGAGATGAGGACGGTGAGATCATCCGGCTCCATGCCCAACGCCTGGACGGCGGCCTTCATGCGAGGCACATGGCCCTGGTGGTCGGCGCCCCAAATGTCGATGACACGGTCGAATTCGCGCTGGGCGAACTTGTTGTAGTGGTAGGCGATGTCGGATGCGAAGTAGGTCGGCTCTCCGGAGGATCGGACGACGACATTGTCGCGCTCATCGCCGAGGGCGGTGGAGATGAACCACAGGGCGCCGCTGCGTTCGGCGAGGTGGCCATCCTCCCGGAGGCGGGCCATGGCGCGGTCGTAGTCGCTATCCGGGGTGTCAGGGCTCTGGAACAGCCAACGCTCGCTGAACCAGTTGTCGAACGTGACGCCGATGGCGTCGAGGTCGTCGCGGATCAAGGTGACCATCTTTTCGCGGGCGACGTCGCCGATTTCGCGAACGGCGGTAGCGTCGCTTTGGTCGAGGTAACCGGGGCCGTTGGCGTCGATGATTTCGGAGGCGATGTCGGCGATGTAGTCGCCCTGGTAGCCGTTGTCGGGCATCTCGGCGTCGCGGCCGAGGGCCTGTCGGTAGCGGGTCCAAACGGAACGGTAGAACGCTTCCATCTGGGAACCGGCGTCGTTGATGTAGTACTCGCGGGTTACGTCGTAGCCGGCGGCGGCGAGGGTGTTGGCCAAAGCGCTGCCGAGGACCGCGCCGCGGGTGTGCCCGACGTGCACCGGGCCGGTGGGATTGACGCTGACGAACTCCACCATGACCTTGCGGCCGTCGCCGACATTGGACGCGCCGAAGGAGTCGCCGGCGTCGCGCACCGTTTCGACCTGCTGCTGCAGCCAGGACTCGCTGAGCTTGAAGTTGATGAAACCGGGCGCGGCGGGAGCGACGCTGTCGATTTCGGAGGAAAGCTCGATGCGATCCGCGATGAGTTGGGCCAACTGGAGAGGGTTGGCGCGGGCGGAACGGGCGAGGCGCAAAGGCAGGTTGGTGGCGAAGTCGCCGTGCTCCGAGTTGTTGGGCCGCTCGATCTCGATGTCGGGCACGGAATCAACGCTGATGGCGCCGTCTCGACTGGCTTGTTCGAGGGCGGCGGCGACGGCGTTGGCGATGGTGTCTCTAACTAGCATGTTGAGTAATCCGACCCAGATTCAGGTGATCAAAAGTAAGGGGTATATGTTAGCACCGGGTAGGCCGTGTGACCCACTATCCCTCAGCGAGTTGGAACCACAAACCGTGGCTGCTGGCGGGGTCGATGTTGGCGGTGGTGTAACCGCGCGGGCTCTGGGTTACTCCGCCCTCGCCGCGCATGGCGTTGCCACGGGCGGCCAAATCGGAGGCGACCTGCCGGATATTGTCCACCCCGAAAGCGACGTGATATACGCCGGGTCCGTGTTCGGCGAGGTGCTTACCGATGCCGGAATCCGGGTCGAGGGGTTCGGTGATCTCGATGAGGGTTTCGCCGACGCGGTAGAGGGCGTCCTTCATGCCGCGGTCCTCGATGGTGTGGAGGTCCTCGGGTTCCATGCCGAAGTTGGCGCGGATGTATTCGACCATGTCATCGCGGCTGCTGACGACGTAGTGGATATGGTGGACGGAGTTGAACATGATGGCCTCCTGATGCTGCCGGCAGATGGGGTTAGTGGCGAGCGGGGAACCAGGATCGATGGGTATTTTGCGGGGAGTTCTGGATTCCCGCTTTCGCGCGAATGACGGCGGGTAGCGGGAACGACGGTGGGTAGCGGGAACGATGGTGGGTTGTGGAAATGGGGTTGGATATTGGGAATTATGGTGGGTTGGAGGGATGACGGCGGTCGGCGGGATTAGCCTTCGGCGATCTGGAAAGGGAAGCCCAGGGCGCTGGCGGGGTCGACGTTGGCGGTCATGTAACCCTCGGCACTGCGGGACATGCCGTTTTCGCCACGCATCTGGTTGCCTTTGGCGGCCAGCTCGGCGGCCTTGTCGGCGATGTCGGTTACGCCGAATGCCATGTGGTAGGGGCCGGGACCGAAGGTCTTGAGGTACTGGCCCATGGCGGATTCCGGGTCGAGGGGTTCGGTGAATTCGACGTTGGTCTGGCCGACCTTGAAGGTGGCGTTTTTCATGCCCCGAGCGGGGAACACTTCGATCTTGACGGGAGCCATACCGAAGTTCTGCTCCATGTACTCGGCCATGGCGTCGGCGTCGTGGACAAGTACACGGACGTGATGTATAAATTCGAACATCTTTCCCCCTTGATGGTTTCCCATCGATGAGCAGAGGCAGGTGGCGATTTTGGTACGGCGGATACTATTGGTGGGTGGCGAGGAGTTCCGGCCGGCCGCTGTTGGGATGGACCGCCGCATACTGGAATTGACGGGCAAGAACGCTCCCCGGGTGGCTATCATACCAACGGCGGCGGCTTCCGAAAACCCGCAACTGGCGGCCTCGAATGGCATCCGGCACTTCAGCGGACTGGGGGCGGACGCGTATGGCGTTGAAGTTATCCGGCGGTCGGACGCAGAGAACCCACGGATGGCGGCGCAACTGGACGGCGCGGACGTGATCTATTTCACTGGGGGCAGCCCGGAGCATCTGCTGTCGGTGGTGGCCGGGTCGCCGCTGCTGGAGGCGGTGATTGCGGCGAACAACGCCGGAGCCATCCTGGCGGGTTCGAGCGCGGGAGCGATGGTGCTGGGCGCGGTGATGCGGAGGCCATCGTCAGGTTCGCGGGTTTCGGCTGCGTTGAACGTCGTGGCGAACGTGATGACGCTGCCGCACCACGAGCGGAGCGACCCGGAGGCGACGCTGGCGCAGTTGGCCAGCAGGGACTTTGTGGGCCTCACGGTTTTGGGGATAGACGGCGGGTCCGGTGCGCTTTTGGAGCCGGACGGGGCGACGGCGCTGGGGAGCGGCAACGTTACCGTGTACCGGGACGGCGCGTGGCGGCGGTATGCGGGCCGAGAGCCGATACCGGGTTTGACGGTGGATGGGACTTAGGGAGTGGCCGCTGCCGGTCTGACCCACCGGCGACAGTTGCTAGGGATTTTCACCCTCACCCCAATCCTCTCCCATCAAGGGGGAGGGAACAAGACTGGGCCGCGTTCTTCAGATCTGCCGCTCGCTGGATTCCCGCTTTCGCGGGAATGACGAAATTCTTGCTGGAGAGTCGAAATTCTTGCTGGAGCGTCGAATTTCTTGCGGGAATGGCGAGACTTTCTGTGTTCTAGGCGCGGCGGTTGCGGAGTTCTTCCCAGACGGCGTTGGGTGAGACGCCGGCGGAGGCCATGAGGGTCATCGTGTGGTAGAGGAGATCGGCGATTTCGGCGGGGAGGTTTTCGGTATCGCCGGTGGCGGCAGCGAG
Organism: Chloroflexota bacterium; assembly: GCA_026710825.1. GTDB lineage: Bacteria > Chloroflexota > Dehalococcoidia > Lucifugimonadales > UBA3495 > Bin87. The sequence continues at coordinate 701 of JAPOQH010000026.1, read as the reverse complement.
AGCGGTCTCGCCGGCTTCCTCGATGACTTTCTGGGCGACGCGGCTGGTGCCCTCGGCGAGGATTTTCGCGGTATAGCTGCCCTCGGGCATCTCGCGCTGGCGATCCTTGATGATGGCGAACAGTTCGTCGAGGACGCGGGGGCCGCCCTCGGACGTGGTGTATTCCTCGGGGAGGTCGTCCATCCGAGTGAAGAAACAGGTGGGCTCGCCGGTGTGACAGGTGGGGCCGTCGGGTTCGACCTTGAGGAGGATGGTGTCGGCGTCGCAGTCGACGTACCACTCGCGGAGGTTGAGGTAGTTGCCGGACACCTCGCCCTTGTGCCAGAGGTCCTCCTGGCTGCGGCTGTAGAACCAGACCTGGGTGCCCTCGACGGTGCGCTTCAGGGAGCCTGGGTTCATGTAACCGAGCATGAGGACCTGGCCGGTGTTGATGTCCTGGGCGATGGCGGGGACCAAGCCCCGGTCATCCAGCTTTACTTCGGTCATTTGGCGAGACTCCTCGGCGTATTGGGGGCAGGTTTCGTGTCAGGGTGTTGTTGGAACGGACGGGCGCGGCAGTCAATGCGGCACGCGGGAGACGTTTCGGGGTTCGCGCTCTCGCGGGTTTTTTGAATTCTCCTGCCCTGGCGTGGGGCCAAACCTGTTGGGGTAATTTGGCCGGCGGTTGGCCACGGGGGCGGATCAAGGCCGCGGGGCAGTTC
>JAPOQH010000044.1 GCA_026710825.1 Chloroflexota bacterium | reverse complement strand
GAAGTCGGGTGGGGTCCCGCACCCCCACCATCGCCCCGCCCTCGCCGGCCGCCCCCCCCGCCGCCGCTGCCACCGCCACCGCGACCACCACGTTCACCGCCGCCGCCGCCACCACCGCCGTAGCCTCCGCGACCACCACGGTCGCCGCCGAATCCGCCACGGCCACCGCCACCACCGCCGCCTCCGCGACCACCACGGTCTCCACCACCGCCACCGCCGTAGCCACCTCGGCCACCACGGTCGCCGCCGCGATCACCACCACGGTCGCCACCGCGGTCACCACCACGGTCGCCACCGCGGTCGAATCCGCCGCGACCAAAACCACCGCCGCGGGGTCCACGATCGCGGTCGCCAGAGGGCGGGCGCTCGGAGCGCGCGGGAGGCGGTTCGGTGTCACCCATGAGCACGCGCCGGGACATGTTGATGCGGCCCATGTGGTCGATCTCGTGGATCATTACGGTGATTTCCTGACCAATGTCCACGTCCTCGTACGCCAGGTCGCCGAGTTCTTCGTTACGAACCAGGCCGTCCTTGCCGCCGGGGGACAACTCGACGAACACGCCGAAGTTGGTGGTGCGGGTGATTTTACCCGTGATGATGTCGCCCACCTCGGGATCGCGGGTCAGGCTGTCGACTCGACTGCGAGCCAGTTCAATCATGGGCTGATCGTTGGAGGATATGATGACGCCACCGTCGTCGGAAACGTCGAGATTGCAGCCCGTTTCCTCCTGGATAGCCCGGATGACGCGGCCGCCAGGGCCGATCAGAGCGCCGATCTTCTCGACCGGGATCTGCATCTTGACGAGTTTGGGGGCGTACTTGCTCATCTGTGACCGAGGCTCAGTGATGGCTTCGGACATGCGGTCAAGAATGTGAAGGCGACCGACCCTGGCCTGTTCCAAGGCCTCGCTCAACAATTCCTGAGTCAGGCCGTCAATCTTGACGTCCATCTGCAGGGCGTTGATGCCACGTTCGGTTCCGGCGACCTTGAAGTCCATGTCGCCGAGGAAGTCCTCGATTCCCTGGATGTCGCTGAGTATGGCGTACCGATCGTCATCGCCGTCGGTGATGAGACCCATGGCGATACCGGCCACGGGCGCAACCAGCGGCACTCCGGCTTCCATCAGGGCCATGGACGAGCCACAGACGCTCCCCATAGACGTGGAGCCATTGGACGCCAGCACTTCGCTGACCACGCGGACGGCGTAGGGGAAGTCCTCCTCGGACGGCATGGCGGCCAGGATGGCCCTTTCCGCCAGAGCGCCATGTCCGATTTCGCGGCGTCCCGGGGATCCGACACGACGGGCTTCACCAACGCTGTAAGGCGGGAAGTTGTAGTGGTGCATGAACCGCTTGGTGTTGTCAGGGCCCACGGTATCCAGCGTCTGTCTCATTGCGAGGGACGCCAGAGTCGCGATAGAGAGGACCTGAGTCTGGCCGCGAGTGAACAGGGCGCTCCCATGTACGCGAGGCAATTCGCCGACGCTACATGTGATGGGGCGGATTTCGTCCAGGCTACGGCCATCGGGTCGGACGTTTTTGTTCAGGATCCGGCCGCGAACTTCTGCCTTGACCAGATTTTTGAACGACTCGGCGATCTCGCCGCCGGAGTAATCGTCCGCCAACTGGGCGGCGACATCGGATTCGATGGCATCGAGGCTCGAGTCGCGTTCGCTCTTGAACGAGTTGCGTTCCAGAACCTCTGCGATGCGACCGTTGACCAGCGCGTCAATCTTGCCCTGGCGTTCTTCGGCGCTCTCATGATCGACGTGGAATGAAATCTTTTCCGCGCCGCGTTCGGCGACGAGGCGGTCGATGAGTTCGATGGTCTCGACGTTGCTTTCGTGAGCCAGCCGGATTCCCTCCAGGATCGCCTCCTCGGAGACCTCCACGGAACCGGACTCAACCATCATGATGGCGCCGCGATTGCTGGCGACAATCATATTCAAATCGGCGGCGGCGCTGCGCTGGAAGCTTGGGTTGATGCTGTAATCGCTGCCGTCCCAGGTAATCCGACAAGCTGCGATAGGGCCGTCGAAAGGAATCTGGCTGATGGACAGGGCGGCCGAGGCAGCGACCATGCCGAGGGTTTCCGGCGGATGCTCTTCGTCCACCGAGAGTACGGTGATGATCACCTGGACCTCGTTGTGGAGGCCCTTGGGGAACAGGGGGCGGATGCTGCGGTCGGTGAGGCGCGCCGACAGAATGGCTTCGGTGCCGGGACGACCTTCGCGCCGGAAGAAGCTGCCAGGGATCTTGCCTACCGCGTAGAGACGCTCTTCAAATTCAACGGTCAGCGGCAGGAAATCTATTCCCTCGCGGGCCTGATCGGACATCACCACGGTCGCCAAAAGTATGGTTTCGCCGCAGGTTATGGTCACCGCTCCGTGGGCCTGTTGGGCCAAGCGGCCGGTTTCGAGAATGATGGGCTGCCCGCCGATTTCGCCCGTTATGGCGAAGGGGTTCATGAGCCCGGTTGGAATTTCAGTCGTGGTCATAACAGGTTTGTTTTCTACCTCTCTCTTCCGATACTTGGTTCCGGGCGCCTGTGAACGTATATCCGCCAACTTGGAACAGAACAGTGTGGCAATGCGTCCGGAATTCTTCTCTGCCGCCGCAATGGGTTATTGGCGGTCTCCTCCTTGGCCTCCTCCCTCTCTCGCCTCTCACCGAATGAAAACAAGGAACGGCCCGTTTTCAGCGACTATGCGTCGCGACACAAACGACTCTCTGACGAATTCGTAACGTATGGGTACCCGTACATGCGCAAGCGTTTCGCTGGCGCACGGTGGGGTTGTGATGACGGTCGCCAAGCATGACGGCTCTGGTGACCAGTTGCCTGAACCGAATTTCGGGTTATCTACGGAGTCCGAGCCTTCCGATCAAGCTTTGATATCTGCTGACGTCTTCGTTGCTCAGATAATTCAACAGGCGACGGCGCTTTGAGACCATCGTGACCAATCCGCGACGGGAGTGGACGTCTTTACGATGGGTCCGCAGGTGGTCGGTCACCTGGCGGATGCGCTCAGTGAGCATTGCGACTTGCAATTCTGTGGAGCCGGTATCGGTTTCGTGGGTCCGATATTCTTCGAGGACTCTCTGCTTGACGTCGGGGTCCAACATTACTGATTGTCTACCTTACCTCTGCGGGCCACTTGCCCGTTATGCGTCAACTCGTTTGTGCGGGAATAGAGTAGCACGATACCCGAAATTAGGCAAACGGGGGACGATTTCGTACGTTTCCCAAAGCACCATGCGCGGTATCGCAAACTCAAGATTATTACAGAATCACTGGGTTGCACCGATGGTTGGGCGGCTACGGGAATCTGACCGTCATATCGTGTTTGCAGTGGTGCGGCAAGTCAGAAACCGTGGTCCTCCGTGCTGTTGTGTTAGCATTTTATCCGTTAGTTCGTTGCAAACGCCAAGCATCATTTCGCACGCCAAGCATCATAGTTGCAGATGGAATCAAACATATCATTTCTGTCTCGAATCCGAGGCGTGGAGTTAATGCCCAACGAGCGCGTGGGCGCGTTACTGAGTCCGGACGAGGGCTTGCTGGCGGAACCGCCCAAAGACGGCCGGCTGCTGGTAGCGACCAATCACCGGTTGATCAGCCTGGAAGACAGCGGAGAAAGCCAAATCGGGCAGATTTTCTCGATTGGCTCGGTGTCAGGTACGAGCGTGCGGAACGACGTTGTGCGAGGTTTTTCGTGGATGCAATGGGTGTCGTTAATCGCTGGCGGGATCGTAGTGTACGTGGCGCTGGCCTATTGGCTGGTTGACCGCTTGCCACAGATCATTATCCCCGGACTGAATCTGCACGTTTTCGCTTTGGCAGTCATGATCCTGGTGATACTCGCCGGTTGGCTATTCTGGCGCGGATTCACGCAACCGGGGGGAATGACGATCCACATCCATGGTGTGAACTGGGATATCGAGGCGCGCTGCACGGCTCAGCACCAAGACCTGATGGGATTCGCCCATGCGCTGTCATTGATGCAGACACGGCGCGAGCAACCGTCGAAGTCAGAGGTTCGTGCTGAAGGGGAGTGAGGGGTCTATGTCGAGGGACATATCCGAGACTTCACCGCGCTGGTATTGGTAGAACGCCGCCGCTGCGATCATCGCCCCGTTGTCGGTGCAAAGGACGGGAGGCGGAATTAGCGCAGGCAGGGGCGAGTCGGATCGAACTCGCTGCCTCAACCGGGAATTCGCGGCAACGCCGCCACCGAGCAGCAAACCTCGGGCGCCATATCGCTCCGCCATCGTCATAAGCTTGGCGGCCATGACATCCACCAGGGACTCCTGAAATTCCCTGGCCAAATGCGCCACCAGCATAGCGTTTTGCTCTGGTTCCGATTCCGAAGGCGGGTAGAGGCCGACATCCTGGGCTCTGTGGAGCACTGCGGTTTTGACACCACTGAAACTGAAATCGAGAGTATCCCGCATCCAGGCCCGGGGCAGGGGAGACGAAGCTCGCGCGAGCAGTTCGTTGGGGTCATGGGCGTGATAATCGAGATTATCCAACGATTCGGCGGCTTTTTGAATTTCCGGCCCGCCCGGGAATCCGAGGCCGAGGACTCGAGCAGCTTTGTCGAATGCCTCCCCGGCCGCGTCGTCCCGCGTGCGCCCGACCAACCGGTATTCGCCGTGGCCTTCCATCAATACCAGGTCGGTGTGCCCTCCGGACGCGATCAGGCAAGCCAGTGGGAAACCCGGATCCTCCGAGGGCGGAACGCCGGCAGCGTCCAGCCATGCTGCGTATACGTGGCCTTCCAGGTGATTGACGCCTATGAGGGGCAGGTCCAGAGCCAGGGACAGGGATTTTGCCGTGTTCACACCGCTGATTAACGCCCCGGCAAGGCCGGGACCGTGGGTAACGGCCACAGCATCGACGTCGGCGAGGGTCACGCCGGCGTCGCCGAGGGACCGACGCAAGGTTGGCTCCATGTCGCGGATATGTTGGCGCGACGCGAGTTCGGGGACGACGCCGCCGTGCGCCGCATGCAGTCCCGCTTGCGACGCGATCACATTGGAACGTAGTAACCTGCCGTCCTCTACCAATCCGACCGCTGTTTCGTCGCACGAGGTCTCGATGCCTAGTATGAGCATGATTCGAACTGCCACCGACAAGGGATTCATTGATTATATCAACGCGACTTTGCGCCGGCCGAATGCGGGTGTTATCCTCTCCGATGATAAATAAAATCAGGCTGAGCCTGAGATCCACTACGCCCGAATCAAAAGCCGCAGGAGGTAAGTAGCCCCGATGATGGACATTGCGCCCGATGGTTTATCCTGGTGCGTCGTTCTTTTGCAATCCGGTTTGATCGACGGCGAATTCGTCATTCCGTTGAGCGTGCAAGTCGCGCTGCTCATCATCAGCTTCCTCGGGGTAGTTTTCTTTACCAGCGCTGAATCTGCGTTGATTGCCGTCAACAAGATCAGGGTCAGGTTCCTGGTAGAGCAAGGGAATACGGCAGCGCGAGCGGTTGATCGCGTACTGTCGCAACACGAAAAATTCTTCGCGACGATTCTGCTCAGCCAGAATGCTTTCACGATCTTCGCAACGGCGATCGGCACCGCGGTGGCGGCCGAAATGCTGCAGGATTCGGCATACGCGGCGATAGTGACCACCGTGATCATGACGGTGGTGATTTCCATTTTCGGGGAGATCACTCCCAAGACGCTGGCCGCAACCTACTCTGACCGCTGGGCCCTGGTTGCAGCGCGGCCAGTGGGATGGTCGATGTGGCTCTGCACACCGTTCATCTATTTCTTCACAGCGATGCCCAGGCTGATCTACAAAATTCTGCGCACCCAGGATGACCGTTGGCAAACGACGTTCACGGAAGGCGAGCTTCGCATGATGATCGACCTGTCGAGGGAACAGGGGGCGGTTGAATCCGAGGAAGCGGAGCGGCTGAACCGCGTATTCCACTTTCGCGATCGTCGCATCAGCGACATCATGACGCCGCGTACGGAAATCGTGTGGATCGAAAAGGGCACCTCGCTCCAGGAGTTCCTGGAACTGTATGCCGAGCACAGCCACACGAGATTTCCAGTATTTGAAGACAGCCAGGAAACCGTGCTGGGCGTGTTGTCGAACAAAGAGGTGCTGATTGCCCAAAGCCACGGTCAGATCGGCCCGGGGGACGCAATCACAGAGAATATGCGCGAGGTCGATTTTGTTCCCGAAACGGTGTCAGTATCGGACGCGTTTGATGCGATGCAGGAAAAACGGCTATCGATGATGATGGTGACCAACGAATACGGGGGAATCGCGGGCCTGGTTACCCTGAAACAACTGACAGGAGTGATCGTGGGCACCCTGGTTGATGACGACCCGACCTCAGAGGGAGCGCATGCGAGCATCGAGCAACTGGACGACGGCGGGTACCTGCTGGACGGCGGCATCACCATCATTGAGATAAACGACCGACTGGAGTCATCGGGGATCGCGGTGCCCGAAGGTGAATACAACACCATTGCCGGACTGATCCTGCACGAGCGGGAGGGCGAAATACCAAGTGTATTCGACACCGTCCAAACCGGTGAGTTGGCGGTAACCGTGACTGATATGGCGGGCGCACGGATAAACCAAGTCCGACTGGAACGGATAGAGCGGCCGGGTGAGGAGTCGGCAGAATGAGGCTGCACCTGTTGCGCCACGGTGAAACAGACGTCAACGCGGCCGGCCGGCTGCAGGGATCCACAGATTCCATCCTCACAGAACTGGGCAGACGCCAAGCCCGCGATCTAGGAATAGCGAGCATTGCGTGGAAACCCGCCGCCGTTTACTCCAGCCCCTTATCGCGAGCACGGGACGTAGCGAATCAGATCGGGTCTGCTACGGGAATCCCCGTAAGCATAGAGCCGCGGATAATCGAGATGGAAATGGGCGCCCTGGAGGGCGTAACCATCCAGCAAATGCGGGACGGATGGCCGGATCTGTACCAAGGTTGGAGACGAGACGCCAGCAGCGTAACGATGCCCAACGGGGAATCATTGGGTGACGTTCAGATGCGCGCCATGGAGGCCATCGATGAATTTGACGAACGCCACGATGCCGATGACACGGTGATCGCGGTAACTCACAATTTCACCATCAGGTGCATCGTCGCGGCCGTATTGGACCTGCCGCTAGCCAACATCAACCACATGGACCTGTCCCTGGGGAGCCGTACTACCATCACCACCGGCCAGAGAGGGCGGCGGCTCAACGGGTACAACGCGGTCGACCATTTGACTCCCGAGAATCGCGTCGGGTATTAGTCCGCGCGACTATCCTGCGCAATCCCCTCAGATTGACTCGCAAGCGGCCTCTGGGCTCGCTAGAGTCGCACTGTTGAAGGCTTATGTCCGCCATCAGCCGCGTTCATTTCAAAGCTCGAGACTCTGCGCGTCGCCTCGGCCTCGGAGAGGGCGACGCCGTTGTGGTCGGGGTATCAGGCGGCCCGGATTCGACGTGCCTACTGGACGTATTGGAGGAGGTCCGGGGACGGCATGGGTTGGATTTTGCGATTTGCGCGGCTCATCTGATCCACGATTTCCGGGGAAAGGAGAAATACGACGACGCGCAATTCGTCCGAGACTTATGCGAGCGACGCGGACTGGAACTGACGGTGGATGAGGTGGATGTTGAGGCCTACCAACGTGACAACGGCGTAAGCTCGTTTGAACAGGCGGCCCGAGACCTGCGTTACGGATTCCTGGGACGAGTGGCGACTACCGTGGGAGCGAGGTTTGTGGCGGTAGCACACACGGCCGACGACCTGGCCGAAACCGTTCTATTGCATATGGCCCGAGGCAGCGGAATCCACGGGCTACGGGGGATGGACGAGGTCGGCGCGTGGCCTTATCCGATCGGGCAGGACGCTCCTCGGCTATGGCGTCCGCTGCTTGGGGTGCGACGGGCAGACACGGTTGGGTACTGTACTGAGCAGGGAATCGGGTATCGGGACGACAGCACCAATTATATGGAAGATTTCGCGCGAAACCGGGTGCGAATGAATCTCATGCCAGCATTGGCGGAGAGCTTGAATCCCCGGGTTGTTGACGCGCTGGGGCGACTGGCGCGAACCTCGAGCATTCAGCTGGATTTCCTGGAGGCGTGCGCTGAGGAACAATGGGGCACGGTTGCGCCCGAACCGCCCGCGCCTGATGGAGTCCTGCGGTTACGCCGGGCAAAGCTGGCCCATTTGCACCCCGCCCTGCAAGCCCTGGTTCTAAGGCGCGCCTGGATATCAGCGAGCGGCGACAGCAAGCGGCTGACCGAGGGACACATTCGACAAATGGCGCTAATTGCATCGGGGAACGCCTCCGGCAGATCGGTGATATTGCCCGGCGGTTATGTTGCTCAAGCCAACGGAAACTGGCTGGGAATCTTCCCCGGTGATGCAGCGGACGATTGCCCGTACCCCGTGTCCTTCGGCGAGTTTCGGCTCACGATGCCTTGGGGCCCGATCGCGGTGGCGGTCACCAAACGCGGCGGATGGGAAGTGGCGGCGCAATCCGTCAAATTGCGCGCAGGGGAAACTCTGGACACCGGAGACGCCATGCGAACGTACCTGTCCGCCTCGGCCTTGGCGGCTGGTGCCATCGTGAGAACCTGGCGGCCCGGCGATCGGATTCAGCCGCTGGGCATGTCAGGGCACCGCAAATTACAGGACTTGTTCACCGACCGCAGGGTCCCCAGGGAGTGGCGCTCCAGGGTGCCTTTGGTAGTTACGCCCGCCGGGGTCGCGTGGGCGGTAGGAGTGCAAATCGCGGACTGGGCGGCAGTTAAGCGCTCGCCTGACGGGGCTACAGAGGCTGTGCTGGTTGAATTCCGCCTGGACCCCGCCCATGCCGCTGGTGAGTAGCGTGAGCGAGACGCCTGTCCGCGGGCTGGAGCGAGATCGCGCGTTGCGCTACCGGCGGATCATGGGCGTGGCGGCGTTGCATGGCCAGATCACTGGCGCCAAAGAGTTGCACTCGGCCAAGGGAAAATGTGCGGATTCTTGGTTCTGAATTCGATTCTTACGCTCGACTCTTTGTGTAGAATAAAATTGTGACATCAATGCGTTAATTGCCGCGACTGCGTTTGCGGCTTTCGCTGTTTGGCCGTAATACTGTCGGATATTCACGGAGGCCAACTTGCCGGTTCGCAACCTGACCAATTTCCTGGTGCACCTCTTCGGTGACAGCGACGAGCTGGAAGAGATATACCTTTCGGCAGTGCACGACCATTGCCTGTTCTGCCACGAGCCGATCAGCGATTCTAGATCCTACCTGGATTTCCGCGTCTGTCCATTTTGCCGGTTCCATTACACCCTGTCGGCCCGCCAACGGATCGAGATGATCGTCGACCGACGGAGTTTCCGGGAACAGAACCGGTACGTTCGCTCGCTGTCCCCGCTGGGGTTCTCAAACCGGCCCGATACCGCTCTCAGCGATTATGACGTGGAGTTGACGGAGAACCAGGACCGCACTGGATTGACCGAAGCAGCGGTAACGGGAACATGCCGGATCGGCGGCAGAAACGTGGTCTTGGTTGTGCTCGACTATGGATTCATGGGTGGCAGCATGAGCAGTGTAGTCGGGGAAAAGGTTGCGTTGGCGTTCGAACTTGCCGCAAGACGCAGCCTGCCGATGGTCGCGATAGTGTCAGGAGGCGGGGCGCGAACTCAGGAAGGCGTACTGTCCCTCATGCAGATGGCGAAAACGGTGACTGCGGCAAATCGTCTGCAAGAGTCTGCGGTTCCTTTCATCGCAGTGCTGGCGAACCCTTCAACGGGACAGGCCTACGCGAGCTTCGCGAATCTGGCGGACATCATAGTCGCAGAGCCGGGTTCAGTCGTTGGACTGTCTCCCATACGGACCATGATGGAGGCGACCGGACGCCAACTCCCACCCGACGTGCACACGGCGGAGTATCACCTGCGCCGAGGGTTGCTGGATAACGTCGTTGACCGGGAGAGCCTGCGGGACCGTTTGCGCCAATTACTGGATTTGCTGAGCGAGCCGGAAGGCATAAAACTGGGCCGGAGAGCGGTTTCAAGACTCCAGGCGCCGTGGGTTGACGACACCGAGACTTGGGAATCGCTGGCGGCCGCCACTCACGATGAACGTCCTGATGCCCTGTATTACATGCGGCACATCCTGGAGGGATTCTTCGAAATATGCGGCGACCGGGTGAGTGGTGATGATCGCTCAGTAGTCGGAGGTCTTGGCTTGTTGCGCGGCCATCCCGTCGTCGGGATCGGACAACAACGCACCCACGCCGGCGACGCGGAAGGCAGCCGATACCACGTCAGGCCCGAAGGCTTGAGGAAAGCTCAACGACTGATGCGCCTGGCGTCGCGGTTCAGCTTGCCGTTGGTGACGTTCATAGATTCGCAAGGGGCAGACCCGCGGCTGGAATCCGAGGAGCAAGGCGTCGGCAATGCGATAGCGAGCAATCTCTCGCTGATGCTGAACGCACCGACGCCGGTGGTGTCGGTGATCATAGGCGAGGCAGGCAACGAAGCGGCGCTGGCGATGAGCTTGTCCGACCGGATCCTGATGCAACAATACGCCGTGTATTCACCCATCTCCCTGCACCACACCGTGGGTGGTCCTTCGCGGGAACGGTATCTGACCCGAGAGGCCGCCGAGGTCTTGATGATGACCGCCCGGGACTGCCAGGAATTGGGAATCATCGACCAGATTGTGCCGGAGCCTCCCGGGGGGTCGCACAACGACCCGCGCCAGGCCGCCACCGACCTCGAATATTCCATCTACAAACACCTGGCGGAGACCAGCCGCATCTCGACCGGCAAGTTGGTCAAAGGGCGTTACAAGAAGTTCAGGCAGATGGGGGAACTCAACCCATTCGCCCACTCCGCGATTCAGCAGGAGGTCTCAGCGTTGTTGCGCATGCAGTGGGCCGGAGATTCCAGGATCGACGAGGATTTGGCGCTTGCACCGAGCGCCGAACCACCTGCTCTACTCGAGGGTGTGGATCGGGAAGCGCTTTAGATGCTGTCCGGTGGACAGCTTACTGCAATACCGGATGCACGGGCACACAAAAAAACGAGGTCCGCTCCCGAGAGAGCGGACCTCGTTCTTGTTATACCGGACTAAGCTTCCAGCCCGTGTGCTTTGAGGCTACCTCGGAGTTGATCGGCCACCGCGGCATATTCCTCGCCTACCGTGGTGTCCACCAGGACCGTCGGTTTGCTGGTATCCCGGTAGGAGGGGCGCAGCGTCATGCTACCGAGGAACGCCGCGTCGATGTCGTCGGCGAGTTGCCGGCCGGCGCCCTGGCCAAATATCTCGCCGCAATAGTTCTCCACCACGCCCACGACGTTCAGGTTGAGCTTGCGGATCATGTTGATGCAGCGCCTGGCGTCGATGATGGCGAGGTCCTGCGGGGTACTCACGACGACGAACCCGTCCATCGGCAACGTTTGCATCACCGTCAATGGTGAATCTGAGGTCCCGGGGGGCAGGTCCACGATGAGGTAATCCAGTTCTCCCCAATCTGTTGCCTGGAGGAACTGGTTGATGGCGTTGTGGATCATGGGTCCGCGCCAGATGATGGCTTCGTCCTCGTTTTCCTGGAAGAACGCCATCGAGACCACTTTGACACCGTGCCCCTGGGCAGGAGTGATCTGTCCGTCTTGATAATCTGGTTTGTCCTCGATACCCATGACTCTCGTCACGTTGGGACAATCGATGTCGACGTCCAGCAGGCCGACGCGTTCGCCCTGGGCCGCCAGCGTGGTGGCCAGATTACACGCGACGGTGGTTTTTCCGACGCCGCCCTTGCCGCTGTACACTCCGATCTTGGTTCGAACCGAGGCCAAGCGGTCGGTGATCTGCCGCTTCTGCTCCCACTGACGGCGAATTTGCTGCAAGCGGGCGTTCTGTTGGGCGTTGGGTTGCTGTGGCGTTGCCATCGTGCGCTGGGCCTCCGGATCCGGGCCTGGTTGGGGAAAGAGTGATCAGATGCCCAGCATGTTGCGGGCTTCCTCGCTGATCAGATCGGGGGACCAGGGCGGGTCAAAGGTCAGTTCGATATTGACCTCTTCGACTCCCTCAACATCCTGGATGGCCCATTCGGCCTGTTGAGCGATATGGGGTCCCATACCACATCCAGGGAAAGTGAGGGTCATCTGGACGAAAACGTCGTTGGCGTCGCTCACCTGCACATCGTAAATCAGGCCCAGATCCACCACATTTACCGGAATTTCCGGGTCATATACCGTCCTGAGGGCTTCGTAAACTTCATCACGATCGACCATTGCGGGCATTTAGGGCCTCCTTCGCTGGGGGTATGATGGGCAATTATATCTGAAATTGTTCGGCGGCGGGTGTCGTTAATCGAGTATCGCACGACGCCAGTGTATTATGGCGCGGTCAATGAGGAACTTTCTGGAGCTTGGAAATGGTCGACCTGTTGTTTACAAACGGATCCATAATCGACGGGACCGGCGCTCCGGCGTACCGGGGAAGCGTGGCGGTCACAGGCGATGCGGTGCAAGTCATAGCCGGAGACGCCTCGGCGATTGATGCCGGGCGTGTGGTAGATGCCAGCCGTTATGTAATCTGCCCCGGCTTCATCGACATGCACTCCCATTCAGACCTGAAGCTACTTACCGAGCCGGAACACGATGCAAAGATTCGCCAGGGCGTCACCACGGAAGGTCTGGGCATGGACGGCCTGTCATATGCTCCCACCACCCCACGGGCGTTGGAGCAACTACTGGTTTACCTGGCTGCCGTGAATGGCACGCCGCCGGATGGGGTGCGGTGGAGCAGCGTGGCCGACTTCCTGGCGTTGTTTGATGGCAACTCGGCGTGCAACGTGTTTCATTTCGTACCCCACTCGGCGATCAGGGTGGCCGTGATGGGTTGGTCATCGCGCCTGCCGACCGACTCTGAGTTGACGCAGATGCAGGATCTTACCCGCCAGGGGATGCGGGACGGCGCTTTCGGATTCACCACCGGGTTGACGTACGCGCCCGGCGCCTACAGCGACACTGACGAACTGGCCTCGATTGCGTCTGCCGCCGCCGAGGAGGGCGGATTCTATTGCACACACGCCCGCTACACGCTGGGGGACCGCCTGCTGGACCCGTTCCGCGAGGCGGTGGAGATTGGTCGCCGGTCGGGAGCGCCGGTACACATCTCGCACTACCATAGCCCGGTGGCCGGTTTAGGGGCGCAGATGACGGGCCTGGTGGACGATGCTCGCAATCGCGGCCAGGACGTCACCTTCGATCAGTATCCCTATCCGGCCGCGAGCACAATCCTGCACTCACTGCTTCCATACTGGGTACATGCCGGAGGGCCGCAGGCATTGCTGAACCGAATCGCTGATCAGCAGGTGCGCGAATTGATGGTGAGGGCAGTGGAACCGCAGTGGGGCGGCCAGACTCTGGACAACTACATCTTTGCTCACATCGCGTCCGACAAAAACAAGGAATGGGAAGGAAGATCGCTGGAGGAACTGGCCCAAAACCGGGGCGGGCGCATGGTGGACGCGGTCTGCGATCTGCTGATGGAGGAGGACCTGCAGGTGGCGTTCGTAGCGCGCACCGGCAACCTCGAAAACATACGCGAAATCGCCTCCCATCCAGCCCAGATGATTGGTACCGACGCGATATTGACCGGAGGACGACCCAACCCACGGACCTATGGAACGTACCCCTATGTCCTGTCGCAGTTCGTGCGCGGCGAGGGGCTTTTCTCGCTGGAGCAGGCAGTGCGCAAGATGACCGGAGCACCGGCGCGACGACTGGGGTTGACGGACCGCGGGGTTATCCGCGACGGGGCGAAAGCCGACCTGGTGTTGTTCGACCCTCAAACGGTGGACACCCTGGCCACCTTTGAGGATCCGACCCAATTCCCGGTTGGCATTGATTACGTTGCCGTCAACGGGTCGCTGGTGATCGACAACGGGGAGCATACCGGGGCGCGCCCGGGCCGGGCGCTGCGGAGCCAGTGACCTCGGTTCCCGGTTCATGGCTCAGCGCCAAACTCCACGACATTATGCCGGGAAGTTATCGATCTCCACCTGCGCAAATTGGTTCGGGTTTGAGTTGACCGGAATGGTCGCAAATACCCGCAACCGAGCGCTGCTGGATGACTCACCGTCGTTTGGAAGGTGCGCCAGGTACCAAAGATCGTTGAAACGTTGGAGCACAAAAGTGATGGGCCCGTCGGAAACTGCCGGGACGTTGGGGACCGGTCGAGGAATCACCACGAATCGTTCCGCATGTTCTTGATCAAGCAGACCGAATCCCATCCCCGAATCCCCATCTCCCGGGTCCACCAATGGCCCCAGGTGAAGGAATTCCCGCCCGTCGTCCAACAGTTGCACGACCATCTTTAGAGACGGCGACTGGTGGATGGTTGGTACGCCGTCATCGCTGAAGTCTGCCCCACGCAGATAGCAACCGATGTAGTGCTCACCCTGGGGATTTCCGGCCTGATAGAGGTCGGTAATCACGAATACCCGAGATCAGGTGGGGCACACCAAAAATGGTGGTGGAAAGGGCAATCAACATGACTGCTCCTGACTATGCCGGCCAGGACATCGATCCCCCGTCGAGCGATGTCTGCTCCAGTAAGACGCCCCCACGTGTCGACGGAATGAGGTATCCCCAACTTGGGAATCGGTTTCATCGGTAGCCGCGGCTGAACCTCCGCGGTTGAATTGTCGAGAGTGAGACGAAACCGCTCTCGGCCGGGTTTGGGGCGGGATGTTAACACAAGATGCGTGGCTGACGACCGCGACCCCCAGATCCGATACAAGCGCGGTTGCCCCACCTATTCCCATAGGGCATAATTGCGCCCTGCATTCACGCAAGCACCATGCCGGCCTGGGCCGGCCGGGAGGCGAACCATGGACTTTGAACCCCGTTATACCGCTGAGCAGGAAGCGTTCCGCACAGAGGTGCAGGAATGGCTTCGCGACAACATCCCGACCGGCATTGAACATCCGGCAGACTCCTCGGATTTGACGTATGAGCAATACCAACTCCGGCGCGATCTGGGACGTCGGTTGGGGGATAAGGGTTGGCTTTGGCCCACCGCTCCGGAGGGATATGGCGGCGGCGGACTCACCGTGGATCACTCCGTGGTGCTGGAAGAGGAGATTGACGGCTACAACCTGTCGCTCCCGCCCTACTATGATTCCGGCGGACGCCTGGGGGGCAACTCCATTCTGGTTTGGGGATCCGAAGAGCAGAAGCAGGAATTCCTGCCCAAGATTTTCAAAGGGGAGATCCGCACCTGGCAACTGCTCACAGAACCTGAAGCCGGCTCCGACCTGGCCAATGCAAAGGCGTCGGCACGGCGAGACGGCGACGATTACGTGATCAACGGCCAGAAAGTGTACGTTGGGAGCGCTCACGGTTCCGACTACATGTGGACCATCACGTGCACCGATCCCGAAGGCGAGCGCCACCACAACCTGAGCTGGTTCATGGTGCCGTCGGACCTCCCTGGAATCAGCGTCTTTCCGATGGATCTGCTGTCGTCGGCGGGGGAATCGGGCGCCGGATCGGGCGTAAAGAACATTGTCTATTTCGACAATGTCCGCGTCCCCGCGCGCAACCTGATTGGCGGCGAAAACGAGGGCTGGAAGGTCGCCACCACTCACTTGGAACTGGAGCACGGCACCGGCGGCAAGATTGGCCGCAACTGGATTGTGGACCGCATCTTTGACTACTGCGTGACCAACAACCGTCGGGGGGAGCCGCTGAGCAAGGACCCCGACGTTCGTGAACGGTTGATCGACATCTACATTGACGCGGAGATCGGCCGGCTCTTCCAACTGCGGAACTACTGGATGCGGCACAGTGGCGCCAACGTTACTTACGAAGGGCCGCAGGCGTCTTACTTCCGCAAAATGTCCGGCCTGCGCATCGCCACCGGCATCCTGGACATCCTGGGTCCGGCGGCTTTGACTAAAGATTCGCAGTGGGGCGCCGGCGAGGGCCATATCGAGGCGCACCAGCGGGCAGCCATCATCGCGCTGCATCCGGGGGGCACCACCGACATCCAAAAGGTCATCATGTCCCGCCGAATCGGCATCGGCCGTCAGCAACGTGAACGAGCGGGCGCCCTGGCCTGAGAAACGCCAACCCCCCAACGCGCAGCGGCAATTGCGCAGGAGCTAACACTCGATGGATCTGTCCCTCACCGAAGAACAGGAAATGCTGAAGTCGGCAGTGCGCCGCTTCGTGGATACCGAATACCCCAAGGAAACCCTGCTGGAACTGGCCGCGACCGGCCAGAGCGCACCGTCGGAGCCGTGGTCCAAGCTGGCCGCCACCGGATGGCTGGGTATCATCATACCCACGGAGTACGGCGGCGAAGGCGGATCGTTCACGGACGCCGGTGTGATGTTCGAGGAACTGGGCCGGGGCCCGGTGCCCGGCCCGCACATAAGCAGCGCGGCCCTGGGCGCACTCGCGATTCTCGAAGCAGGCACGGAGGAGCAGAAACGCTCCCTGCTGCCCGACATCGCGTCGGGTCGCCGGACGGTGGCATTGGCGATCACGGAGGCAGACTATCAGTGGGATGAATCCGACGTGCAAGCCATCGCCTCAACGGATGGCGACGGATATCGCATCTCAGGAACCAAGGTGTACGTGTACGATGCGGCGGCAGCAACTGACCTGATCTGCGCAGTACGAACGGAGAACCGGCAACACGTCGGTCTGGCCCTGGTTCCCGCCGATGCTCCGGGGGTTTCGGTACGCAAGTTGGAGGGGTTCGCCTGGAACCTAGCCGAAGTCCGATTGGATGGAGCACAAATTGGTCCATCCGGTGTTCTGTCGGGCCGGGCGATGCCGGGTGCAAGCCCGTTTTCAGGGGGTTGGCTGGCATTGGAACAGGCAGTGGCCGCCGCCATTCCCCTGTTGTGCGCATACCAAGTGGGCGGTTCGCAGCAGGTGTACGAGATGTCGGTTGACTACAGCCGCACCCGGATACAGTTCGGGACGCCCATCGGCAGGTTCCAGCGAGTCCAGGACCACATCATCAACCTGGTCAACGAGTTAGACTCGGCGCGATGGACGACCTATGAAGCGCTCTGGAAGCTCGACTCTGAGCGCGAGGCTGCAGACAGCATTCACCTGGCCAAGACGGTGAGCAGCGCCGCTTACTACAACGCGTGCAACCATGCTCACGAGGTGCACGCCGGTGTCGGGAGCACGACAGAATACGGACTGACGCTGCACACCACAGCGTCTCGTACGCTGTATCAGTTCCTGGGCGACCCGAAATTCCACCGGCGGCGGTTAGCGGACGCGTTGGGCCTGTAACGGGCGACGCGGCCAGTAGGAAAACCGAGGGCGGGCAGCACCCGCCCTCATGGTTTAATCTGGGCCTTTCGATTGTCACCAAACCGCGCAAATGTGCAGCGCGGTACGGTTCCTAAAGCACCGTCCGCACGTGGTTCGACTGGCTCACCATGAGCGGACCATGTCGGCATATGCGAACAATCGAAAGATCGTGGCCGATTAAGCCATTCCCTTGACCGCTTCGCGCACTTCGTGCTGGAGCGCCTGGAAAATGTCGCTCACACTTCCCCGGGCGTCGATAGTAGTGAAATCGTGCTCTTTGGCGAGACTTCTAAACTCATCCAACAACGCGCTCTGGTAGCGAATGAAGTTGTCGTGCAGGTCGGGTCCCCGAAGGAAATCCTCTCCCGATTCCCAATGATCCAGTTGTCTCACGGCCAGGACACGCGGGAGCAGGTGCTCGACGTCCACATCCAGGTACAGGACGCGGTCCGGGATTGCCGCGAATTCGAACACATCGTTCAGCCACCGGGCTGGCACTCCGCGAACTCGCGCCCGAGCGATGATGGAAAATATGTAGCGGTCGACCAGCGCGACCATCCCGGTTCGCAGGGCAGGAACGATGTTCTTTTCGAGCCTGTCCCAGAAATCCGTGGCGTAAAACAGGTTCAGGGTCAACGCGTCCAGCGTATTCCCCCGCATGGCGCGGTTGATGCCGGATGCAGCAAGCTCTGAGCGACGGAACCCGGTAACGGTAACCGCGTAACCTTCAGCCTCCAACCACTCCTGCAACATTGCGATTTGCGTTGACCGTCCGACGCCATCCGTTCCTTCCAGCACGATCAATCGCCCCGGAGTCTCCTCGCCGCTGACGTTGGGTGGGGTGTGGCCATAAAACCTAATTGTGTCCATTTCATCGCTCCGATTGGGAATTAGCCAATGGCACGGAAGATACCGTTACAGATCCGAGACTTCGGTTTCAGTCGGGCGTCGTCTCATGGGCGGAGTGATGTAGCGCCCGCTCAGACCGGCCTGGCCCAATGCCTCGGGGACGCTCTGATTGCCGCCGGACATGGCACCGTTGATCAGGGGATCCACGTACTGCCTGACCAATTGCTGCTGCACCGCAATGGGCTGGGTAGCATCGATGACGGTCATGCCGAATTCTTCAGTCATGGCATCGTACTCGTCCAGCAGCCTGCCCTGGAAAATCCGGAACGATTCTTCGCGATCGTTGGAAAAGCCCATATCCTGGCCGGACTCGTAATACCCAAGTTCTTCACGCCCGGAGTTAATGCGTTGGATCGACACATCGAGAGGGGTTCGGAAATACAACGCCAGCGAAGGCTGGACAGCGAACGAGTAGATGCGTCGGAGCCAGTCGCGGTCAACCCCGCGGGCAGAGTCCCGGGCAAACGCGGTGTACACGTAACGGTCTGCCAACACGACTGCGCCGGCGCGCAACGCGGGGAGTATCTGGGCGTGGACGCGATTAGCGAAGTCTGCCGCGTGGACGAGGCTGAACGACATCGGGGTCAGCATCTCTTCGACCTTGCCGCGTTTGGTGGTCCGGCGGACGATAGGCGATGAGTTCCACTCGGTGAACACAGTGACGAGGTTCCGGCTGTTCAACCATTTCTGCAGCAGGTCGATCTGGGTGCTCTTCCCGGAGCCATCGATACCCTCGACTATGATGAGTTTGCCCGGGTAGTGACCGTCATCCGGGTGCTTTCCATAGCGCTCACCCATTTTGTAAGCCAAATGCGCCTGTAGTGTGGTCATGATTCGCACCTCACGATGTTGATTTCCTCGTCGAATGCGGCCCGCCATCGCTCAAGCAGGCCTTGGCCGGCTGCATCGGACCATCCCGGAGTGTATACCGTAAAAATACCATGTCGCCGTTCAAATCGCACGGCATCGGAATCCAGCGCAGATGGCAGTCGGTTATCCAACTCCTCCGCAAGCGTCAACGCTACGGCTGCGCGCCTGATGTTTTCGAGGTCGTCCCGACCCAACAGCCTGGATTTGCGGAACCTGCCCGGTAATTTTTGCTGTTCCACCGCGAGCAGAATAGCGGCCACGAAAGCGGACTCCCTATGAGTGAACCCGGGCAGATCAGTGCGAACGATTATACTAGCCGTCCTGTTTAGGCGGTTGTAAAAATCGATCGCGTTGCCGATGTCCAAGAGGAACGCCGCGCTTTCAAGCGCCTGGCGCAGTTCATTCCCCTGGTCATCCCAAATGGCGAGTCCGATTCCCGCCGCTACGCCGGCGCGACGACGACCTCGTTGCGAAAACCGGGGCACGAAGCGGCCGACGAGATCCATGAGCGACGCAGTCCGAATAGATTCCAGCGGGGGCACTGCCACGAGACATTGTTTACTCGGCAGATCGGGCTGGCGGGCCAGACCCTCGCGCAATCCCTGTCCGGATACCAAGATTCCATCAGCGTTGGTGTATTGCATCAAGGTGTGGGCGATGATTGCTCCGCCAACGATGGAATGGGCCCGTTCCGGATTCATGCCCTCCATCTGGGTGCGCTCCGCATGGGACACAGACGCCAACTGTTCAGCCAGTTCCGCCAACGACTCCGCGTGGATCTGATACCCGTGCAATTTGATGATGGGATACGGCTGCAGCCACCGATCCAACCTGGACAGAAGCCGGACGGATCCTCCCGATCCGATCAGGACTTCGCTGTCGCTCAACCGGGGTATGCCAGCCTCCGTCAACGTGGCATGAACAAAATCGCAAGCCGCGCGCACATCGTCGGCGTCGGGTAGATCTGTCAGGTTGAACCTATTGGCGATGCGAAGGCTACCCAGGGGGAGCGAAACGCTGGAGCCCATCGTCCGCCCGCTGAAAGATACCAACTCCGTGCTGCCACCACCGATATCCGCCAGAAGACCGTCGGTTACCGGGAGGCCGTGAATCGCCCCGAGGAAACAGTAAGCTGCCTCGTCGGCGCCGTGGATGATGCGGAGGGGGATGTCAAAGCGTTCAACCGCGGCATCGATTATGGCGGACGCATTACCAGATTCGCGGAGCGCAGCGGTCCCCACAGCGTGAAGGGTCTGGACGCCGAACCCGCGCGCGACCATGGCGAAATCTTCCAGCGCGTCCACCGCGCTGGCGACGCCGGTATCGTCCAGGACACCGTTTTCGTCAACGTGGCTCATCAGATTCAGGTTGACCCGCTGTTGGGCAACGATCTCGATGCCTCCACCCGGATTGACCTGCATGACCACGGCGCGCGCGGAACCCGATCCAACGTCGATCACGGCTGTGTATCGGTCCATGCCATCGTGCTGATTTGGGACTCCGCCGACCAGGGATCCCCAATCGAGGGCCGCTGTGCCGGTTCCGGGTTGAGCGATGGCGGACGAATCAGCGTGGGAGGTCAGGGTCATTACTGCGTACTCCTGGTCATGCGCCGTTCAGCGCCTGGGCGTGGAAAGAACCCGTCGGTGGCGCGGTGCTGTAACTCGGCGACCCCGAAAATGGCGAAGCGACTCGCAGGAGGATCTGCATGCCCAGGCTTGACGGCAAAGTGGCGATAGTTACCGGGGCGGCCCGCGGGATGGGGGAGGTCGAGGCCCGCCTGTTCGCGGAAGAAGGCGCGACGGTGGTGGTGTGCGACGTTTCCGATGTCGCCGGCCAACGGGTTGCCGGCGACATCGTCGCCCACGAGGGTTCGGCGGAGTACCTGCATTTGAACGCTACCGATGAGGACAACTGGTCGGAAGTTATCGGTGAAATGGTTCGCCGGCATGGCAAACTGGACATTCTGGTGAACAATGCTGGCATCTCCGGTTATGACGAGGAGAACAACCTGGGCACGTCGACCTGGGACCGCCTGTTGGAAATCAACGCCAAGGGGGTTTTCCTGGGTATGAAGCACGCGATCGGCGCGATGGAACAGGCCGATGGCGGGAGCATAGTCAATATCTCTGCGATCTCAGGCATCGTGGGGCAGGATTTCATTCACATGGGTTACAACGCGTCCAAAGGCGCGGCTCGCTTGATGACCAAGTCGCCGGCTATCCGTTGGGCCGAAGGCGGCATTCGCGTCAATTCGGTGCACCCGGGCCTCATGCCACCCATGGCCGGCGGGTCTGCATCCTCGGAGACGAGGGACGCGATGACCGCCAACATCCCGATGAAACGCACGGGCCGTCGGGAAGAGGTCGCCTACGCGGTGCTGTTCCTCGCCAGCGACGAGGCGTCCTACATCACCGGCGGGGAATTGGTTGCTGACGGGGGCTTCACGGCCCAGTGATGGCGATTCGCCGGGCCGGGCAATAAAAACGCCCGCATCCGAAAAGGTTACGGGCTGTTTGATTCCAAAGCGAATCATACGGGCTATCGCACCGATGCAGGCAGGGCGGAAATCTCAGATTCCAGCCGCTCGATGTCTGCCTCATCAAGGTTGAAGTATTTGGCGTCCGGGTGGTGGAAAACTACGGCGGAAACGGAACCCTCCGGGTCCATCATGTAGCCGTCTGTGAGTTCCACGCCGATGTTTTCAGTGACGCCCAACAGAGAGAAAAGCTTTTCCTGGTCTTCCAAGCGAGGGCAGGCAGGGTAGCCAAATGAGTAGCGCTTGCCACGGTAGTTGGCCCGGAACAACTCGCGCAATTCCTCCTCGCCGTTGACTTTGAGGCCGGACGGTTCACCGATATTCCACATGCTGCGAATCCGTTTGTGCAGCAGTTCAGCGAACGCTTCCGCGGACTCGATAGCCAATGCTTGGAGGGTGTGCGAATCCAGATATCGCCCGCCGTCCTTCCAGCGTTCCGACAAATCGCGGACGCCTGGACCGATGCTGGTGGTGAACATCGCCAGATAATCAGCAGTGCCGTCGCCGACGGGCCGCGCATAGTCGGCCAAGCACAATCCGTCTTTGTCGCTCTGGCGTCCAAAGTAGAACCTTTCCAGTTGGGTTTCGGCGTCAGAGTCGTAGACAATCAGCCATTGCCCGTCGGACCGGCACGGGAAGAATTTGAACACGGCCTGGGCGGTTATGTCGGAGCGGGACAGCATAATGTCCTCGACGCGCTGCACTTGCCGCCGCAGTTCAACCGCTTTTGGCTCGTCGTTACGCAGGGCTTCCCAAAATCGACCCCGGTAACCCAGGTGCCGGACGTAGAGCATCTGTGGATTGATGTACCCGAATATCTCGTCCAGATCGTAATCTTCGAGGACGTGGAGGCGCAGGTCGGGCGGTCGCGGCGACGACTCCAACAAACGGACCGGGGAGTGGGATTCCAGGATGGACATCTTACCTAGCCTCTAGCCGCCAAGTCCTGCTGCAACTGGGCGCCTTCCGATGCCAGTCGCTCAACCAGCAGCTCGCGTTCATCGGCGTCCTGGATCGTGTTGGCCAATGCCAACCCGCTCATTGCGTCGGGAGAATAGGCGACAAGACCCTCATATTCAGGAGCGATCCGCAGCCGGGTGAACCGGTTGGACAAAGCGGCGCCGCCGACCAGTACGGGGGCGCGGATGCCAGCAGTCCGGAAATCCTGCACCGTTTCGACCATCATCTGCGCCGATTTCACCAACAATCCGGACAAACCGATAATGTCCGGCTGATGCTCCCGGTAGCCGGCGATGAGTTCCTGGGCGGGGACCTTGATGCCCAAGTTAATCACGCGGTAACCGTTGTTTGACATGATGATTTCGACCAGGTTTTTCCCGATGTCGTGCCCGTCGCCCTTGACGGTAGCCAACAGCACGCAACCGCGGGTGGCGTCATCGCCGCGCTCCATGTGGGGTTCCAGGTGAGCGACGGCGGCTTTCATGGCCTCGGCGCTCTGCAACACCTCGGCGACGATCAACTGATTCGCGTTGAACTGGCGTCCTACCTCGTCCATGCCCGCCATCAACGGGCCGTTGATGATCTCCAGAGGTTCGCGCTCCTGCAGCGCAATGTCGAGATCGTCGGTGAGGCCTTCCTTGCTGCCTTCAATGATGCACTGGGCCAGACGCTCGTCCAACGGCAGAGCGGAACGTTCTTCTGCGGAGGCCCGGGGAGCCCGGTCGCGGAAATGAGCGGCGAACGCGGCCACTGGGTCTTCGCCGCGGTTCCAGATCAGATCCTCGGACAGTTCGCGCTCCTCCTCGGGAATCGTGGCGTACCGCTGCATCATCTCGGAGTTGACGATGGCCATGTCCAAACCGGCCTGGGTGCAGTGGTACAGGAACACAGAGTTGAACACCTCGCGCCCAGCCGCCGGCAAGCCGAACGACACGTTGGAAATGCCCAGAACCGTCTTGGTGTTCGGCAACGCTTCCTTGATGAGCCGCACACCCTCGATGGTTTCTGCGGCGGAGCCGACATAGTTTGCATCGCCGGTACCGGCTGGGAACACCAGCGGATCGAAGATTATGTCCTGCTCCGGTATACCGTATTTTTCGGTGAGCAATTGGTGGGACCGTGAGGCGATCTCAAGTTTGCGCTCGCGAGTGATGGCTTGCGCCTGATCGGGGTCGTCGTCGATGCACCCCACGACCAGCGCGGCGCCGTACCTGCGCGCCAAGGGCACCACCTGCTGGAATCTCTCCTCGCCATCCTCGAGGTTAATGGAATTGATGATGGACTTGCCCTTCAATCTTTTCAGTGATTCTTCGATCCCCGCCGCGTCGGTGGAGTCGACCATGATCGGCGCTTTGACCCGCCGGTTCAACTGGTCAAGGAATTTGATCACATCAGCGGTTTCGTCCCGGTCAGGGTCCTGCAAGCAGATATCGAGCACATGGGCGCCGTTACGAACCTGACGCCTCCCGATTTCCGCCGCCTCCTCAAATCGATCGTCGCTGATCAAGCGTTTGAATCGCCGGCTGCCCAGCACGTTGGTGCGTTCGCCCACCACGGTTGGCCGAGTGTCCTCGTTGACCACGACGGCTTCGATGCCCGAAATCCGCGTTTCCAATGGCGGCACGGCAGTGCGCGGCGCTTTTCCGGCCATGGCTTCGTTGATTCTGCGGATATGGTCAGGTCCGGTCCCGCAACAACCGCCGGCGAGATTCAGCCAACCGTTTTCAGCGAACCGTTCCAGCGTCGCAGCCAACATCTCGGGCGTTTCGTTGTAGTTGCCGTCCTCGTCGGGCAGGCCGGCGTTGGGTACACACGCGATGCCAAACCGCGACAACTCCTGCAGGGTTCGTATGTGGTCGGTCATGAATTCGGGACCGGTGGCACAGTTGAATCCCACCCAGAGCAGATCCCGATGCGCCAACGACGTGTACAGAGCTTCCGCATCCTGGCCGGCCAACAGGGTGCCCATGGGTTCGACGGTTCCCTGGACGGCAACCGGTATGTTGGTACCCAATTCGGCCTGCGCCCGATCGATGCCTTCCAAGCCAGCCTTGATATTGATGGTGTCCTGGCTGGTTTCCAGTAACAGCACATCTGACCCGCCTTCGATCAGGCCGGCGGCCTGCTGCTGGTAGTCCTCGGCGAGTTCGTCGAATGTCAAACCGCCGGTGACCGAGATAGTCCGCGTGGTCGGTCCCATCGCTCCAGCGACGAAGCGGGGTTTATCCGGCTCCCGTTCGGTGATTTCATCAGCGACCCGGCGGGCGATCTCGGCAGCGTCGTGGTTGATGCGGCGAGCGTGCTCAGCCAAATCATACTCTCCGAGCACCAATGACGTTGCGCCAAATGTGTTGGTTTCGAGTATATCCGCGCCGGCTTCCAGGTAAGCTCGGTGGATATCGGCGATCACGTCCGGACGGGTTATGTTAAGGTATTCGTTACAACCCTCGTAGTCGTCTCCGCCAAAATCCTCCGGTCCCAACCCCTTCCCCTGAATCTGCGTTCCCATCGCTCCATCGATGATCAAAATCCGTCGTTGCAGGAGCGATTTCAGTTCATTGATACGTTGTAAAGAGTCCATAAATCACAGTAGTTTGTACGTCAAATCGAAATCAAGGCTACCCGCAATCGACAATCGTGTCAAACTTGAAGGCGCGTTTGCGAGCAGAAAATTGCCCGAGGTCGGGCGTTTTTATCTTGACACCTGGAGGTTTCGTATGAGTGAAGATTCCATCGTTTCCCATGCCCCGAGGTTGGTGGAGTTGCTATCCCGTTCAGAGTCCACGGCGAGTAGTTCGGACCTGCGAGACCGGGCTCGAGGCGTCTTGCTTGGGCTGGCCGCCGGCAATCTTTTGGGGCTGGAGGTGGAAGGCAGGCCATACGACCAGATTGCCACCAGGTATCCCGACGGTGTCAGGGAAATAGACCCTCGAGAAGCGCATCGACTCATGGATGACGACCTGGCGCAGGCCGTTGATTTGGGAGAGGCTCTGGTGGTCGGAGGAGATTTTGCCGCCGACTTTGTCGAGCGATTGATTGTTTGGAAGCGGGACAACGGACGGGGGATAGGGATCACCACCGAAGCAGTCATCCAAGGGCTGCGTCGGGATCGACAGCCTCCCAATGCGGCCCGGGCGATTTACGAAAGCAGGGACGGCATTGCGCCGAACGGCGGAGTGATGCGGTGCGCCCCGGTAGCTATTGCCCGGCGGAGCGATTCGGCACAACTGATCGCAGACTCGGCGTGGACGTGCGCGGTGACGCATTACGCTCCGACTTGCCAGTGGTCGTGCATCATCGTCAACGCGGTGATTGCCCAGTTCCTCAACGGGAATGAACCTGATATGAGCACACTCCTACACGCGGCGCAGGGCGATGGATGTCCGGACCCGCTCGCCATTTCCCATCGCGATGGAATCCCAGCAGATGTGCTGGAGTCAATCGCGACAGGTGAAACGCCGCCCGCCGGAAATGAGTGGTTGCTGAGGCGGCACGGGCTCATCGGCCACACCCTGCTCGCGATGCAGTTTGGCCTCTGGGCTGCCGCCACTCCCTTGAACTTTGAGGACGCGCTCATCGCCTCTGTCAATTCGGGTGGCGACACCGACACCAACGCTGCTGTGGCTGGCGCAGTTCTGGGCGCCCGGTACGGAGCGTCAGCCATACCGCAGCGCTGGTTGGACTGCGTACCGGAGCGGGGACGAATTGAGGTCCTAGCCGACCGATTGGTTTCCCTTTCCGCCCCCTAGCCGAAGTGACGGGCCAACTCCGGCCCGTTCCGGTCCAACCATGCGACGTTCAACGCAATCCGCTCCAAGGCCTGGCGGATGGTGCGTTCAGCGGCGGGTGTGGGATGTTCCTCAAAGAACGCGGCAACATCGTCGCGTTTCTCGTTGGTCGTAAACGAGTTGGTGATGGCTACCAAGCGCATCAGTCCAAAACCGCCGCCACCGTAACGCCGGTCGAATTCGTCCCACTGGTCCTTGAGAAACTCCCAAGCCAGATCGCCTCCCCTGTGGTTGGCGGCCACTGCCGAAACTACGAAGATGGTGTCCTGCAACCGGACGTCATCAGTGAGCGAACGTTCGAGGGTTTCCCGGAGCAAGCCCTGATCCTGGAATCGGGCCAGAGACATCAACAGCCTGATCTTTTCCTCGTGCAAATCGGCGGCTCGCTCCAGTTCCCAGATGCGATCGTAGACGGCGCGATCACCTTCCTGCGCCACCAGGCTGAATACGACGCCGCGCAGGTCAGGCCGCACGTTGGCGGCATCCACCTGATAGCGGGCAAAAAGCTCCTGGGCCTGGGAAATGACCGTGGGATCGCCATACACTCCGGCCTGGCTCAGCACCGTCGAGCGAAGCAGCGAATCCAAATGGCCCTCGCCGGCTCGCACTTCCCAACCCGAACGCTGAGCCGCGGGGCCGAAAAGTTCCCGGCCGAACGACCGGAAAGACTCCAAGTATGGCTGGTCCGAGATCAGACCCTCGATCTCACGCAGATTGGTGGCAAGATCGCTCCAGACCGAAGCATCGTTTTCGTTCTGATACGCCTCCGCCAGAGTCAGGAACCGGGTAACCGGCAGCAGGCCTGCTTTAGCCAGGGCGTAGGCGTCGTTCTGGATGCCCAAACGGTCGGTAGCCGGGAGGGTCTGTTTCTCAATAACCGGAACCAGTCGGTCCCAATCCTCGTCGGTGTAGTTGACGCGATAGAACCCGGTCTGGTCGGGATTCACCTTGAACCAGTTGGGAGCTGATGGGGTCGCCACCGTCACCGTGTCGGTGGCTGCGTTCACGAGGGTCGCGGTGATTCCGATGCCTTCGGCAGTAACGGTCAGCGGGACTGGCCAAACCTGTTCCTCGTCGCCGTCGGATGCATCGTCCAGCACCGAATCGAATACGAACCGTTCCTGCTTGATTTCCAACGCTATCCCGCCGTCAGTTGGCGACGCGGCCACGTCGAGCACGGGATATCCCATCTGTCCAGTCCAACTGCTCATGATGGTATTCACGGGCTGGCCGGACGATTCCTCCAATGCGGTCCACAGGTCCGTGGTGCGAGCGTTATCGTATGAGTGCCGGTTGAGGTAGATGTTCAGGCCAACGCGGAAGGCGCTGGGCGTCAGGAAGTGCTCCAGCATCCTGAGAACGGACCCGCCCTTGCTGTAGCTGATGGCGTCAAACAGCTGGCTGACCTCTGCCGGGTTCAGCACTTCCTGCTCGATGGGGTGCGAGTTCTTCAGTCCATCCAAGTTGAACGCGCGGTTGGTGTCCATGTTGACGAATTGGGTCCACATTGACCATTCGGGGAAGAGCCAGTCCACGGCCTTGGTTCCGACCCAGGTGGCGAAACTCTCGTTCAGCCAGAGGTCGTCCCACCACTCCATGGTGACCAAATCGCCAAACCACATGTGCGCCATCTCGTGGGCCACCACTTCTGCGACCCTTTGGCGGGTTCCGGCAGAGGAGTTCGCCGGGTCCACCAGCAGGGCGGTCTCCCGGTAGGTGACGCAGCCCCAGTTTTCCATGGCGCCAGCGGCAAAGTCGGGAATCGCGAGATGGTCCAGCTTGGGGAGAGGGTAAGGGATACCGAAATAGTCGTTGAAGAACGACAGCAGTTTCACCGAGGTATCGAGAGCAAATTGACCCTGCTCCTCTTTGCCGCGCGTCATCCAGATACCCACAACAGTGCCGTCAGCGGCTTCTTTTTCGATGTGGGTCAGGTCGCCGATAACGAAGGCCAACAGGTATGTGGACATGATCGGCGTGGTGTCGAATTTGACCGTCTTGGTGCCGGCGGTTGGGCCGGGTCCTGCTTCGATAATGGGCGTGTTGGATACCGCCTCCATCTCTTCCGGGACGTTCAGCGTGACCTGGAATGTCGCCTTGACCGCGGGCTCGTCCCAGCATGGCAATGCCCGACGGGCATCGGTAGCCTCGAATTGAGTGGTAGCCAAATAGGCGGTTTCGCCCTCGGGGTTGGTGTACTGACTGCGATAGAAACCGCGGAGTTTGTCGTTCAACTCTCCGGTGAATTCCATCTGAAGATGGTAGTCGCCGACCAGACCCTCTGCGGAGGTCGACCCGATTTGGATGGTGGCGGTTTCGGCGTCGGCGTTGTAGGCGATACCGGTGGCCTGCTGAGTGTGTTGACCGCTGCTGTCCGTCCAACTAACTAATGCGGCTTTTATGTCGATCTCGGAACAGTTCAACAGAACTTCGGTGGTACCAGGTTCAATACGGACCGCAATATCCACCTCGCCCGAGAACGTGAAGTCTTCAAAATTGGGGGTTAACGTCAGATCGTAATGGACGGGACGAACATTACCGGGAAGGACGACGGCTTCGGCAGACGGCATCTACATTTCCTCCAGGATTTCTACTCAGAAAGTGTGCTGCGCCAGTTTATCACACCGGTCATTTCCGGTTGAAAACCGGACCACCTTGCAGAATAATATGCACACATCCTATGTCGCTTGTGCGCAGACATTTACTGAGGAATAATGTGCGACGCCCGGATACTTTGATAGTGTCGATGCGGTCACCGTGTGTTAACTCCCGGGTCCGGGCGTACCCTGGGATGGATGAGACTATTTCCGACATGACGGAGCGAAATAGGGAATGAACCACGAAGCGCTATTGTCCCTGGGGCTACTGGTCATAGGTGCAAAGCTGGCCGAGGGTATATTCCGCCGACTCAGGCTGAACGCGATCGTGGCTTACGCCGCGATTGGGATCCTGTTGGGACCTGTACTGAATCTGTCAGGGATTTGGCACATTGAATCCAGCGGACACCTTGAACTGCTGTTGACGTTGGGGGTGTTCATATTTTTCTTCCTGATCGGCCTGGATGAAATCGACATATCCAGTTTCATGGCCACACTGCGGGGCCACTACTTTGTTACCGCGATTCTCTCAGTCATCTTCTCACTGGGAATCGCGATGCTGGTCACCACAGACCTGGTATTCGATTTCGGGTTGAGCCTGAATTTCACCGAAGCGTTGGCCCTAGCCGGCGTCTTGTCGATGACCAGCCTGGGCATAGTAGCCAAGGTCCTCGCGGACGATGGGCGGCTGCGGGAACCGCTGGGCCTGCAGATCTTCACGGTGGTCGTCATCGCCGAGTTGATCACGCTGTTGGTCATCGGGTTCAGCATCGGCGAACACTCCCACGAGTTGTCCCCCGTTGGGCTATTGATTCTGCTGGGGAAAATAGTTGCTTTTGCGGTGGTAGGTTGGGTTTTGTCATCACGAGTCCTCCCGCCGCTGGTATCGCTACTGCAGCGTGCGATCCAAGTACCTCAATTGTCCTTGGGATTGCTGATAGGCATCCTGTTTTTGATGGTGTTTGGGGCGGAATTGATGGGTCTACACGGATCCCTGGGGGCATTGCTTTTCGGCGCCTCCCTGTCGGGATTGTCTTACCAGGCACGACGGGAGATTCTTCCCGGGCTTCGTAGCGTCGCGGAGGGTTTCTTCGTCCCACTGTTCTTCGCGTCCGCCGGACTACACTTCAGTTTCTCGTTCATAACTCTCGACCCGTGGACCATGGTGGCGCTCGCGCTAGTTCCGTTGGTCGGCAACTTCATAGGCGCGTTTATCGGAGCGTACGTGGCGCGTTTGACTGTGCCGTACGCCGTCGCGTCCGGCCTCATGGGAAAGGGGGTTGCGGAAATCGCCCTTCTGTTGGTGCTGTGGGAGACCGGCACAATCGACGAGGTGGTTTTCTCCTTCCTGGTCCTGGTGATGTTTGGTTACATCCTGCTCATGCCTCCGGTGATCAGCTTTGCGGTGAATCGTGCGAGTCGGAAACCGGATCTTCCCACCAGCCTGAACGATATACCGGCCGGAGTCATCGGATTTGCTCTCGAGGACATCACCGTCGACGCTATCCTGGACCGATCCCGCCACCACCTTCACCCTGACGTAACCGTGCGTGAATTCACCGAACGGTGGTTGGTGCCGCACCAGCACGATTACGTGGTGGCAGACAAGGACGCTTTCCTTGGTATCGTGTCGCTTGAAATGCTCAGGTATCTGCCCAAAGGGGCGTGGGGCAAAACGCCGCTCGGCGATGTGCTGCGGAGCGAAGCTCCACAGGCTGCTCCCGAAGACCACGTCGAAGATGTGCTCCACCGCATGAGCGAGTATTCGGTTTCGATTATTCCCATCGTCGAGAAGGATTCCGAGAAGTTTTTGGGGGCCGTCACCAGCAACGACATTGTCGAGCTCATGACCATGGAGGCCACCGGCGCTCACTGAACAATCCCCCTCATCGGCGATGCTATAATACCCGCGCCGTATTGGAACTCGCGGGAGCGCAAGCACGCTCCCCTGTCTTGAGGAGGATAGAAATTGGCCGCCCGAACCATGTTCGAAAAAATTTGGGATGCCCACGTGGTGCACGAAGAACCAGGGCAGCCGTCTCTAATCTACATTGATCTGCATCTGGTGCACGAAGTTACATCTCCCCAGGCATTTGACGGCCTGCGCATGGCTGGACGCAAGGTTCGCCGGCCTGACCTGACCGTTGCAACTGCCGACCACAACACCCCCACCTGGGAATTGACCCGGCCCATCGAAGACCAGATTTCCAAAGCACAGCTGGATGCGCTGGACCGGAACGCGGCAGAATTTGGTTTGCCGTACTACTACGACCGTTTCAGCGAAAACCAGGGCATCGTCCACGTCATCGGACCGGACCTGGGGTACACCCTGCCGGGCAAGACCGTCGTCTGCGGCGACAGCCACACATCGACGCACGGCGCTCTGGGATGCTTCGCTGTGGGCATCGGAACGTCCGAGGTGGAGCACGTCCTAGCCACACAAACCCTGCGCCAGTTCAAGCCCCGCACGATGGAAGTGCGCGTTGATGGACAGCTGCCCAACGGTGTCACAGCCAAGGACGTGATCCTGGGAATAATTGGACACATGGGAGTCAACGGCGGGACGGGCCACGTCATTGAATACACCGGCGAAGCCATCCGTGGCTTGTCGATGGACGGCCGCATGACGGTGTGCAACATGAGCATCGAGGGTGGCGCGCGCGCGGGCATGATCGCTCCCGACGACACCACGTTTGATTACGTTCGGACGCGGCCATACGCGCCCAAGGGGGCCGAGCTCGAGGCGAAGATTGAGGAGTGGCGTGGGCTGGCTACGGACTCCGGCGCGACCTACGATCGCACCATTGTCATTAACGCCGACGACCTGGCTCCATTCGTTACCTGGGGCACCAAGCCGGATATGGTCGCTTCGATCTCGGACCGCGTCCCCGATCCTGCATCCTTTGAGACCACTGCCGAACGGGAAGCCGCCGAACGAGCTTTGGAATATATGGGCCTGGAGCCCAACCAGCGCATCGAGGACATCAAGATTGACCGGGTTTTCCTGGGGGCTTGCACCAACGCTCGCATCGATGACCTACGCGCCGCCGCCAACGTGATCCGCGGCCGCCAGGTCAGTTCGGATGTGTACGCCATGGTCGTTCCGGGCTCGGCCCGAGTGAAGGCGGAGGCAGAGGCCGAGGGCCTTGACCAAGTGTTCAAGGACGCCGGCTTCGACTGGCGAGTTGCCGGTTGCTCCATGTGCCTGGGCATGAATCCCGACATTCTGGATCCTGGCCAGCGCTGCGCTTCCACATCGAACCGCAACTTCGAAGGCCGACAAGGCAGGGGTGGCCGGACCCACCTGGTGAGCCCCGAAATGGCTGCTGCCGCCGCCATCGCCGGACACTTCGTGGACGTGCGCGAATTCTAAACCGTCACCGCGGGTAGCATCGCAACTGCGCAATCTCACCCAACGATTTCGTGAGGTAAACAATGGAACCCTTTGTCAAACTGGAAGGTGTCGTCGCACCGCTCGACGCCGTCAATGTTGACACCGACATGATAATTCCGGCGGTGTACCTGAAGAGCATCGAACGCACCGGTTTCGGCCAGTACCTGTTTGACCGCTACCGGTACAACGACGATCGGTCGGAGAACCCCGATTTTCTGCTCAATCAGGATGCCTATCGCAGCGCTAAAATCCTGGTGTCCGGCCCGAACTTTGGCTGCGGATCATCCCGGGAACACGCACCCTGGGCGTTGGAAGACTACGGCATCCGGTGCATCATTGCCCCCAGCTTTGCCGACATTTTCTTCAACAACTGCTTCAAAAACGGCGTGTTGCCGCTCACCCTGCCCGAAGCTGATGTCCGCCGGATCATGGACAAGTCCAAGGACAATCCCGGCTTTGAAATCACCGTAGACCTGGAAGCAAAACAGGTCAGGGACGGCGATGAAGAGATCGTCGTGGATTTCGAGGTTGACGAGTTCCGGCGCTACTGCCTGCTCAACGGCCTGGACGACATTGGCCTGACGCTGCAGCACGAGGACGCCATATCCGCCTTCGAAAGCAGATAACCGGCATACGAGGCCTTCAACGAAAGACGCCCCGGCGAACCCCGCGGGGCGTTTTTCGTTTGGCAGCCTCCGAGCTTTACTCACGAGCCAGGAAACTCCTTAGCATAGGCAGCATCCGGTCCGGCGCTTCCTCGCCGAGGAAGTGTCCGCATTCCTTGAAATCGTGAACCTGGCAATCGGTCAGGTTCTGTTGCCAATGCTCCAACTCTTTGCGGCGAAATGCGGTGTCCTTCAACCCCCAGAACACGAGGAACGGTTTCGCCGCAAACTTCTCCCGGTCGGGACAAATTTCGTCCAACCAGTCACTGGCGCCGATGATGTGCCCCTGCAACGCTGCACACGCGTTTCGCGATTGGGGACTTGGCAGAGCGCTGCGGTAGTGGTGCATCATCTCCGGCGCGATGACCGCTTTGTTGCCGATGGCCTTGGGCACCACCTTGTTCACGAAGCAATTCATTCTCTTGATCATGAACTGCCCAACCCAGCTCTTCATCAGGAAACTGAACCGACTGACGAACGGATACGGTTCGTCGGAAACTCAGTCTGGCCGCACGGGAGCGCCTGCTGGATTCACCATGCCGTTACGATCCCCGATGGATCACGGAATCGCGGCCGCCTGATTGAACTCGTTGATCAGGCTCAAATGCCAAACCAGTCCCGAACTTGTTCTGCATAATTGACGTCGTAACGCTGCATTCTGCCCTGACGCACCTGTTCATCCAGCGAAGGCCGACGGACGCCGCGCGGTGTCAGCGGGGAATCGCCGATGATGTTGTCCTCTTTCAGCGCCTCGATCTCGTCCTCGGTTTTGCCCAGCAGGCCGGAAAGGATTTCACGGTTGTGCTGGCCCATGATCGGGGCCGCCTTGGGAGCACCCGCTGGCGTTGCTGACAACTTCCATGGGCGTCCAGCATAGGGCAACGGCGGCATACCCGTATCCGGATGATGTTCAACGATCTCGTAGAACTGCCGCTGTTTCAGATGTTCGTTGAACAGGAGGTCTTCGCTGTCGAGGACCGCGCCGGCTGCGACGCCCACGGCTTGCAATTTCGCCATAAGCTCGTGGTTGTCGTGGCTGCGGGTCTCGAACCCCAGCATCTTGTCCAGTTCTTCCCGGTACCGGATCCGCAGCAGCACGTCGCTGTACCTTTCGTCGGCGGCCCAATCGGGTCGATTCATCACCCGGCACAGCGCGTACCACGCCTCGTCGCTGTCGATGGCGATGGCGATCCAACGGTCGTCGCCGGCGCAGGGGTAACAACCGTGCGGCGACATTGCGGGGTCCTCGTTGCCGATCCGTTCCCTGATGCGCCCGTTGACCGTCCAGTCCA
This sequence comes from Chloroflexota bacterium, assembly GCA_026710825.1. Taxonomy (GTDB): domain Bacteria; phylum Chloroflexota; class Dehalococcoidia; order Lucifugimonadales; family UBA3495; genus Bin87. The sequence continues at coordinate 25,112 of JAPOQH010000044.1, read as the reverse complement.
GCAGCGCCTCAGGGATTGTCGCGCTGCAGGTCTGCGTCTGCGATACGTCGATGAACTGACCCTGACCGGTGTTCAACCGGTGCATCAGCGCCAGCATGACCGCGGCCACGGTGTGCTCGCCAGCTGTGTAGTCCGTGTATGGAATCTCGGACATCACCGGTCCGCCGTCCTTGTAACCCGTCATATAGGCGAGCCCGGCGGCTCCTTCCGTGGCGGGCCCCGTAGCCCCGAAGTTGGACCAAGGGCCGTCGAATCCGTAGCCCGTGGACGACACCATGATGATGTCGGGCCGGATCTTCCGCAGATCTTCGTATTCCAGGCTGAAATTCTTGATAACCCGAGGAGTGAAATTCTCCGCAAACACGTCGGCCACGGCGAGCAAGTCTCGCAAAACCGCCCGTCCTTCGTCGCGGCTCAGGTCCAGCGTCATTCCCAACTTGTTGCGGTTTTGCTCATAGAAATTCGCGCCGCGGTTCCAGAACTCGCCTTCAACATCGTTGTGGTACAGCGAGTCGGTGCGGTAGCTTTCGAGGCGCTGGACCGATTCCAGGCGGATCACCTCGGCGCCCATGTCCGCCAACCACTTCATCGCCGATGGTATCGCGATCAACTGCCCCATCTCGACGATGCGCACACCCTGCAGCGGTCCAGCCATGTCAGATCACCTCCGATGCAGTCAGGTATGCCAAATGCTGAGCGTCGTATCCCAACGCACCCAAAACCTCGGCATTGTGTTCGCCCAGCGCCGGAGCGGTGGAGTTAACCGCCCATGGAGACTTATTCATCAGGAAAGGCGCACCCGGGAAAGTTATCTCGCCCAACTGGTCGTGTTCGATCGGCACGTAGTAGTCGCGTGCCTGGATTTGAGGGTTGCCAATCGTTTCTGCGGGCGAATCTATCACGCCGTAGATGAATCTTTTCTGGTGGGCCGCATAGAAGATTTCCTGTTTCTGCTTGATGGCAAAGATCTGATCCAGGATTTCACCCAGAGCTTCGGCGTTCTCAAGCCTCGCCGACGCGTTTTCAAACCGAGGGTCATCGAGTTCCGGCGCTTCGAGGAAGTCCACCAGTATCTGCCAGTCCAACGATGCCCCGATGCCGGGGTTGGGCAATACGTAACCATCGGACACCGCCCGCAGCCTAGTAAGGTCGCCGGTGTGGTTGGGTTGCCGGCGACGCACCGCCCCAACGTAGGTGTAGTTGTTCGTAACGTCCCGCAGCGCCGACGCGATGCTCTCCTGGATGGACACATCCACCTGCTGCCCTTGGCCGGTGAGCCGCTGGTGGTACAGCGCCATCAGGGTCGCGGACGCCAGGTTGGTCCCGGCCTTGAACTGGGCCTGATGCAAGGCATGCTTGAGCGGTTCGCGGTCGTAGGCTCCGAAAATGTACATCAAGCCGCCGAGCGCATACTCGACGATTTCGGTTGCTTTGTAGTCGCGCCACGGCCCTGTCCGGCCAAAATTGGAGACCGAGGCCACCACCAGTCGGGGATTGTGTTCCCGCAGTGTTTCCGCATCCAGTCCCAGCGACGGCATCACCCGAGGCGCGAAATTCTCGACCAGGACGTCCGCGTCGGCCAGCAAATCCATAAGGATGGCGAGTCCTTCGTCGGATTTCAGATTCAGCGTGATGCCGCGTTTGTTGGTGTTCAGATACAGGAACGGCAGGCTTCTATCGCGGTGCGGTTCGTCGTGGAAGAACGGCGGCAGTCGACGACCGGGATCACCGCCGGGTCGTTCGACTTTCAACACGTCGGCCCCAAAATCGGCCAACAATTTGGTGGCATAGGGGCCGGCGATGTGATGGGTCAGATCAATCACCTTGACGCCGGCCAGAGCTCCACTGGTCAATATCAGACTCCCCGTGCGAAGTGTCCAGCCATTCTAGCTCCGGAACCGGGTAGGCACAATGCGATGGGCGTTGACGGGAGCGCCGTCTCGCAAACCGGAAAATGGGCGGGAACCTCGGGGGCAACGCCTCCCCGATGCGCCAGTTGGGGCGTATCCCGATGAAATCCGGCGCGATGCTATACTCTGCGACAAATTGGCGCCGGCGGCGATCAGCGCCGGGCGAACGCTCCCATGCAGTAGAGGTTTTTATCGTGCAAACCATTGATGCAATCGCAGAAATTTTGAAGAGGGAAGGGGTGGAATACCTGTCCTGCTTCCCCACGACGCCGGTGATCGAGGCGTGCGCCGCCGCCGGCATACGCCCTGTGATTTGCAGGCAAGAGCGCGTCGGCGTTGGCATCGCCGATGGATACAGCCGGGTTACCAACGGTCGCCCGCCCGGCGTGTTCGCCATGCAGTACGGCCCCGGAGCCGAGAACGCATACTCCGGCGTCGCCACGTCATTCTCTGACTCGGTGCCCATCCTTTTGTTGCCGCTGGGGCATCCGCGGGAACGCCAAGGGGTGTTTCCCATGTTCGACTCGATTGAGAGCTTTGCCAGCGTGACGAAGCATCTCGAGCGGTTGAACCTGTCGAACAACACCAGCCAGGTCATGCGGCGCGCAGTGAATGCCCTGTACACGGGCAGACCCGGACCGTCCATGATTGAAATTCCGGCGGACGTGGCGCTGGAGGAAGTGTCCGAGGAGGCTTTCTACTGGGGCGGCAACGTCCGACGATCGGCATCCCAGGCAGACCCGGACGACGTGGAGGCCGCCGCCAAGGCTCTTTGCTCCGCCACCTATCCGGTGATCCACGCCGGTCAGGGAGTCATGTACGCGGAGGCCACCGACGAATTGGTGGAACTGTCCGAGTTGCTGTCCGCTCCGGTCATGACGACTCTGCTGGGCAAGAGCGGCTTTCCGGAACAACATCCCCTGGCGTTGGGCAGTGGGACCGGCGTCATGTCAGGCACGGTGTACCACTTCGTGCGTCGGGCTGACGTGATACTTGGCGTCGGCTCGAGCTTCACCAAGCACGGCATGTCGATGAACCTGCCGGCCGGGCGCACGCTGATTCAGAACACCAACGATCCTCGCGACCTCAACAAGGACTATGACGTGCAATTTCCGGTCATCGGCGACGCCAAACTCGCGCTGCGCCAGATGATTGAGGCCTGCCGGGAGATAGTCGGTGACACCCGACGCAACAAGCCGGAGATTGCCGCTGAGATCGAGTCGGTACGGAACGCATGGCTCTCGGAATGGCGACACAAGACCACCGACGCAGGCCCGTTGGTGAATCCGTACCGGGTAATCACCGACTTCCAGCAGGCGGTACCGGCCGACGAAGCAATCATCACACACGACTCGGGCAGTCCCCGCGACCAGATCACTCCCTTCTATCGCTCCGGGGGTCCACGATCCTATCTGGGCTGGGGGAAATCCCACGGTCTGGGAACCGGGTTGGGACTGGTAATTGGCGCGAAATTGGCTGCTCCGGAGAAGATGTGCGTCAATTTCATGGGGGATGCCGCCTTCGGCATGGTAGGGCTCGACTTCGAGACCGCGGTGAGGAGCGGCGCACCGATTACGACGGTGGTCCTTAACAACTCCACCATGGCGGTAGAGACCGGCGCGATGGAGCGTTCTCACAATCTGTACAACACCAGGGATCTCGGCGGGAACTACGCTGACATGGGCCGGGCGATGGGCGGTTACGCCGAACGCATCACCGACCCGGCGGAAATAATCCCGGCATTCCAGCGAGCCCGCCGTCAAAACGAAGAAGGGAATGCGGTGCTCCTGGAGTTCATCACCAACGAAGAGATCGATTACTCCCACAAGCGCGCGTTCTGAACCGGCGAACCGGAACTCGCTGAATCAACAATGGGCCAAGCGATCCGCCGTCATCGCTCAGGGGTGGATGATATTCGCCCCTGAGCGTCATCCGAAAATCACCGCGATGATGTCCACTTCCCACTTGAACGCAACCATCGCCGACGCCGAAGCTCGAATCGCCGCTGGTGAACGGTCGGCAGCGCCGTACCTGCAACGCGGCTCTGCATTAGTTGGGTTGGGCAGGTACGCCGACGCTCTCGTGGATTTTGATTTTGCGGCGATCATCGACTCGGGGAATGGCTCGGTACGGGTCGCGCGCGCCGAAGTACTGTTGCAGTTAGACCGGGTTTCCGCTGCGATGGATGACCTTGATGCTGCCCTGGAGATTGAACCGAATCAGGCGGCCGGTTGGCTGCTACGCGGCGTCGCCAAATTGCGAAACGGCGATTGGCCGGCATCGGAATCCGATTGCACGCGGGCGATCACGTTGGGATCAGACGACTTTGTGGTTTGGAAAACGCGAGGTCGCGCTCGGCATCAGTTGGGCGATATAGCGGCGTCCGTCGACGACTACGACCGCGCCATCGAATCGCGCCCGGACGACGTTGAGTGCCTGTATTGGCGCGGGTTGTCCCGCCGCGACCTGGGCGACCACGCCAGAGCCATCGCTGACTTCACCAGGGCAATCGACATGGACCCGCTGTTTTCCCAGGCGTACGTGTCACGCGGCAAATCGCGGTCGGCGTTGGGGGACATGGCAGCGGCGCGTGCCGATTGGACGATGGCTGCGCAGTTGTTGCACCATTCCCATTGAACCACCGGACGATGGCGGCGCAGATGTCGCGAGCCTCGCATTGAACCCACGACCGGAGCCCCAACCCATTTCCCCCTATCCCCCTATCCCCTACAACAGGAGGACATCCATGTCTGAATTGAAATCCAGGTACCTGTTCATCGCCAGCATGGACATTGACGCTGATCGAGAAGCGCTGTTCAACGACGTTTACAACACGGAGCATTGCCCAATGCTCAACGAAACACCGGGTGTCATCGGCGTTACGCGATACGAGACCCAGCGTCTCGTAATGGCGATGGGGGGCGAGGTGCGGGAAATCGAAATACCGGGAACGCCCAAGCACCACGCGGTGTATCAGATCGAGAGTCCGGACGTTTTGACCAGTCCGGAATGGGCGGACGCTGTCGATTCGGGACGGTGGCCGGAACAAGTTCGTCCCCACACCAAGAACCGCCGCCACGTACTGATGAAGCTCACCTACCCGGAATCCTGAACGCTAGACACCATCGCGGGATGACGGGCGGTAAATGCCGCCGGCCGATATTGCTGAGCGAGGGTGATTGCTCAGTCGTTCGATGGCTAATTTGCTGACTGACCGGATTCTATGCGGTTGGCCCTGGGCTTCAGGACAGCGTACAAGGCGTTGTTGATGGGCGTGGGCACACCGTGCTGACGCCCCATCCGAATGACGGTTCCGGTCAGGCCTTCCAGTTCCACCGGTTGGCCTTCCGCGAAGTCCTTGGCGAGGGATGCCATGCCGGTCGCCGGGAAGTTGTCCAACGCGTTCATCGACCATTCCAGGGAATCGGGCTCCAGGGGCGCACCGGCGGCTTCTCCGACCGCCAGGGCTTCGGCGATGGCCTCCTGGATAGCCGACCGTGTTTCAGGCACGCTGCGCAATTCCCCGTAAGCGCAACCGCTGGCGGCGCATACGCCGGCCGAGCCGGACAGGTAGGCAAACTTTTTCCACAGCATGCCGGTCATATTCTCGAGCAACTCGACCCGCCAGCCTGCGGTCTGGAACACATCGAGCAAACGCTTGCCCCGCTCGGTTATTCCGGTGGTACGTTCGCCAAACGACGCGGCCCCGGGCCCTCCCTGAGTCACTATTCCGGGTTCGGCGATGCGCCCTTCCAGGTATGCAGATCCGATCATCACGCGATCAGGGCCGTAGACTTCGGCCAGCCGTTCGCCGTTGTCGATGCCGTTCTGCAAAGTCAACACGATGGTGTCCGGGCCAACCATCGGCGCAATCGCCGTGATCGCGTCCTCGTTGTGGTACATCTTGACCGTGAAAAGGACCAACTCTTGATGACCCACCTCGGCAGGCTTGTCCGTGGCCTGTCCGGGTACGACAAATTCCCCGTCGTTGCTGCTGATAACCCGGAGTCCGTTGCTGCGCATGGCCGCAAGGTGTGCACCCCGGGCGATGAACGTGACGTTGTTACCGGCGCGCGCGAGCAATCCACCGAAATAGCCACCGACGCCTCCGGCGCCCATTACTGCGATGTCCATAAGTTCAGTCCCCGTTGGATGTGACCGGATAGTCGAACTGTTCCCTGAGATCCCGCTTCATCACCTTGCCCATCACATTGCGAGGCAGGGCATCGATGAACACCACCGACCTGGGCCGTTTGAAACCGGCCAATCGTTGCCGGCAGAACTCGATGAGGTCCGATTCATTCACCGAATCTCCTTCCCGTACCACCACCGCCCGGACCTCTTCGCCCCATTCCAGATCGGACACTCCGATGACGGCAGCCTCGGCCACGTCGGGATGTTCAATGAGGGTTTGTTCCACCTCTTCGGGCGAGATCATCTCCCCGCCGCGTTTGATAAAGTCCCGGGCCCGGCCGGCGAGGTAGATATAGCCGTCCTCATCCTGCCAACCCAGATCGCCGGTGTAGAGCCAACCGGAGCGAATGGTGTCCCCGGTAGCCTCGTCCTGCCGCCAATAACCGCTCATCATGCGGGGACCGCGGGCGACGATTTCTCCCACCTCCTCGCCGGATACCGGTTCCCCATCCTCCGACACGATCATCACCTCAACGTCGTCCAGAGGTTTCCCGATGGACGTCAGACGGCGCAATTTGGTTTCCACCTCGTCAGGGTTGCCGGTGAGCACATGGTCGTCCGGCGGGAGCATGGTGATAGTCGAGGCCGTCTCGGTCTGCCCGAAAGCGTTGATGAATCGGGTGTTGGGAAACTTCGCGATGGCATCCCTGATGACCGGCAAGGGCATCGGAGCGGCGCCGTAGGTGATAACGTCCAGAGAGGACAGGTCGTACTCAGGGAAACGTGGGTGATCCATCACGTGTTTCAGCATGGTGGGCACCAGCATGGCACGGTTGGCCCGGTGCGACACCGCGAGATCCATCCATTCCTCAGGATCAAACTGGGGCATCACAACCAGCGTTCGCCCGCCGAACACCGCCGCGAGCGCCGCCTGGAGTCCGGCGACGTGGTACATGGGGACGGTGAGCAGGTTGGTCTCCTCAACATCCGGGTCGGCTGGGGTGACGTTGGTCAACAAAAAGGTGCCGAAACTGTCGTGAGTCAACTGCACACCCTTGGGGATGCTGGTGGTCCCGGAGGTGAACATGATCACGGTCGTCGCGTCCTCGTCATCCTCGGGGAAATGCATCTGGTCGGGTTCGGCCGATTGCAGGAGATCCTCGTAGTTGTGCCGACCGCCGGCCGCCGGGGCATCCAGCATCACGATTCGCCGGGCGGGCAGATCAGCGCCGGCAACCAGCGGGAGGTACCGCTCTCCCAGGAACAGGAAACTCGGCTCCACTATTCGCACCATCGTTGCGAGTTCATCTTCCTTGGCTCGGAAGTTGATCGGCACGTATATGGCGTCCAGCTGAGCGACGGCGAAGTAAAGTTCGATCAGGTGGTTGCAGTTGGTTTGCATCGCCGCGATACGATCGCCCGGGGCAACCCCCAGATCCGACAAGGCGTTGGCCAATCGATTGACCCGTTCCTGCAGCAGTTCGAAACTGTAGCGTTTCCCGTCGAATACCACAGCATCGCGTTCGGGCACGATCGCGGAGGCGATCATCAAAAATTCGGTGGTGTTCATCCTGTTCCTGCTAGTTGTTCGTGGTCATCTGCATGGCCGCCATTCTACGCTCCCGCTCCAAACCCCCCGCGAGCGGGAGGTCAGGACCGTCCTGCAGGAGGGCGCGCATCGCCGATGCCTTGCCGGCGGGGATTTTAGCCAACTCTCTGGCAACGCACCAAGCCGACGACGCCAACGCGTCCGGAGGGACCACCCTGCTTACCAAGCCGATACGCATGGCCTCGGCGGCATCGATGCGGCGGCCGGTGAGCAGCAGATCCAAGGCGGTAGAAGGCCCAGTGCTGCGGGGCAAGGTTTGGGACCCGCCCGCCGCAGGGATCATGCCCAACCGGAGTTCGGGCATGGCGAATACGGTATCTGATCCGGCGATCCGCACGTCCGCCAACAGCAATATCTCCACCCCTGAGCCGATGCAGTATCCGTGCGCGCCGGCGACGATGGGTTTTGGCAGATCAATGAGTTGTCCCCACACGTCGCGCTGCCAGCGAACATTCCGGGCAATCACCTGCGACGGGGCGGTGCCGAACTCGGTCAGATCGGCGCCAGCGCAGAATGCCCGGCCCTGTCCGGTGATCAGCAGCGCCCCCACTTCGTCGTCTTCGGCTATTGCTGCCAACGCCTCCGAGAAGTCATCGCGCATGGCCACGGAGTACGCATTGAGTTGGTGCGGGCGGTTCAACGACACATGGGCGACGCCGCAAGATTTTTCGTAGATGATGGTGGGAAAAGGCGCGCTCATGGCATGGGCCTGTGGTTAATCCAACGGAACGGCGCGGCGTATCATTTCGTCAAGGTCGACCAGAGTGCTACCTGCGCCGATTTCGCCCAACCTGTTGGCATCGCTGACCGAAAAAGTCAGCAAGCCATGATCCTGGGCGACCCGCTCCACGTGGGCCCGTCGGATGTGCCAGTCGTGGTGGTGATTGGCAACCTCGATGCCATGCACACCGTCTTCGATCACGATGTTGGGCGTGTAATACCCCGGGTGGCAGTAGTTGCGGAACAACCGGCCACCGGGCAAATACAATTCAACGCAATGATATCCGTCGAATGGGCTGCTGGCCGGGCGAACGTCGATCTCCTGGCCGGGTATGATCAGCACTTCCCCTGGAAAATGCTGCTCCACGACTCGGTGCAGTTCCACGCTCCAGTCGCGGCGCCAGTGGTCAGTGATGCCGATGCCGTCCAGGCCGGCGTCCTTGATTTGCGCGATCACGGTTTGGGCGATTTCGGGTGTCGGGGTTTGGAACCCGAACATTTCGCCGACGTGGGTGTGCAGATCCAGGCGTACCTCCATCATGACCGCCGATCACCGCCCTTCGAATTCGGGCGTGCGTTTGTCGGCGAACGAACGCAGGCCTTCGGCGCGATCCCAAGTGCTTTGGAGGATGACGCTGAGATCAGCTTCCAAGCGGAGGCCCTGCGCCAACGTGAGGTCACCTGATGCGGCTGCGGCCTCTTTGGCGTACCGGCTGGCGATGGGTGCCGCGGCAGCGATGTTTTCAGCCAACTCAGCCGCAGCCCGGTAAAGGTCAGCTTTGGATTCCACCCGGTTGACCAACCCGGCGTCAAGCGCTTCCTGCGCCGATAGCGCGCGCCCGGTGAGCAACATATCGCGCGCCAAACCGGGTCCGACGAGCCTGGGGAGCCTCTGAGTCGCGCCGTCGTATGGAAAGCCGCAGTCGTGCAGACTCCCGACTCCGAACCTGGCGGTATCAACGGCGATCCGCAAATCCGCTGTCATCGCCAGTTCCAAACCGTGGCCGGTGGCGTCGCCATTCAGGACCGCGATCGTGGGCATTGGCAACGCCGCGAACGCACTGGCAACACTCATGCCGGCGATCCAATCGACGTGCCCAGATACTGAAACGTCGATGAGGTCGTCGGGAGGATCTTTGCGCCCGACTGCGAATACGTTGCCCGAACCGGTGATGGTTGCGATCCTGACTTCGTCCTGGAGAGACAGTTGGGAACAGCAATCCCGCAATTCGTATGACGTATCCTCGTCGATTGAATGGGCTCCGACGGGACCCGGCAAGACTATGGATGCCTGGAATCCGTTCAAAGCGCAGCTAATATTGCGATATCGCATGGGATACGTCAGCGTGTCCGTGGTTGGTCGGTATTAGCCAGCAGCCAGCGTTCGGCTTTATGCGGCTACCCGATTGAGTTAGAATAGCGCCCGCTTTGCGGATTGATTCATGGCGTTCAGCAAATTATACGACACTCACGACGCCGCGGTAGCAGACGTGCGGGACGGAGCGACCATATTGGTCGGGGGCGTTGCCAAGTCCAACGAGCCATCCGGACTGCTATCCGCTCTACTGCGACATGACGCCACCGACCTCACCATCGTGTGCGATTTTTCCGGATGGGACGGGAGCGAGACAATACCGCGGTTGGTGAAGGATGGGCGAGTGTCGCGCATCATTTCACCCTACCCATTCCTGGGAGCGCACGGCGGGGTGATACCGGAACTCTGGGAGTTGGGCGACATCGAGGTCGTGGCGGTTCCGCATGGCACGCTGGCGGAACGGCTACGCGCTGCGGGAGCCGGGATCGGGGGAGTGTTCATCACCACGGGGGTTGGCACTCGATTCGACATGGACAAGGAAAGCCGCTCGATTGATGGCGTCGGCCACGTTCTGGAAACTCCGCTGCGGGCGGACTTTGCCCTGTTGCGATGCCACCGGGCCGACGGGGTAGGGAACCTAGTGTATCGCGGCGCCCAACGGGGCTGGAACTCTGTGATGGCGACTGCGGCCAGGACCACCGTCGTCGAATCCGATGAAATCGGCGAACCGGGGGCGATCAATCCAGAGTTGGTGATCACACCCGGGATATACGTCAACCGCATCGTTCGAGCGGCAGGCGCACCGGCTGTTTAGGATCACCCGATGCCGCTCACCGAAACATCTGCCTTCAAGATTGCGCGCCGCGCGGCCAGGGAGATTGCGCCTGGCGCGGTGGTGGCCCTCGATCGGGGACTGCCAGAGCTGGTGGCACGGGTAACACCGGAGTCCATGGGCGTGTGGTTCCTGCGCGCCGATGGAACCCTGAACGGGATACCACTGAGCGCCGCCGACGCGGCGGCGATAGTGCGCGGAGGGTACGTCGACCTCGCGATAGTACATCCGGCGCAGGTTACTGCGGACGGACGATTCGTGGGCAGGCTCTACGCACGCGATGCATCTATTGCGCCGCCGGGCATCGGAGTCGACCTGGCTTCGGGCGCGCGGCGAATCATCGCGCTGCACCCGCAAATTAACGAGGACGAACCGGAGATATGCCTGGCTTCGCATCTCCTGGAGCGGCCGGTGGACGGCGTGGGCGGCATTGACCGGGTCATCGCGGATTGTGCGGTGTTTGAACCACAGGGCACTGAATTCGTCCTTTCGGAAATCGCGACAGATCGTCAAGCCGATGACGTGGTTGCCGACTCTGACCTGAGTGAGGTCGTTTCGATCTCGGATTACCCAGCGGCGATGGATTTCACGGTGCCCTCCGGAACGCCGGAGTCCAAGGTTCATGCCGACGGCGCTTCAGCCCTACACGATTTACCCGATGGCGTGACGGTGTTCATCGATGGATTCGGCGGGCCGGGCGGGATGGCACATTACCTTTTGATGTCATTGCGAGACCGAGGCAGCCGAGGTTTGACCATCGTGAGCAACACCGCCGGCATCGCGCGCGTGGTGAGTTTCGGCACGCCGCCGGGACGGACCGCGATCGACCACAGCGTGCTGATCGAGAACGGGCAGGTTGCCAAGGCGATTGCATCGTTCCCGGTTTCGCCGTCGGTGTCCCGACCATCGGAGTTTGAGCTGGCTTACCGGAGAGGGGAGGTGGACCTGGAACTGGTGCCGCAGGGCACGCTGGCGGAGCGACTGCGGGCCGGAGGGGCGGGCATTCGAGCCTTCTACACGCCCACCGGAGCGGGAACTCTCATCGCAGAGGGGAAGGAATCCCGAACTATTGATGGGCGGGACTACATCCTGGAATACGGCCTGCGCGCGGACTTTGCGATCATCCGCGCCCACAAGGCGGACATCAACGGCAACCTGATCTACCGGGGCACATCGCGCAACTTCAACGCCGTCATGGCACCCGCCGCACGGGTCACCATCGTTGAGGTGGACGAGATCGTAGAACCCGGTCAACTCGATCCCGAAGAAATCGTGACACCCGGCGTTTTCGTGCAGCGGATCGTCAAACGGCCCGACGGATTCACGGGCTACGAATAGGCGAGGATACTTCGGCATGACAGAGGACAAAGAGCGCCTGGACCGGGCCATTATGGCGATGCGGGTAGCCAAGGAACTGCCGCCCGGAGGCACCGTCAACCTCGGCATCGGTATTCCCACCCTGGTGTCGATGTTCGTAGGGGACGACAGCATCGTTTTCTATCACAGCGAAAGCGGGGTGCTGAACTGCGGTCCCCTGGCGGAGGACGGAAACGAGGATATTGATCTCATCAATGCCGGCGGGCAGTTCCTGGAGCCGGTACCGGGGATGGCCTACTTCTCATCCGCAGACGCTTTTGCCATGATTCGCGGCGGACACGTGGACGTTACGGTTCTGGGAGCGCACCAGGTGTCTGCCAACGGCGACCTGGCGAACTGGATGCTGCCCGAACGTGGGGTCGGGAACATTGGTGGGGCGATGGATCTCGCTGCCGGCGCGGACAAGGTGATCGTGGCGATGGAACACAACGACCGGAACGGAAATGCAAAAGTCGTGGAGGAGTGCAGTTTTCCGCTCACCGGGAAAGGGTGCGTGTCGCTGGTGGTGACGGATGTAGCAGTATTGGAGCCGACGCCCGACGGCATGGTGCTGCGGGAGACCGCGCCCGGCTGGTCGCCGGAGGATGTCCAGGAGATTACCGGGGCGGCCCTGATCATCCCGGAAAGCGTGGGTGAGTACGAAGTATAGGGCGGCCCTTGCGGGATACTGGGAATTGCGCTAGCATTTTCGCCGAATCGATCCCGTGATTGAGGGCATCCCGCCCTGCGTTTTCGCCATCTAAAGGAGTCTATTGACGATGTTCAACCCCATCGCGTTCCTAAAGCCCCGAGAGGCCCACGCCCACTGTGATATCCCGTGCGGTATCTACGATCCGTTGGTCGCCAAGATTGCCGCCCAGACGGTTCAGAAAATGGTCCTGCGGATGCAGAACCTTGAGGCACCACAGCCCGGCGCTCCGGCCGGTGAGCGGCAGTCTTTCGCCAACACTTTTTCCCGCTACGTGACGGTGAAAGAGGAGCACGCCGAGAAGTGCAAGGAAGAGCTGCGCATCCTCTGGGCCGACTACGCATGGCCCAACACCGACGCCAACGACGTAGCGGCCAAGTTCAACGCCGCCCTGAAGCTGGCCGGCCAGTGCAAGCAGACCGTGAGCATGGAGAACGCTGAGGCGTTGGTTGCCGCGTGCGACGACATCGCCACGACGTTCTGGGCCACCAAGAACGTTGAATACAGCGACCCCAACGAGGCGGCACGGTACGGCGCCTAAGCCATAGCCAAATCAACAGGATCCGGTTGGGGCGGGTGTTCACCCGCCCCTATTCTGTTGTTTGCAGGCGCAAAATCCGAACCAGTCGGATTTCCTCGTAGGAAAAATCATCGCCCAACGATTCCCGCACCGGCGCCAACCGGTCCCCATCGATAGCATCCAACGCATCCAATATTCGGTGGACGCGTTCGGGGGGCGGCAGCAGCGGGGCAAGATTTATTGCCGTGCCGGCCGTGATGATACGTTCGATGTGGCCCATGACAGTTGCCTCAGTGAGGCCGCGTTGCTCAGCGATTTCTGAAATGGTCGATCCCTGTTCCAGCATACTGAGGGTTGACGTGTGGGTGTCGGCGAGGGGCTTAGTTGGATTGGTCCCTGGGGGACGGTTGAGTCGCGATTCGATTGCGCCCGGTCGACGGCCCAGCCTAACAGCGATGTCCGCGACGCTCACTCCTGCGGCGTGCAATTCGGTGAGTTGGGTTTCTTCCTCGGGAGTCCACGGTTCGTATGCCCTGGGATGTTCTTTGCGAATTTCGTCCAATCGGTTTGATGCGGACGATTTGGAAACGGCGGAGGCGGATGGATCAGCAGGTTGGACGGCAGGGGCGGCGGCACCAACACCGATGTGTTGCCTTATTTCGGCGAGAAACTGCGCACCGTACTTGTCCAGCTTGGCCGGTCCGACTCCGGACACTCGGAGCATGTCCTCCGGTCGGGTTGGCTGAGCGGCGGCGAGGTTGCGGAGGGTGGCATCGTTGAACACCACGAACGCAGGAACGCCCTGCTCGTCGGCAAGGCGGCGACGCAGGGTCCTCAGCCTGGCAAACAAACCGGACGCGGCAGGCGACGCGGAGGAATGGGTTGCGGGTACGGTGCCGGCGCTGGCGGTGTGGCGTTGTGGAGGTTCGTCGTCGACGCGCAGATCCAAGGCGAGCGATTGGCGGCTCTGCAACCATGCGCGTCCGGCGTCAGTGACGCTCAACGTCGGATACTGGCCATCGGACCTTGCCAAGAGACCGAGTTCGACGAGCCCGTTGGCGATTTGCCGGAGAGCGGTGCGATCGTAGTCGTTGACGATCCCGAATACGCTGAGTTGGTTGTGTCCCAATTCCCGGACGCGCGCCACGTTGCTGCCCAACAGGACGTTGGCGACGTGGGCGAACCCGAAGCGTGCGCCGGTGCGGATGACGGCGGAGAGGATCTTCTGGGCGATGACGGTCACGTCGACGTTGCGCCGTTCTGACGAGCAGTTGTCACAATTGCCGCACGAGTCCTCAGACATCTCGTCGCCGAAGTAGTCCAACAGATATCGACGCCGGCAGGTACCCAGGCGCCCGTAGTCCACCATCTTGAGGAGTTGCTGGCGGGCCGCCTGATTCAGGTCTTGATCCTCAATGATGTTGAGGAAGTAATCGTGCTTGCGCTGTTCCCCATCGGTGAAAAAGAGCACACAGTCGCTGGGCATGCCATCGCGCCCAGCCCTACCGGTTTCCTGATAGTAGCCCTCGATGGATTTGGGCAGCGTGTAGTGGACGACCAGCCTGATGTCCGGTTTGTCGATGCCCATGCCGAAGGCGATGGTTGCTACGACTATGGGAACGTCGCCGTCGATGAACCGCTCCTGGGTGAGCCGCCGGGTATCGGCATCCAGCCCCGCGTGATAGGCGGCGGCAGGGTAGCCGCTGGCGGTGAGGCGGTCGGCCAGTTCCTCGGTTTCCCGGCGGGACAGGCTGTAGATGATCACAGATTGTCCCCGGCGTTCGTGCAGCAGGTTCAGGAGGGCGTCCCAAGAGTTCTTCCTGGGGAGCACTCGATAGGTCAAATTGGGACGGTCGAACCCGGATATGAACTCCCCGCATTGGTCGAGGGCGAGTTGGTCCACGATATCCTGGCGCACACGCTGGGTGGCGGTGGCGGTCAGAGCCATCACCGGAACCCGAGGGAATTCAGCCCGCAGTTCCGACTGAGCGCGATAGTCGGGGCGGAAATCGTGGCCCCACTCGCTGATGCAATGGGCTTCGTCGATGGCGATGAGCTTGAGGTCCAAGGTACGGAGGAATCGGCGGAACCCCGGCATGACCGCCCGTTCCGGCGCGGCGTAGAGCAGGCTGACCCCGCCGGCCTGCGCCCTGCGTTCCACGGCGGCGGCAGTGGCGGTATCCAGGCTGCTGTTCAAGAAATCGGCGGCGATACCATTCGCGCGGAGGGCGTCCACCTGGTCCTTCATCAGCGCGATCAGCGGGGACACCACCAGTGTCAGGCCGCCCAAAGCCAGGGCCGGCAACTGATAGCAGAGGGATTTACCGCCACCAGTGGGCATGACGACCAAGCCATGCCGGCCGCCTAGGGCGTTGGAAATTATCGTTCGCTGGCCCGGCCGAAACTCGTCGTAGCCGAAGCGCTGCTTGAGCAGTTCGTTTAGATCTGTGGCTGCCATCCCATAAATCCAAAGGGGCGAATAATTATTCGCCCCCACATGCGCCGCGATGCCGCTGGTTAGCCCAAAGCAGCCAGGGCATCGCCTACGGCGACGATGGTGCGGTTAATGTCGGCATCGGTGTGGGCGATGGAGACGAAGCCGGCCTCGAACTGGGAGGGAGCGATGTACACTCCGCGATCAAGCAAAGCGTGCATATATCGGCCATAGGCGGCGGTGTCGGACTGCTCGACCTGAGCGAGGGCACCCACCGGGCCCGAGTTGAAAAAGCCAGTGAACATGGACGCGACGCGATTAATGGTGGATGGGATCTCCGCACGGGCGAAGGCTGCGCTTACGCCGTCGGTGAGGCGCTGGGCGGTGGCTTCCAATTGATCGTAGACCCCGGGACGCTGCAACTCGGTCAAGGTGGCGACGCCGGCGGCGACGGCGAGCGGGTTGCCAGACAGGGTGCCAGCCTGATACATGGGGCCGAGGGGAGCGACCTGTTGCATCACGTCGCTGCGGCCGCCGTACGCGCCTACGGGGAGTCCGCCGCCGATGATCTTGCCCATGGTGGTGATGTCCGGAGTGACGCCGTACAGCGTTTGCGCGCCACCGTACGCCACACGGAATCCGGTGATGACCTCGTCGAATATGAGCAATGCCCCGTTGGCTTCGGTGACGTCGCGGAGACCTTGCAAAAAACCATTGGCGGGCGGGACAACGCCCATATTGCCGGCGACTGGTTCGACTATCACGGCGGCGATGGCGTCGGGAAAGGCATCGAACAGGCCCTGCACGGACGCGAGGTCGTTGTAGGCTGCGATCAGGGTCTCGGCGGCGTAGGACTCGGGGACGCCGGCGCTGGTGGGCACGCCGTGGGTCAGCGCGCCGGAGCCGGCGGCGACCAACAGGCCATCGGCGTGGCCGTGGTAGTTGCCGGCGAATTTGACGATCTTGGACCGGCCGGTGTGGGCGCGGGCCAGACGCAAGGCGGTCATGCAGGCCTCGGTGCCGGAGTTGACCAGACGCACCGAATCGACCGACGGCAAGGCCGCGCAGACCATTTCGGCCAACTGCACCTCCTGCTCAACGGGAGCGCCGAACGAGGTGCCGTCTGCCGCCGCGCGTTGGACGGCTTCCACGACGGCGGGATGGGCGTGGCCCAAGGCCAATGGCCCCCAGGAACCCAAGTAGTCGATGTACTCGTTGCCGTCGACGTCCCACACACGGGAACCGTTGCCCCGGGCGATGAAGGGCGGCGTACCTTCAACGGCGCGAAATGACCGGACGGGACTGTTGACACCACCCGGAATCACGCGTTGCGCCTGTTCGAATAGTCGTTGCGACCTGGTCTGTTGCATTTTTGGTTGGCCCTCCTCTCGGCCGTGGTCAGCCCTCGCCCCGCAACCAGCGGGCCACTTCCTTGGCGTGGTAAGAGATGATGATATCCGCGCCGGCGCGGCGAATGGCGGTGAGCAATTCCATGGTGACCGGTTGCTCATCGATCCAACCGGCACGGGAGGCGGCCTTGACCATGGAATATTCGCCGCTGACGTTGTAGGCGGCCAGCGGGTAGTCGTAGCGTTCGCGGGCTTCCTTGATGACGTCCATGTAGGCCATGGCCGGCTTGACCATGACGATGTCGGCACCCTCAGCGATGTCGGACTCGATCTCGCGCATGGCCATGCGGCGGTTGGCCGGGTCCATCTGGTAGCTGCGGCGGTCGCCGAACTGCGGCGTGGAATCGGCGGCGACGCGGAACGGCCCGTAGAACGACGAGGCGTACTTGGCCGCATAGCCCATGATGGGAGTGTCGTCGTAGCCGTGGGCATCGAGGGTTTCCCGGATGGCGCGGACCTGGCCGTCCATCATCGACGACGGGGCGACCATATCGGCGCCGGCCTGCACCTGGGTCAAGGCGGACCTGGCCAGCAACTCCAAGGTGGCGTCGTTGTCGATACGGTCGCCATCTATGACACCGCAGTGGCCGTGGTCGGTGTACTCGCAGAGGCACACATCGCCGATGACCATGAGGCCGGGCGCGCGCTCCTTGATGGTGCGGGTGGCTTCCTGGATTATGCCTTCGGGATCGTAAGCGCCGGTGCCGATGGCATCCTTTTCGGGAGGCAGGCCAAAGAGGAGAACCGACGGGATGCCGAGTTCCACCACCTCATCGATTTCCTCGTTCAGGCGGTCGATGGAGGTGTGGTAGCACCCGGGCATGGGCTCGATTTCCTCACGGACGTTTTCGCCGTGGGTTACGAACATGGGATAGATGAAATTTGCGGCGCTGAGGCGGGTTTCGCGCACCATTTCGCGAACGGGCGCTTTTTCCCGCAGGCGGCGCATACGCAAATCAGGATGTTTCAGCATGACGTCTCCCTCCATTCGGTCAGCCGACGGACTCGGTTGCGCTGGCGGCGAAATGATCCACCAATGCGTCGGCCAACCCTTCGACGTTATGTTCAGAGGCCACGATGTCGACCGTAAGGCCCAATTCTTCAGCGGTTGCGGCGGTTATGGGACCGATGCAGGCGATGACACATTCGTCCAGCAAATGCCGGTCGTCACCCAAGATTTCCAACAGATTCCGCACGGTTGAGGAACTGGTGAACGATACCACATCCATGCCGTGTTGGAACGCATCACGGGCGCGCTCCTCGATGCCCGCGGGCCTGCTGTTGGTGTACGCGGGAACGCGGCGCACGTTGGCTCCCAGACCGGACAATCCAGACGCCAAGGCGTCGCGAGCGATGGCGGATCCGGGGAGCAGAACCTGCTGGCCAGTCCAGTCGATCTCGGACAACTCGGCGACGACCTCTTCGGATACCGAGCGCCTGGGAACAAAATCGGGTTCGATGCCGTGCTGGCGCAAGGCATCCCCGGTGGCGGGCCCGATGGAGCCGACGGTTGCGCCGGCGAAATAGCGAGCGTCCATGCCGAGCGCACACAGGCGTTGCCACACGTACTGCACGGCGTTGACGCTGGTGAATATGACCCAATGACCGGGGACGCCGGCAGTTTCGCGGAGCAGGCGGTCGAGTTCGGAATAATCGTCGAGCGGCTGGATTTCGATGGAGGGCAGTTCCACGGGTTCTGCGCCAAGCTCTGCCAGCAGGTCGATGAAACGGGAGGCCTGGGTGCGGGAACGGGTCACCAAGACGCGCTTGCCCCACAGCGGGCGCTGGTCGAACCAGCCTATTTCATCGCGCAAGGCGGCGACCGAACCGATAACCACGATGACGGGAGCGCCGATGCCGGCCTGGCGGCCAAGATCGACGATGTTTGAAAGCTGGCCGGTGATGGCGCGCTGGCGACTCCAGGTACCCCATTGGATCAGGGCGGCCGGAGTGTCGGCGGACATTCCGTTTTCGCACAGGGTTTGCACGATGCCGGGCAGGGTGGCCCAGCCCATCAATGCGACCAGCGTGCCGCCGGTTTTCGCCAGGGCCGCCCAATCAGTGCTGGTCTGACCCTTGGTGGGATCCTCGGAGCCGGTAACGATGGTAACGGAGGTTGATATCCCGCGGTGTGTGACCGGGATGCCGGCGTAGGCCGCGGCGGCGACGGCGGATGTCACGCCGGGGACCACTTCAAAGGGGACGCCGGCAGCCACCAGCGCCTGGGCTTCCTCGCCTCCGCGCCCGAACACGAAGGGATCGCCGCCCTTGAGCCTGACGACGGTTTTGCCGGACAAGCCCTCGGCGACGAGGAGGTCGTTGATCTGAGACTGGTTCAGAGCCTGGCGGCCGCGCTCCTTGCCGACGAAAACGGTTTCGGCGTTGGGGGCGAGTTCGAGGAGCGACGGGTCCAACAGGCGATCGTAGACCACAACGTCGGCGATTGCCAACACGCGCTCGCCCTTGCGGGTGAGCAGTCCGGGATCGCCGGGCCCCGCTCCGACCAGATAGACCCTGCCGGTTGCCACGATAGGTTCCGCTAGCCGGCCAGGAGAGCGCCGGCGCCCTGTTCGCGCAGGGCATCCCACGCCGCCTCTGCGAGTGCGGCGGGTGCGCCGGCCTGGCCGTTCAGAGCGGTGCGGAATGACTGCGATCCGTCGGGCGCACCGACGAATGCGTTGAGGATCAGGCCGACGGACTGATCCGCGACGGTGGCATACGCACCGACGGGAACCTGACAGCCACCGCCAATTGCCTCGAGGAAAGCGCGTTCCGCGTTTACAGCGGATGCCGTCTCGGCGTGGTCGATGGTGGACATTACGCCGGTCAACCAAGAGTCGTCGGCGCGGATTTCGACGGCCATCGCGCCCTGACCGGGCGGGGGCACGAAGTCCTCGGGCGCGAGATACTCGGTGATCACGTCCTCTAGGCCCATGCGCACGAGACCGGCGGCGGCGAGGATTGTGCCATCGCACTCGTCGCCGGAGGCTTTACGGAGGCGGGTATCGACGTTGCCGCGGATGGGGACAATTTCGACATCGGGGCGCTTTTCGGCGATCTGAGCGGCGCGACGTGGGCTGCTGGTGCCGATGCGCGCGCCGGCGGGGAAGTCGGCCAACGTGGAGCCAAGGTGGGATACCAGAACGTCCCGGGGGTCGGCGCGTTCGAGGACGGCACCGATGATCATTCCATCGGGCAGCGCGGTGGGCATGTCCTTGAGGCTGTGGACCGCCATGTCGATCTCGCCGGACTCGAGGCGCCGCTCAATCTCCTTGACGAACACACCGAGACCCATGCCGGCCAACGGGGCCGTGCGGTTGGCGTCGCCCTGGGTGGTTACGGTGACCACCTCAAAGTGCAGGTCGGGATGCGCGTTGCGCAACGCCGCCATGGTGAGTTCGGTCTGGATGAGCGCGAGCCGGCTGCCACGCGTGCCGATCCGGACGACGCTGCGGGCGCCGTTATCGACGGCCACGACGCCTACCGCCGGATGGATCCTCTCCGAACATGCGGCGCGCGGCCGGATAGATGGCGGCGCTGTCGCTGGACCGCAACTCGGCAGTGGGCCGGTGCAGCAACTTCTTGACCAGGGCATTGGTCATGGCATCGAGACGGGCAGCGAGTTCGCCGTCGGGGTCTGCGCCCAACAGCTTCAGGGTGCGGTCGATCTCCTGCCTACGCACGGCGTCGGCGCGCTGGCGCATGGAGACGGCCAGTTCCATGGTGTCGGAGGAGTTCCACCACTCGACGAAGCGGTCAACCTCGGAGTCGATGATGTCCGCGGCGCGGCGGATGTCACCCTGCATGCTATCGAGGTTGATTTCGGCGGCCTGGCCCAAGGCGTCGATGTCGAACAGTCGGACGCATTCCAAATCGCCGGCGCCCGGGTCGATGTCGCGAGGCACGGCGATGTCGATCATCAGGATCGGATCGGCTGCTGTGCGCTGTGCCATCGCATCCGCGACCATGGCGGCATCGACGACGTAGCCGGGTGAGCCGGTGCTGCTGATGACGAGATCGGCTTCCGACAGAGCCTGGGGGAGATTTTCGAATGGTGTGGCGACACCGCCGAGTTCCTTCGCCAACTCTTCGGCGCGCCACTGGGTCCGATTGGTTACGGTGATCTGACTGACGCCGGCGTCGGCCAAGGCGCGGGCGACCATGCGTCCGGCGTCGCCGGCACCGATCACGAGGGCGCGGCGGGCGTCCAGGCGGTCGAACATGCCACGGGCCAACTGGACGGCGGCACGGCTGACGGACCGGGAATGCTGGCCGATGCTGGTCTCGCGATGGACGCGGCGGCCGGCCCGCAAGGCGGAGTGGAACACGCGGGTCAGCGGGCTTTTGGTGTGCCCGCCCTCGGTGGCGGCGCTAAAAGACGCGCGAACCTGACCGAGGACCTGACGTTCGCCGACGATCATGGACTCCAAGCCACCGGCGACGCGGAACAGGTGGGAAACACAGTCGGTTTCCCACAACTGGTAGACGTGCCTCTCCAGTTCGGGGCCGGGGACGCCGGAGTAACCGATCATGAAATCCCCGACGCGGCCGACCAACCCGATATCGTCGGGATCGTAGACGTAGACCTCAGTGCGGTTGCAGGTGGAGAGGATCGCGGCTTGGGGGACGTATTCCGAAAGCTGGGTGAGGGCGTCGGGCAACTGCTCGCGCTCCACGCTGAGGCGCTCGCGGACGTCAACCGGAGCGGTGCGGTGGTCGAGTCCGAGGACGAGGAGGCTCAACTGACCGCCTCCGCCGCCCGCAACGCGGCCCGCTTGGCGCAGCCTCCGGTTTTGCAACTGGCCAGGTCGTCGCACATTCCGGGGATGGTGTCGTCCTGTAATTGGGACAGGATGATGTCGACCGCGCGATCCTCGTCGCCATGCTGGACCATCTCCAGCAAGTCCTCGGTGATGACGCATTGCCAACGGGTGGGGTCGATGACGGTGCGTTTTTCCTTGATGACGCGTCGGGCGCGCCCCAAGGCGCCGGCGAGGTCGGCCCATTTGAGGGCGGGGGCTTCGGCCAGGGTCTCGCGCAGTTTCCGGGCGAGGGCAGGGCTGGCGCCGCCGGTAGAGACCGCCAGGGTGACGGGATCACGGCGGACTATGGACGGGGCGATGAACGAGCACTGGTCGGGGTCGTCGACGACGTTGAGCAGGACACCACGCTGTTCGGCTTCCTCGTAAATCTGGCGGTTGACGTGCCAGATGTTGGTGGCGGCCACGGCGATGAAAGCGCCGTCCAGATCACCCTCCCTGTATTCGCGCTGTTGGAACGTTATGTCGCCACGCTCGGCGGCGCGCTTGATGCCAGCAGTGGCGTCGGGACTGATGACGGTGATGGTTGCGCCGGCATCACGCAGGGCGGCGATTTTCCCCTGGGCGATGGTGCCACCGCCGAGGATCACGCAGCGCTTGCCGGCGAGGTTGAGGTAAACGGGATAGTATTCAGGCATCGCTAGACCAGCGCCTCCGCCAACGCTTCGGCTTCCTCGGCAGTGTCCCAGAAACGCTCGTAATCCTCGACGAAGTATCGGACCCTGGTTTTCTTGTATTCGCGGGTGCTGTAGAGCAGGAGGTTATCGCTGATGCCGGTGGCCTGGGCGATATCGCGGCCGATCTCCTCGCATTCGTCGCGGGTGGGAGCGTGGACCATGGTGAAGTGGCTGTACTCCCAATCGGGGAACGTGGGCCGCTCGTAGCAATGGGTGACCGCGGGATTCTCGGCCATGATCATGCCGACTTCCTCGGAACGTTCGGACGGAACCTTCCAGACGATCATGGCGTTGGCGCGGAACCCGGAGCGGCGGTGGTAGAGGACCGCGCTGTAGCGGCGCATAAGCTTGCGGTCCTGGTACTCGGCGAGTTGGGCAAAAAATTCCTGGGTGGAGAGGCCCAACCGTTCGGCGATGGGATCGAAGGGCCGGGAGACCAAGGTCAGGTCTTCCTGGGCTTCGCGGATGACCTGCTTGTCCCACTCGGTGATTTCCTGGGCCTGGTTCCAATCGGAGGCGGGCGTACGGGACTGGCCGATGCCGTCGGGGTTGTAGTTGTAGGCGTCGCTGCGCTGCTTGACCATGTCAAAGTTGACGCCGATCTTGAAGAACCGGATGGTGGGCATGATCCGGAATTCGATGGCGTTGGTTTTTTCGGCCATCCACTTGACGGTGGTTTCGAGGTCGCCATCCGGGGGGACGGCGAGGGTGAACCAGAGGTTGTAGTAGGAGCCTTCGCGGGCGTAGTTGTGGCTGACGCCGGGATGGCGATTGATGAAAATGGCGCCATCGTGCAGGTCGCCATCACCGTAGGCGAAAGCGACGAGGGTGGTCTTGTATCCCAAGCGGCGGGTGTCGAAAATCGCGCTGATCTGGCGGACCACGTTCTGCCGTTTGAGTTCGGCGAGACGGGACAGCAGATCGTCCTCGGTGATACCCAGATCCTCGGCGATGGCCTGGTAGGGCTCCTCGATGACCGGGAAGTTGCTCTGAATGATGTTCAGGAGCTTGCGGTCGGTAATGTCCATTGCGTCAGTAGTCATCCGTTTTCACCTACGTTAGCCGTGGCCGTTATGGGTTGACCCGGCTTTTCCTGGATCAAAGTCAAGCGAGTGCTGTAAGCGTCCACCAATCCGAGCAGCACCTGATCGGAGATCTCGACCACCTGTTGGAGGCGGTCAGGGGGCACGGTTTCGACAACGGCCTGGCGGAAGAACAGAAAGGCCTGGACGCTGTCGGTGAGGGGAACGCCACGGGCGGCCATTTCCGAGCCGTACTCGTGGCCGAGCATGTGGGTTTCGGACAGGGTTTCGCCGCGACGCCGGCTGGTGGAGTTCATGGGGTTCTGCAGGAGGAGGGACAAGAGGCGCCGTCCGAACAAGCGCATCCGGTCGCGGCCCTCGGCCTGGAAACTCCTGAGCCACGTTTGCTTGGACATGTCGATCTGGCTCAAATTCCGGCGGATGCGCCGCAGGACGGGAGCCTCGGGATCGTTGTCCTGTTGAGCGGCGGCGGACCCGTTGGAGCGTTCGCGGACGAGGGCTTCGACGTCCTCACGCAGGAACCGGCGGTGGCCGCCGGGGGTGCGGTAGACAGGCAAGCGGCCCCGATCAGCCCATTGCCTCAGGGTCGCATCATTTATGCCGAGAGCCCGGCTGACGGCCCCCAGGGACATCCAGCGGGACTCATTTGTCGTGTCGGTCGCCACTAAAACCTGTAGAAAACTACATATTCTGCGAATCGCGGACGATTTCGCAGAGAAATCCTAGCATAACCTCCGGTTGAAATCAACGACGGGGAGTCGGGAAAGGGCCAATTGGCACCCGTTCAGCAGGCGAGTTGCAGGGGGTTGGGGAGCTTGATGCGGAAGGTCTTTTCCAGGGCGCGCCGCCACAGGGGCGAGAGGGTGATGCGGTGTGGGTTCTGCGGTTTGGCCCACAGATGGGCGTGGCACAGGCAGCGTCGGGGAGCGTCACCTTGCGCGTAGTGTCCGTGGGGGTCAGGCTGGGCGGCAAGCGGCGCGGAGTGCAACCTGAACTTGCGGGTGATCTCGTTGTAGTTGGGCAGGCTCAGGATGTCCTGGATGGAGGTGAAATCGGGCGCGATGGGAAAGTCGGGCTGGCGCAGCCATAGCTTGTGGTGCCGCACGGGTTTGGGGTCGCCGGCGATGAGGCGGATGGCGTGGGTGATTAGCGATGCGACGCGGCGGCGCATGCGGCGGAGTTGGGTTTTACAGGGATGTACAGGATTTACAGGATGATTTGATTTGGTGGGATCTGTGGCTCGTGGTTCGACAGGCTCACCATGAGCGGTTCTGGGGCGTGGTTTGACGGGTTCACCATGAGCGGGTGCTATTGGCATCTGCTGGGAGAGGGTGTGGGCCTGGCGGAATGTCTTGAGGTGGGAGCGGCTGAGGGTCTCGCCCACGATGTTGGCGTGGAGGACGATTTCCAACTGGCGTTGGGATTTGTGCTTCCAGCCCTGATGGACGGCGAGGGCCGTGGTGGCATGAGAGGCGGCGCGGCGCAATGACGCGGCGGCCTCGGCTGGGTCGTGGGTAGCCGGATCGTGGGTAGATATGGCCCGGTCGGCCCGGTGCAGGAAGTCCCGGGCTTTGGCCTGGTGGTGGGAGAGTGTGCCCATGCTGGATGGTTGCTCCATGATATG
>JAPOQH010000027.1 GCA_026710825.1 Chloroflexota bacterium | reverse complement strand
TGGGGGGTCAGCAGGTAGCCGCATGCTCCCAGGGAGCCGAGGCCGGCGGCGACGAACATCGGGATGTAGGGGCCGGGGTTGGCGTTGGGGCTGTGCACCTGGGCGCGATAGCCGAGGCCGCGGATGAAGTTGCCGAGTTCCAGACCAGCGGCGCCTTCCGTGCGGTAGGTGCTGGAGTGGACGATCTCAGCGTCGATGCTGGGGATGGTCTGGGTGGGCTCGAAGTCCTGTTCGTAGGCCAGGCATACGACGTGGGGGAAGCGGACCCAGTCCTTCTTGCTCTGATACACGTAGCGGATGTCGAAGGCGGTGATGCCGACTTCGATGAAACCGAGCTCGCGGGCCTTCTGCTTGATGGCTTCGGAGACGTCCGCGCCGG
The DNA here is from genome assembly GCA_026710825.1 of Chloroflexota bacterium. Lineage (GTDB taxonomy): Bacteria > Chloroflexota > Dehalococcoidia > Lucifugimonadales > UBA3495 > Bin87. The sequence goes on along the minus strand of JAPOQH010000027.1, from coordinate 54,309 downwards.
TAGGATCGGCGGTGGGCTCCAGCTCGCCGGTCAGGCGGGCGGCCATGACGAGGTTGCGGTTCAGCTTGTCGTGTTCCTTGCGGATCTCGCGCATCTCGGCGTGCTGGTCGCGGAGGGTGTTGGCCCAGTCGCGGGAAGCGCGCTCGGTGATGTTCATGGTCTCGACCGGATACTCACGGGAGTACCAGTCAACTTCGCGCTGGTTCATGGGGATGCCGGGAACGGTTTCGAGTTCCTCGGGCACCGGGATGGTTACAGATGAATCGCCCAGATACTTGCCGGGACGTTGCACCTCATGACCGATGGTTAGCATATACTCCTCCTTCGGTTGGACTGGGTAATATTGGCCCAATTTGTGTCAAGGTTACTGACGACATGGGCTGTTGTCAATACTTCGGCCCCACCAACATCATATTCTGTTGCATGATGAATATTATTGCCGTGATGCCGGACGCCGTCGAACGCGCCTCAGTCGGCCACCCCGCGGGTGGTTTGGCGAGGTTATTGCCGGGCGATGTCGGGACCGGTTGCCACCAGCGCCCTGATGCCGTCGATGGTCAATTCAAAAGGCGCCCCGGAACCATCGATGGTATGCAGGTCCATGTCCTTCAAAGCGGCACGGTAGCGCCAGTCGGTCTGAAACGAGAGCCGGCCCTGCGAGTCCGCCTGCGCTACGCCCGGTCCGTCCCGTGTGTTCCAAACCCTGATCCCGGGTTCCAGGTTTGACGGCCTCCGGCCACGGTAAGGGGTCAGGAACAGGACGTAAGTCTCGCCGGGCGTTAGCGTGACGGCCGGGCGCTCGACGAATTCCGGGTCTCCGTTTTTGTCCCTCCTGTAATACCCTTCGGACCATCTCACGTAGGCGGTGTCTCCAGCCTGGAAGTCGCCCTTCAAGGATTCGACCACGCCGAAACCGCGAAACACGTCCACGACGGAAATGCGAGAGTCAGCGTGAGCAGTGGGCGAGTCTGGCGTCTCGTGGACCGTTTCATCGATGTACCTGGCGATGACGATGCGGTCGGAAAAATGCACCAGCGACTCCGCATCAACGGGAACGAACCATTCGATGACCTCGCCCCTGAGCACCATGCAATTGGAAAGCGCGAGCAGCCCGGGGACAAATGCCACCAGGGCCGCAACAATGACGATGCCTATCGTCAGATTGCGTGTGGGCCCCGTCAATGCCGCTCGTCCCGGCGGCGTGCCAACGCATCATAAGGAGCCGCCAAACGCCCTCGGCTGCAGGGTCCCAACTACCGGTGCGTCCCGTGGGCGTGAAGCGCGTCGGCCAGCCGGTGGATGCCCACGGCCAGCTCGTCGCTCTCGTACAGTGAAATGCTGATGCGCAACGCGTCGGTGAATCCCCCGGACGCGGAGAAAGCGGTCCCGGGGCGGTAGGACACCCCGGCCTCGCGAGCCCTGGCGAGCAGCGAGTCGGTGTTGATGTCGCCTCTGAGTGTGAGCCAGTAGAAGTACCCGCCGCCCGGCGACGTGAATTCCACCGAATCGCCAAATTCTGAGCGCAGCAGGCTCGCCACATCGTCGTGCCGCTGGCCGTACACCTGGCGCAGCGTATCGATATGGTCCTGCAGCATGCCCATTTCCAACGCGGCGTGGGCCAGCGTTGCCGAGAAGTGGCTGAGGCCGCCGCCGCTGGCCGCGACCCCGGAATCCACGAAACGGCGGACGATTCCCGGGGAGGCGTGGACCCAGCCCAGTCGCATGCCCGGAGACAGGATCTTCGAGAATGAACCCAGGGATATGGCGCAGCCGTCGGGCGAGTCGTCGAGCACGGCCATCGGCGGGGGTGGCGGCGTTCCGTAATTCAGGAGTTGGTACACCTCGTCGGCGATGATGGTGAACCCATAACGTTGAGCGAGTTCGATGAGGTGGCGGCGACGGTGCAGCGGCAGGACCGAGCCGTTGGGGTTCTGGTAGGTGGGGATGGTGTAGAGCAGGCGGGGCGTCGGGAAGCCGTCGGACGCCAGCAGGTCGGCCAGCGCGTCGGTGTCCAGCCCGTCGGCATCCGTTGGGACGCCCACGACGTTGAGGCCGTGGTCCACGAAGATCTGCTCGATCAGGTAGTAGGTCGGCTCCTCGACAACCACGGTGTCGCCGGCGGTGGCGTACAGCGTGGTCGCCAGGTCGATGGCTGCGGAGGCGCCGGCGGTGAGGAACAGGGATTCCGGAGAGATCGCGCCGCCGTATGTCTCCTGGGTGGACAGATAGGCGGCCAGGGATTCCAGCAGCGGGCCGAATCCCTGCACCGCGCCGTACTGCAACGGCACGGCCGACTGTTGTCCCAGGACGGATTGGCTGACCCGGGCCAGCGATTCGGTGGGATGCAGCCGGGGTGACGGGTGTCCCCAGCCCAGGTCGATGACCCCGTCGGGGATTGATATTAGGAGAGAGGGAAGTGTGGAGGTCATTTTGGTGTCTTTTCAGCAAAGTGCCGGCGCTGGTTGGTAAGTTCATACGCTGGCCCGCGTGGATTGTACTCCAGGGCAACAGTATCCGGGTGTCCTGCGAAGCCATCGGCGCGACGTCGCGCCGCAGTGTCCGGTCCGCCCGGGTCTTGGCTGGCATCGGCCACAAAAGCAGGTTGAGCGCGAGTGCTGCCGGGCCTGTTCTCAGCGTAGCGGCGGCGTTGGGTAGCGATCTTACGCGGCAACGCCCATGAAGAGAATGCGCTATCCGCGCTTAGGGGAGAGCGCGAGATAGTCCGGGCGCTGCCTCACTCAACGCTCGTGACAACTAAAAAGGCCGGCGGGAATATTCCCGCCGGCCCATTTTGCCGGTTTGGCGTTTGAGAACGGGCTACTAGATGTAGTCCTGGTCCTCGGCCATCATGGCCAGAACGTCGCCGCTCTGGAGCGCGATGGAACGCTGGATCTGGAGCTTGAGGTCCTCGACCATTTCTTCGGGGATCTCGCCCTCGTTGTCCTTGGCGGCTTCCTTCATGGACTCGAAGGCCCACTCGTCGGAGTTGCCGTGAGGCATCTCGAAGAAGTCGCGCTCGAACACCGGGAGTTCGCCGGGGCCGAAGTAGCCCTTGCCCTCGAGGTTGTAGCCTTCGAGGTCGTGGGTGCCCTTGCCGAGAACCTGACCGGTGGCGGCATAGTGCTCCATGACGTTCTTGAGGCCATACTTCTGGATCGGGCAAACCTTCATGCAGACGCCGCAGCCGAGATAGCGGGCCATGACGGGGCGACAGCGCTTGAAGTAGAGCTTGTTCTTCTCAATTCCACGCCACCAGATCTTGTCGCGCATCAGGGCGCGGCCCGGGCAGCGGTTCACGCAGACCTGACAAACCTGGCAGAAAGCGTGGATGCCGTAGTCGACGGGCTTGTCATAGGTGACATTGGCGTCGGTGGTGACCATCATGATCCGGCAGCGGTTGCCGGTATGGGGGGTCAGCAGGTATCCGCATGCGCCCAGGGAGCCGAGGCCGGCGGCCACGAACATCGGGATTACGGGGCCGGTGGCATCGCTGGAGTGGATGACGTGGGCCTTGTAGCCGAGAGAGCGGATGAAGTTACCAAGTTCGAGACCGGCAGCAGCCTGGGTCCGATAGGTGCTGGAGTGCACGATCTCGGCGTCGACGCTGGGGATGGTCTGGGTGGGCTCGAAGTCCTGTTCGAAGGCCAAGCAGATGGCGTGGGGCAGGACGGTGAAGCCGCGCTTGCTCTTGTAGTCGTACCGGGGGTCGTAGGAGGTGATTCCTACTTCCAGGTATCCCAACTGGCGAGCCTTGTCCTTGATCAACTCGGAGACGTCCGCGCCGGTAGGCTCGGCCGTGGGCTCCATCTCGGCGGTCGCGCGACCGGCCATGATCAGGTTGCTGTTGAGCTTATCGTGCTCCTTGCGGATCTCACGCATCTCGGCGTGGAGGTCGCGCAGGGTGTTCGCCCAGTCACGGGATGCGCGCTCGGTGATGTTCATGGTTTCCAGCGGATATTCGCGGGCGTACCAGTCGATCTCACGGGCGGTTGCAGGAATACCAGGAACCGTTTCGAGTTCTTCAGGAACCGGGATGTTGACTTCGTTGTCACCCCAGTGCCTTCCGGGTCGCACTACTTCGTGCCCAATGGTAAGCATATTAGCCTCCTCACAGTTGGCTTTCACCGCCCGAAAGCGGTTGCATTTGGGGCAATTTATACCCTTGCGATACCTTTGTCAACACTGCTAAACGACATTCCGGAGGATTTCATGCCGTTTTACGGTTTTCGTCATTTGGATAACGTTAGGCAACGTATACTGGTGTTTCATGTACGAGACCCGAAAACGGCGGGGCTGCCGACAATTTGCATGCCGACAGCCCCGGAAAGCGCGATTTTCGGTTGGCGAAGTCAGCTGCCCGTCCTGCGCGCAATCATCGCGTCGGCCAAGGGGCTGGCGCCGGATTTGACGCTGATATTGACCAGCGAAGGCCGTCCGGAATTGATGGCGCGTTCCACCGCCGGGCCCACGTCGTCGGGCTGCTCTACGAGTTCAGCGTAGCCGCCGATGCCCTCCACCACCTGGTCGTAGCGGACGCCGGGCCGCAGGGCAGTGCCAACGTCGCGCCCGAAGTAGGCCAACTGGAAGGTGCGGTCGATGCCCCAGTTGCCGTCGTTGCCCATGATGCCGGTGATGGGCAGGTTGTGGCGGATGCACGTGTCGTACTCCATTGAATAGAAGCCGAAGGATCCGTCGCCCATGAAGGCCAGCACCTTGCTGTCCGGGTAGGCCAGTTTTGCGGCCATGGCGTAGGGAATCGCGCCGCCGAGGTGGCTCAACGGCCCCAGGCGCATGAAATGGCCCGGCGAGCGCGCCGGCAGGTAGCAGCGGCCCCACTGCACGTAGTCGCCGCCGTCCAGCACGATGAATGTGTTTTCGTCCACCAGGTGCTCGATGCGCGTGTACACGTCCAGCGGGTGCATGGGGGCCTGGTTGGTGGCGTTGCTGCGCAGGCTGTCCAGCCAGGCGTCCTGCTCCGCCTTGAGCGACTCGACCCACGGCCCGACGTTGCGGTTGAGCCGGCCCGCCCCGGCCAGTTGGTCAACGATGGCGCCCAGGTCGCCCAGCAGTCCGACGGCGACGCCCCGGTTGCGTCCGATCTCGGCCGGCGACGGGTCGGCCTGGATCAGCTTGGCGTCGGCGTCGAAGATGCCGCCGTAGCGATAGCGGTGGTCCAGGCGCTTGCCCAGCAGCAGCACCACGTCGGCCTCCCTGAACTTGCGGGCCGTGCGGTTCAGCGCGCCGTCCGCGTAGCCGAAGCACAGGGGATGCAGGTCGTCGATGAGGCCGCGGGCCTGCTCGACGGTGAAGATGGGCGCGCCGTAAGCCTCGGCCAGCGCTTCAAGCTGGGCCGGTTCCACGGAGTAGCGGGCCGGGTTGCCGACGATGATTACGGGACGCTGCGCGTTGGCCAGCAGGTTGGCGGCCTGCTCGATGAGCGCCGGGTCGCCCTGGGATCGTCCCATGTTGCGGTACTCCTGCGGCAGATAGGGCGGCAGGTCCTCCTCGCTGATGGGCGCCTCCTGCAGGTCGATGGGCAGCGTCAGGTGAACCGGCCCGGGCCGTCCGCTCATGGCGGTGCGGAAGGCGGTGGCGACGAACTCGGGGATGCGGTTCTTCTCGTGGATCATCCATGACCCCTTCGAAACGGGAGCGGCCATGGCGACCTGGTCGATCTCCTGGAAGGTGGCCTGCCCCTTTTCGGGCAGTTCGGCGCATCCGGCCACGAAAATCACGGGGCTCTCTGAGGTATAGATGGCGGGCAGGCCGGAGATGGCGTTGGCGAAGCCGGGGCCGCCGGTGAACATGGCAACCGCCGGCTCGCCGGTGATCCGCGCGTATCCGTCGGCCATGTGCATCGCCGCGCCCTCGTGGCGGGCGTCGATGAACTCGATGCCCTCATCGGCGGCAGCGTCCACCAGGGGCAGGATGGTGTCGCCCACGATGGTGAAAATCTTCTGGACGCCCTCCTGTTTCAGGCAGCGGATAAAGAGGTGGCCCCCGTTCAGCTCGGGCATGGATGCAACTCCTTTAATAGGGCAAATATCTGCAAATGAACGGCCCGAACAAGCGGGCTGGATAATCTTATCATAGGCCCATGATACAATCGGATACGAGGGTTTATCTCGCGAGGCTCCTGATGACCACCAAGCACGACAACGAGCCCACCGAACACGGTGACGATGCTGCCGCCGAAGAGAAGCGCACCGTGGAGCTGGACGATTTCTGGAAAGGGTACATAGGTGTCGTGGGCGGTGACAACGACCCTAACCGGGGCACCTACAAAACGTCCGCATCGGCTACTGGCCGAGAGTACAGCGATCTGCTTTGGGAAGAATACCAACGCGACCAGGCCGAGGCCAAACTTCGATACAAGGGTGAGCAACAGTCACAGCAATGACGTTGAATGACACCGGGCCGCTGGTCGGGCTGATCAACGTCGCCGACCAGCATCACGCCCGATGCGTTGCTGCGCTAATCGCATTGCCTGCGGAGCCTCTGCTAACCACTTGGCCCTGCTTTACCGAGGCCATGCACCTGCTGTTGCGGGACGGCGGCTATAGCCACCAAGCCGCGTTGTGGAGTATGTACTTCGACGGGAGGCTGGTCCTGCACCAGCCGTCAACCGAGGAAACCCAACGCATGGCCGCGTTGATGGAGCGATACCGGAACTTGCCGATGGACTTGGGGGACGCCTCCCTGGTAGCAGCGGCGGAAAGTCTGGGATTGAGAAGCGTGTTCACCGTTGACGGGCAGTTTTACGTTTACCGACTGGAGAATGGCGCCGCGCTGGATGTGGTCCCGTAAAGGGAGACGATCATTCCCGTGGGCACGCTCTACGTAATCGGCACTCCCGCGGCCCCGTGCTACAATCCAGCCATATCGCCCCACGCGGCGAGGCCCACCATGACCACCAAACCTACCAAAACGACCCGGCTGGACGGCAACCCCTACGGGCTGACCGAGTTGCCCGATCCGCCCAAGCCGCCCGACGCCATGCATCAACGTCCCCATATTGCGCGGATGGATCAGGTCCTGCGCGCCCATTTCGTCCATCGACACGACGTGCTGGTATCCGGCGAAGGCTACCTGTGCGACGTGGCCGGAAACGCCCGCCGTTCGCCGAACCCCGACCTGATAGTTTCATTCGACCTGGACATTCCCCCAAGCGTGATTGAGAGTGTGGCCAACGGGTATACCATCAGCGAGGTCGGCAAGCCGCCGGAGTTCGTGCTTGAGGTGGCGTCGGAGACCACTGCCCGGCGGGATGAGACCGTCAAGCGGGACACATACGCGAGTCTCGGAGTATCCGAATACTGGCGGTTCGACCGCACCGGCGGCCGTTACTATGTGGCGACTTTGGCGGGTGACCGGTTGGTGGACGCAGCCTACCAATCCATACCCGTAGCGTCCGACGCTGACGGCGTCATTCGGGGTTATAGCCCGGCGTTGGGGCTGGAGTTGCATACGGCGGATCGGCAGACGGTCGAGCGGTTGGGTTGGCCGATTACCGAGTGGGAGTTGCGCATGGGGGATTGGCAGCTAAGGTTCTGGGACCCAGTTGCCGAGGCATACGTGCCGGACCTTCTGGATGCGTTGGAAACCTTGGCTGCAGAGCGAGCGGAACTAACCACAGAACGAACAGCGCGTCTTGCCGCAGAGGAAGAAGTGCGGCGGCTGCGAGAGGCACTTCAACGTCATCAGACTTAACGACGCTTGTACATCAAGTATGGTAGCGGACATAGAAAATGCCCGAAAGATATTTTTGGGCATCAGAGGGAGTGCCCTTCGCCAGTCGGCACCGGGGTCATTTTTAGCCCTTGAGTACCGAAATATTCCTGAAGGTCTCGCGTGTATTCTTCCACATGTTGTATTTGAACGACCCTGAGCAGCTCTCTTCCGGACCGCGTAAACGCGACGCCTGAGAGACGAAACTCGGCACGCATGTCACGTCCCCCTACCGGCTCCAATATCCAATACTGGCCGGCATATTTGAACGGCAATCGCATTGTTCGCGACGGATCCGATGGCATTGGCATCCCTATGCATATTTTGTAGTCTTTCCAAGAGTTGTACTCGGATATTATGAGGCCATGTTCGTTCAAAGCGTTCAGGTAACCGAAATCCAGACCATATTTGGCAAGCGCATTAGTTGCAGCATTTCCGCCTAGGGACGGCACCCTCGAATCAATGTCAGACTCGAGGGAAATGGACATCGAGCAGATTCGCTCAAAAAGTTCGGCAGTGGATTGGTCGAGGTTTCGCAAGATGCTCACGGTCAACAACGACGTGCTGCCTTTCCGCTCAACTTGGCCCGCCAAAATCTTGGCCCAAAGGGATTGCATGATTTCCGACGACACGTCCTGCACCTCGCCAAAAAACCGCGCTGCCCAATCATGATCTGTCTCGTCGTCAGGAACATCTTTGTCCCCGAGTTCTGCGGCAGCTTGTTGGACCACAGACACAATATTCTGCTGACGTTTGGACTCTTGGAACTCTATCCTTTGTGCGACCGTCTCGGCGATCGAAAGCTCGCCTTGCATACTCAGATTGGACGCCGCTAGCACCTCCTGAGTACTGGCTTGCGCGGCTGCAATGGTCTGCATCGAATTGGCTTGCCCTTCAGCAATAATCATCAACGAATCGGCCTCGCCTCGAGCAGAAATACGTCTTGCTTGGGCTTCTTTGTCCGCCCTCCAAGCCGCCAACATCGGGCCGGCCACGCTGCCTATACCGCTAGCGGTATAATCCGCCAATTTCAAGAGTGCCTTGGTAACCATAGCTACTCCTATCCTCATGTATTGCTATGCCGAAGGTGCTGACAAGCGATCAATAATTGAGAGCACCTCATTCTAACGTTACAGAGCACTTGGGCCAGATAGGGATGAAATTTCCCGGCCAATTTCACATCGCCCACCGCGCTATACTCCCCGAGTGGGCACGCTCTACGTAATCGGCACTCCTATCGGGAATTTGGAGGACATCACTGTCCGGGCGGCGCGGATTTTGACGTCGGTGCCGATGGTGGCGGCTGAGGATACCCGCGTTACGCGGCGGTTGCTGAACCACTTGGACGCTAAGCCCCGGCTGGTGAGTTGCAACGAGCACAACTGGAGCCGGCGGCTGCCCACCTTGCTTGACGCCCTCGACTCCGGCGATGTGGCGATGGTTACGGACGCCGGTTCGCCCGGCATCAGCGACCCGGGCGCTGGTGTCGTGGCGTCGGTTGCTGAGGCGGGTTACGAGGTTGTAAGCGTGCCGGGGGTTTCGGCGGTTTCGGCGGCGCTATCCGTATCCGGCTTTCCTGCCGACCGGTTTACCTTCCTTGGATTCCTGCCCCGACGTCGGGCCGAGCGCACGGCGGCGCTCAGTGAGGCGGCCACCCTGGGTCAAACGTTGGTGATTTTCGAAGCGCCTCATCGTCTCAAGGCCACGCTCAGCGATATCGCCGACGCGCTCAACGACCCGCCGTTGGCGGTATGCCGCGAGCTGACCAAGCTGTACGAGGAGGTCTGGCGCGGCGCGGCGTCTGATGCCCTCGATTACTTCGCCGAACCCCGCGGCGAGTTCACCATCGTGATCGGCCCGGTGTCTTCGGACATGTCCAGCGCGGACGGCGAACCCGTAATCACCGTGGACGCCGCGCGGGAGGCGTTGATCCAGCGGCGGGCGGCAGGAATGCGCGGGCGCGAGGCCGTGGCCGAGGTCGTGGCGGCCACCGGGCTCTCGCGCCGGGTGGTATACGGGTTGTGGGTGGAGACGGGCGGCCAGGCGCAGGCCAGCTAAGCGCAGACCACCAGCTAAGCGCAGACGACGACGGCCTCGCCCAGGCCTTCGATCGACACGCGGCCCTCGGAGGCGAAACTCAAAGGCGTCGGCGGTACCAGGCTGCCGGTGATGACCGTGTCGCCGGCCTTGAGCGGATGGTTGAGGCGCGACAACTCGTTGGCCAGCCAGACCAGCGGCTCGAAGGGATGGCCCATCACGTCGCGGCCGTAGCCCTCGCCGACCTGTTCGTGGTTGATCTGCATCACGCCGTGGCAGTTGACCAGGTCCAGGTCCCGCCAGTTGGTTACGGGATCGCCCAGCACAACGCCGGAGTTCAGGATGTTGACGGCCACGCTCATCAGCGTGCGCTCGTCGGTGGTGAGGCCGTCGGGCGTCCGGATGTCCACGATCTCGAAGGCCGTCGCGATCTCCGCAATCGCGTCGGAAACGGACTCCCGGTTGTACGGCGCGCCGGACGCCGGCAGGTCCTTGCCCAGCGTCACGCCCACCTCCAGTTCGATGCCCAGGTTCACGTATTCGGTGAAATTGAGCACTACCGGCGAGCGCAGGATGGTCTTCTCGAACACGCCGCCCAGCACCGGATGGTTGATGCCAGCGCGTTCCTGCATCACCGGCGTCGTATAGGCCAGCTTGTAACCGGCCAGCGGGCCCCACAGGCTGGAGAGCATGCAATGGAGTTCCTTCTGGATGGCGTAGGCGTCGTCCAGGGTCTTGGGAAACAGGCCGTCGGGCAACCGGTCAAAGGGCTGCACCGCCTTGTACTTTTCGAAGATCAGCTCGGCGGCCTCACGGGCCGGCGTGGTGGTTACCATTTCGCAGCTCCTTACAATCGGTTGATACGCGGATTATAGCCTGTTTCAAATCGCGAGGTTGTTTGAGCCGTCAGAAGGTCGATAGGGGCGGGGATCAAACCCGCCCCTACCTGGACTCTCAACACAAGGCGGCGTTTGCCACCACCGCATTGGATGGGACTACTTGGCTTCGCTGGGAGCCTCGAATCCAGCATCGCGGTGGGTGCCGTCGCAGAACGGCTTGTTGCTGGACTGGCCGCAGCGGCACAAGGTGGCCCACTGCCCCTCGGGGATGGTGTAATTGTTGCCGCTCTGGTCTACGATCTCAATCTCGCCGGTGACCCGCAAAGGGCCGTTGGCGCGAACTTCTACCTTGACGTCCGCCATCTTGATTCCTCCTCGGTTTTGACTGTCAGTGCGCCCGTTGCCATCGTTCGCGGCGTCGGCAGGCGGGCGCGGTGATTATTCACCATATTGCGGTGTCGGTCAAATACGGTTGATGCCCCGCGCGAGCAAAACGTAGGGGCGAATCATCATTCGCCCCCATCCTTCGTGCATGTCGCAGCGGCTACAGGTTCACCACCAGGTTGTCCGGCGCGCGGCACAGGATGCCCTCCTGTTCCTCGTCGTACGGATTCTCCTCAATGTGCGGGGTGTTGGCCGGCACGAAGATGAAGTCGCCGGGGCCGGCTTCGATCCAATCCTCGAAGTTCTCGCCGAAGTAGACCCGCACGTGTCCCTTGAGCACGTAGGCGGCGGTCTCGGCCTCCAGGTGGGTGTGAGGCGGGCCCTTTTCGCGGGGCGCGGCGGTCACCTTGCCCATCCAGATCTTCGTGGTGTCGCCCTTACCGGGCACGATGGCCGGCTGGCGCACCATGCCGGGGGTCTGGATGGTTTCGGAGGCGTCGCCCACGGTATGCACCACGTAGGGCTTCATGCCGGTCTGCTGGTCAGTCGTCGTCATGGTATTCACTCCTTGGCGTCGTCGGTGTCCTTTTGCTTCTGCCACCAAGGCGGGCCGGGATAGTCGTCGCGCATCCCGGTGTCGCCATCATCCAACGACCACAACTAATTGTGGCGTGTGGCAAAGTAGTCAAGGACTTTGCGATTGGTTTTGGAAAGCACTATTGAGATCCCTTGTAGCGGGCGAGCCTAGCTTCTCTAAAATTAGCTGGCAGAAGGCCATTCCTGGGGATAATCTGCACGGCACCGGGCCATTGTTCATGATCTCTAACCTCAACTGCCCCTTAAACGTTGCATGGACCGTTGGAGCCGTTTGGTGGATCGACAAACCCAATCTAGCCAAGGTGCTTCGGCCTTCAACCCGTGCTGCTAGGTAATTCGGGAGCTCGATGCGCTCCCGCGTATAAGCCAAGATAAACTGACCAGGCCGTATGACACATCCCTCATTTTCAGGGAAGGTGGTTTCTACACCTACCACGTTGATGATTTTCTCAACATCGGCGATGTTAGCCAGATTTACGGTGAGGTCCAACCCTGCCAGTTCGGCCAATTCGGATTCTGTCTTGAAAATCGTGAATGTGTCGCTGAGATGCAGATCAATCGATGATGGGCCAATTTCGGCGTCTGTGACTTCCGGAGTGATGACCAGCCTCCCGGTCCGCAACTCCATGACGATTTCTTGGTCACTTAATACCATTGCTCGTCACCCAATCGCCGACAGTCAGCAACTCTTTCCTCTCAGATTCTTCCACAAGGAGTCGTGGCCCTGATGTAAGGGTTTCTGCAGGAATGAGTATGAGCACGCCATCATCCACGTCCGCGACGATGCAGGCGTGGAGCCGACGATTGATAGCGTCAACGTGCTGCTTGGGCACGAAGGATGTGTAATGGCCGTTCTTAGTTGTGAATTGGACTACAAACTCGTCTCCACCGGGCATTTCGCGCACTTCCGAGCAATTCAACAAGACGTGTTCCGGATTGGTGCGCCAAAGAGACGTTTGAAACATAATGTTCGTTCCTCCATGAATAAGTTGGATGCGCCGAACAACTTCCGGCAGACCTCCATCCTCCCGTGGCTAAGGGGTAATATAACGTGCGCAAACTTACCACATAGCGATAGTGTGTGAACACTGAAAATTATGAAAATAACGTGATCATGCGGGTACTCCCGTATATTCCCGTTTTTTCCGGTCGTCTGTAGGAATCGGTATTCGACGGCAATTTGATTATCTCATCATTTAGCACGTGGGTGCTGCAATGGTGCGTCACCCTTTCCGCTCTCCGCACAATCCAGATCCCACTCAGGAGGTACGGGACGTGAACGCGTTGGGGATTTAGGTCAGCCGCACGCGCTGACAAATTGCAACCGTCAGGGCGCGCGTAGCTTTTACCTATTTCCACAAGGGGCGGATGATCATCCGCCCCTACAGTTTACCAACGGAGTGCGCTGGCGGATCTAGCCGCCGTTCTGTTCCCAGAGGGCTTCCAGGACTGCGCCTGGGTTCATGGGGAGGTTGGTCATGCGGACGCCGGTGGCGTTGTGGATGGCGTTGGCGATGGCGGCCATTGGCGGCACGATGGGCACCTCGCCCACCCCGCGCACGCCGTAGGGATGCCCGGGGTTGGGCACCTCCACCACCACGGTGTCGATCATCGGCAGGTCCAGCGCCGTGGGCATGCGATAGTCCAGGAAGCTGGAGTTCTGCATCTGCGCGTCGTCGTTGAAGAAGTACTCCTCGTTGAGCGCCCAGCCGATGCCCTGCACCGCGCCGCCCTGGATCTGACCCTCCACGTAGGACGGGTGGATCGCCGTGCCGGCGTCCTGGATGGCGGTGTAGCGCAGGATGTCCACCTTGCCGGTGTCAACGTCCACTGCCACGTCGGCGATGTGGAGCGCGTAGGCTCCGCCGACGCCGGTGGGGGACACGTTGGCGCGCCCGACGATCGGGCCGCCGGTGCCGTTGAGGCGCGCGGCCAACTGCTGGAAGGTGAACCGCAGTTCCGGCTCAGACTTGTGCTGGATGACGCCGGCGTCGTATTCGACGTTCTCGGGGTCGATGTCCCAGATGCGGGCGGCGCGGTTGATCATCTGCTGTTTCACGTCCTGGGCCGCCTCGTAGGATGCCCAGCCCGTCTTGAAGGCCACGCCGCTGCCGCCGGTCATGGAGGTCCAGCCGATGGAGTTGGTGTCGCCCACGGCGGGGGACACGTCCTCGGCGGCCAGGCCCAGCACCTCGGCGACGTGCATCGCGGCCACGGCGCGGCTGCCACCGATGTCCGGCGAACCCTCGACCAGGCTCACGGTTCCGTCGGCCAGCACGCTGACGATGGCGCTGGCGGGGCCGGTGCCGTTGAACCAGAAGCCGCCGGCGACGCCGCGCCCGACCTTCTTGCCTTCGGCTTCGGGCGAGCGGTCGATGGGCGCGTTCCAGTGGTCGTGCTCGCGTCCGGCCTGCACGGTTTCCAGCCAGCCGATGCTGCCGAACTGCGGACCGGTGACGCGGCGGTCGCCCTGCTTGGCGCCGTTCTGTGATCGGAAGTCCATCTTGTCCATGCCGATCTGTTCGCAAATCTCGTCAACCACCGACTCCACGGCGAAGGCCGCGGCCGGTGAGCCGGGGGCGCGGTAGGCCGCGGTCTTGGGGTGGTTCAGCACCACATCGGCCGCTTCGACCCGACCGTTCTCGATGTTGTAGCAGGACAGGGCACATTGGGCACCCGGGTTGACCGGGGAGCCGGGGAATGCGCCGGCCTCGTAGTAGAGCGAAACATCGGCGGCGGTGATCTTGCCGTCGTTGGTCGCGCCCATCTTCACCCGCAGGTAGCCGCCGGAGGTCGGGCCGGTGCCCTCGAACACCTCGATGCGCGACATCTGGATCTTCACCGGCCGGCCGGTCTTCTTGGACAGCACCGCCGCGACGGGCTCCAGGTACACCAGCGTCTTGCCGCCGAACCCGCCGCCGATCTCCAACTGCGTCACCAGCACCTTGGATACCGGCATGCCCAGGATCGTGGCCGTCTGGTCGCGCACATTGAAGTGGCCCTGGCTGCTGCACCAGAGATGCAGCGAGTCGTCGGCGTTCCACAGCGCGGTGGCCGCGTGGGGTTCGATGTAGCCCTGGTGGACAGCCTTGGTGCGGAACTCGCGCTCGATCACAACGTCGGCGGCGGCGAATCCGGATTCCAGGTCGCCGATCTCATAGAAATAGCGGTTGGGCACGTTGCCCACCTTGCCGTCGTCGCCCTCGCCCAGCAGTCCGCCGGGGCGCACGCTGGGGTCGTTCAGGTTGGCGAGACGCTCGTGGACCAGCGGCGCGTCGTCGCGCATGGCCTCCAGCACGTCCTGCACGGGCGTCAGCAACTCGTACTCAACCTCGATGAGGGCAAGCGCCAACTCCGCCTCATGGGCGCTGTCGGCGGCGACGGCCGCGATGGCATGCCCCTTGTACAGGGCCTTCTCGGCGGCCAGGCAGTTGTTGCTCAGGAACTTGGGGCTGGTCATTGCGCCTTCGCCCCGGGCCAGCACGCGTCCGCCCGGCTGGGGCAGATCGGAGGCAGTGGCGACGGCGTGGACGCCAGGCATGGCCTCGGCCTTGCTGGTGTCGATGCTCTTGATGCGGGCGTGGGCGTGCGGGCTGCGCAGGACCTTGCCGTAGAGCATGCCGGGCAGGTTGAGGTCGGCGCCGTACTGCGCGCGTCCGGTCACCTTGTCGGTGCCGTCGTGGCGGATGGGCCGGCTGCCGATAACGCTGTAGCCCTCGGTAGCGGCGGATTGCTGAGTGGTGGTCATGGTTCACCTCGTGGTGGTGTCAACGGGTATGCGTGATGGCGGCATATTACCACAAGGGCGCTGCGGGACGGCGGTGGCGGACGGCCGGTTCCGTTGCCGCCGCTCGTCGCCATTTCGTGGCATTTTTTATAGGATTTCTCCAAGATTCCGCGATGTTACGTTATAATATTGAGCGCCACGGGAACGGAAACGCAGAGCGTGGCGTTACTGGCGGAGGTATTGCTGCATGACGAAACCACTGGAAGGCATCAAGGTGCTGGACTTGACTCGCGCGCTCGCGGGGCCATTCTGCGCGCTCATGCTGGGCGACTACGGCGCCGATGTCATCAAAATCGAGCGTCCCGGAGTGGGCGACGACACCCGCAAATGGGGTCCTCCATTCATCGGCGAAGAGTCCGCGTACTTCCTCAACGTCAACCGCAACAAGCGCAGCCTGACGCTGAACCTGCGTGATGAAAAGGCCCAGCAGGTCTTCCTGAAACTGGCCGCCGACGCCGACATCATCGTGGAAAATTTCACGCCCGATGTGATGCCGAACTTCAACCTGTCCTACGAGGACGTGAAGAAGGTAAATCCGGCCATCATCTACTGCTCCATCTCCGGCTTCGGCGCGACGGGCCCCTACCGGAACCGGCCCGCCTACGACCAGATCATGCAGGGCATCAGCGGCCTGATGAGCATCACGGGCGACCTCGGCGGCGACCCGCAGAAGGTTGGCATCGCCGTTTCCGACATCGGCGCCGGCATGTGGGCCGCATTCGCCGTCATGGCCGCGCTGCACCACCGCAGCACCAAGGCCGACGGTGTGGGGCAGTACATCGACCTGTCCATGCTCGATGCCCAGGTCGCGTGGATGACCTACCAGGCCGGCTACTACTTCGCCACCGGCGAAGCGCCCAAGCGGCTGGGTGCGGCTCACCCCACGCTGGTTCCGTACCAGGCGTTCATGGGCAAGGACGGCAAGTACTTCAACGTGGCCGTCGGTTCCGACCGCCTGTGGGACCGGTTCTGCGAGGGCATTGACCGCATGGACCTGCACGAGGACCCTGACTACGCCAACAACGGCGTGCGCGTGAACAACCGCTCGAAGTTGGTCCCGCTGCTCCAGGAGTTCTTCCTCAAGAAGGATGCCGACGAATGGGTGGCGGACCTGCAGGCCGTCAGCGTGCCGGCCGGCCCCATCAACGACCTCGCCGACGTGTTCAACGACGAGCAGGTATTGCACCGGGAAATGCTGCTGGAGATGCCGCACCCCACGCTGGGCAGCATCAAGCAGACCGGCCTCCCCATCAAGTTCTCTGAGACTCCCGGCGGACTCGACCAGCCGCCGCCCCTCCTGGGCGAACACAACCACCAGATCCTTACCGACCTTGGCTACTCGGATGCGGACGTTGACCAGATGGCCTCGTCAGGTGTCATCTGATCCGTTTTCTGGTCCGTTTGTGCCAATCGAGGAAGGCTAGATGAATCTGGGACTGCAGGACACCGTTGCGCTGGTGGTCGATTCCCACCTGGGGATTGCGACCGCGGCGGCGGCTTCCCTTGCCAATGAGGGCGCGATCCTGTCGCTGACCGCGCCCGACAGTTACCACATGCGCCATGTGGAAATCGAACTGGCCCGGTCGAATATTCCGCAGGACCGCTTCCGAGCCGTCATCGCGGACCTCAACCGCACCCGCGACATCCACCGCCTGGTGCGCGAGACCCTGCACCGGCAGAACGACATCGGCGTACTGGTCAACACGGTACAGGAGCTGGAACCCTCGGATGCGCTCGATCTTGAGGAAGAGAATATCGAACCAGCCCTGGCGCGCAACTTCTTCTCAGCCGTTCAGCTGACCAGGGAAGTGCTGCCTCACATGAAGCGCCTGGGCATCGGGCGGATCATCAACCTCATCCCCTATTCCGCGATTGAAGTTTCGTCGGGCGGCACCCTCTCGTCCCTGAGCCTTGCGCCCCTGCTGGCCTACTTCAAGGGTCTGGCTTTCGAGCTTGCACCCAACAACATAACCGTCAACAACATCATCTACTTCGGTGTCGAAACGGACGATTCAGAAGACGATCACGCCGACAGTGGCGGGAATGGCGACGCCTCATCCGATTCGGGCGAGGAAACTGGGGCGGACCGGAACCATCACGAGGATGATTCTCCGATGCACCGGATGGCGCAGCCCTGCGAGATTGGCGACGTTGTCGCGATGGTTGCGTCCTCGCGAGCATCGTATCTGACCGGCGCCAACATCATCCTGGACGGCGGCCGGCACCGGCAATACTACGCCTGAACTCACCGGGCGACACGGCAGGAGTAACCCCATGGCCAACGCGCAGATGATTAACGACGCCCAGGAATTCCTCGCCAACGAAAACGTCCCCGGCTGGCTGATTTACGACTACCTGGGCTGCAACCCCGTGCTCGCCCAGGTCGCGCCGGCGTCGGGCCACGTCACCCGTCCCGTGTTCCTCTACGTGCCATCGTCGGGTTGGCCGACCCTGCTGACGCACCACGTGGATGCCGGCAAGTTCGCCGACTCGGGCGTCGAGACCGTGGTGTACAGCAGCCGGGCGACCCTGGAATCCGCGCTGAGGGACACATTGGCCCAAGCCTCCGCCGTCGCCATGGAATACTCCCCTCGCAACAGCCTGCCCCGTGTATCCCGAGTGGACGCCGGAACCGTGGAGTTGGTGCGCAGCATGGGCCCCGACGTCATATCATCGGCAGACCTCATGCAGTACGCAACCCAGCGCTGGTCCCCCGAACAACTGGCCGGCCACCGGCGCGCCGCCGACGCTCTGGGCCGCATCGTCAACGAGGCTTTCGTCCGCATTGGACGGCGCCTGGCCGACGGGGTCACGGAGTTTGAGATTGCGGAGTTCATCCGCCGCCGGTTCCGTGAGGAAGGTCTTACCGCTGCCGACGGCCCAATCGTATCCACCAACGCCCACTGCTCCGACCCGCACTACGAGCCCGCCGACGAGGGGAGCAGCGTCATAGCTGCCGGCGACTGGGTGCTGATCGACCTGTGGGCGCGGGAGGACACGCCCGGCAGCGTGTACGCCGACATCACCTGGACCGCCTACGTGGGCGACGACCCGCCGGGCCGCAACCGGGAGGTATTCGATATCGTCCTGGGCGCGCGCGACGCCGCCCTGGCGTTCCTCAAAGATTCCCACGTTGCGGGAGATCCCATCGAGGGCTGGCAGGCCGACGACGTGGCGCGCCGGTACATCACCGATCGCGGCTACGGAGACTACTTCACCCACCGCCTGGGCCACAGCATCTACCACACCGTGCATGGCGAGGGCGTGAACCTCGACAACTTCGAGACCCACGACACTCGCCGCATCATCCCGGGCGTGGGTTTCTCCATCGAGCCGGGCATCTATCTGCCCGAGTTTGGCGTCCGCTCCGAGATCGACGCCTACATGAGCGAGGACGGCCCCTACGCCTCGTCGCCCGTGCAGCGGGACATCGTTTTGATTCGGAGTGACTAATTCACAGGCACGCTGAGTGCGGCGGCAATAATTATCGCGTAAGCGGCGATCAACGCGGGAATGATGATGGCTTTGACTGACTTTGCCAGAGCCAGTTCCAGCGAGCTTTGGCGACTCAACAGTGCCCATTCTGCCAGAATGTTCATTATGAACGCCAAGGCCAGGGGTACAGCGGCGACTGGGCCAATGGAAATCAGGTCCGGCATAATGGTCTCAGTCGGCTCGGTTGGTTTTTTTGGCCTTCCTCCAACTGCGCCACTCCCCCACTGCGATGGCACCGGACAGCGCAAGGGCCATCATGCCGAAGAGCACGCTCACCGACTGAATGATCTGGCACGAGTATTGACTACCGGGGCAGATCAAAAAAGTTATGGGAACCAGCGCCATCACTATCAGTCCCATTACGATGCCGGGCATAGTGCCCTCCTTGCTACGGGTCGCCCGATAATATTGTATACAAAACGACTCCTTTATATCTATATTATATTTATTTGACTCATTGAAACATCATTATAGCGTGTCCAATGGAGTCAAGATGTTCGGACAAATGGTCATGGTTGGCCAATAGTTCCGACGAGGTCCAGTTCCAATCGGATTGTGTCCTCCACGCTGAGGACGATGGCGACGCTGGGCTTGGTCATGTCGAAGTCGTCGAACGTGAATTCGACCACCACTACTCCCGACACGGTTCCGTCGCCCGCAAAATCGATGTCCCCGAACCACGTTACCTCGCGTGTCTGATCCTTGATGGTCAGGTCGCCGATGATGTCCAGGTGCGTATGGCTGCTGGCGTCGGCCAACGACTCGGGCAGTCCGTTGATTGAGGTCGGGACGAACACGACCTCGGGGTAGGTGTCCGTTTCCAGCGTCCGGTTGCGCACGTAGCCGTCGCGCCGGCCGCTGTCGGTCTGCAGCGTCGCCGCCTGCACGGCGATGCGGCTCTCTTCGGCGACCACGCCGCCATCAGCGTCAACAGCGATGCTCCCTGCAACGTCCATGGTTTCGCCCGTCGCCACCTTGAATCCTGTGTTCGCCAGAACCTCCTCAACCTTGTAGCGCGCGATCGTCCCATCGCCCAGCGTGAACACCGTCGCGGCGCTGGACGGCATGGCCTCGGGCGTGGGCGGCTGAGGCGGGGGTTCCGTGGGAACCTCGGTAGCGGCCATCGCCTCGGTGGGAGCCATTGCCTCAGTGGCAGCCATCGCCTCGGTCGGTGCATGAGCGCTCGTGGCGTCTGCCGCTGGCTCCGACGTGGCGGCAACAGGGGCAGTGGTCGCTGCCGCGGGTTCGGCGGTGGGCGCAGGCGCGGCGGTGGGGGCGGCCGGCTCTCCGCCGCAAGCGACTACGAACATCGCCAGGACGAGCACGGCGAACATGGCGGCGATGACAATTTTGCGATTCAAGATCATGGGTTATCTCCCTTTGGCTCCGGCTGTTATGAGCGTCCGCAATTCTATCATTGCCCCTGCTACCCTGCGGCAGTACAATCTCGACAACAGCCTCACGCAAGGGAGCGATTCACGATGAAATTCGGCCTGGCCTACGAAATGCAACGCCCTCAACTCGACGATCACGCCGTCATCGAGGAAACCATCGAGCAGGTTTGCCTGGCCGACGAGATGGGTTTCGATTACGTCTGGTTCGTCGAGCACCACTTCCTCACCACGTTCAGCATGTCCCCCTGCCCCGAGGTGATCTTCGGCGCGCTCAGCAAGATGACCAAGCGCATCCGCCTGGGATTCGGCGTCGTCATCCTGCCCTACCATCACCCGGTGCGCGTCGCCGAGCGCGTCGCTATGGTCGACCACCTGACCAACGGTAGGGTAGACATGGGCACGGGCCGCAGCGCCGCCTACGAGCAGACCGGCATGGGAATCGATCCCCGCGATACCCGCGAGATGTGGGAAGAATCGCTGCGGATGATCCCCGAAATCTGGAAGTCCGACTACTTCGAGTGGGAGGGCAAGTTCTGGAACGTGCCGCCCCGACAGGTGCTGCCCAAGCCATACCAGCAGCCGCACCCGCCCATCTGGGTTGCCGCCCTCCAGCCGGCCACCTACGAGCTCGCCGCCGAGCGCGGCATCGGCGTGATGGCCCTCGGCGTCAGCGCGCCGTCGGTGCTGGAACCCCACATCGCCGCCTACCGCGAGAACATCAAGAAGGCCAATCCGGTGGGCCAGTTCGTCAACAACCAGTGGCTCAGTTCCATCTTTGGCCTCTGCGGCGCCGACAACTCAGCCACCCGCCAACTCTGCACCGACTCCCTCAAAACCTTCTTCGGCCCCGGCCGTCCCTACGTCCAGGACCAGAAGGACGTGTACGCCCGCCTGCTGGACCAGTGGGGCGGCATCCCCGAGCACCTGCAGCAGAATTTCTCCCGCTACATCGATGTGGAGGCAGACTCCGCTGACGGCAACGGAGCGGCCGAGGCCGACGGCTCAGTCGACCTGTCCGGCGGCACGGCGCTGGCCCAGAAGATCTGGGAGGAGTTCGACGCCGACACCCTGGCCGACCGCGGCGTCATAGTCGCCGGCGACCCCGACAGCTGCATCAAAGCGGCCAAACTCCACGAGGCCACGGGCGTCGACCAGCTCCAGTTCCTCATGGCCACCGAAACCGTCGCCCACGACAAGGTTATGGAGTCCATCGAGATGTTCGGCAAGCACGTGTTTCCGGCGTTCAAGTAACCATATAGGCCTTGCAGGCGCAAACGTCGGGGCGGGGTTCAAACCCGCCCCGTTTGCTTTCTGGCTTGTGGTGCGGTGATTACGGTGATTCACCCGTCAGGTCGCTCACGCGCGGTGCGACCTCCTCGGCGATGAGGCGCAGGCAGTCCATCTCCCACTGGTGGTCGTCGGGGTCCTGGGTGATGCACAGCATGTGCCCGAAGCCGCCCGTCTCGTCATATAGATCACGGATGCGCTGGGCGCACTCATCGGGGTCGCCCACGATCCAGATGTTGTCCATCATGTAGTCAACGGTGAGATCGTCGTCGCTCATGTTCGGGTCAATCTTGGTGGCCTGAATCAATCCGGATCCCAGGCGGTTGGGCAACTGGTGCTGCAGGTAGTTGCGACCCAGCACGGCGTAAGCCCGCTCCCGAGCCTCCTCGCTGGTTTCGGCCACGAACACGTCCCTGCCGATGCGCCAGTCGGCGCGGCTGGCCTCCCTGCCGGCCTCGGCGGCGGCATCCTCCACTGTCGTCCAGTGGTCGGCCAGATACTTGGGGGCGAGGTTGCTGCTGCTCATGGGGATGTAGCCCTCGCGTCCGGCGACGCGGATGCTGCTGCTGCCGATGGAAGTGGCGGCGACTCCGATGGGCGGGTGCGGCTGCTGCAACGGCTTCATGTGCAGCCCGCGCTCCAGCACCGGGTCCAGCTCCGGAGCCACGATGTCGAAGAACTCGCCGTGATACTCGAACTTGCCTTCCGACGCCCAGAGGGCCAGCACGATTTCCAGCACCTCAGCGGCGCGGCGTCGCACGTCGTCGCCCTGCCCGGGGTCCATGCCGAACAGTTGCAGGTCGGTCGGTATGGCGCGGTGTCCGATGCCCCAGTACAGCCGGCCTCGAGTCAGGTGGTCCAGCATGGCGATGCGGTGGGCCAGTTCGATGGGGTTGTGAATGGGCAGCAGCGTGACCCCGGTGGCGAGGCGGATGTTCTCCGTCATCGCGGACGCCTTGGCGATCATCAGGTCAGGGTACGGGGCGTTCTCCCACCGTTCGGTCAGGTGTTCGCCGATCCAGGCCTCGTGAAAGCCCAGCTTGTCGGCAGCCTGCAGCAGGTCGAGATCGCGGTCGTAAGAGTCGGCGTAGGAACGGTGCGGCGGATGCAGCGGCATCATGAACAGGCCGAATTGCATGGCAGTTCTCCTTGGGTGGGTTGGATGGGGTCACAATAACGCGGTAAGCGTTCGGCGGCAATGCGGACTACGAAAGGCGGCGGACGGGGTAGTCGGGGAAGGTCGTATTCCAGTCAGTGATATTGAAAACTCCGCAACGATGTACGATTGGTCGCGTCCACGCAGCTGAAGCTGGCATTCCCAAAGGAAGGTTCAACTCAAGCGCTTCCAGTCGCCTCGACAGTAATGGCCTGTCTTCCAATGCGACCAGGACGAAGTATTCAACCGGTTTATCGGCGCAGCCTGACGCCCACTCATAGAGAAAAGTGTCGCGGAACTTGTGCTTTAAGTCCTCGTCGAATTCGCTATTGTTCAAATTTTGGATTGCTGCTGCTCGATATTGAATCGGAATATCAGGGTTTTCCGGGTCTTTGAACTCGATAAAAAGGTATCGGTCAGGCAGTTCTATGACGAAATCGACGGCCTTCATGCAGTGGCTCAACCCATGTTCGCTGTCGTCAAATTTCCGAGCATGAGTCACGTTATTGAATGTGATTTGAAGATTGTCCTCGGTAAACAACGTCATACGAGGCCCCGCATGCTGCGCTCGATTTGACGGTCGTAAAGTTGATCGAAAGCCTCCCCGATGGGGTTGGGCCGGATATCCAAATACCGGCTGGTGGTGTGGCAGGTGATTTCGTCGGTTTCTTTGTCCCGATATAGGGAGTGGAAAGCCACCCCGTCATATTCCGTCATCTGGAGGTCGAGTTCCTTGAGCATGACATAGTCGTGGGTGGCGAAGAATACCTGTACGCCGGCGCGCTGCAACTCCAGCAGCACCTGCATCACAGTCTTGAACATCTTGGGGTTCAGGTTCGCCTCCGGCTCGTCCCAGAACAGCACGGATCCATCGCGCAAAGTGCCATTCCGTATCAGCAGCCACAACAATCCCAGTTTGCGCCATCCCTCTGCAAGCAGTGTGAATTCCAAGTCGCCCTGCTCGTTGGTCAGGAAGAACTCCTCACCACTGACCGTTACCTTGCCACCGATGACCTCTTCCAAACTCCCCAGCATCCTGCCGTGGGCATCGTCAATGGGTTCCCGTAGAGGAGGAAGATATGCGCTGTGTAGCATATCTCGATAAACTTCTTCGAAATGGATTTCTCTGGCCGCGTAAAGAGACAGAAATCCAGGGGCATTGGCCAGCATTTCCTTAACTGGAATATACACACTCGCCAAAGAGGGTTTCGGCAGATCCACGGGAGTGATAACAGTTCGCTCGTTAGGTCCATGGAACGTACAACGGGCATACCAATCATCGATATGAATCTCCGCCGAGGCCTCCGTTTCTTCCCCCCCGCGATGGACTAACCGGCCTCCTTGACGCCCGGAAGGAAGAAACACTTCCACCATTTTGTACGCTAAAGACCTTTCCGTCTTGACCAAATCACAGGCCGCATAGCACGCCTTCATTAGGTGCGTCTTGCCCGTGCCGTTCTCCCCGATTAGCGCGTTGATTCCCGGCGAAAACTCCACCTCCAGATCCTTGAAGGCGGTGAAATTCTCGAACTTCGCTTTGGTCAATGCCATGTTGATTCCCCATGCGGTCTGTTGGCTGCCCAGGTAAGTTAAAGGCTCGCCCGACGCTGTCATGCCGCCGTGTATAATCGTAACACCACCTACGGATGACACCCAATTATGTTCTTCTTCAAGCGCAAGCCCGGCATTGCCGTCATCGAGATGCACGGCGTCATCGGCACGGCCATCAAGGAACCCGAATACGCCCGGCTGCTGGAGAACGCTCGCAACAACCGGAAGATCGGCGCGCTGGTGCTGGACATCGACTCGCCGGGCGGGTCCGCCACCGCCAGCGATCTGATCTACGAAAACGTCCGCCGGGTTGCGGAACGCAAGCCCGTCGTCGCGTATATCCGTGGGATGGGCGCGTCCGGCGGTTACTACATCGCGTGCGGAGCCGGCACCATCATGGCCTCCCGCGCCGCGCTGGTTGGATCCATCGGTGTGATATACCTGCGCCCGATCCTGCAGCAGCTATTCGGCAAGCTGGGCGTGGAGTTCTCCGTGTTCAAGGCCGGCCGCCTCAAGGACATGACCGGCTTCTGGCGCATGCCCACCGACGAGGAATCAGACAAGTTCCAGGATCTCATCGGCGAGATGTACGACCTGTTCGTTTCAGTGGTCACCGAAAACCGTCGGCTGACCGATGAGCAGGTGCGCGAGCTTGCCACCGGCGAGGTGTACACCGCCCGCCGGGCCCAGGACGCGGGACTCATCGACCGGCAGGGCGGCTTCGACGACGCCATCGCCGAGGCCATGCGACTCAGCGGCGCCCGCCGCCGGATCCGCCACTACCGACCCAAGCGCCCGTTCTTCAGCCGCATCGGCCTGCCGGGACGCGCCGGCGGAACCTACCTGCCAGCCCTGGAAAACCTCGCCACCCTTGCCTCCGGCGGAATCTATTTCCTCGAACCAGGGATGCTCGGCGACTCTGGATCCCGCGCCCCGTAGTGGCGAATAATTTTTCGCCGTCGCCGCTAATCTTCGGACCCGTTGGACGCCATTACGCCCTTGGCTTCCTGCCAGAGCGCTTCCTTCTCATCCAGTGACAGCTTGGCGAAATCCTGCCCGCGTTCTGACGCCAGCCGTTCCATCACCCGGTAGCGATTCCGGAACTTGGCGTTGGCCTGCCGCAGCGCGTCCTCGGCTTGTATGCCCGACCAGCGCGCCACGTTGACCAGCGCGAACAGCACGTCTCCGAATTCGTCCAGACGCTCCTCGTCGGTGGCGGCATCGCGAAACTCGCCGATCTCCTCCACCAACTTGTCCAGCACCCCGCCCGCATCGTCCCAGTCGAACCCGAAACGCGCCGCTCGATCCTGGATCAACTGCGCAGCGGCCAGGGAGGGCAACGCCGCCGGCACGCTGTCCATGGGCGACGGTTCCGGCTTGCCGGCCTGCCGGCGTTCCTCGGCCTTCAGCTGCTCCCAGTTGCGTTCAACCTGCCGCGCATCCGACGCAGAGCCATCAGCGAACACGTGGGGGTGCCGCCGGATCAGCTTGCGGTTGATGGCCGCCAGCACGTCGGCGATGTCAAAGTCGCCGGCGGCGCGGGCAATGTCGGCGTGAAAGGCCACCTGCACCAGAATGTCCCCAAGCTCATCGGCCAACTCCAACGGTTCGCCGTCGTCGATGGCCTCCAGCGTTTCGTAGCATTCCTCCAGCAGGTTGCGCTTAAGCGACTCGTGGGTCTGCTCGGCGTCCCAAGGGCAGCCGCCCGGCCCGCGCAGCCGCGCCACAATGTCGATCAGCGACTGGAATTCGCCGATGCGCTCTTCAGGAATTGGTGAAACGTGGTTGGTACTCATGGCGCGGGCAATATAACATAGTGTGCCGGCGGACCATGTTTGCCGACGTCTCCCATCTCGACCGGCCTGAACGATACGCTATGATTTCCCGAACATCGCTCGCCCGTGCGGCCGCCATCAAATGCAAGATTGCCGTTGTCCTCGCCGTCCCCGCCTGCCTGCTGTTCCTGGTGGCTGGCTCGGTAGCCTGGGCCGTGAACGACGCCGGCCTGTACCGCAACGGATTCCAGCGCTACAACACGGCGCAACGTTCCGGAATCACCGACGCTGACCTCATCGTCATCGGAGCCGAACTGCGCCGCTATTTCAACACCGGAACCGAGCTGCTGGCAGTGCGCGCGCCGATCTACGGCATAGAGCAGGACGTGTTCAACCAGCGCGAGATCGCCCACATGTACGACGTGAAGCGCCTGGTGCGCGGCACCTACTGGGTCGCCCTGGGCTCCGGCTTATGGATCCTCGCGACGCTGGCAGCGGGTTTCGCGACCCAACGACGCGAGTACATCGGGCCAGCGGCGCGGCTCGCGGTGTGGGGCGGGGCGGTGACGCTGCTGGCCGTGGTCGGCGTCGGACTGGCATCTATCGCGGCTTTCGAGCAGCTATTCCTGCTGTTCCACCGCCTCAGCTTCGCCAACGACCTGTGGATCCTCAACCCCTACACCGACTACCTGCTGATCCTGTTCCCCGGCGGGTTCTGGTTCGACGCGACCATGCGCGTCGCCCTGACGGCGGTGCTGGGAGCAATATTGCTGCTATCGGCCGGCTGGGCCATACTGGGTTATCAACGGTGGCGAACCCGTCAACAATCCGAGCGACCAGAATGACGCGACAACTGAAAATCCAGCAGCCTTTCAATCTCGCCCTCACGCTCACCATGGGTCAGGCGTTCCGCTGGCGTCCGCTGGGCGACGGCTGGTTTTCGGGCGTCATCGGCGAAAACCTGATCCACATCCGGCAGACCGATGGAGTGGATGACCCAGTCACGTACCGTATTGGCGGCCCGGAAGGGGAACGGCCTGCCAATGGTAAGGACGACCAAATGCTGATGCGATACTTCAGGGAGGACGATGATGTTGTGGGCATCTACGGGAACATCAGCAGCCGCGACGAACACATTGCCAGGTTGGTAAAGCAGTACCGGGGGATGCGAGTGCTGAGGCAAGAACCCTGGGAGTGTCTGGTGTCATACATCTGCTCTGCAACTAATAGCATAGAACGCATTAGCGAATGTGTGGCCGCGCTCTCCACGGAACTTGGCGAACCCTTGACCATGGATGACAAGACGCTCTTTACCTTTCCAACGCCTGAGCGACTTGCTGATTTAACCGAAGAACGACTGTGGGAATTAAAATTTGGATTCAGAGCACCCCGTGTCATTGCGGTCGCTAACCGTGTTGCCGACACCGGAATTAATCTCACGAATTTCAAGCGGATGTCTTACCAGAACGCGAAGGCGCGATTGATGCAATACGACGGAATTGGCCCCAAGATTGCCGATTGTATTGCCCTAATGTCGTTGGACAAACTACAGGCGTTCCCGGTGGACACCCACATCAGGAGACTCGTGAACGACTGGTGGTTTGGCGGTGGAAAACCGCCCTCCAATGAAAGAATTGTACGATGGGCGCAAAACTATTTTGGTCCATATGCAGGCTACGCCGGCCAGTTCATTTTCTGCGACCGTGCCCAGTCTGGTAATCGCACCGAATCAAATATATCTTGGAGAAATATCCGAAATGCGGCGAAGGGTGAGAGCCGAAAATTTGAAGACCACCGAGCACGTGAGTGTCCTTTCTGCGGTGCGCCACCGGGCAGGCATTGCAAAACTCCAGGAGGGCATTACCTACTGCAAGGGCATAAAGATCGGCGTTCGCAAATTCCGCGGGCAATCAGACCGGCACGTCGCCGTTCGCGAGCTCGGAGAACGATCAGTACCGCACGCCGCCGCCGATCATCCTGAAGTGCTGCACGCTCTCCGCGTCGGCGAACGCAGCCAGCGCGTGGCGATACACCGGCTTGCTGCGACGCT
This sequence comes from Chloroflexota bacterium, assembly GCA_026710825.1. Classification (GTDB taxonomy): domain Bacteria; phylum Chloroflexota; class Dehalococcoidia; order Lucifugimonadales; family UBA3495; genus Bin87. Next base: position 26,229 of record JAPOQH010000027.1, on the reverse strand, counting down.
GTCGGGCGTCCAGCAGGATGCCCACCACCGTGCCGCTGTGGGCCACGTTGATCCCCGCGACGCCCTGTTCATCGGCAAACGCCGCCGCCCGCTCGACCCACTCGCTCGCCTCCGGAAGATGCCCTGTTATCGCGCTGATGGTCGCCCCCCGACCTACCAGTTCAGGGTCGCCTCGCCGGACGCCCTCGCGCACCAAATCGAGCGCCTCGTCCGTTCGCGACGCGACCTTGCCCCACAGATCCGTTCGGTCAACGCGGTTGAACTCCAGCGTGTCCACCGACCCACCCGTGTCGATGACAATCACCTCCATCGGCGGCGGCGGCCCCAGCGACTCGGCGACGCTCCCGCATCGGTGGTCGAGCAGGGCGATGCCCGGGAGCATCACTCCGTCCGTCGGCTCCACCGACAGTGCGATGCGGGCGATGGATTCCGGAGAAAACGGATGACTGGCCGCCATCCCTACTGCGCCCACCGCGGCGGTGATGTCCGCGCTGCTGCTGCCCATGCCCTTGCCCGCCGGAATCGGATTGGCGATGGCAACTTCGGCGCTCAACCCGGCGGCACCCATGCGCGGCGCCAACTCTGCCAGCGCTTTGAACACCGCCTCCCTGGCCTTGGGTAGATGGTCAATCCCGCTCACTTCAGCCGCAGATCGCCCGCCATCTCCGGCACGCAGCGTAACTGTCGCCCTGGAAAACTGGTTGATGGGACAGGTGACCAGAAAATGCGACCCGCCCGTCATCCCCTGCACCAGTTCGCCGCAAGTTCCCGGGGCCGATGCCGTCGCCGTTCCAATCACATCGCCAGACATTGCGCCAGATTAGCACAAGCGCGTCGTCGCCGGACGGATTAACCGAGTGAGGGATCCGCTCGTTGCGAGGTGTAACTTACCGGACCGACCGGTTGCATATATTGAGTGTCAGGCGAATGATTATTCGCCCCTGCCGGAAACCGTTGCCTGATCACCCCTGCGGTTTGATCAGCACCGGAATGCCCGCCACCACCAGCGTCACGGCGTCCGCATCCGCCGCCATCGCCTGGTTCACCGTGCCCAGCAGGTCCTGAAACTGGCGACCCAGCGATGATGTTGCCACCAGCGACTGCCCGACCTCGCTGCTCACCACCACCGCGTCGGCGTCAACCTCGCCCACGTACGACACGAACCGCCGCACCGCGCCCACCGTCCGGCCCTCCAGTTCCTTCCGATCCATGCGCTCGTGCTCGATCAGCAGGTTGGACACCCACCCGTCCAGCGAGTCCAGCAGCAGCGCCGGCGAATGCTCAGAATCCACGCCCGCCTCCTGCAGAGCGCCCACCGGATTCAGCGGCGCTTCCACGGTCTGCCATTCCGCCGGCCGTCGCTCCCGGTGCAGTCGCACGCGTTCCGCCATCTCGTCGTCGGTTACCGTGCCGGTGGCGATGTAGATCACCCGCCGACCCTCACCCAACTTCGCCGCCAACCCCTCCGCGTGCGCGCTCTTGCCAGACCGTATGCCACCTAAGACTAAGTGGATGCTGCTCATGGCTCGGGATTGATGCCCGTCATCTCGTACACCATGTCCATGCGCAAACTGCCGCGCACCCAGTCGGCCAGCCGGTCGTACTCGCGGTCGCGGGCCACGTCGACGCCGTCAGGCAGCGAGACTCCCTTGCGCCGCGCCAGTTCGCCTAGCATCGCCCGACGCACGCCGGCGTTGTGGAACAACCCGTGGATGTAGGTGCCCATCACGCGACCCGACGCATCTAGCGCCCCGTCAAGCGCAGTCTCCGATGTCACCGGCGCGTCGGCCCGGTCGTTCACCGCAAACGCCGGCACGAATCCCTCTCCCACGGTGCGCCCCATGTGGATCTCGTAGCCACCCCCGCTCTCGCCGGCCGCGCCCGACAGCAGCCCGCCGCCGGCGCTAGCCTCCGGCCGCACCGTCGCCTGTACCCGGTGGGTCTCCTTGCTGCCCGCAAACGTCGTGGACAGCGGCAGCAAGCCGAGCCCGTCAGCCTGCCCGATGGTCGACTCGATGCCGTCGGGATCGTAAAGCGTGTTGCCCAGCATCTGGTAGCCGCCGCAGATGCCCACGATGGCGGACCCGCGCTCGTGGGCCGACGCCACCGCCTGCGACAATCCCTGCCGTTCCATCCACAGCAGGTCGGGAATCGTCGTCTTGCTGCCCGGCAGGATCACGAGGTCGGGACTGCCCAGACGGTCGCCGTGCTGCACGTAGCGCAGGTTCACCCCCGGCTCGCGGGCCAGCGGGTCGAAGTCGTCGAAGTTGGAGATGTGCGGCACCTGCACCACCGCCACGTCCAGCACCGCCTGGGCGGTGGACGCCGGCGGCGTGATGTCCAGCGCCACCGAGTCCTCCTCGGGAATGTGGATGTCCCGGTAGTGGTGCACGACTCCTACCACGGGCTTGCCGGTGTAGTCCTCCAGCCAGGTCAGCCCGTCGGTGAGCAGGCTCACGTCGCCGCGAAACTTGTTGATCAGCAGGCCTTTGACCGCCGCCCGTTCCGCGTCGTCCAACAGTTGCAGCGTGCCCACCAGCGACGCGAACACGCCGCCCCGGTCGATGTCGCCGCACAGCAGCACCGGCGCGTCGGCGTGCAGCGCGACCCGCATGTTGACGATCTCCGTCGCCTTGAGGTTGATCTCGGCAGGGCTGCCCGCGCCCTCGATCACCACCACGTCGTGCTCCCGCCGGAGGGTGTCCAGCGACTTGGCTACCGACTCCCACAGTGTCGATTTCATCTCGAAGTAGTCGCGGGCGCGCGCCGAGGCCCACGGCCGGCCCATCAGCACCACCTGCGCGTGGCTGTCCGCCTCCGGCTTGAGCAGCACCGGATTCATCTCGACGCGGGCCTCCACGCCGGCTGCCTCGGCCTGCACCGCCTGGGCCCGTCCGATCTCCGCGCCGTCAGGGGTGACGTAGGAGTTGTTGGACATGTTCTGCGCCTTGAACGGCGCGACGCGCAGCCCGTCCTGGCGCAAAATGCGGCATAGCGCGGACACCAGCACGCTCTTGCCCACGTGGGATGCCGTCCCCTGCACCATCAACACGCGCCCCAGGGGCGAATTCAACTCATTACCAGCAGCAACCATCGACAACCTCCGCCGAAATCATACCCCATTTGGAGGCCAGACGGGTTCGAGTCCCAATGGTATCGGTGATCGATGCCCGGTCGCAGCCTACTCCGGTTGAAATACCAGCGCACCGCCGTCCGATGTGATGATTACCAACCTTTCCCCGAAGACGCGGTACCGCTCCACGGTCGGTAGGGCATCCAGATACCGCTGCTGCTTGGGCGCGATGCTGACCCCGTCGTCGCACGAATCTTCGGCAACCAGTGCGGCGGCGATGGTGATTGCTTCATCCGCCCCCACCAGTGGCGCTTCGTTTGGTCCGGTTGCGCGGTACGCGCAGGAACTGCGACCGAGCGACCCACTTATGGACCGTTCATCGAACGCGGCGGTGATGTTCTCGCTGACACCCACGTCGGTATTGCTCGGCCACCGCATTCCTGAACGATCCGAACGGCTCTCCAGGAACCGAATCAGGCGCCATTGCGCTTTGAATATGTCGTCGGCCGGCTGCGGCAACGGTTCGAACGTCAGCGTCTTGCCCCGGCTGGTGCGTACCTCCAACTGCTCAGACCCGCCGCCCTGACGGACGGAATATTCATCCGCCGATCCGAAGTCCCCGATGAATTGGTGTTCCTGTCGTGACATGTCGCTTGAGCACGGCTCACTGGAACCGGACATGCCCTTGGATGGTATCCGGATGCGCCCCTCGGACGCCGTGTATCCGATGCTGTAATCGCGGCAGACGGTGGTTCCTGTGGCCGCCCATGAGTTCAAGAACAGGATTGTCGTCGCGTCTCCGCCGTAGATGGCATCGTCGTCCACCAACCGCCAACTCGTTCCTACCAGATCCACAGGTTGTCCGGGCAATGGTTGTTCCCGAACGAACACCAACGCCACTTGACCTGAGCCGTCCAGGATATGCAGACGGTCATCGGCAACACGGGCTTCGGCTTCATCCTTCATGGCGTCCAAATAACGCTTGGCCTGGTCGAGGATGGCCGGTGTCGGGCAGCCCGCTGCTGTTATGGCATACACGGGCAATGAAATCGCTCCATCTCGTTCGATGATCGGTTGGCCGGACTCGTGCCGGCCGCCGAAATCATTGCACCCGTCGTATCCGCTGAACCACGGCTCATGAAATGTCAGCGTCAGGTGGGTGTCGGCGATAGGCGGTTGGCCATCGATGGACTCCAGAATCCACGTCGCGCCGTCAATTGGCAGTCTGGTGGAGGTTGGCTCCGGGGCGACGGTAGCGGTGCGAGTCTCCAAATGCGCCGTCGGTTGCGGACCGGCGCAGGCGATACCGAGGAGCAGCATGATCGTCATCATCGCTACCACGGAAAGCCGGGCCGCAAAGGCGCGTTTCTGTTGATCCATTTTGCGAACGCGGTCGGTCATTTCACTCCAACCGCCGTATCTTTGGCAGGCTCAGGCCCGTCACCACGTTCAAACCCGCCAGAATTGCCCCGTTGATCAGCAGCGCGCCCGGGGCGCCCACCACGCCGGCCAGCGCGCCGACCCCAACGTGGCCCACCGGCGCGAACCCGACGCTCAGCACCCACGTGCCCATGGCGCGGCCGCGTTCCTCGTCGGGCACCAGGTCCTGCATCAGCGCCTTGTACAGCGTGTCCACCGCCATCGCGCACGCGTTCACCACCAGCAACACCGCTATGAATGTGTAGATGTTGGTAGTGAGCGAGAACGCCATCAGTCCCAGGCCAAACCCGATGGCCGTGGCGAACGTCAACAGTCCTTTCCTGCCCCTGGAGCCCAACCCGGCCAGCAGCCACAAGCCCATCAGCCCGCCGGCCTGTCGTCCCGCCGTCATGATGCTCAGACCCACCGGGCCAACCATCAGCACGTCCTTGGCGAACACGGGCAGCAGTGTCATGTGCGTGAACCCCAAAACCTCCGTCGTCGCCGTCAGCACCATCAACACCATCATGAGCCGGTGTTCGCGCATCAAGCGGGCATACCCCACCAGGTTCCGCAGCACCGACTCGGCCGAAGTGCGGAGCGACCGTCCTGGATTGGCGATCGCCAGCGTCGCGGCGGCGGACAGCAGATAGGCCCCCGCCGATGCCAGGAACTGCCAGCCCGGGCCCACGAACTCGATCACCGCTCCCGACACCAGCGACCCCACGATCCCGCCGCCCTGCATCGCCATCGCGCCCAGCGCCAGCCCGTTCAGCGCGTGGCCTGACCCCACGATGTCGTAGGTGAACGTCTGCCGCACCGTGATGGTGAACGCCATCGCGCTGCCCAGCGCCACCACCAGTCCGATGATGACCCACTCGTTGGCCAGGTCGAACAGCAGCAGGAGCGCCATCGTCAACGCCGCCGCCGATGCGCCCACCGTGCCGATCCGCAGCAGAGTCCGCCGGTCCCAGCGGTCCGCGATCGCGCCTGACAGCATGCCGAGCACGAAAAATGGCAGCATCCGCGCGCCCGCGCCCACGCCCACCATGAACTCCGACCCCGTCAACTCGTAGATCAGCCACCCGACCGACACCTGCTCCATTCCCGTGGCCAGGGAGTAAAAGACCGTCGATAGCCAGAGCAGGCGAAAATCCCTGAAGCGCAGCGAGGCCGCCCAATTCCCGATAACCGTCACGATTGGCGGATGATACACCCGCGCCCGCCATTCCCGCCGTTCGGGAAGCCCCCGATTTGGGTGGTATCATTGCGCCCACGACGACCCTGCCCGGTTCGGTATAATCCGAAGCACGGGCCCGTTCGGCCATAATCCGGCCCCCGCGCTGGCCCCGAGGTTCAGCATGACCACCAAAGCGCCCAAATCGGCAAGCCTTTACCAACTGCCGGATCCGCCGGAGCATCCGCCCGACAAGATGACCGCCTTCAACCATCTGGCCGCCACCGGCAGCGTGTACCTGCTGATCCAGCACCTTGGCAAACCCGAAACCACCCTGGTCGGCGGCGATCACTACATGAGTCCGGTGCCCACCACGGACATCACCGGCCTGCGTTTCCCCGATATGTTCGTCGCCTTCGGCGTGGACCCGGCGGCGTACTATCAGAGGAACGCCTACATCATTTCCGAACAGGGGAAGCCGCCGGACTTTGCGCTGGAGATCGCGTCTAGAAGCACGGGGCGAATCGACGTGGTCGAAAAGCGGGAGCATTACGCAGGGCTGGGCATTCCGGAATACTGGCGTTTTGACGAAACGGGCGAGTTCCACGGGGCGCGGCTGGCCGGCGATCGGCTCGTCGATGGCCGGTACGAGGCATTGCCCATCCGAGAACTACCTGATGGAGTGCTGCAAGGGTACAGCGCGGTCCTGAATCTCAACCTCCGTTGGAACCGCGGACGCTTGGAGTGGTTCGACCCTGAAACCGGACTCCACATCGCCACCCTGGAAGATGAACGATCGGCCCGCATCCAGGCCGAAGCCCGAGTGAAAGAACTGGAAGACGAACTCCGGCGCCTCCGAGAGTCGTAACGTTCCAGCGCGCGCCAACAGGTCAAGTCTGACCGATCTCGCGCCCGCGCCAACCCGCCCAGGAGGAAACACCATGCCCTTTGGAAGCAACGACTGGCTGGCCCTGACCCAGGAAGACCCCATCGAGCCCGACATCCCCCTCTGCGATCCGCACCACCACTTCTGGGACGGCCGGTTGGGCAGTGTCCCCTACCAGCGCTACCTCCTCCATGAACTGATGACCGACCTGGACTCCGGACACAACGTCCGCTCCACGGTGTTCGTCGAGGCCCGTTCCATGTACCGCGCCGACGGACCTGACGAACTCAAGCCTGTGGGCGAGGTCGAGTTCGTCCAGGGTCTCGCCGCCGCCAGCGCCAGCGGAACCTACGGGGAGGCCCGCGCCGCCGCCGCCATCGTCGGCCACGCCGATCTCAAGCTTGGCGACAACGTCGCGCCCGTGCTGGAGGCGTTGCAGGCTGCCAGTCCCAACCGGTTCAAGGGCATCCGCCACAACGTCACCTGGAGCCCCGACCCGTCCATCGACGACCGCGAGACTCCCGGCATCCTCGCCAACGAGACCTTCCGTGCCGGCGCGCGCGTCCTCGCCCGCATGGGCCTGTCGCTGGATATCATGCTGTCCTTCCCGCAATTGCCGGAGGTCGCTGAGTTTGCCCGCGCCGTCCCCGAGGTTTCGATAATCCTCAACCACGTTGGCGGCGTCTCCCGCACCGGAATCTACGCCGGCAAGGACGACGAGGTGATCCCCGCGTGGCGCGAGGGCATCGCCGCAGTGGCGCAGAATCCCAACGTGGTCTGCAAACTGGGCGGCCTGGGTATGCCGCGCTGGGGGTTCGGCTGGCACGCCCGCGACATTCCCATCGGCTCCGAGGAACTGGCCGAGGCCATGGCCCCGTGGATGAACTATTGCATCGAGCAGTTCGGTCCCGACCGCTGCATGTTCGAGAGCAACTTCCCGCCCGACAAGGTCTCCTTCTCCTACAACGTCATGTACAACGCCTTCAAGCGCATGTCGCAGGGCTACAGCCCCACCGAACGCGCCAACCTGCTCCACGACACCGCCGCCCGCGCCTACCGCATCCAGACATGACGCACGGTTTTCATCGCGAGTCCGCCTGAGGCGGATGGCAATCCAGACGGCGTAGCGTACCCGCGAGCGTGGGTATAGACTGCCCAGCATGTTTAGCTGGCCGCATTGCCATCGGCGCGCCGGTGACCCAATTTCGCGGCTGCTGTCGACGGCGCGGTGGTAGAATGAGCCGGTCATGACCACGCAGAAATACCGAGAATCAAGCCATCATCTTCTCGCCCAGGCCCGGGCCGAACTCGCCGCCGGTGATGCGCGGCAGGCTTCGGAGAAGGGATGGGGGGCTGCGGCCCTCATGCTGAAGGCCATTGCAGAAGAGCGGGGCTGGGAGCACGACCGGCATCGTCACCACTTCAGGACGGTCAGACGCCTCCGTGCAGAGTTGGGCGACGGCGCCATCATGGACGATTTCGGAAGGGCCAACCTGCTCCACGAAAACTTTTACGAGGATGAATTCACCCGCGCTGACGTTGCCGAAAGCCTGGACCGCGTGGAATCGTTTCTGAGTAAGTTGGAGCCGCTGCTGCCTCAGTGATTGACGCGTGGCCTCGCGCATCAGCAAAGGCGGTTTAGGCTGGTTTCGGCGTGACATTTGTGGCTCGAGCGCACCGTAGTCCATCGGTGGTTCGGGCAGCGTTCGAGGAATAGATAGGTGGTTGCCAAATGAAATACGACGTCATCATCATCGGCGCCGGCTCGGCCGGCTGCGTCCTCGCCAACCGCCTGTCCGAGGACCCCGACCGCTCCGTCCTGCTCCTCGAGGCGGGCCCTGACTACACCTTCGACCAGCTTCCCGCTGAGCTCAAGCACGACATGAATCAGGCGGCATCCGAACAGGGTGCGGACCACAACTGGTCGTTCGTCGGCCAGGCCTCCCCGCAGAACCCGCGCTCCATCCACGTCGCGCGCGGCAAAGTCACCGGCGGCAGCAGCGCCATCAACCACCAGATCCTGTTGCGGGGCGCGCCCGAGGACTTTGACGCCTGGGCCGCCGCCGGCAACGACGAGTGGGCATACCAGAAAACGCTGCCCTACTTCCGTCGCCTGGAAGCCGATGCCGACATACGCGACGACTTCCACGGCACCGACGGCCCCATCCCCGTGTGGCGCCACGCTCGCGAGGACTGGCTGCCCCTGCACGCTGCCTTCTACCAGGCCTGCCGCGACGCCGGCTTCCCCGACGATCCCGACATGAACCATCCGGACTCCACTGGCGTCGGCCAGGTGCCCCTGAACAATCCCGGCGGCGTCCGCATGAGCACCGCCATCACCTACCTTGACGCGTGCCGCCACCGCCTGAACCTCACCATCCGCGCCAACGTGACCGCCAAACGCGTCGTGTTCGACGGCGACAAGGCCACCGGCGTCGAAGTCGAGAGCAACGGCGAATCTTTCACCGTTGACGGCGACCAGATCATCCTTGCCGGCGGAGCAATCGCCTCGCCCCAACTCCTCATGCTCTCCGGCGTTGGCCCCGCCGACCACCTGCGATCCGTCGGCATCGAGCCAGTCCACGACCTGCCCGGCGTGGGCCGCAGCATGAAGAACCACCCGTCGGTCTCCATCGTGTACCGCTCGCAGCCCGACCACCACCTCGCGCCCGACGCGCCGCGCAACCAGGTCGGCCTGCGCTTCACCGCCAACGGGTACAACGAGCGCAACGACATCCAGGTGCAGCCCACCACGTCCTACCCCGAGAGCCCCACGGCCCCCAACATCCGCGTCGGCTGCCGCCTCGAATACCCCTACAGCGAGGGCCTGCTGACCCTCACCTCCGCCGACGTCGACGTGCAGCCCCACCTGGACTTCCGGTTCCTCACCGACCCGCGCGACACCGAGCGGTTCCGTGACGCCGTGCGCCGCACCGTCGCCGTATTCGAGCATCCCGCCTTCGCCGACCTGCTGGCCGAGCGCCTGTCGCCCACCGACGCCGACCTCGCCTCCGACGATTCGCTGGACGCCTGGCTCCAGCAGAACGCCGGCATCGCCGGCCACGCCTCCGTCTCCTGCAAGATGGGGCCGTCGTCCGACCCGCTGGCCGTGGTGGACCAGTACTGCAACGTCCACGGCCTCCGCAATCTGCGCGTCATCGACGCCGCCGTCATGCCGGACATCGTCCGCGCCAACACCAACGCCACCATCATCATGATGGCCGAACGCGCCGCCGACTTCATCCGCGAGGGCAAGTAACTGCCGGTTCCAGCCCGTTCATGGCGAGCCTGTCGAACCACCCGCCCGCACAAATCCCTTTCCCCCAACCCGGCGTAATAGCGCATACGGCGGCCACCCAAAATCGCCGGCAAACGCCACAATCGTCCGCGAGGCGATCCGGCATAACCGGCTAAAATCGAAACATGGCCACCACCAAACTTCGCGCCATCAGGCAGGAAAAGGAGGAGAGATGAACACCTACCGCTGGACCAAACGCGTCGGACTCGCCGGGCTAGCATTCCTCGCGGCCATCGCCGTATTCGTAACCGCCGTGAGCATCATGGACGTGCGCGTAGCCGGCGTCTACCCCGAGGCCTTCCGCCTCACCGCCATGATGACGGCGCCGTTCACCCTCGGCCTGGTCATCGTCACCACGCTAACCGCCGCCGCAATCGAAACCCTCCGCCGACTCAAACGCCGCCCTGCGGGCGCGTAGATGCGCGCGGCTGTGGCCGCCAAACTCGCAAACCAAAAGTGCAGGCCCCGCGGGACCTGCACTTATTTTGAGGTTACGGCCTGTCCAAGCCGACGCATACATCGATACGCGGAGGGTATGGCACAATGCTCGGCTTGACCACTGCCCCACTACAAATTATTATGGCAATCAATAGATTGAGAACTAATATACGATTGAATGACTAGAAGCAGGAGAGTGGAAAGCGAATGATTCGCCAGGACGTGAACAGGCCCCATGTAGTTTGGCTAGAAGGCGTTTTGGATTATTTCAATGCTCCTTTTCCACATGACGCACAAGATCCTCGGAAAATAGGCTTTGGGGTCGGTCAACAGATTATCGGGCTGTATCTCATCGAACAATTGTTGCAATATGCGCTGGTCAAGGCGGACGTTTCATATGATCGTAACCACAACTTGCGCGACATGTTCCAGGTACTGCCAGATCCTCGTAGGAATGCTGTCGAGCGGAAGTATGGTCGGTTGTTGGCCGATGGAGTGGCTCGTGCATGGGATTTCGAAAACTCGGTGGGTTCATTCTTAGCATACCTAGGGGACGATCCATTAAACGATTCTAGGTACTTTTGGGAACGAGACCGTGGAACCAACATGTCCATTGTGTTCTTTGGTGGTGGCGCTCTTCGATTGCTGGTATACGCCTTGTTTATCGTATTGCACGACTATCCTGAAGGTTCTTCCCTGGAGCAACGGTATGAAACCGAGTTCGATTCTTTCGAAGATTCGATCCCAGACGAGGACGATCCGACTGCAAACCAGAACTCAGAACGCGACGGCAAGCGCATCACCGTGCCCAAATTCTGGCTAGAAGGCGTTCTGGAATACTTCGATGCTAGATTTCCCCATGAATCCGACGACCCCCGTAGGTTGGGATTCGAACTTGGGCAGCGGGTAATCGGGTTGTATCTATCCGAAATGCTGCTGAAATACGCTGCCGACGATTTGAACCGGGACTATGGGAACACTCACAACTTGTTGAACTTGTTCAAGAAACTGCCTCGCCCTCGCCGTCGGGCGGTGGACAAGCAATACAAAAAAATATTGCACAATCGGGTTGCTTCTACTTGGGATTACGCGGCGTCAGTGGAGGAGCACTTAGAATACTTGGGGAATGACCCGGTTACCGATGTGCGCTATTTCTGGGAGAGCAGTGACAAGGGCAACAAGGCTATTCCGATATCCCCCGGACCCCTCGTACCGCTTGTAGACGCTCTGCTCATAGAACTGCATGGGTACCCCGTGAGCGGCCTGATTGAAAAACGGTACGACACGTTATTTCTGCCATTTGAAGCGTCTTTGCGCTCAAGCGCGGCTTCAGTTACAAGTCGTTGACAATTAGGCGTCGAATTTAGCCGAAGCACTCTCGGTTTTTGCACTTCACACGGCAGCCTGAATCGGGGTTGACCCAAGGTACGCAGCAGTTCGTCGACCAGGTAGTCGGACACGATGGGCTGCACCGTCCGCTCCACCATCCATATCCAGAGAACGCTTCCACTGCGCGGGTCCGGCGTCATCTGCGCCAGCACCGCGCTGGTGTCGTACACCACTCGCAGCGGCATCAACCGGCTAATTCACGAACGATGTCTTCCTCGGTGAGGCCGTTGCTCTGGAACTCCGCCAGCGCGTCCTGGAACGACATCGGCTCGCACGGCGTCAACACCACTCCCTCCTTGGTGCGCCGCACCACCATGAAACCCTCGCTGACCATCCGTGATTCCATTTCGGGCGGCACCCTGAACTCGGCACCACCATGCAACGACAGGGACTTGACGTAGGAGCAGACCAGGTACTTCACCAGCTCATCGACGCCAATTGCCCGCTCGGCGCACTGGGCCCTTAACTCATCGTGCGCCCATTCGGGAAGGTCGAAATCATCAACTTGAAACAACATGGCGTCAGGCCTCCTACCACGTCCAATGCCATTGTACCTCAGCCCTTATCCGCCCTTATCCCCCGAATCCTGCCCATCCTGTGAATTCGCCTCCCAGCGCCGTCGTCCGCTGGGTCTTTGGAAAACCCGCGCCTAACCGCCACTTGACACACCCTGAGGGAACGTATATTCTAATAATAGCCAAGGCAAGAACGCGCGTTTCATCACCACCCAAAGAGAGGCAGGATTCCCAGCATCGACGGCCAACCCCGTCAGTAAAAATCGCATACCAGGCTCCGCGACTGCCAACGTCTGTTTACCTTGTCAACAGCGTGGAGTTGCGTCCCAGCGCCAGCCACAGCGTTCCGTGCTGCGTCGTCTATCCCAATGAACCGGCCCTGATGGGCACGTCATGTCGGATAGCCGATGTGGGCCATGGAGAATACCGAGCATAAGAATATGCGTACCCCCGGCCGTACGCTGACAACGATGCAAGGGAATCCTGCCTCCCCAACCAAAACCCCCGCTCATGGTGAGCCAGTCGAACCAAAAACCCCCAAGGAGAAAGCCCACCGAAACACCCATCGCAACGACCAACCAAAATCCCGTCCATCCTGTCCATCGATGTGGGCACAACCCTCGTCGTTGACACCCTTCGGCGCCCTCCGTACACTGCGGCGTGCTATCCAACCGCACCCCACCGTGGAGGACGCCGGCCATGCCCGTGCCAGACCTTTCCGACCTCTTCGCCCAGGTTGACGCTGCTGAGGATGACATCATCGCCCTCGAGCAGTCCCTGGTCAGGATCCCCTCCGTCAACACCGGCTTCATGCCCACCGGCGACGAGACGCCCGTCTGCGAACTCGCCCGCGACTTCCTCGCCCAGGACGGCATCGCGTCCGAGATCCTGGAGTCCGCGCCCAACCGCGGCAACCTGATTGCCCGCGTCGAGGGACGCTCCGGCAACGCCGGCCTCATGTTCATGTCCCACACCGACGTCGTGCCGGTGGAGGACCCCGCCGAGTGGCGGTTCGATCCCTTCAGCGCCACCATCGCCGACGGCCGCATCTTCGGGCGCGGCGCGTCCGACTGCAAGGGCCTGCTCACCGCCCAGCTCATGGCCATCCGCATCCTGCGCCGCAACGACATCCCCCTGCAGGACAGCCTCATCCTCGCCGCCGGCGCTGACGAGGAACACGGCGGACGCTACGGCTTCGGCTGGCTGGCCGACAACCACCCCGACAAGCTGGCCGCGCCCTACGCCGTCAACGAGGGCGGCGGCACGCCCATACCCGCCGCCGGCGCGCTCACCTACATCCTCGGCGTCGGCGAAAAGGGCCGCCTCCAGGTCGAAATCGACGTCAAGGGCGTCAGCGCCCACGCGTCCCTGCCCTGGCAGGGCACCAACGCGCTGTACCGTGTCAATCGGGCCCTCTCCTCCATCGAGCAGTACGAGCCCGACCGGGACACCACCACCGGCATCTTCGACCACCTCTCCACCTTTGCCATCGAGCACCGGCCCTCTGCGCAGAACGTGGACGAAATCATCGCCGAGATTCAGCCCGAGAATCCCCGCTTCGCCTCCATGCTGCGCGCCCTCTCGCGCATGACCCTGACTCCCACCATGATCAGCGGCGGCATCAAGTCCAACAGCGTCCCCGAGTCCATCCGCCTCACCTGCGATGTGCGCACATTGCCGCACCAGGACGAGGAGTACGTCCGCGCCCAGTTGGACACGGTGCTGGCCGACATCCCCGGCGTCTCCTACGAGATCGATTACATGGCGCGCCCCAACTCGTCGCCCTTCGACTCGCCCCTGTCCGACAGCATCCGCAGCGTCACCGCCCAGGCCCTCCAGCGCGGCGATATCCAGTGGGTGCCCGCCATCAGCAACGGCTTCACCGACTCGCGGTTCACCCGCCCGCTGGGCACCGTCACCTACGGGTTCTCCGGCTCCCACCCCGATGACGACCCCATGCTCAACTTCACCCACGGCGCCAACGAGTCAGTCGGCATCAAGAGCCTGGTCAGCGGCTCCAAGATCATGCTCGGCCTCATGGTCGACATGCTGGCGGAAAAGTAGGATGCCGTACCAGAATCTCACCATCGAGTGCGACGGCCAGATCGGCGTCGTCACCCTCAACCGCCCCGAGAAGCTCAACGCCATTGACCGCGCCCTCCATCTGGAGATGATGGACGCCTGCGCCGAACTTCGCGACGACGATGGCATCCGTGTGGTCATCTTCACCGGAGCCGGCCGCGGGTTCTGCTCCGGCGCGGATCTCACCGCCGACCGCTCCCGGCCCGACAACCCCAGCCGCGCCGAACGCCTCGACGAGTACAACTGGGTCGGACACCAGGCGCTGATGATCTACCGCGACCTGGACAAGCCCACCATCGCCGCCGTCAACGGCGTGGCCGCCGGCGCCGGCATGGGATTGGCCCTCGCCTGCGACATGCGCGTCGGCTGCGAGAACTCCCGCTTCAAGACCGTGTTCATCGAGCGCAGCCTCAGCCCTGACTCCGGCCTCTCGTGGTTCCTGCCCCGCATCGTGGGCGTCAGCCGCGCCATGGATCTGGTCTATACCAGCCGCAACGTGGACGCCGACGAGGCGTATCGTCTCGGACTGCTGGACCGCATGAGCACCGCCGAGAACCTGCTGGCCGATGCGAAAGAGTTGGCCCGCCAGATTGCCTTCTGGCCGCCCGTCGCCATGCAGATGTCCCGCCGCGCCATGCACCGCAGCCTCGACGTGGAACTGGACGATCAACTGCGATACGAGACCCACAGCATCGTGTTCGCACGCCGCGCCCCCCACGACGTCGAGGAGGCCGCCGCATCCTTCCGCGAACGCCGCCCGCCCAACTTCACCGGAGAATAACCGCTCAGGATCGCAATCCCCCGCTGATGGTGAGCCTGTCGAACCATCTCCAACCACCTGTCGTTCCCAACTCCAACCTCAGTCATTCCTGCGGAAGCAGGAATCCAAAAGCCCTCGAAACAAGCATCGCCCTTATTCCACCCAACCGTCCCAAAGGAGCCCAACCATGACCACCGCCGATTGGGGAGACATCTACAAGGAACTGGGCGCAAAGCCCGTCATAAACGCCACCGGCAGCGTCACCATGCTGGGCGGCTCCACGCCGATCCCCGAGGTGCGCGAGGCGATGGCCCAGGCCGACGGCGCGTACATCCCCCTCATGGAACTGCAGGAGGCCGCTGGCGGCGCCATCGCCCGCATGGTCAACGTCCCCGCCGCCTACATCACCTCCGGCGCAGGGTCAGCCCTGATGCTCGCCACCGCCGCCGCCATGGCCGGCGATGACGACGACCGCATCCAACAACTGCCCAACACCGCCGGCATGAAAAACGAGGTGCTCATCCAGACCCGCCAACGCTACTGGTACGACCGCTGCCTCGAACTCGCCGGCGCGAAGCTGGTCATGTTCGGCTCCGAGGAGCGCACCACCGCCGAAGATCTGGAGAACGCCATCGGACCCAACACCGCCGCCGTCCACTACTACGCCGTCGAGCAGGACATTGATCCCAACGCCCTGTCCCTCGAGGAAACCATCGCCATCGCCCACGCCCGCGATGTGCTGGTCACCGTGGACGCCGCCGGCCAGATCTACCCCCTGGAAAACTTCGGCAAGTACGTTCGCATGGGCGCGGACTTCCAGTGCATCGCCGCCAAGTACATGGGCTCGCCCCAGTCAACCGGCCTGGCCCTGGGCTCCGAGGAGATGATCCGCAAGATCGGGCTGCAGGCATTCGCCAGCTACGAGGGCCGGCGGGTGCGTGGCGTCGGACGCCCCCAGAAGGTTGACCGCCAGGAGATGATCGGCGCAGTCGCCGCCGTCCGCCACTGGATGACCATGAACCACGAGGATCGGCTGGCCGATTCCGAACGCCGCAGCCGTGTCATCATCGGCGCCGTAGCCGGCATCCCCGGCCTCCGCGCCGAACTGATCGAAAACGTCATCGGCCACCATGCCTACGGCCTCAACCTGTGGGTGGACCCCGCCGTCGCCGGCTTCGACATCTACGACCTGCGCGACCGCCTCAAGGATGGCGACCCGCCCGTCTGGACCCGCGTCCGCGACGAGGATGATTTCATCACCATCCACATGTTCGGCCTCAACCCGGGCGAGGAAACCACCGTCGGCGAACGCATCGCCGCCGTGTTCAAATAGCCGGCGCGCCGCAACCGACCAATCGCAGGGGCGAATAATCATTCGCCCCTGCATGCTATGCTGGTGTCTATCCGATCATCCCAAACGAGAGTATCCGCCCCGTCCGACCTCCGGAGGTTCATGATGTATATGCCCCCACCGCAACATCCGGACGAGCACCTGATGATCGACAAGGCCCAGCGGAATATTCAGGACGGGAGGGGACGCCGGCGGATGAGCAAGCTCGGCATGATCCTGGTGTCGGGGTTGGTGCTGGCGGTACTCGTCGCGGCGGCGGTCTTGGGATTCACTGTTTCGTAAGGCGGTCCAACCAAAAACCCCCCTCTCCTCTGGTGGTAGAGGGTTGGGGTGAGGGGGCTGACCTACCGCCGCGGCGACGGCCCCAGGTGTGAACCCGCATCCACCAGGATGGTCTCGCCGGTAACGTGCTCCGCGCCCTCAAGTAGCCACATCACCGGGTCTGCGACCGTCTCCGTGGTGCCGGCTGATTTCAGCGGCGCACTCTCCGCGTACCGCTCGATGAACGCGTCGTAGCCGTCGCCCAGGCCGTCGCGCCACCAGCGGGTCTGCATCACGCCCGGACACACCGCGTTGACCCGTATCTCCGGCGCCAGCGCCCGCGCCAGCGAGTACGTCATCACGTTCAGCGCCGCCTTGGACGCCGCATAGGCGATGGAACTGCCCGTCCCGCTGAATCCGGACCCCGACGACACATTGACGATGGCTCCCTTGCCCAGTTCCTGCATGGCCGGCGTAACCGCCCTCGCCATCTGGAACGCCCCCACCACGTTTACGTCGAGGACGCGCCGGAAGTCCTCCGAGTCGAGGCCCTCCAGGTTGTGATGCGGCACGATCACCGACGTGGCCGCGTTGTTCACCAACCCGTCGATCCGGCCCCACTGCTCCAGCGCGGCTGATGCCATCCGCCGGCAGTCCTCGTCCACCGACACGTCGGCCTGGCACAGGATGGCCTCGCCGCCGGCCGCGCGGCACGCCTCCGCCGATGCTTTGGCCTCGGTCTCGCTCCGGGTGTAGTTGATAACGACGCGGCCGCCCTTGGCGGCGAGTTGCCGCGCCACCTCCGCCCCCAACCCCGTCGCGGAACCCGTGATTATGAACACGCCGCCTTGAACGTCCATGATTGTTCCCCGCCAATAATCGAATTGCGCGAATTATAGCGGATGGGCGATCCCGTCATTCACCCGTTGATCAGGTAGTCAACCGCGAGCCGGTGGCTCACCAGCAGGCCGGACACCCGGTCAGGATCCGTCCGGCCCCATCCGCACTCGGTGGCCACGCCGAAGGAATCCAGGAACCGCAGGGCGGCATCGATGCGGTCGCAGTCTCCTCCCTCATCGTCGTAGTGAACCAGCCCGAGGATGACCTCGGTGTCATCCCGGAGATTCAAGCCCTGCAGCGGCCGGAAATAGGCCGCGTCCGACCGGTCTTGGGGCACCGGCATGTGGATGAAGTCCAGCCGCCGCTCCAACCCTGCCGAGACTCCGTTGGCGATCTCCGCCAGGATCTCCATGTCCCTGGGCATCACCAGGTGCTCGTCCCGTGGAGACCCGTAGCACAGGTGGTAACCCAGGTCGACGTCGTTTGGCACGGCGTTCCCCAGCCGTCCTAGTTCGGCGAATACCTGCTCCTTGTAGTCGTCCGGACGGTGCGGGAAATAGTCCTCGAAGATCAGCACCTCCTGGCACACGTCCCACTGGATCGACAACTTGTCGTGCGGGACCGAACCCGCTATCTCGCCCAACGCGGCCAGCAACGACCGCTCGTACGCGGCGATGTAATCGTTCCGAGCGGCGGGACTTACGTACATGTACGCCGTCGCCATCGGCGTGGGCAGCGACACCTGGAACAGCGTGTCCCGCCCGATCACTCCCTCCGCTTGCAACTTCGCATACAGGTCAAAAGACTCCAGCGCTGCCTCGGCGTAACCCGTCGGAAACTCCACTGACGCAGGATCCACCCCCGTTTTGAAACGTACGTAGGGCGTCTCCCGCAGCAGTTGTCCGTCCCACTGGTACAGGGCGTACGGCGGTTCGTCGCTGTCCACCTCCATATCGGGATGCTCCAGCAGCATCTCCCGCTGGAACCAGATCCACCGGCCGCGCCGGCCCGTCTCGCCGTCGGTGATGCGTCGCAGGAACGGGTTCAGCGCGCCGCTCACCGTGCGGAAAACGGTCTCGGCGTCCGGCAGCGGGACGCTGCCCACCAGGTGGATGCTGCTGCCGGCCGGTGTCATATTTCCTCCGTGGCGCGGATCATTGGTGGCTGGTTCCCTGGTATGGGTGCTCCGCCAGCAGCGGGTCGCCGTCGGCAAACCGGCTCAACCGGAACCGCTCCACGGGATGGTCGCTGCACTCGCCATGCAAGACCAATTCCGCCACCATCCTCCCGATCACCGGCGACAGCTTGAAGCCGTGCCCGCTGAATCCGGCAGCGTAGAACAACCCCGCGACGTTGGTACTTTGATCGATGATGGGGTTGCCGTCGGGCGTCATGTCATAGTGCGCGCTGTAGCCGCCCCGGCAGATGGCGGCGGCGAAATCGGGCAACCTCATGCTGGCGCGCCGCCACAGGCTCTCGATCATTTCATGGTCGGCGTTCCTCGGGATGTCGTCGGGATTTTCAAACTCGCTCAGGTCTCCCGGACCCTCCGCTCCCACCAGCGCGCCGCGGCCGGCGTCCTCCCGCAGGTACGCTCCCGTGGAACGGTCGATCACAATCGTGCTCATCGATTCCAGCGCCGGCGGACGGAAAAAGTGGGCCATCTGCACGCGGGTGGCAGTTATAGGCAATTGCTCTGCGATGGGGCCGACCAACCGGTTGGTCCTGGAACCGGCGGCCACCACCACCGTATCGGTCTCGATGCGGCCGTCTGCGGTCTCGACCGCCGTGATCCGCCCTCCTGAAACGATGAGTTCGTTTACGGGAGTCTGAGTGATGATTTCGGCTCCCAGCGTTCGCGCTCGATCGGCGTAGGCGTAGGTCGTCGCCACCGGGTCCGCATAACCGGCGTCCGGCTCGTACCCGCATACCGCAATGCCGGAGACGTCCAGTTGCGGCACTACGCGGGTAGCCTCTGACGGTGTGAGCATCTCGATGTTGACGCCCAGGTCCCGGTTCATGGCGACGTTGGCGCTCACCGCGGGCTCGTCGTGTTCAGGGAACAGCTGCAGCCGGCCCGTGTTCCGGAATCTCACATCGCCACCGATCACCTCGGCGAAGTTGTGGAAAACGGACCTCGCCTCCATGGACATGCGCACCAGCGTCGGATGCAGGTAATGCTCCCTCACCATCGCGCCGGACAGGCCGCTGGCTCCGCTTGCCAAGTGGCCCTGCTCCACCAGGACGACCCGGCCGGAACCGATCATGGCCAGGTGCATCGCGATGCTGGTCCCGATCACGCCGCCGCCCACGATGACAACGTCCGCGGTCTGGTTGGTCATTGCTGATACTCCGCGTCGGTCGCGACGAGTCCCTGGTTACTCCGACAGCCGTCAGTCGCGGCTCGCTCTAATCGGCGGCCCTGACACCGGCGGGCTGCAGGTTGGCGGGCAGGTGGGTCTCCCAGTCGGGTATCTGTCTCACCTTGGGCGACGGCAGCAGCCAGGACTGGATCAGGGCCATCGTGCTGAACCCCAGGGACAGAAGCAGCGGCGCCATGTAGGTTCCGGTGAAGTCCCACAGGAGCCCGCCAGCCAAGGGCGCCAGTCCCATCCCCAGACCGCTGCCCAGGCTCTGCCATCCGTAGAGGCTGCCCTGCGGGACGTTCCCGTAATACTGCCGATTGGCGATGGGGAACGTGGGCACCTCCGTGCTCTGGCCGATGCCAAAGAGTATGGCGAACAGGTAATACGCCCAAAGGTCGTTGAAAAAGAGAATGAGCAGCAGCGGGAATACCTGGAGGGCCATACCGACCACCCAGACCATCCTGCAACCCAGGCGCTCCGCCACCACGGGCACGGCGGCGCGGACGACGACACCCACGACCTGCTGGGTCGCCAGCACGCCGGTGGCTGCGGCTAGGGACAGGCCCCGGTCCACGGCGATGGCCACGATCAACACGTTGATGATCTGGTGGCCCATGCATCCCCAGTAGTGGATGCCGATGAGGTTCCAGAACGTGGCGGTGCGCTTGGCCTGCTGGATGAAGACCCTGGCCCTTACCTTGGTGGCCTCGTCCCTCCTGGGCTTTTGGATCGGCTCGTTGCCGAGATCGCCCAAGGGTCGCAAGCCGATGTCAGCGGGACCGTTGTAAAAGAACCTCACCAGCACCAGCAGGAGCGCTCCGCCGGCAATGCCCGGAAGCCAGAAGATCCATTGGATACCCAGTTGGCCGAACGCCGCGCCGATCAGGAACAGGAACGCAACGACGCCGATCCCCTGGAACGACCACACGATCCCCATGGCCGCGCCCAGGTGTCTCCGGAACCACAGGGTTATGCCGGACACGGGCAGCACGGTGAAAATCGTGGAGGCGATGCCCAGGATCACGCCGAAGAACAGGTAGAACTGCCACAGGCTGTTCATAATGCCGGTCAGCAGCATCCCGATGATGAACAGAATGGCGCCAAACAGCAGGAACCAGCGGACTCCGTACCGGTCGCCGAGCCAACCCACATAGGGGCTCGCCATCCCGAAAATTATCCACTGGAGGCTGAATGCCAGCGTGATCGCTCCATAGCTCCAGCCGAAATCGCCGGTGGCATCGCTGAGATAGGGCACCAGGGCAGCGGCAGCGAACCGCACCGAAGAGGTGATGAACCCCATCATCGCGGCGATGGCCACGATGATCCAGGCGTAGTGGAGCTTGCCCTTTAGAAACACAAAAACCGTAATTCAGCCGCTGTGGTGACGGGACCGGCCCGTTCAGTTCCTGCCGGCTGCAGCCTGTCCCAGCACGGCCATTAACTGCGCCGTGTCGTCCAGGCTCTCCAGGTTCTCCAACATTTCCAGCACTCGCTCGGTGTCGGAATCCGACAGCGCGCGCACGAAGCAGTCGCGCACCTTTTCCAGCCGCTGCTCCCGCGACATCGGGTTGGACGCCGACCCGCTGAAGGCGGAACATTCGGCGCTCACCGTCCTGCCGTCCTTGAGCACGGCGGTCGCCTGCGTCGCTCCCGATTCCGGCCCTTCCGGTTCCACGCCGATGCGACCCAGCATCTCATCCATATCCGGAGAGAAACGGCGGGCGTCGGTGAAAGTGTCGATGCCCACTCGTCCGTCCAGCAGGGCGGCGGCGGCGCAGTATTCCACGCTGAACTTGCCGTCCAGTCCGCTGCGGGGAACCGGCCCCGAATGGCCCCGTCCCTGCCGGCGGATGGTCACCCGCTCGATGTCGTCAGCCAAGATGCCGTTCTCATCGCGCAGGTTCAGCGCCGCCTCGATGGCGTTCTGTATGTAGACCTGGGCGGGAAATCGCTTGATGTCAAAACCCGGGTCGATCAACCGCCACGACGCTCCCAAGCCGCCCGTGGCGATATCCCAGTCGAACTCGCCGCCGAACAGCGCGGCCGCGTACCCCACCGGCGACTCCAGCACCTCGTCGCTGGCCGTGTACCCCATGCCGGCCAGGATGCCCGCCTCGGCTCCCATTCGCGCCGCGTTGCCCGGGTGCGTGGACTTCACCATGGTTCCCGTGTTGGCGGTCAGGCCGCCGGTGCGGGAGGCGGCGATGCCCAGGGCCATGAGGGTCTGGTCCGCGTCCAGGCCCAGGGTCTTGGAGGATGCCGCCGCGCCTCCCAGTGGCCCCACCAACCCCGGCGGGTGATAGCCGGTTCGGGTGGCCGGAGCCGAAGCGGCCCTCAGCCGTCCCTGGATCTCCCAGCCCAGCACGTAGGCGGTGATCACCCGGCTGCCTGGCGCGTTGTGCTGCTCCGCCAGCGCCAAGGCCGACGGCAGGCAGGATGACGTACCGTGGGTGGGCGGGAACCCCTGGATCTCGTAGTCCAGGCAGTGTCCGAAAACCCCGTTGGCGAAGGCGGCCGACGGCGGGTTGGTCTTGTAACCCCAGCCGATCACCGACGCCTGAGAGGTCCCGCCGGCGTCCCGCACGTAGCGCCCGATGATGTCAGCCAGTTCCTGCACCGACCCCGCCGCCATGTTCGCCACTCCGTCCAGGATCGCGATCTTGGCTGCCTCCACCACTGGCGATGGCAGGCTCTCAAACTCGGTGTCGGCGATAAACTCCGCCAGGGTACGGGTCGTGGTCATGGGATACCTGCCTCACAGGTGCGCCTGGAACGGCGTCAGAAGGGGAAGTGTTGCTGGCTGTCGGGTAGGCCAAGTGGCCGGGCGACAGGGTATCACCCAGCGCAGGGTAAAGCCACCGCCCCAGCGCTGCACAATCCGGGACCGCCCTGACTCGATCCCATGGCAGACGCTACAACGCGCCGCATCACGGCTATAATGTGCCGAAACCAGATTGGGAGGAGCCACTATGGCCAAAATCAAGCACGTTGCCATCACCTGCGAGGATCCGGACGCCGTGGCACAGTTCTACAAGGAAGGCTTCGACCTGTTCGAGGTCGCCCGCAACGCCCGACAGATCCAGCTATCTGACGGAGACATCAACCTGACCATCCTCAAGTGGAAGACCAACGAGGACGCCGACGTCGGCCCCAACGGCGAGAACTACGACGGCATCCACCACATTGGTTTCCAGGTCGACAGCCTGGAGGAGACCGGCGCGAAACTCAAGGAAATCAGCGGAGAGGAGATCGTTCGACGCGATGTGGCCCCGGACGGCCAGCCCCGTCCGCCGCGCGCCGAGGAGAAGTGGTCCGGCCCCAACGGGCAGGTTCTGGACATTTCGGAACCTGGCTGGCTCCACATCGCGCCCATGGACTAGGACGCCGTATACCTCGACCCGTCCGACCTGGCGGCCCGAAACCATGTGCGAATCGGGCCGCCGTCAACTCCAGGGAGGCGAACACTATGGACGCAACTTGCGTTACCCACATCGGCATCTGCGTCAGCGACATGGACCGGTCGCTGGCGTTTTACCGCGACATCCTGGGCATGACCGTCCTGGGCGACCGCATGACCGACCCCACCGAGGGAGGGCGCCTGCACAACTACCTGCATGAGCGCCAGGCCCGTCGCTGGGTCAGCCTGGCCTACGGCGATGGAGCCACGCCCACGCTGACCCTCACCAGCCATCCCGGCGACAACCCGGATGGCGAGCCCATCAAGCTGGACATGGTCGGCATCAGCCACATCTCGTTCGGAGTCGAAGACGTCAAGGGCTTGACCCACGAACTGCTCAGCAAGGGCGTTGAACTGGCCGGCCCCATCGAGTCGTTCACCAACGCCGATGGCGATATCCGCAGCATCTACGTTTTTGACCCGGACGGGATACTGGTGCAGTTCAACACCCCGCACTAGGGCGCCAGAAAATCGGGCCATGGGAATCAGTGCTTGCGTTTCCGGAGAGCTTACATCAGGGTGGCGACGAAATACCTTGGTAATTGCTGCCCCAACAGACGATGCGCTGGTCGACCCTCAGGCCGCAGGCATGAAAAATCCCGGCTGATACGGTTAAAAATTCGTGCTTGGGCGGGACGGTTTTACCTTCTTCTTCGAGCCCCCAGCACACGCCTTTGCCGTCGGTAGTAACTCCGCAAGCGAAGGAATTGCCCCCGGCACTGACCGACTTGAAAGTGCCCGCAGGCGGGCTTGCCTGACCATCGTCGTTGTTTCCCCAGCAGGACACCGTTGAGTCAGCTCGCAACCCGCAGGAATGTCCATTGCCGACGGTCACCGATTGGAACAATCCGGTAGCTGGAGCAGTCTGTCCACGATCTCCGTACGGGTTTTCGCCCCAACAATCCACCGTGCCGTCGGACAGCAGTCCACACGAGTGGCGGTCGGATGCTGACACAGTTTTGAAGGGTTTATTCGGCGGGAAAGCCGCTGCCACCGGGGTGCCGTTGTCCAAGCGCGTAAAACCCCAACAGACGGCGGTTTGGTCGGTCTTCACCCCGCATGCGCGCGATTCCGTGGCGCTGACGTGCAGGAACGCACCTCTCGGCGGAAAAGCTTGCTGCTGATCGTTGTTGCCCCAACAAGCAAGAGTGTCATCCAAAAGAATGCCGCAGGTGAAGTGATCACCCGAATCGATGGACTTGAACTGGGACCGGGGCGAGGCGTTCGAGTCGTAGCGGTTGCGCCCCCAACAAACCACAAATCCGTCAAGGCGGATTGCGCAAGAATGAGATGTCCCAACAGAAACAGCGCGGTATTTGTCAGATGACGGGAGCGAACTCTGCCCGTAGCTGTTACCTCCGCGACAGGTCACTTTTTCACGAGAATCCAACCAACAAGTGTGTTCGGCACCTGCGGCCACGAATCTGAAGTCGCCATTGGGGGCCGATTGGAAATGATCTTCTGCACCCCAGCAATGGGCTCGACCGCTGTTGTCGACGGCGCAAGTGTGGCGCGCCCCAGATGATATGCTCCGGAGTGAGCCACGGACGTTTGGGATGGTTTGACCGTCAGCATTCGAACCCCAGCAGACCGCTGCTCCATCCTTAGTGATGCCGCATGAGTGCCATTCGCCGGCACTAACGGCGACCAGCTTTGTGCTGGGCGGTTGAGATTGCGACAGGTAGCTGTCCCCCCAGCACACGGCATCACCCTCGCGCGTTATAGCGCAGGTGTGAGATCCGCCTGCGGAAATGGATGAGAATCGTAGATCCGGTACGTTCAACTGTCCGTGGTCA
Source organism: Chloroflexota bacterium (assembly GCA_026710825.1). GTDB lineage: Bacteria > Chloroflexota > Dehalococcoidia > Lucifugimonadales > UBA3495 > Bin87. Next base: position 1,121 of record JAPOQH010000027.1, on the reverse strand, counting down.
TTGTTGCCCCAACATTGCGCGGTTCCGTCAGGGCGTAAGGCGCATGTGTGTCGATATCCCGCGTCAATATAGGTGAACAGATCGGCAGGTGGCGACGATTGCCAATGGGAATTGTCTCCCCAGCAGATCGCAGCGCCCGTATCCGCTACAATCCCGCAACTGTGCATGTTCCCAGCGGTAATATGGGAGAGAGGTTGTGTCGAGGCATCAGCTTGTCCCTTGTCCGACTCTCCGTTGGCACCCCAACAGTAAGCTGTCCCATCTGACTGGAGCCAACACGTATGTTGAGAGCCTGCGCTGACGGTCGCCGCCGCCAGGGGCTGAACCGTCGGTGCCGGCTCCGATGTTGGAGCAGACATAGGGGTAGGTTGGGAGGGAGTGATGGTCGTTAGCTGTTCCACAGCCGGATTCTGAGAGGGTAAAGATGTAGGTTCCGCCGGATGCTCACGGGTAGGGGATGTTACAGGTTGAGCTTGGTCGATTGTCCCGGGCTGCGTTGGTTGGCTTGCCATCGCGGCAACGACCGCGGCGGCGATGGTTGCCTCAAAGTTAGGCGTGGGAACACTTGAAACCGGAGGTTGATGAGTGGGTTCTGGTTCTGGAGATCCGTCGAATAGGAAGCATCCGACGCTGAGGAGCGTTACGAGGGACAGAACAGTGCAAACGACGAGTTTAGTGAGCATTGGAATGTAATTTACTAGGCGAGGTACAAGCTTGGTCAAAATTTCACTCCATCCTAGCGATTGCGCATTACGGTGAAGGTCAACGTGTAAGGGCGTGCTAAAAGAATGCCCGTAGTGGGTTGCCAAGTTGATGCCATACTAAAGCAGAGCCTAAGCTATGCCAATGGAATTGTAGTGCAGTTCACTGCCAAATAAACAATCCGTATATTCGATTTATTTCCAAATGACGTAAGGGTTGCTCGTTCATCGCGCAGCAGACGGCATTTTCCGCCGTTACAGCATATGTCGAATAAACGGACTAGTACTCAGTCAACGTTGGAAAGGCAGGGATAGAAGCGATGGAGTTTGGTTCTGGCGTGGTCGGTGCTGAAGCGCCAGTTGATAGGGACGCGCGCGGTGTTGCGCCGCGTTTCGTAAGCCGTGATGGCGCGTTCCAGG
>JAPOQH010000030.1 GCA_026710825.1 Chloroflexota bacterium | reverse complement strand
CCGGCTACCCACGACCCGGCTACCCACGACCCTGCCGAGGCCGCCGTGGCACTGCGCCGCGCCGCCTCTCATGCCACCACGGCCCTCGCCGTCCATCAGGGCTGGAAGCACAAATCCCAACGCCAGTTGGAAACCGTCCTCCACGCCAACATCGTGGGCGAGACCCTGAGCCGCTCCCACCTCAAAACCTTCCGCCAGGCCCACACCATCTCCCAGCAGATCCCAACAGCACCCGCTCACGCTGAGCCCGTCGCATCACACCCCAAATCCGCTCACGGCGTGCCCGTCAAACCGCACCCCAAACCCGCTCATGGTGAGCCTGTCGAACCACGAGCGGCCCGTCCCACCAAATCAAATCATCCTGTAAATCCTGTACATCCATGCCAAACGTCCCTCCGCCGCATGCGCCGCCGCGTCGCATCCCTCATCACCCACGCCCTGCGCCTCATCGCCGGCGATCCCAAACCCGTGCGGCACCACAAGCTATGGTTGCGCCAGCCCGACTTTCCCATCGCGCCCGATTTCACCTGCATCCAGGACATCCTCAGCCTGCCCAACTACAAGGAGATCACCCGCAAGTACAGACTGCACTCCGCGCCGCTGGCCGCCCAGCCTGACCCCCACGGACACTACGAGAACGGCGACGCTCCCCGACGCTGCACGTGCCACGCCCATCTGTGGGCCAAACCGCAGAACCCGCACCGAATCACCCTCTCGCCCCTGTGGCAGCGCGCCCTGGAAAAGACCTTCCGAATCAAGCTCCCCAACCCCCTCCAACTCGCCTGCTGAAGTGCCCGATCACCGGAAATATGTTAAATTTTGGTGAATTGGCAGGACGGATTCCCGCAACTGTGTATAATCCGGCCATAGATTTCGTTGGTCCCCGGGCGCTCCCGTAGGGAGAAAGGAGCATTGTATGGTTACTTCCGCGCAGGAAACACCCGCCGCCGCACCGCAATCCGGCGGGAATGTCGATGAGTTCGAGGTCATCGTGATCGGAGCCGGTGTTACTGGCTTGTATTCCCTCTACCGCCTCCGGCAACTTGGCTTCACCGCCATGTCCTTCGAGGAAGGCGACGGCGTCGGCGGCACCTGGTACTGGAACCGCTACCCGGGCGCCCGTTTCGACTCCGAAAGCTACACCTACGGTTACTCCTTCTCGCAGGAACTGCTCCAGGAATGGGAGTGGAAGGAGCACTACTCCGCCCAGCCCGAGAACGAGCGCTACCTCAACTACGTGGCCGACAAGTTCGACCTGCGCCCGTTCATCCGCTTCAACTCACGCGTCGCCTCGTTGGTGTACGACGTGGACGCCAACCGCTGGGTCGCTACCACCGATGACGGTTACCAGGCCCGCGCCCAGTTCGTCATCACCGCCATCGGCATCCTCTCCGCCCGCTACGTCCCCGACTTCGAGGGACTGGAGAGCTACGAGGGCATCTCGACCCACACCAACCGCTGGCCCAAGGAAGGCGTCGATATGGTCGGCAAGAAGGTCGGCATCATCGGCACCGGCGCCACCGCCGTCCAGATCATCCCCGAGATCGCCAAGGACGTCGGCCACCTCACCGTTTTCCAGCGCACCGCCAACTACTGCGTGCCTCTCCGGAACTCCCAGATCGACGACGAGACCCAGGCCTACATCAAGGCCCACTACCCCGAGATCTTCGAGCAGTGCATGGCAACCCCGGGCTCCTTCATGCACATGTTCGATACCCGTTCCGCCCTCGCCGTTCCAGAAGAGGAGAAGCTGGAGCAATACGAACGCCTGTGGGCCGAACCCGGCTTCAAGAAGTGGCTTTCCAACTTCTACGACGTCATGATGCCCGGCGAGGCTAACGAGGACTACGCCGAGTTCGTCCGCAACAAGATCCGCCAGCGCGTCCACGACCCCGAGGTCGCCGAGATGCTGGTGCCCAAGAACCACATGTTCGGCTCCAAGCGCCTCCCCTGCGAGTCCGGCTACTACGAGGTCTTCAACCAGGACAACGTCCGTCTCGTCGATGTGCGCAAGGACCCCATCGCGCGCATCACCCCTCGTGGCCTCCAACTCACCGGCGGCGAGGAGTTCGAATTCGACGTCCTCATCTACGCGACCGGCTACGACGCCGTCACCGGCCCCCTCAACCTGATTCACATCCAGGGCATCGGCGGCGAGGTCCTCAAGGAAAAATTCGCCGACGGCCCGCGCACATATATGGGAATGTCCAGCCACAACTTCCCCAACCTTTTCACCGTCAACGCCGCCTCGGTGGGCAACTTCCCCCGCTCCGCCGAGCCCCTGGTTGAATGGGTCACCGACGCCATCGCCCACGTCCGAGATAGCGGACACCAGCGCATCATGGCGACCCCGGAGGCCGAGGCCGAATGGGTGCGCCACATGAAGGAAGACGGCGAGGCCATCCTGCGAACCCAGGCCGACTCCTGGTTCGTCGGCGCCAACATCCCCGGCAAGGCCCGCGTCCTCCTCACCGCGCCCGACACCGCGCCGGTCATGCGGGCCAAGCGCGCCGACGTCGTCGCCAACGGCTACGAGGGCTTCACCCTCGACTAGCCCTCACCCGACAATCGGCTTGCCAACCACCCGCTCCCTTGGCGGGAATGGATCGCGTAGGGGCCACTCGCTTTTCCTGACCGTAGGGGCGAATAATCATTCGCCCCTATCCGTTACTCCGCTCCAAACCCTTTGCATCTCTTTTCGCGAGTCCACCCTCCCCGCACCGGTCCAAACGCCGCCCAACCGTCCTGCCCAGCTTCGCGCGTCATCCCCCGAAAGTCATAGATGCGCCTTTACCGCGCGGGAATCCGGCAACCCCATCTCCCCGGTATATCCGGGGTCATCCCCGTCGCGGGAACGGCGGAACGATTCGGAACCGTCGGCACTCCTTAAACCACCCTGATAAACCCATGATCTTGGTCATACCAAAGATCTCCACGCGTGCCGCCAACCGCCAGAAATTCCCCCACCGTCATCCCGTCGCGGTATAGATTGAATCGCCGGTACGCGGCTCCCCACGGGCGTTTCGGATTGCCGTCAACCAGCATCGTGACTACTTTGTCATTCGCCAACGGTGCTCGGCGTCTCAAAATCCTGTCCATCCCGTTCATCCCTGTAAAGCCGAAACCACCGGCCGCCGCGCCAGCAGGTAGCAAACTCCCGACCCCAACTGCATCACCGCCGCCACGATCAGCGCGATCCCGTACTGCCCGGTTTGGTCAAAAACCCATCCCGCCGCCACCGGCGCGATCAGCGAGCCCGCCCCGAAACTCACCGTCATGATCCCCACCAGCGACCCAAAACTGCGCCGCCCGAAATACTCGCCCACCGCCAGCCAACCCAGCGTCGCAATCCCCTCGGTGGCCGCTATCGACAATACGAACATCGCCGCCGCCGGGTAGCCCGACCACAACAGGTAAGCGATCGCCGCCGCCGCTCCGACCGTCATCCCGCCAAACAGCAGCCACCGTGATGGGACCACCATGGCGCCCAGTCCCATGGCAAACCTCAACGGTATGATCACCAAAAAGGTGGCCGATAGAAAGTACGCTGCCTGTTCCTCTGGAATCCCCTTCCACACCAGCATCGAAATCTGGTTGATGACCAGCGCATCCGCCGCCGCTATTCGGAGCGTCACCGCCGCCGTCATCAGCCAGAACGCCGGCGTCGCCACCGCCCGGCGCAGCGTGAAGTCAGATTCCGAGTACGTCGGCTCGATGCGCCGTCCCCGGCCGGCTCTCCCCCCGGCGGGAACCTCCCCATCGGGCAACAAACCCATATCCTCGGGACGGCTCCGTATCACCACCGTCGCCAGCGCCGTCAGCAACGCCACAAACCCGCCCGTCCATAGGATCACGTTGCGCCACCCGAACTCGCCCTCGCAATACGCCATCAGCGGCACCATCATCGCCGCGCCGCCCGCAAATGCCGTGTTGAGCAGCGTCATGGTCAACGCTTTGCGCTTCACAAACCACTGGTTCACCACCGTCATCAGGTTGGGAGCCACCCCTATCCCCCGACCCATCGCCGCCACCCCCGAATACAGCAACAGCAGCTGCCAGTATTCATTCACCCCGGCCACTGCCCCGAATCCAACACAGCACAGCAGCCCTCCCGTCAGCACCAGCATCCGGCCTCCGTACCGGTCGGCCAGCCATCCCGCTCCCAGCGAAGCCACATTGCCCACCGCCCACGCGGCCCCCACCACGAAAGCGAACTGCGCCGAACTGATCCCCAGCGCGCCTCTGATTGGCGTGGCAAATACCAGGAACCCCGGTATGAGCGCGCCGAAACCCAGGAACCCCAGGCCGCCCGCTGCGCCAAGCACCCACCAACCGTAGAATATGCCGCGCGCACCCCGTTGCGGTGCGTCTTGTATCGGTTGCTCGATCATCCGGTTTGCTCGATCATCCGGTTCCCGTCGCCCTACCCCTCATCATCGTTCGCATCGGCCGCCGGTCGCTTGACCAACGCGAACGACCCCGCCGAAACCGCCTGCAGTATTCCCACCACCAGCAGCACCGGCACGAAACTGCCCGTCCGGTCAAACGCCGCCCCGGCCAGCGCCGGCACAATCAACCCGCTCACTCCATAAAATACGGTCATCAATCCCACCAGCGTCCCGAAACTGCGCCTCCCGAAGTATTCGCCCACTGTGATCCACGCCAGCGAACTCACCCCCTGCCCGGCGGCTGATGAGATGATCAGGAACCACGCCGCGGCATCTCCGCGAACTCCCAACGCCGCCACCGTGCACAGCGTTACCACCGCCATCGCCAGGCTCAGCATCAACCTCGGCGACACCCATGTCGCGGCCAACCCCATCCCGAACCGCGCCGGTATGGTGGCGAAATATGTGATTGACAGATACGTGGATGTCCGCGTTTCCGCAACGCCTTTCCATATCAGGATGGGAATCTGGTTGATCACCACCCCGTCCGACGGCACGGTGCGCAGGATTGCCCCCAGCGCCAGCGCGCAGAACGACAGCGTCGCCAGGGCCTGCCTGACCGAGTATTCCCGCCGCGCCGTTCCCGTCGCGCGCGTCCGCCTCGCGGCTCCCCGGGATGCCTGTCGTGCCGGCCGGCCGGATCCGTACGGTTCCAGTCCAATATCCTCCGGCCTGCTCCGTATGATTGCGGCGGCCGGCAGCGTCAGCGCGCACACCACTCCGCCGGCTATCAGCGCCACCGTGCGCCACCCGATTTCCCCGCTCGCATAGCTCAACGCCGGCAATATCGCCGCCGCGCCGCCCGTTACGGCCGTATTGACTATCGCCAACGCCAACGCTTTGCGGTCCTCAAACCACTGGTTGGCAACGGTCATCAGCGTCGGGAATATCCCCAGGCCCCGGCCCACCGATGCCGCCACGGTGTACGACAGCACGATGGCCCAGAACGAACCGGCGAACGCCAGTCCCGCGAAACCTATCCCGCACAGCAGCCCTCCCACCAGAACCAGCCGCCGGGCCCCGTACCGGTCGGCCAGCCATCCGGCCACCAGCGATGTAATGTCGCCGATCCCCCAGGCCGCTCCCACAATGAATGCGGACTGACCGGAACTCAACTCCAGTTCCGTTCTGATCGGAACGGAAAACGCCAGGTACCCCGGAATCACCACCCCGAAAGCGCCGAATCCCAACACCGCCGACGCCGCCAACACCCACCAACCGTAAAAGATACCGCTCCGGCCATTTGGTGCCGGAGCGGAAGCGGTCTGGGAGTCATGCGGCTCTACGCGCACGGTTTTATTCCAGCTTCTTTAGGATGGGTCCACTAGTCCGACAACGGAATCACCAGGTACACCCTTTCCTCGCCACCCACTACTCGGGTGGTATGCCCCGCGCCGGTCAGGTCCTCGGCCAGCAGCACATCGCCAGGTCCCACGCGATGCGTCGTGCCATCGCTCAACCCGATTTCCGCCTGCCCTGCCAGCGTAATGGTGTACTGACGCCGGGGCGCGCAGTGGAAGTCCAGGAAATAGTCGGGCGGAGAAATGCGAATGGTCAGTCCCGATGTCGGTTGCATCGGGGTTCCTCGACCGTACGCCCCCTCGGTGTCCAGGAAATCCTCGAACGGCGGATCATAGTGTTCCAGGCGCGACTGGCCATCGTCTCCCGTGTAAACGCGTACGAATTGCGGCATGCATTCTCTCCTCAACGGTGCGTTGTAGACTCGTCTTAACCCTTCGGCAAATTCTCATTCGTTTCTGGATTCGTCGCCGGCTGCGCGCCGCGTTACCCAGGAACTGCGCTCCGAGTTCCTCCCGCTGCCGGCCCGGCGAATATAGTCGACCCCCCGGTTGAACAGGGCGACTCCCAACAACCCGGCCGCCGCTCCCAGCGGGAACGCCAATAGCCCTCCCGCCACACACAGCACGACGAGGATGTGGGGCTCCACTATAGTGCGGTCGTTCAGCTCGGCTATGCGCGCGAATCGAGCGGCAATGGCCCACGCCACATATCCGCCCGCGGCGGATCCGCAAATAGCCGCTCCAAAAATGTAAAACAACCTGGTCGGGGTGAACATGCCGGGGATTATATTACATCGATGGCCCGCCTCGCCGCGTTTCGGCAGTCAACCGACAATCGCGGGGGTACATTTCTAGTGAACCACTATCCCCAAAACGTCGCCATTACGAATGATTTCGTAGCCAACTCTTGACACCGCGCCGATACCGGCGTATTAATCTTGCCCCATCCGTTAACGAGTCGGTTACCCGGTGCGCATGCTGACGTGCCGGCTCGACGCAAAAGAGGAGTGCTCCTATATGAGAATAAATCGGTTCTTGAACGCACGATTGCTGTTGGCCGTGGGCCTCGCAGCCGGGCTGATCGCAGCAATCGCTTGTGGCGGCCCCGCCGCCGACCCCGCCCCGGCCGCGCCCGCGAGTTCCGGGGATAGCGGTTCCAGCGCCGCTCCCACCTCCATGCCCGAAGCAACCGAATCCGCCGACGCCATGATGGCCGAGAAGGCCGGCGGCCACGTCACCGTCCTGGTCACCAACCTTGGCAACGGTAAGTTCGACCCCTTCCTCACCGAAGGCGAAGACCTCAAATTCCAGCGCATCTTCCAGGTCGCCCTCGTCGGCGGCAAGGGTGGCAGCGAGCTCACACCCGCGGTCGCCAAAGACTGGTCCGTCAGCGAGGATGGCAAGGTGTGGACCTTCACCGTCAACGACGGGTTCATCAAAGCCCACGACGGCAGCACCATCACCCGCGACGACGTGTTCTTCAACCTGGACAGCCGCATGGGTACAGAGTCCGATGCCCTCCTGGAATCCACCTACTACGAGCCGCGCGACGTAGCGTTTGCCAAGCTCGTTGACAAGGTCGAAAAAGGAGCCGCCGCCGACCAGGTTCACGTTACTTTCAACACGGTCCGCTTGGACTTCGCGTTCAACTGGTCTGAAAACGCCCAGGGCGCAGACCCTATGATCGTTCCCGAGGCCGCCATGCGCGCCCGCGCCGGCGCCAACGGATTCGAGGGCTACGAAGAAGACCCCATCGGTATCGGCGCCATGCGGGTTACCGATTCCATCCTCAAGCAGAAGTATTCCTTCGAGCGCTTTGAGGATTTCTTCTGGACTCCCGAAAACGGTTTTGACGAAGACCGCCGCGTCACCTTTGACACCCTGGACCTCGAAGTGGTTCCGGACGGTCAGGCCCGTGTCGCCGCCCTGCGCGACGGCCAGGCTCAACTGATCGAAGCCGACATCGAGCTGCAGGAGCAGATCGCCGGCATCGACGGCGCATCCATCGCCTGGCAGCGCGAGTCCTCCTACAACTGGGTAGTTTACGTGGACTGCTGGAACGAGTCCCTGTGGTGCTACCACAAGGAAGCCCGCCAGGCCGCCGAGCACGCTCTCAACAAGGACGATATCGTCAACGGTCTGTACAACCCCGAAGCCATCAACGCCAACAGTTGGTCCCACGTGACCCCCAACTCTCTGGGCTGGGGAGAGAACCTGCGGCCGCGCGCCTACGACGTGGCCAAGGCTCACGAACTGCTCAAGTCCATCGGATTCGGTGGCGCCGACGGCAGCGACGGAACCGACGCCAACGGCGAGCAGATCTCGTTCACCATCTACACCTGGGAAGCGGGCGACCTCCCCGGCCTGCCCGAATTGGCCCAGCTTTACCATGACTTCTGGGAACAGGGCCTCGGTTGGGACGTTGAGGTAGTGGTCGGCGACGCCGCCGCCACCCGCCAGGCGTGGAATAACCGGGAATATCCCGGAAACGTGCTGGTTCGTACCAACGAAGGGCGCTTCGATGGAACCTCCATCACCCAGGGCGCGTTCCTCAACTCCGCCATCGCTTGGCGTGCAATCGACGACCCCACCCTCGAACCATGGGCCAGCACCACCACCCCGGTCGTGGAGAAGGGTCTCTCTGACCTCAATCCTGACACCCGTCAGCAGTCGTACAATGAAATGTACGCCTACCTGCACGACCAGGCCTACTGGGGCGACGGTTTCAACACCAACGTCCCGTGGGGCCTCGGCGCCGATGTGGCGTCCTATGAACCGTGGAGCCTCGTGCCCTACGTCACCGCCATCTGGACGGTGAAACTGAAGTAGGACCAGGTAGAACGCCTAACCGGCACAATAGCCTCGGTGAGATAACGGTGCGCCGTACTCACCGAGGCTATTTGACAAGAGATACTGTATGCTCTGGCATACCACCAAATTTCAGGAACGGACTGAATCATGACCGGCTACATTGGACGACGATTGATAGAGGGGATCATCACCCTTATTGCGCTTAGTTTTGTCGTATTCGGCAGCGTCCACTTGGCCGGCGACCCGGCACGCTTCCTGCTGCCCATCTCCGCCGAACACGACGAAACCGTTTACGAGGAGCAGAAAGCTCGGCTGGGCCTGGACAAGCCATTTATCGTCCAATACTGGAATTTCCTGCGGCGCGCCGTCATCCTCGACTTTGGAAACTCGTTCACCGAACGGCGTCCGGTTCAGGAAATCCTAAAAGAGAGGATTCCTGCCACGGTCCACCTAGCGGTGGCAGGCATGATTCTGGCGGTGGGAATCGGGGTTCCGCTTGGCATCATATCGGCGGTGAAGCGCGACACCCTGCTTGACCGGATATGCAAGGCATTCGCCATCTTTGGTATGGCTGTCCCTCAATTCTGGATTGCCATCATGCTCATCATCCTGTTCGCCGGCTACTGGGGATGGCTGCCGGCCTATGGACGGGGAGACACTCAGGGTTGGATACCTGAGTGGTCGCAGATTCCCAATATGTTCCGGCATCTGATGTTGCCGGCGTCGGTTCTGGCATTGGCCATTATCGCGGCCATCATGCGGCTGGCCCGGTCCGCCATGCTGGAAGTATTGGATACCGACTACGTGAAATTTGCCCAGGTGAAGGGCATGGGCGACCGGGTCGTCATCTGGAAGCACGCCGCTCGCAATGCATTGATCCCGGTGATTACGTTCGGCGGCATCAGCCTCGCTGGGCTGCTCAACGGGTCGGTGGTGGTGGAGGTCGTGTTCGCGTGGCCCGGAGTGGGTTTGATGTTGCTGGACGGGGTACTGTCAAATAACTATCCCCAGGTGCTGGGCGCGATCATGGTATCCGGCGCCGCCTACATACTGACTGCGTTGGTCGTTGACATCCTATATGGATACGCCGACCCACGGGTCCGTTTGAACTAATCCACCCAGGAGCACGATTTTGGCTGCCGAAACCCCCGCATTGATCCTTGATAACCGCGCCCCGGCCAGCTGGCGGCAGCGTATCAAGGACGCTCGACTCCCGTGGATTCCCATCACTATTTTGCTGGTGATCGTTTTCTGCGCCATCTTTGCCAACCTTATTTCACCGTACGACCCCCGCGAAAATGACGTACGGAACAAAACCCAGCCACCGTTTGCCAGCGCTGGTCACGTGCTTGGAACCGACAAGCTGGGCAAGGATGTGCTCAGCCGCCTTATCCACGGCTCCCGCACCATGTTGCAGGTTACCGCTCCGTCAATCATCGTGGCGATCCTGGCCGGAACGATGGTGGGCCTGGTGTCGGGTTACTCCGGGCGATGGGTCGATTCCGCCTTGATGCGGATCACTGACGCCGTTCTCGGCTTCCCGTCAATATTGGTGGCCCTGCTGATCGTTACCTATTTGGGCACAGGTGTGTGGAACGTCATGATTGCCATTGCCGCCACCCAATGGGCCCGGTTCGCCAGGATGATTCGTGGCGAGGTGTTGTCGGTTCGCGACCGCGACTTTGTCGTCCTTGCCCAAATTTACGGGGTATCCCCCGGCATGATTGTCTGGCGCCATCTCTTCCCCAACGTCATCAACACCCTGATGGTCCTGACCAGCGTCAGCATAGGCCAGGTGATCCTGTTGGAAGCTTCGTTGAGCTTCCTGGGACTGGGCCTGAAGGTGGGGGACCCTGCGTGGGGAATCATGATCGCGGAAGGGCGCAAACTCCTCACCCAGGCATGGTGGATTGCGCTGTTCCCGGGTCTGATCATCACCATCGTGGTGATGGCGTTCAACTTCTTCGGTGATTGGCTCCGAGACTATTTGGACCCCCGTTTGAGACGCGCCGGATAGTCAGTCAAACCGGTAAGTAAATCGCCGTCAGGGTGACGCAATGCGTCACCCTGACGCTTTTTATGTGTGGCTATGTTGGGTCTTTTGTGTCCCGCCGACGATTGTTGACGCCCTATTCAGGTATGTGCTACCGTCCTGCCCACGCAGAATCAGTTTTGTAAATGAACACTCCTAAATCAGTCGCTGACTCGGAGGGAACCCCTAATGTTGCATAGCAAATTGGGCGTGACGTTACTACTGGTCTCGATGGCCGCGCTCTTGATGTCGTTCGCCGTGGCCTGCGGAGGGCCTGCCGAAGATCCTGCTCCGGCCGCCGCCCAACCCACCGCCGCTCCCGCAGCAACCGCGGTTCCAGCGGCCGGAGCACAGCCGACCGAGGCGCCTGCCGCCGCCATGACCGAGGAAACAGGCGGCAAAGTCACGCTCATGAACGCGGTCTGGGCCACGGAACTCTTCACGCCCCGGGATGGAGTCGGTGAAACCGCAACCTACGGTCGCCAGATGCACGCATTCTGGATCAACGGCAATGCAAACCTCGAAATGGTGCCGGGCGTATTGACCGACTGGACCGTCTCAGAAGACGGCCTTTCTTGGGATCTGACGTTGCGGGACGGGATCACGTTCCATAACGGCGATCCGCTGACCATCGACGACGCAATGTTCACGATGGAGTTCACCTTTGGCCCTGAGGCAGTTACGGAATCTATCAGCCCCAGCGTCCAGGCGGAAGCGGCCGAGACGGCAAGCATAGAAGCCACCGGGCCGAACACCCTGCGCGTCACGCACACCACCCCCAAGGCGTTCTTCCCATTCTTCATTTCTGATTTGAGCTTTGGAATCGCCGGCATCCTCCTTCCCAAAACCTACTTCGAGAGTCTTGGGCAAAGCGGGTACAACGACGCACCCATCGGAGCCGGTCCGTTCCGTCTCGAGGATCACGTGATCAGCGAGCAGATCCTTCTTGAACGCTACGAAGACTATTTCGATCCGGAACGCGGGCCGTCATTCCAAACCCTGGATATGCGCTTGGTGCCCGAAGTGGCAACTCGCGTGGCGGCTCTCCGGGCTGGCGACGCAGACGTGATCGAAGCGAACCTGTCTGTCAAGGACCAGGTCGAAGACGGTGGCGCAAGGTTCATCTGGGCGCAGGAATCCTCATACATGTGGATTCTGTTGCCGGGTTGCTGGGAGGTCGAGTTCCCGTGCAACAAGAAGGAAGTCCGTCAAGCGCTGGACTATGCCATCGACAAGGACCTGATAATCAACTCGTTGTATGGACCAGAGGCCGCAGTATCCCGCGGATGGAACTGGGCCACTCCCAACGCCCTGGGTTACAGTGAAGATCTGGACCCCTTCCCATATGACCCCGAAAAGGCCCAACAACTGATGGTCGATGCCGGATACCCGAATGGTGAAGGTTTTGGGACTTTGGAAGTTCACACCTGGAAAGCTGGTGACGTGCCGTTCCTTCCGGAACAAGCCCAGCTGATCGCAGACATGTGGCGGAAGAACCTTGGCATCGACGTCGACGTGATAGTGGGCGAAGCGGCAACCGTGCGCGAGCGGTGGTTCGACCGGCAACTGGACGGCAAGGTGATCATCCGCGCGAACGAAACCCGGTGGGACGGCGGAAGCATCACCAACGCCATTTACGGCGACCCCGAAGGAGGGGGACACTTGGGCGGACGACGGGATGATCTTATCGCCGTCGCCAAGGAAGCGCTGTCCGTAGTTGACCCGACACTGCGCCAGGACGCGTTCAACAAGGCTTACAAAATACTGCGAGAAGAACACTACGAGTTCGGTACCGGTTACGTGAACCTTCCGTGGGGTGTCGGCCCGCGCATCGCTTCCTGGGACCCGTGGCCGGTTGTGGCATATCAAACCGCCATCTGGACCATGAAACTGAATTAGGGTCCTTGTGAACCATCCATGTGGCAATTCATTGGAATACGGGTCATTCAGGGCATCTTCACACTGTTGGTTATCAGTTTGTTGGTGTTCCTGGCGACCCGGTTAACCGGCGACCCCGCGTTGGTGCTGCTTCCGCCGGAAGCGTCCAGCAAAGCCGATTACGAACGGGTGAAAAAGCAGCTTGGCTTGGACAAACCCCTTTCCACCCAATATCTGATCTTCCTGAGCGGAGCCGTAAGGGGAGATTTCGGACTGTCAATTCGCGACCGACGCCCAACGCGCGACCTGCTGCTGGAAAGGCTGCCGGCCACGTTGCAGTTGGCGCTGGCCGGCATGGTTCTGGCGATAGTTATCGGAGTTCCGTTGGGCATACTGTCCGCGGTGAAACGCGACTCATTTTTGGACAAGGGCGCCAAGTTATTTGCCGTCCTGGGGATGGCTGCGCCTCAATTCTGGGTGGCGATAATGCTCATCCTTTTGTTTGGCGCGATTCTCAAAGTCTTGCCCACTTACGGGCGCGAGGGACCCGAGAACTTCATCCTGCCCTCGTTCGTTCTGGCATGGTCAATCATGGCCGGCATTACGCGACTTGGCCGATCAAGCATGCTGGAAGTGCTCGACAGCGACTACGTGCGCTTCGCCCGCATCAAAGGCTTGAAAGACGGGATGGTAGTTTGGAAGCATGCATTGCGCAACGCCCTGATTCCGATATTGACGTTCAGTGGAATCAGCCTCGCCGGGCTGCTCAACGGGGCCATCGTGGTCGAGCAGGTATTCGCGTGGCCGGGCCTGGGCCGCTTGATGCTTGACGGCGTATTGCAGCGTAATTTCCCGGTAGTGCAGGCAGCGGTGATGGCGTCGGCGTTCTTCTATATTCTGACGGCCCTGATCGTCGACATCCTGTACGTGTACGCCGATCCGAGGATCCGGCACTAGCGGTTCGCAGGAGCGCGCGTAATGGCAACCCCCGACTTGGTGCTGACCACCGCTCAACCTCAGCAAAGCTGGCGGCAACGACTGGCTGAGAAAAAGCTGCCCTGGATCCCCATCGTGGTCCTCTTGGTCCTGTTGGTGTGTGCGGCGTTCGCCCCCTGGCTCGCGCCGCATGAACCCACCAGCCTGAACGTCATAAACAGCAAACTGGCCCCATTTGAATCCAGTGAACATCCACTGGGCACCGATGTACTGGGCAGGGATATGATGAGCCGCCTTATCTACGGGGCGCGCACGACTGTGCAAATCAGCGTCACTGCGCTGGCGCTGGGAGCAATCATCGGCACCGTAGTGGGTTTGGTGTCAGGATATTGGGGGGGCTGGGCAGATGCCGTGCTGATGCGCATCACTGATGCTGCACTGGGGTTCCCAACCATTTTGCTGGCTCTGGTGGTGGTGGTCATCATGGATCCCGGCCCGTTGGCTATTATCCTGGCGGTGTTGCTCACGGTGTGGGCGCGTTTCGCCAGGATGATTCGTGGCGACGTGCTGACGGTCAAAGGGTACGATTTCGTGACATTGGCCAGGATCACGGGAGTGAAATCGCCAATCATACTTTGGCGCCACATATTTCCCAACGTGGCGAACACGCTGATGGTCATCACGAGTCTGATGGTGGGGCAGATAATCCTGTTGGAAGCCGCGCTCAGCTTTTTGGGGCTGGGCTTATCTCCGGGCGCTCCTGCTTGGGGTATAATGGTGGCCGAAGGGCAAGAGGTCATTCTGGATGTCTGGTGGCTATCCCTGTTCCCCGGAGTCGCGATCACGGTCGTCGTGCTGGCGTTCAACTTCTTTGGGGACTGGCTCCGCGATTTCCTGGATCCCAAGTTGCGAAGGGCCGGCTAACCGCCATCTCTCGCATCGGCGGGCCGGGCTGTGGGGACAGCACGTCGGCACCCGAGATGACGCCGCCCATCAGGGGCTAAATGACTAACGATCTGATTCTGCAGGTTGAAGACCTGCAAACCCACTTTTTTACCCGTACCGGCGTCGTCAAGGCAGTGGACGGGATCAGTTTTGAATTGCGGCGTGGCGAAACGCTGGGAATCGTCGGCGAATCGGGTTCAGGCAAAAGCATGACCGCCTGGTCCATTTTGGGCATGGTCCCGCACCCGGGCCGAATAGTTGGCGGATCTATCAACTACCTGGGCGAGAACCTGCTGGAAAAAAGCAGGGGCGAGATGCGGGATATTCGCGGGTCTGGCATCTGCATGGTAATGCAGGATCCCCTGACCTCTCTCAACCCTGTCTTCACAGTAGGAGACCAACTGGTCGAAACGCTGCGACTCGAGTACGACGAACCGAAGCGATCCCTGCGCCAACGTGCCGTAGACCTGCTGGCCAACGTGAGGATACCCGCCGCCGAAGAAAGGCTGACGAACTTTCCGCACCAGATGAGCGGCGGTATGAGACAGCGCGTAGTGGGCGCTATCTCGATCTCCCGAGCGCCAAACCTGCTCATAGCCGACGAACCCACCACATCCCTGGATGCGACGATTCAGCTTCAGTACCTGAGACTTCTGAAAGACATCCAGGAACAGACCGGAGCAGCCATTATATTCATCACGCACGATTTCGGGATCGTGGCTCGGATGTGCGACCGGGTGGCGGTGATGTACGCCGGCCGAATCGTGGAACAATCGGACGTCGAGGACATGTTCGACTATCCGGCCCACCCGTACACCGAGGCATTGCTGCAGTCGGTTCCTGACCTCGACACCGACGTGGACATGCTCCCCTCCATTGAAGGACAACCTCCTTCGTTGGACGCCCTCCCGGAGGGATGTTCGTTCGCTCCTCGCTGTCCTTACGCTTGGGACAAATGCCGAGATTATCCTGACGAATTCACGGTGGCGGACCGCCACACTTCCCGTTGCTGGAGGTCGGAGTAACATGGCCGCAGTTGCCACGCCCAACTCAATTGAGGCTTCGACGGGAGATCAAGCCCTGGTCAGGCTGGAAGGTATCCGGCGGCACTTTCCGGTGTACCGCGGAAACCTGCTGCGCAAGCACACTGGAACCGTCAAAGCGGTAGATGGCATCTCGATCAACATCATGCCAGGCCAAACCTACAGTCTGGTGGGCGAATCCGGGTGCGGCAAAACGACTACCAGCCGCATGCTTTTGATGGCCGACAAACCCACTGACGGCGACATTTATTTCGACAGCCGTCCGATGAACCAGTTCAGTGGAGCGGAGCGGCGCAATTTCCGCGCCTCCGTGCAGGCGGTGTTTCAAGATCCTTGGAGTTCCCTGAATCCCCGGATGCGCGTGGATCAGATCATCTCGGAACCGTTGGTCACCCATCAGCGGTTGAGCCGGGACGCCGTACGGGGCCAGGTGCAAGAATTGTTGCAAGTTGTCGGCCTGCACCCCTTTCACGCTGAACGATATCCGCATGAATTCAGCGGCGGACAGCGGCAACGCATCGCCATTGCGCGGGCATTGTCAACGAGACCCAAACTGATCGTGCTGGACGAGCCCGTATCAGCTTTGGATGTATCGATTCGGGCCCAGATATTGAACCTGCTGAAAGAATTGCAGGCGACATACGAACTGAGCTACCTGCTCATCGCACACAACTTGGCGACCGTCAGGTACATGAGCCACATGGTGGGCGTCATGTACCTGGGCAAGATCGTAGAGGAGTCGCCGCCGATAGAGTTGTTTACGGACCCGCAGCACCCGTATACGAAAGCGCTGATTTCAGCATCCCTGCCAGCACATCCCCGGCAACAACGGGAAGAAATCGTGCTAACCGGCGAGGTCCCATCACCGTTGGACCCACCGGGAGGTTGCGCATTCCACCCACGCTGCCCATTCGTGATGGAGCGTTGTGCTACGGACATCCCCGTGTTACGCGAATATCAGCCCGGACACGCTACGGCTTGCCATCTTTACGACTGACCACGGCAGGCATATGAAAACTAGGCATCCCCCTTCTAACGCGAAGGGGGATTTTGGTTTGTGGTTCTTTTCGATTCCTCTCGGCCGGCGGCCGCTTTGCCAAGACTCATGTAAACGGGCTACGGATGAGCCTGCCGCCAATAACGGAACCCGCTCTTGCGGACTACGCGAACCCAATCCCGGGATGAGCGGAATCATCGCATCACTGTCAGATTCTCGTAGTGAATTAGGACGGTGGCGCGTGCCGGGCAAATCGGTTATTCTGTGCGGCATCGTTGGATAAACAAAAATGCCGGGAGGGTATGCGAGATGACCACCACCACTCCAGTCGCTGACGACCTTTGTACCATTGAGCAGGAAGCGAGCCGGTTCAACGAGCAGTTCGGGGAGATGAGCGCGCGCGCGAAAAATAAAGTGAAGGGCGAGATGTCCGAGTTCGTGCAGAAGTTCATCGAAGCGTCACCTTTCGTGGTGATGGCGTCGTCCGATCCGGACGGGAACTGCGATGCATCGCCCAAGGGCGGGAAGCCTGGGTTCGTCAAGGTGATCGACGGCACCAGGCTGCTGCTGCCGGACGTGGCCGGCAATCGCCTCTTCCAGTCCTACCAGAATATGGACTCTAACCCGCATGTGGGCCTGCTTTTCATGATCCCCGGTGTGAATGATACGGTGCGGGTGAATGGGTCCGTTTCAATCGTGGACAAGGAGGAGCTGGAACGCCAGAAGGTGGAGCTTTCGCTGTACTGGACCGACGACAATGCCAAGCACCTGCAGGGCATCATCATCAACGTCGAGGAGTCCTACGGTCACTGCCCCCGTGCGTACAACTTCGCCAAGCTATGGGACACCGACCAAATCGCGGAGAATCAGGAGAACCGTCCAATTCCGCTGCGCCCGTAGGTCTCCCGGCGGCGGGCGCTGCTGCGGCGCCAGCCCACGGATTTGCACTGGTACCAACGCCCTCTCCCTTGAAGGGAGAGGGCAAATTATTGGGACGATCAGCCGACGCCGGTGGCGAGGCGGAAGACGAAGAGGGCCGGCGGCAGGAGTATTTGCCCGAGGAAACTGTAGTCGAACGCGTAGCTGAGGAATAGGTTGACGCCGACGAGAGCGATCAGGGGTATCCAGCCGTAGCGTTCGAAGCGGAGGTATGGCTCGTAGAGGGCGCGGGGCAACAGGCCGCCGAGCACCTTGCTGCCATCAAGGGGCGGCAAGGGGATCAGGTTGAAGATGCCCAGGATGATGTTGAAGAAGATGGCGAGGAAGGCGGCGAACCCCAGGATTTCCTCGACTCCGGAGATTCCCCGGGTGTCAAGAACAACGGGCACGAGGTCGAACCTGAAGACGAGCCCGAGGGCGAAAGCCAGGATGAAGTTGGAGAGGGGGCCGGCGAAGGCGACCAAGGACATACCGAGCCGACCGCCGCGCAGGTTGTATGGATCCACCTGCACGGGCTTGGCCCAGCCGAAGCCAACAACCAGCAGCAGGAGGAAGCCGAGCAGGTCGATGTGTTTCAGCGGATTGAAGGTAAGGCGGCCCATGCGCCGGGCGGTATCGTCGCCCTGCATGTGGGCGGTGAAAGCGTGGCTGAACTCGTGGACCGTGAATCCGACGATGAGGCCGGCCAACCCGATTCCGATGACGAGAAGGAACGAGACGGGATTGTCCCGGAGCAGGTCGAGGCTCTGGAGGATCACGCGGGCTGGTGGTCCAAGGTGGGTCGGACGCGGCGGCGTCCCGTAGGCTGTACGCGGGGCAGGGACATGAGGTCGGATTTGAGGGCGGCCATGCCTTCGGCGCCGAGTTGGCTGGCTTCGGCCACTATTGCGACCGCGCCGGCCTGGTGCAATGCGACCAGTTCGTTGACGGAGGGCCGAACGCCGACACGGACAAACAGGTAGTTGTCGGTGCGGCCGGAGGCATCGGACACCTGGCCGAGGTCGTCCAGGGTCCAGGGTCCGGTCATGGCGGACTTGTCGCGCACGAGAAAATCGAGAGGTGCAGACGCCAAGGTGCGCCACATCGCGTCGTCCGGGTCATCAGGGATGCGCATGCCGTGGGTCAAACCGGGCTGGGCGAGGTTGACGGCATCCACGAGCGCGCCGGCAGGTGGGGATACCATGAAATCTGCGCCGGCGCCCCGCCAGAGCACGACGGATTCCGGAGTCAGGGGAATGCCTCCGACACCCCACATCAGATCTCCGAGATCGGGCAGACCGTCGGGCGAACCGCCGGGAGCGGCGATGACCACAGCGTCGGCGGCACCGGATGCGGCGGCCAACCCGGCATCCAAGTCGCCCGAGCAGCGGGCTATCAGAGCCATGGCCGGCAGCCGATTGGCCTGTGCCGCGCCGAAACCCAACGACGGAGCGCCGCCCTGATCAATACGTTCGAGCAAGTTGCGGAGTCGGGTCATAGGTGATCTCGGGGAACAGTGTTGAGGGGCGGATTTGAAACCCGCCCCTGCGTTGGAAACTTGCTGATGTTTAGAGTGATTGCCAAACGCGTTTGCCGTCCACGCGGGCAATCTTGCCGATCTGCTTGCCCGGCGGGAAATGTCCGGCACAGATGGTCCAGTCACCTTCTTCGGCGGCATCGAGCCACTTGGCCCGGGAAGCAGCGGACTGGGCCTTGTCGGTGTCGACGCCGGCGCACCAGTCGGGCTCGGAAATCTGGGCGATGGTGTGGAGCACGTCGCCCATGACGATGCCGCGCTGTCCGTTGGAGTTGATGAGTACGATCTGATGGCCCGGGGTATGACCGGGCGCCGGAGCGATCGAGATCTCATCGCTGATGGTGTGTTCGGGCTCTTCCAGGATCTGCTGGAGGCGCAGGCGGCGCAGGGGCATGACCTGGCGGTCGATGTAGGGGTACATCTGTCGGCCCTCGTCAGAGGTGAAGTAGTCGTAGTCGGGCCGGGACATGACGTAGCGGGCGCGGCGGAAGTTGGGGGCAGGCATGCCACCGGAGTAGCGGAGATTCCAGCCAACGTGGTCGCCGTGCAGGTGGGTGTGAATGATGTAGTTGACGGAGTCGCTGGGTCCGACGTTGGTGTTGTTGACGCCCACGTTGGACTCGAGGTGTGGGCGAAGTTCCTCGTAGAGGTTGCCAGTGACGTTGCCACGGTCGGGGTGAGGACCGGGGCCCATACCGGTGTCCACCAGGATGACGTGCTCCTCGGACTTGAGCAGGAACACGCCGTAGTAGAGCTGGAGCTGGCCGTCTTCAAGGGTGTCCTGATAGTTGGCCCAGGCGTCCGCGGGGACGTCGGGGAACATCGCGGACGGTTCGCGCGGCGGCGGAACCATGTCGATGACTGCGGTCACTTCAACGTTGCCGATAGTTGCTTTGTCTGCCATTCCAGAATTCCTCCTGATTACGCTCGCTGACAGTAGACGCCGGAACACCGGCTTTTATCATTCATCAACTTCGAAAGTTACCAACGAGAACAGATCGTAGCCGGATAGGTTCTCACGGCCATTCAGGCCGATGAGTTCGATCACGACTCCGACGCCGGCCGGGACGCCACCGGCATTTTTCACGAGATTCGCGGCGGCCTCGATACTCCCGCCCGTGGCCAACAGGTCGTCGACGATGAGAACACGTTGGCCCGGCTTGATATCTCCCGCGTGTATCTCCAGGGTGTTGGTACCGTATTCCAAGGTGTATTCGTAGTTGAGGGTTTCGCCGGGCAACTTGCCCGCCTTTCTGACCAACACCAGAGGTAGCCCCATGTGGTCCGCCATAGGGGCAGCGAACAGGAACCCTCTGGAATCAATGGCGGCCAAACAGTCCACGTTACGTTCAGCCGCCTGTTCAACCATCCGCTCGATGGTCGCCGCGAACGCATCAGGAGCCAGCAACAAGGATGTGATGTCTTTGAACTGGACGCCATGGATAGGGAAGTCAGGCACGTTCCGAATGTAATCGGCCAAGTTAACGGGCATAGCACTCATGCCGGCTGCGTTTTTGCGGGCAGATGGCCGGCGAACAATTTGCGGCAATTAGTCTAGTATTCGCGGGTTGCTCAGTCAACTGCAATTGCAACGCCTAACACTCCACGACGTTTTCCATGTGTTGGATGTTCAAAACTCGACCGTCCGGCCCCATGCGTATCGCGATGAGATCAATGCGCCATTGATTTTCGGCAGAGTTCAGAGAGTGTCGTTCAAGATAATGCTGGGCCGTCAGCACGAGGCGGCGGGCTTTTTCGGCGGTCAGTGCCTCCTCTGGAGAGCCGAAGGCGTTGCTGCGGCGTGTTTTGACCTCAACGAACACGAGGAACGGTCCGCGCTCCACAATGAGATCCACTTCGCCCCACCGGCAACGGTAGTTAGTCTCCAGAACGCGGTAGTGGTGGGTCTCGAGGTGAACACGGGCGAGGTGTTCGCCGATGTTCCCCGTGCGGGTGGACGAATGCCTGGTGGCGGGAGATTTTTCAAGCATCGCGCATCAACCGTTTCTGCCGCAACGGGCTGAATGAGTGGCGGTGGATGGGAGATGGACCCATTTCGTCCAGGCAACGGAGATGCTGAGCGGTGCCGTATCCCTTGTGTCGGGCGAAACCGTATCCCGGATACCGTCGGTCGGCGCTGACCATGATCTCATCGCGGGCGACCTTGGCCAGGATGCTTGCAGCGGCGATGGAGAGAGATTTGGAATCTCCCTTGACGACGCGCCGGTAAGGCAGGGGGCAGTGCCGGAGGTGTACCCAATCCAGGAGGAGGGCGTCGGGTTGGGGCCGCAACTCAGAGACCGCCGAGAACATGGCCTGGAGCACGGCTGGGCCGATGCCGATACGGTCGATGTCGTCGGGTTCGACGTGCTGGACTGCGAAGGCGAGGGCCTGGCTGCGTATGGCCTCGGCAGCGGATTCACGACGAAGTGCGGTGATTCGTTTGCTATCGTCGATTACCCGAAGCCAGGCTGCGTTTGGGTTCAGATCGGGCGGTAGTATGACGGCGGCGGCGGTGACTGGGCCGGCCAATGGGCCGCGACCGGCTTCATCGGCGCCGGCGACCAAGCGATGGCCCTGGGCGTGGAACTCGGATTCGAGGCTGAGGTCAGCCATTTACCGGTTGGCGGATAGTTGCCGCTACCGCCGGCTGCGGCTCATGGCCAGCGATGGCGCCGCCGCCGAGAACGGTGTCGCCCTGATAGAACACCGCAGCCTGGCCGGGGGTTATGGCACGCTGAGGCTCATTGAATCGTACGAGCGCCCCGTTGCCCACGGGGGTTACGGTGGCGGGCGCTTCTGCGAACTTGTAGCGGATTTTTACGGACACCTCGGTTCCCGGAGACGGAGGTTCGCCGGAGACCCACGAGACGGGCGCGGCGTAGAGGGTGTCGTGGTACAGGTTTTCCTCGGATCCCACGACCACACGGCGGGTATCGGGTTCGAGGCGGATGACGAAGCGCGGCGGTCCTCCGGAGAGACCGAGTCCGCGGCGCTGGCCGACGGTGAAATACTGGATGCCGTCGTGTTCACCGAGCACATTGCCGGTTGCGTCGACGATTTCGCCAGGCTTTTCGTCGATGCGCTGACGCAGGAACTCGCGGTAGTCGCCGGTGGGGATAAAGCAGATATCCTGGCTATCGGGCTTATCGGCATTGGGGAAGCCGGCATCGGACGCGAGCCGCCGAATTTCCGACTTGGGGTAATGGCCGACGGGCAGGAGCGTAGCGGCGAGTTGGTCCTGGCGCATGCCGAAAAGGACGTAGGACTGGTCCTTATCGGCATCGAAGCCGCGGCGGAGCGTCCAGCCGTCTGAGCCGTCCGGTTCGATGCGGGCGTAGTGTCCGGTGGCGACGTGGGAGGCGTCCAGCAATTGGGCGCGCTGGGCTAGGAAGCTGAACTTGATCTTGTCGTTGCAGGCGATGCAGGGATGGGGAGTCCGTCCCGTTTCGTACTCGCGCTGGAAGTAGTCGATGACGAATGCGCGGAACTCTCGCTGAACGTTGAAAACGTAGTGGGGGACGCCAAGGATCCGGCACACGGCGCGGGCGTCTTCGACATCGTCTATAGTGCAGCAACCACGGTAGTACTCCGGCAGATCGGCCTCGTCGATGTCGTACAGCTTCATCGTTACGCCGATGACCTCGTAGCCTTGCTGATGCAGAAGCAGGGCAGCGACAGAGGAATCGACTCCGCCGCTCATGGCGACGACGACGCGATTGGTGCGCGCGGGATTGGTGTCCATGATGTCCATCATACACCTGTGAACGTGGTCGGCCGTATCGTGTGGTACGCGGGACGTCCAGACCTTGATGAGTAAGCCAGTTGGCGTATTGCGGCTGCCACTTGGGTAGTATAGCATCGTGCTGCCGAGAGGCTTGAACTGAATAAACGAGAGAGGGATTTCCATGCCGGTCACGTTCGGATGCTCACTACCTAGCCGTGGAACGATGGCTTCACCCGACAACCTGCGCAGCCTGGCGCAGCGGGCGGAAGACCTGTCATTTGACCACGTTTGGGTGAGCGACCACATCATCATTCCCCACGAGGTATCTTCCTTCTACCCTTATGCGGCCGACGGGGTCGCTCCGTTCCAGCGGGACAACACCTATTTTGAACCGCTGGCTGCGCTGAACTTCCTGGCGGGCTGCACGACGCGGGTGAAACTGGGCACCCATGTCCTGATCCTTCCCTATCGGAACCCGGTGCTGACGGCGAAGATATTGGCGACGTTGGATGTACTCAGCGGCGGCAGATTGATCCTCGGCGCCGGCGTGGGATGGATGGAAGAGGAGTTTCAAGCCATGGGTCTGGACACCTATGCACAGCGCGGAGAGGTGACCGACGAGTACATACAGATATTTAAGGAATTGTGGACGTCGGACAACCCCGAATTTCACGGGAAGCATTATGACGTCAGCGGCGCCGGATTTTTGCCCAAACCGGTGCAGAAGCCGCACCCACCCATTTGGGTTGGTGGGCATACGAACCCGGCCATCAGGCGAGCCGCGACGTTGGGCGACGGCTGGATGCCGATAGGTTTGCGTCCGCCGGCCGGACTGGAGCCGGAGGAACTGGCGGAGAAGGTCGCGCGCCTGCGCCGCATCAGCGCGCGGGCCGGACGAGCGGAGGACGCCGTTGATCTGGTGTTCAGCACCGACTGCGTGTTCGAGGATAACCCCGGAGCCGACCGACGGATGGTGTCGGGACGGCCGGAGCAGATCGCGGCGGACCTGCGTCAGTACCAGGATCTGGGCGTGCAGCACTTCATTTTCAGCTTCCCTGCCGATAGCGCCAACCAGCAGCAAGAGTTGATGGAGAGGTTTTCGCGAGAGGTGATTCCCCTGATACCTGCGGACTGATTCCAATCCACTCAACCCTCTTACAGGAGGAATCTAACATGACGCTTCGATCCAACCTAAAGAACCGACTCGTGGCCGGCGAGACCATATTAGCGCCAGGCGCGTACGATCCGATGTCAGCCCGGGTCGTGCAGTCCCTGGGTTTCGACACAGTGTACGTGGGCGGCTACATGAGCGGCGCGCACCTCGCCGTTACGGAACCGTTGATGACACTAACCGAGCAGGTGGAAGTTGCCGAGCGGGTCGTCAAATCGGTGCCGCTACCGGTGCTGTGCGATGCCGGAGCAGGGTACGGTGATCCGGTACATACCATGCATACCGTTCGCACCTTCGAACGGTCCGGCGTGTGTGGCATACATATTGAGGACCAGGTGTATCCGAAGCGCGCCTCCTACCACGCAGGGTTGGAGCACGTTATCTCCATTGACGAGTTCCTCGAAAAGATGCGTTACGCTCTGGAAGCCCGCAGTGACCCCAATTTCCTCATCATCGGACGCACTGATTCGTTCACCGCGGTTGAAGGCGATATGGACGACGCAATTCGACGGGGCAATGTCTTGCGGGAACTGGGTGTGGACGTTGTGATGCCTCGCGGAGTCCGACAAAGGGAGGATCTGGCGACTTTCCGCGCGGGCGTTCCAGATGTCCCGTTGCTGGTGATCGCCGGGACCGATGACATCACCGTCCAAGAATACGAGGAACTCGGGTACAAGGTGATTATCTACGCAACCACACCAGCCATCGCCGCGGTGGAAGGCATCCAACGCGCGTATACCAACCTGCGTGATACCGGACATATCGGCATTGGCGCGGCAGACGTGGCGGCGCGCCGGGCTGAGGTGGAGGCACTAATCAGTCTGCCGGAATACCAGGCAGTAGAGGCCGCGACCACCGAGCGCGAGTTCCAGGACCGGGCGGGGCATCACTGACGCCACATCCGGTTTTGTTGGGATCCCAAGACGCCATCGAGCGGTGCGCATGTGCACACCGCTCGATCCATTTGGGCCGGGCGGGAGTGCGTTGATATTAGGCTAGTTGCTTGCTGGATACGATATGCGATGCGTTTGTTTGGCAAATGCCAACAATAAACGTCAATAATTGCGATAATCGTATATTGAGAGGACAGATATAGCATGTATTGAAACATTTCCTACAAACATATTGTCGTTTGCGTAGAATTTGCTTGACATGGCTTGGGGACTGCCATAGGATGGGCGAGCCTAACAACAAGGTGCCTTTTCATAGATTCCGGGACCAAGTTTAGGCACAAACATTCGCCAATCAGGAGGTCGCTTTCCGATGTTGTCAAGTCTTAAACCCGCTCTGATTGTTGGCTTGGTTATTGTGACGCTCATGCTGTTGGGAGTCGCGTGCGGAGGAGCCGAAGCGCCGGCAGCGAGCACTGGTGCGAGCGCCCCGGCCGAAGCGACCGAGACTCCAGCACAACCCGCGGCACAGGCAACGGCAGTTCCGCATACCGCCACACCGCCGCCGGAAGCCACGGTGCGGCCCACTTCCACACCGGCCCCGACCATTGCGGCGCGCACTGCTCCCACACCGTTGCCGAGCAGCGGGCCGAAACACGGTGGAACCGTGCGCATGGCGGCGTACGCAGATACCAAGGACTGGGATCCGCTGGGTTCGTCGTCCCTGTCCAGCGTGATCTCCTACTCACAGCTGTACAACCAGCTCGTGCAGTTTGACAACGTGGACACCGGACTAGTGGTGGGAGACCTGGCCGAAAGCTGGGAGGTCAACCCCGACGGGACGCAGTACACGTTCCACCTGCACGATGGGGTCACGTGGACCGATGGCGAAGCATTGGACGCGGATGACGTGGTCACCAGCATGCTGCGCTACGGCAACCCGTGCAACGGGCGCGGGCGTTCCGGGCTATGGCGCCAGTATGCGATTCCCGTAGAAGTAGTGAATATTACGGACAAAACTGACTGCACGGTGACCAACGCCGACCAGGTGGTGCGCAAGATCGATGACCTGACAGTGGAGTTCAACCTGGCCTTCGCTTCGGGCGCGTTCATCAAGTTCCTGGCCATCGACTACGCCAAGGTCCTGCCCGGACATCTGCTGGAGCAGGGCATTGACCTGAACCAGTCGGAGAACATCCTGGCGCACGGGGCCACGTCGGGACCGTTCATCCTGGAAGAGTACCAGTCGGGCAACCACTACAAGGTGAACAGGAACCCCGACTATTTCAAGGACGGGCTGCCCTACTTTGACCGGATTGAGCATTTCATCATCACGACGCCGGCGACTTTCATCGCGCAGGTGGAGGCCGGCCAGGTCGACATGGCCAACGCGGCTGCGAACAACCTGACCGCGACGGAGAACTACGACCTGGAGACGAGCACGAACAGCGAATACGTGGCCCACGACGTGTTTGGCGGCGCCACCCGCGGTTTGATGCTCAACATCAAGCGCGAGCCATTCGACAATCACCTGGTGCGACAGGCGATCAACTTGGCGGTTGACCGGCAGAAGCACAACGCGAGGGCCCTGCACGGAGCGGGACGCGGCCACTGCCCGCTGGTGGGTCTTGCCAACTCCCTGGAAGAGTGCGAAAGCTGGCCTGGAATGCGTCCCAAGGACACCCCAGGCGGCCAGGAGGACATCGCGAAGGCGCAGGCATTGATGGCAGAGGCGGGGTATCCTGATGGCTTCGAGGTTCAGTACACGGTGCGGCAGGTTGGAACCTACGCCGCCGAGTGCTCGGTAATCAAGCAGGACCTGGAAGAATACCTGGGCATCACCGGGCCGATTGAGACGCTGCCCAGCGCGGCGGGCTACGCCAAGTATGGAACCGCCCGCCCTCCGGACGCCAAGGGAGACTGGGAGATGGCGTGCCAGGCCGACGGCATGACCGTATACGACGTTGACGCGATTTATGCCGGAATATTCCTGAAGGGCGCAACCCGCAACTACACGGACTGGGAAACACCGGAAGTCAACGGGTGGTTTGAAGAGCAGAAGGTGGAGCTTGATCCGGAAAAGCGCCGCGTGATCAACATGGAAGCGGAACGCTGGTTGCACGATTTCTCCAACAACCACTGGGTCAGCCTGACCCTGGGCCGCAACTTCTGGGTGATCCACCGGGACATCAAGGGGTTCCACGCACCGGATACCGTGCAGTACGGCTTCAAGCAGGAACATCTGTGGTTCGACCGCTAGGCCAGCCGAAATAGATTGCTACACACGAGCCGTCTCCCTGTCGAACAACGTCGCTAGATCGTCGTACGGCAGGGGGACGCAATCGGGTGCGGTGGGAACATGAGACAATACGCCATCAAACGCATAGGATTGTTCATCCCAACGGTACTCTTGGTGACCGTCATCGTTTTCGTGGTGATGCGGTTGATACCCGGGGACCCCGCGCTGGCGATTCTGAGCGCCGACGATGCGGCGTACACGGAAGATGAACTGCGCCTGCTGCGAATAGAGCTAGGCACCGACCGGCCCCTGGTAGTGCAATACATCGACTGGGTATCGGGGCTGGTGCGCGGCGATTTCGGCACTTCGTTCTGGTGGGGCGGGCCGGTAATGGACCGGCTGGGCGAGCGCATACCGGTGACCATTGAGCTCGCAGTCCTGGGGATAGGGCTGGCGGTAGTTTGCGCCGTTCCGTTGGGTGTGCTGTCGGCCATCAAGCCCGACAGTCCCATTGATTACTTATCAAGGGTATTTACGCTGGTGGGCATATCAATCCCCACATTTTTCAGCGGTATCCTGCTCACGCTCATATTAATACGTTCCTTCGGGTGGCTGCCGCCGCTAGGGTACGCCGACATCTGGGAAGACCCGTGGGCGAACGTCAAGCAATTGATGCTGCCGGCGCTGGCGCTGGGTTTTTACGACATGGCGTTTATCGCCCGCGTCACGCGCTCCTCGATGATGGAGATTCTGCGGGAAGACTATATGCGGACGGCGCGCGCCAAGGGATTGGCCGAACGGCTGGTGTTGTCGAGGCACGGGCTGAAGAACGCGGTGCTGCCAATTCTGACCATATCCGGCTGGCAATTTGGACGGCTTTTCGGAGGGACGGTCATCATCGAAAAGATCTTCCTGATTCCCGGCGTCGGCCAATTGTTGATTGACGCGGTATACCAGCGCGATTTCCCGACCATTCAGGCAGTAATCGTGATCGTGGCGTTGTCGATTGTGGTGATCAACCTGCTGGTTGACCTGCTGTACGGATGGCTCGACCCACGCATCCGCTACGCCTGAAACCGGCCCAATGAGTACCCGTAATTCACCGGGAGCGGCAGCAATGACTACGACCAGCACAGGACAACCGGCGGCGGGCGCGACCGCGGCCGAGTTGCAAGACATACGCCCCAAGCAGAGCGTCAGCAAAAAGTTACTGAATTTCTGCCGCGCCAAGCCGCTGGGAGCGATCAGCGCGGCGATCATCATCATCACGATCCTGGCCGCGATAGCTGCTCCGGTCATCACGCCGTATGATCCGTTCGATCTGGTGCATGAACCCTTCCTCCCCATGTCGTCGTCCGCCTGGCTGGGCTCGGACGAACTGGGCCGGGACGTTTTGAGTCGGGTCATCTACGGCGCACGGGTGTCGATGTACGTAGGATTGGCCAGCGTACTGATCGGGATCACGATCGGGACTGTCATCGGGATAGTCAGCGCCTATGTGGGGGGAATAATTGATCTTACGATCCAGCGCATCGTTGACGCGCTGATGGCGTTTCCCGCGATCATCATGGCGCTGGGGTTGACGGCGGCTCTCGGCTCTTCGGTCAATAACATTGTGGCGGCGCTGGTGGTGATCCTGTTGCCGGGCGCGATACGCGTGATCCGGGCGCAGGTTCTGAGCATCAAGGAATTGGATTACACCCTGGCGGCGCAGGCCATCGGAGCGAGGCCCTGGCGCATCATGCTCCGCCATATCCTGCCAAATGTGGCTGCCAGTTACATTGTATTGAGCACAATCACGCTGGGCCTAGCAATCATAATTGAGGCTTCGCTTACCTTCCTGGGGGTCGGCGTTTCGGCAGACATACCGACGTGGGGTGGGATGCTGACGGAGGGAGCACAGAAATATATCAGGACAGCGTGGTGGCTAGCAGTGTTCCCCGGAATGGCGATTTCCATCGTTGTGTTTTCAATCAACTTCCTGGGCGACGCGCTGCGGGACACCCTGGACCCGAGGCTGCGCGGGCGGTAGAGTCGGAACCTGGACCCACAAAAAGCCCCTTTCAATCGTCAGGGGCTTTTTTCGGCGCGGATTTCGTAACAAGGAATAGGATTCCGTCGGGGACTATTGACATGGGTTTTGCACTGGGTTAACATTCTCGCCCACAACTCGCGGATTGTGGCTGATTTCACAATTGGTCATTACCGGGGGTTTATTGATACTACTCCAAAGCGTGCAGCATTTCGCTGTCATGCCGGGGATATTACACAACCGTCGTAACGACGTTGGGAGGTTCACACCGATATGAAGCCATCTATTCTAGGCCGACTGTCCCTGCGGACGCTGCTGCTTGCGGCCGGCGTCGTTGCACTGATGGTCGGCGTTGCCTGCGGCGGGGCTGAGGAAACCGCCCCTGCCGCTCAGGAGCAACAAGCTCCGGCCGCTCAGGAGCAGCAGGCTGCAGCCGCTACCGAAGCTCCGGCCGCGATGGGGCCGACCAATACCCCTATTCCGGAAGCCATGGCGGCTACGGCCCGGCCTACGAACACCCCGGCGCCTACCGCGACGCCTCGTGTGGTTGCCACGCCGACGCCCAGCGCGGGACCGATATACGGCGGCACCCTCCTCATGTCCGCTTATGCAGACACCAAGGACTGGGATCCGTTGGGTTCCTCGTCGCTATCCAGCGTGATTTCCTACTCGCAGTTGTACAACCAGATCGTGCAATACGATCCGGTTGACACCAACGCCATCACTGGCGACCTGGCCGAATCGTGGGACGTCAGCGACGACGGTCTGACCTACACGTTCCACCTGCGCGACAACATGCAGTGGACCGACGGCACCGAGATCACGTCGGCCGACATCATCAGCACCCACTCCCGCTATGCAAACCCCTGCAATAGCACGGGACGCTCCGGCCTCTGGCGCAACTACACCGTCAAGATGGAAGTGGCCGACAAGGCCGGCGGAGACTGCACTCCCACCAACCAGGACGCAGTGCTGCGGGCCATAGATGACAAAACCGTGGAGTTCAACCTCCAGTTTGCATCCGGCGCGTTCATCAAGTTCCTGGCCATCGACTATGCCAAGGTTCTGCCTGGGCACCAGCTTGACTCAGACCCCAACTGCGCGGTCCGCGACGCTGCCAATCCCTGCTTCCTGAACCTCGGTGAGAACATCATAGAGCGGGGAACGACCTCGGGCCCGTTCATCCTGGAAGAATACCAGGTTGGCGACTTCTACAAGGTCAACAAAAACCAAGACTACTTTAAGGACGGACTTCCCTTCGTTGACCGGATTGAACATTACATCTTCCCCGGCACCGCCAAGGACCGGCTGATCGCCCAGTTTGAGGCGGGCGGCTTGGACATGGCGAACGGCGGATTCACCAACCTATCCCCGACCCAGTACTTCGACCTGGAAAAGAGCACTAATGGCGAGTACGTGGCGCACCCGATCGCAGCCGGCACCAACTGGGGCTTGATGCTCAACGTCAAGAAGCCGCAGTTCCAGAGCCACCAGGTACGCCAGGCCATCAACCTGGCCGTGGACCGGCAGGAGATTGACGAGCGCGTCTTCGACAACTCCGGCGGCAGCTACTGCCCGCTCATGGGTCTGGCCCACGCCAACGAAGTTTGCATGGACTGGCCGGGCATCCGCGCCAAGGACACCCCCGGCGGACAGGAAGACCTAGCCCGCGCAAAGGAACTGATGGCTGAGGCCGGTGTTGCCGACGGGTTCGAAGTGAAGTACACCGTGCGCCAGGTCGGCAACTACCCCGACCAGTGCCAGATTGTGAAGCAGCAGTTGCAGGATGCCTTGGGCATTACCGGCGACATCGAGACCTTGCCCAGCGCCGCGGGCTACGCCAAGTACGGCACCTCGCGCGCAGAAGGCTCATCCGGCGACTGGGAAATCAGCTGCCAGGGCGAAGGCATGGTTGTGTTCGACGCTGACGCTGTTTATGGCGGCGTATACCGCAAGGGCGGCACCCGCAACTATACCGACTGGTCGAGCGCGCTGGTTGACGACTGGTTCGAAAGCCAGAAGGTAGAACTTGATCCCGACGCCCGGCGCGAGATCAACAAGGAAGCCGAGCTCTGGCTCCACAGCTTCGAGGACAACCACTGGGTCACCATGCAGCTTGGTCAGTTGTTCTGGCTGGTGCACCGGGACGTGAAGGGATTCAACGCCCCGTCCACCGTGCAGTACCAGTTCAAGCACGAAGACTTGTGGTTGGACCGCTAACCGACAACGGTTTGACGATCTAAAGTAGGGGCGACTCAAGAGTCGCCCCTATGTCGCGTCGGAACGGAAGGCAAAAGCTATGCGACAGTACGCATTGAAACGCGTTGCGCTGATTATTCCTACGGTGCTGCTGGTGTCCATTATCGTATTCACGGTGATGCGACTCCTACCGGGAGACCCCGCGCTGGTAATCCTCAGCGAAGGTGATGCCTCTTTCACCCAGGAAGAATTGGAGGACCTGCGCCGGCAATTAGGGACGGACCGGCCCATCGTCATCCAGTACGTGGATTGGATCGGAGGTCTGCTGCGGGGAGATCTGGGCACTTCCATCTGGAGGTCGGGACGGCCGGTCACCAAGTTGGTAGGAGACCGGATCTTCCGCACGCTCGAACTGGCGGTGTTGGCGATCATCATTGCTGTCGTTTTCGCAGTGCCCCTGGGTGTCATTTCGGCCATCAAACCGGACAGCGTGATCGATTATTTCTCGAGAGTCATCGCACTGGTGGGTATATCCATACCTACCTTCTTTGCGGGTTTGTTGGTGGTGCTGGTATTGTCCCGAGGATTCGGGTGGCTGCCGCCATTGGGTTACGCAGACTTATGGGACGATCCGTGGAAAAACATCCAGCAGATGTTCCTTCCAGCCTTGGCGCTCGGATTCTACGACATGGCGTTCATCGCGAGGGTGACGCGCTCGTCTATGATGGAAATCATCCGCGAGGACTATATGCGGACAGCCCGGGCCAAAGGTTTGGCGGAGCGCATCGTCCTGGTCCGCCATGGTCTGAAGAATGCCGTGCTCCCTATCCTGACAATCTCCGGCTGGCAGTTCGGCCGCCTGTTCGGTGGCACGGTCATCATTGAAAGCATCTTCAAAGTACCTGGAATCGGCACTCTGCTGATTGAAACGGTGTTCCAACGGGACTTCCCAACGATCCAAGCCATCATCATCGTCATAGCGGTGTCCATAGTTATCATCAATCTGCTGGTTGATTTGCTGTACGGGCTGTTGGATCCGCGGATTCGGTACGCCTAGAGCAAGCGCGGAACAACCGCAAGTGACTACGGAGAATTAGCAGAATGACTACCACTAATCCGGGACAAGGGGCGACAATAGCCGCCGACGCCGAGGCCCAACTGCTGGATATGCGCCCGCGGCAAACGCAGGTGCAAAAACTGGTGGCGTTTGCCAGATCCAAGCCGTTGGGAGCAATTAGCGCTATCATCGTGTTGTTAACGGTACTGGCAGCGGTGGTTTCCTACGTCGTGCCGGGCGTTTTGCCCCACGATCCGCTGGATGTGCGTGCCCACGAAGATAAATACATGCCGCCGCAGCCCGGTGCCTGGCTGGGCAGCGACCACCTGGGCAGGGATGAACTCAGCCGCCTGATCGCGGGGTCGCAAATTTCGATCTATGTCGGACTGCTCAGCGTAGGGATCGGCGTAACCCTGGGCGCACTCATCGGGATTCTGAGCGCCTACATCGGCGGAGCTTTTGACCTTGCGATACAACGCGTCGTCGACGCTATGATGGCCTTCCCCCCAATCATCCTGGCACTGGGGTTGGTCGCAGTACTGGGTGGCTCGGCCAACAACGTGATCATTGCGCTGTTGGTAATCCTCTTACCTGGAACCATCAGAGTGATACGCTCCCAAGTGTTGAGCATCAAAGAACTGGACTATACCCTGGCAGCGCAAGCCATCGGGGCCGGTTCGATCAGAATCATGCTGAAGCATATTCTGCCCAACGTAATTGCCAGCTACATCGTGCTGGGAACTATCACACTGGGTTTCGCCATCATCATCGAGGCGTCGCTGTCCTTCCTCGGCGTGGGTGTCCCGCCAGATATTCCCACCTGGGGCGGCATGCTGACCCGCGGGACTGAGGAAATCCGGATTGCCTGGTGGCTGGCGGTGTTCCCCGGCATAGCGATCTCGGTGGTGGTTTTCGCCATCAACTTCCTGGGAGACGCGTTGCGCGACACCCTGGATCCGAGATTGCGGGGCAGGTAATCTCAACCGCAATCGGACGAACTCTTTTGAGGGGCGAAAATGATTCGCCCCTCAATCAATGGTACTCACCTTCGTGCTAAACTGCTCCCACCAGATACGGAGGTACGACGGATATGTCCTGGAACTTTGAACTGGTGGCCGGCCCCTATGGAGGGACCACGGAAGGGCCAGTCTGGGATGGCGAGGCGTTGTTATTCACCCACATCCCCGCTTCCCAGATCCTGCGCTACGACCCCAATACCCGCAAGGTTACCGAGTATTTCACTGAAGCGTTCAACACCAACGGATTGTGTTTCGATGCCCAGGGGAACCTGTACGGATGCCAGCAGGGTAGGCGCCGCATCGCCCGATTCGACGCAGCCACCCAAACTGCGACGTCCATGCCGCATTTGCTGGACGGCAAACGGCACAACAATCCCAACGACCTGGTGGTGGACAAATCAGGACGCATCTGGTTCACCGACCCGTATTCGGGGATCGGCGATAGCGGGCCACCGGAACTGGACCATATGTCGGTGCTGCGCCTGGATCCCAAGGGGAACGATCAATGGGAGTTGGTGCGGGCGACCACCGATATCAGCCGACCTAACGGCATCCTGATCAGCCGCGACCAGAAGACCCTATACATCGCGCAGAGCGACTACGGCGCCGACCGTCGGCGCGAACTACGCGCATACCCTATCAACGACGACGGGTCGCTCGGGTCGTACACTACCCTCCATACCTTCGGAATCGATGGCGGCGCGTCTAACGGCGATTCGCGCGGGCAGGGTAGCCAGGGCGTTCAGCGAGGCGTGGACGGCATGACTCTGGACGTCGACGGCAACATCGTCGTCTGCGCCGGTTGGGAAGCCGCGGGCCCGGGCCCGATGATCTATGTGTTTTCTCCCACCGGTCGGGTGTTGGAGACTCATCACATGCGCGTCGACCGGCCCACCAACTGTTGCTTTGGCGATGCAGACATGCGCACGCTGTATGTTACAACCGGCGGCGGACACCTTTTCCGGGCACGCACCGATCGCACTGGCTGGATCATGTGGCCGTAATTGCGTTCATGCGCTTGACAAGGGAAGCGATACCGCCAACAATCGGCGAAACACTCAATCAGGTTCGTCTCGAGGAGAGTGAGCAATGACAATGACCGCACACCACACCAACGTATACGTCGGCCTGGCTGGCGAGAGCGCACTCATTATAGGAGCAGAGGGCACACCACTGGGCGAAGGCGGGATGTACCGCCTGACCGAGGGCGAATCCCAGTGGGCCGCCATTGAGAATGGCCTGCCGGAAAACCCGCAAGTGCGGGCGCTTGTGGCACATCCGGAGCAACCGGCAACCATTTTCGCTGGCACCCAGGACGGTGTGTACCGCACCGATGACCGGGGCCAAAACTGGCGCCGAACGGACACACTGAGCGGCGACGTGTGGTCGCTGGCCGTCCACCCCAACGACGCCAGCATCATGTTCGCCGGGTATGATGCAGGTCGGGTCTGCAGATCTGACGACGGGGGCGACACCTGGCGTCAAATGAACACCGAGGGCCTGGTGCATCCTCATATCACCATGAATCCCCACGAAATATGCAAGCGCGTCATCGGCATCAGCATCGATCCGGCCCATCCAGGCGACGTGTACGGCGCAATCGAAGTAGGGGGACTGATCAAGTCCACCGATGGCGGAGAAACCTGGTCCTGCATCACTGACGGACACTACACACGCTTGGGTCCGGTGGACCTTCACGGCGTTCAGGTGAATCCCTCATCGCCGGGGCTCGTGTACATCATTACGCAATTGGCGATGTTCCGCAGCCGAGAGCGGGGCCAGTCCTGGGAATTCGTACCCATCGAGGAGATGTTCGAGGGCGGAAGTTATTGCCGCGACTTGGTGGTGGATCCGACGAACCCTAGCAACATGTACCTGGCGGCCGGCGCCGGCGGTGGAAGCGCTCCGGCTGGGACCGTTGACGCTGGGGTACTGGTGCGTTCGACTGACGCCGGCGAGACTTGGGAAAGGGTAGACTTGGGCGAAGTCGCGCCGGCCCGTATGTTCCAGATCGCCATCGATCGCAACGCTCCGAAGAACGTCTACTGCTGCGACCGGGACGGCCACGTCTATTGCAGCAACGACGGCGGCAACGAGTGGACACGGACCGACGTACCGGTCGAAATGTCCCGGGGACGCCACGTCTATCCTATGGTTGCGGCCTAGTCGCCCATCATGAGTAGGGGCGAATAATCATTCGCCCCTACCGACGCAGGGTTCGGAGGAATCACCGCAGTGTCATCCAATCCATTATGGACCGCCACCTACCGCGTGGGCGAAGCCGACCTCGAGTATATGACGTTGGACGCAACTGATCTCCCCGATGATCTCCGCGGGTATCAATTGGCCCGTTCGGGCACGCTGGACAACGCCGAGATGGCCGAGAACGGTTTCAAAGACAGCACCGTTGACCGCTTTCGGAACGCCGGACGCATCGGCGGATTCATGCGTGAGTTTGTGCCGACGTCCGATGTGTCGCCAACCAGTGGTACCAACTTTGTGGGTGCAACCGTGGTCCACTTGTTCGAGAATCCGGAGCAGGTGTCGGGTTGGATGTCCGATATTTTCGTAAAGGATTTCGAGGACAACGTTGGAGAAAGTGTGGGATCCGGGCAGCAGATCATCTCCGTCGATCGGATTGACGCACAGGGATTTTATGACGAAGCGACGGGCTTGCGCGTGCTCCAGGGCGGACCCGCAGGATTGTTGGCTTCTACCGTGATAGATTTCCGCGTCGGCCGCCTGCTTGGAGTCGCCTTCGTTGGCACCATCGGCGAGCACGAACGGACCGATTTGACGACCGAACTGGCCCTGTCGTTGGAAAAACGCATGGTGCAGGTGGCGTTGGGGGTTTGACGGTTAATCGGCTACTGTCGGTGTTTGGGCTGGCGGCACATTGCCTGTTGGATTCACACTGTCGAACAGCCTGACAACCTCGGCCATCGGTTGGGGAGTCAAACCAGCGACCACTACGGCGGCCAGGGATGCGATGACGAATCCCGGCGTGGCAGGTTGAATGTCCCAGATACCAGAGGGACCGCCGTGCAGCATCGCCCACATGGACGCTGCCACCGTGCCCGCGATAATGGATGCTGCGGCGCCCCACATGTTGAACCGCCGCCAGTAGAGCGCCAATAGCGTTACCGGACCGAAAGCCGCTCCCATCCCTCCCCAGGCGTAACTCACCAAGTTGGATATTGAGCCAGGGTAAAAGATGGACACCAGGGCCGACACTGCTCCAATAGCGATCAGCAAGGCTCGACCCAACCAGACCCGGGCATCCCCCGACATCCGGTAAGTCACGTCCTTGATGATTGGCAAGTCGTCCGCGGCAACTGCGGACGCCAACAGCAGTTGAGAGTCTGCTGTGCTCATCACCGCCGCAATCACAGCAGTCAGCAGCACGCCGGTAATCACCGGGTGGAAAAACACCTCGGACATGATGAGATAGACCCGTTCAGGGTCGGCGGCCTCCCCGAGCAGACCCATCTCCGCCAGGGCGGGACGGGCCACCACACCCAACAGCACCGCCGACAGGAATACCGCTGATATCCATGCCACCGACATGCGGCGGCTCTTGGCCACCTGGTCGTCGCGCTGCAACGCCATGAACCTCTGCAGGATGCGTTGCGCTCCCAATCCGCCGACCGCCCAACCTGCGATGGACAATATTATGGGCAGCGACACGGGAAGGCCATCCGCGGTGTTGAATGGGTTGAGCCAATCGGACGAATAACTGGTGATGTGCAAAAGAGGATTTTGCGTCCAACCGGTCAGGGCCACCACCATGATGAGCAGGCTGACCAACATGAGGAGGGCCTGCGTTACATCGGTGCGCGAGACTGCCATGAAGCCGCCGATGAGAGTGTAGGAGGCGATAGCGACTAGGGTCAGAATCACTCCAGTGGCGTAATCCAGGCCGAATATGGTGTCCAGGAGTTTCGCGCCACCCACCAGTCCTGAGCTGACGTAAAAGATCACGAACAGGATGGTAATCAGGGCCGCCGCCGTTCTCAGGATGCCGGTCCGGTCTCCGAACCGAACCTCGAGGAACTCGGGTATGGTCAGCACGTCGCCGGCCGCAATGGTGTAGCGCCGCAACCTTCCGGCAATCAGCGTCCAACTCAACCAGACACCAACAACGATGGCGACAGGGACCCAGATTTCAACGGCGCCGTTGGTGAATGCCAACGCGGGCAATGCCAACATGGTCCACGCGCTTGTTGTAGATGAGCCGGCGCTGAGGGCGGCAGTGATGCTGCTGAGACGGCGGCCGCCGAGCACGTACTCGGACATGTCGTGCATCCGGCGCATGCCGGCGACCGCTATGGCGATCAGCATTGCGAAATACACGCCAAATATTGCGATTACCCAGAACATTTGATAGCCAGCCTTGATTGAATATTGAACCCTTCCCTGTGTAGGGAACGTCGCGGGTTCGGTCGATGATTGGTATTTGGATCAGTCGGAGCCCTGGGATCCAACCGAAAACGCAAAAAATGAAAACAGAGCAGTGGATTATTCGTCCATCAACCGGTAGGAGGGTCGGATGGAAGCAGAGTTGGATCTATCAGTATTACGGCCAACATGCCCCAACCGAATAGGCACCCCAGGATAGTGATAACCACCTCCGCCGGCGCCAGCGGTGTAGAGCCGAGTCTCCCACCCAGGCAGTGCTGCCAGAGCCGGTTGATGTTCGTTTGTGCGTGCCAAATCATCCAGGCCAACAACACGGTCTGGCCGATGTTGATCACCACGTATGCGACCTGCTGGGATGGAGTCAACATACCCTCGGTAGGTAGCATGAAAGATACCAATCCGAGCAATACGACTCCGAGGTAAATCAACACGGCACGCAGTGGACTGACCGTGCTGGGCACGCTGCGGGCCTCCATGAGTTCCTGATACACCTGCATGTGGGCGTGCAATCGGAAAAATTGATAGACGGGAACTATCAGGCACAGCGCGTGGAAGACGGGGAAAGCGGTTTCCCCTGTGTAATCGCGGTATTGCCGCCACGTAACATACAACCAGTAGAATATGTAAAGACCCGAACTAAGCACCGTGAGCAGGACAACGCGATTGGTCGGTATGTAGTAGGGTATCGCGTCATCCAGCTGTCCGGCGGGGGCCACACCCGCATTAGCCAGCGGTTCATACGGGGACCCCGCCAGGCGGTCCAATTCTTTCGACGGATTGAGGGGACGCTGGGTTTGTGCAGGCTGCGGAGGCGTGGTTTCTAAACGGTCGATCTCTCTGACCTCGGCTCCGCACGATCCACAGAAATGATGCTCCGGCGCGTACTGGGCGCCGCAAAATTGGCACCTGAATACGTCGCCGGAGTTTGCCATGATTGTTTTGATCCGACCTGACAGGCTCGGGATGGATCTACTTCCCCCAGACCACCGGGTTGCTGAGCGTCCCGATACCGGAGACGGTGATGTCGCAGACGTCGCCGTCCTTCATGTTTTCAGTGGCTCCGTCGGTGCCCATCCAAAGGATGTCGCCGGGCACTAGAGTCAAGTACTTGCTCATGTCGCTGATGTACTCGCGAACGCCGAAGATGGCGGTTTTGAGGTCGTATTCGCCGACGACGCGTTCATTGACCTGGATGGTCACGTGCATGGCGTCGGGGTCGACGTCGGTTGCGATCCACGGGCCCATAGGTTTGAAGGTGTCCGTGTTCTTGGCGCGCCACATGGTGCGGTCGTTGCGCTGCCAATAACGTTCGCTCACGTCGTTGCCAATGGTGTAGCCAAGGACGTAGTCCAATGCCTCGTCCTGGCTGACGTTGCGGCATTCCTTACCGATGACCACTACCACCTCGCCCTCATACTGAAGCTCCTCGGTGGCGTCAGCGGGCACCATGATCGGGTCGCCCTGGCCGGTAAGGGCATTGACAGCCCGGTATCCAACGTCAGCCTTTTTGGGCAGGTTGGGTTCCTCACCACGCATGTTCGCGGCCCAAGTGACGTGCTCAGGGAAGTTGATGCCGGCAGCGTAAAAAGTCGGAGGTATCACGGGCGGCAGGAGCTTCACTGAACTCAGGGCGTATCTGCTGCCTGATTCCTTCAGTCCGTCGAACAAACCGCCTTGAACCTCCAGGACTGTGTCACCGTCAACAATTCCATGGGCCACCCGGTCGCCCGTCCGAAACCTGCAAATCAGCATGACCGTCGCCTCCCGCGAGTGGTGTGTAACTAGTTCAATAATGGCGTTCAATTCTGGCATCCCAAACCGCGACGGTCAAGCAATCGCCATGTGGTAACATATCCGCCGGCGTGTCGGAGGTTAATATCCGTGCGCGTTGACCACCCACAACATAATAGGTGCGATATCGAAATGCAGCAGCCCGAAACGACTCTGATTTATTGGGCACCCAGTAGAGTACGATTCAACCTGACGTTGATCCTGGCCTTGGTGGTCATAGTGCTGGGGTTGCTGCAAGCTGCCGGATTCGATCCGCTAGCAGCCGCGTGCAGCCCAAGGACCAGCGGGGAAACCGCCGATCAGACCGACGGCGCACAGGCGGAAGGCAGCAGTCCTGCCAACGAAACTACCAACCGAGGTAGCGCATGGCTGCTGGTGATTGTGGGTCTTGGTGTGGGAGCCTATTCCTGGCTGACCTCTCCCAGGCAATACCGGGTCTATTCGGACGCCTTGATCATTATGTTCGGGACCCCGCGGCGGCGGATGATACATTTCAGCGACATCCGCGAGGTAGTGATCGACCGCGGATTTATGGGGGACCCGCTGCGCGTCTATACGACTAATCGTCGACGTGTCCCTCTCCAGGTGCGAGAACCGGAGGAGATGCACCGGTACCTGGACGGGGCGGTCAAGGATTTCTGGCGGGACAACCCGCAATATGCGCCCCAGCCCGACGAGGAAGGAGAGGGCGATGGTGCGCCAGATGTGGTTGAATCGACAGTGTCAGACGACACTGGACCGGATGTTGAGCCCCAAACGGACCAAACATCTGACAGTACCGCCGAAGATTCCTCCGAACGCAGTCCTCGCTCTCGGCGACGCAGCCTCCGCGATGACACGCAAGACGGCGGCGAAGAAGAATCACCGCCGCGATTCAGTTAGTAATCTAATCTAAGATTTAACCGTCGACGATCCGCAGCAGTTGGTTGCGGATCGTTTGCGTGTCGGCAGCGAGGTCAACGGTGGCGAAGCGGATCCGGTGGCCCTGAATTGTGGCCGATTCGTCGTAGTCCGTGCCCAGCGCTGGGTATAGCAGGACGCCAGCGGAGTTGTGCGACATCGGGTCCGCAGGATTCTCCTGGGATCGCAGGTAAGCGTAAAGCTGGTAGATGTTGCCGCTTTTCAGCGATTGATTCCCGTACTGCCCCCTGGTGACCATCGACGTGAACTTGGTGTCGATGATGATGCGCTGTCCGGCGGAACCGTCGAGTTCCTGCCGTTCCAGAACTATGTCGGTGATCATTTCCGGCATCAGGGAATCGAGAAGGCAAGTCGCGCCGTCCAGCAGCCATTGGATATGCCCGCCGTGCCTGACCCGCCATCCGTGGGACGTGATCACAGCGTCGTAGAATCCGGCGACCGCATTTGCGTAGAGTCTCCAGCCTTGGGTTTCCTGCCGATTTACGAGGGGCAACAGCGAAGCCCCGAGTTGTTCTGTGGGAATGGCAATGTCCATCGCCAGCATGGCGACAACCACCATCCGGCGTTCTTCGGGTGAAATCCAACCCAGATTCTCGAGGGGAACCGTGCGGTTGAGGCGTCGGATATCCAGTTCGGTTTTCACGCCGGCGCGTTCCAACCTGAAGGCCAGATTGCGACACCGGCGCGCCAGATCGGCCTGCTCGACGGCGCCTGCCATGCGGATCAGGGCGGCCTTAACGTAGCGGTTACGCGGGGTGTCGATGGTCAGTTCATCGAAGATGCAGGCAACGCGAGCGCGTTGAAGCAGTTGACGTCGCTCGGTGCGGAACACGTTGATGCGTCCCCCCACGCGGTTGAGGTCGGCATCCCGACGCTGGTAGCCGTGAGACAGGTTGCGGCGAAGACGGCGCTCAACGGAGTTGGCGAGAATTTCCGCCACCAATTCCGCTATATCGTCTGGATTGTCCTCGGTGCTGACCCGGCGGGAGGCGGGCAACTCACGGTACAACTGCCAAGCGTAGAAGAGCAGCAGCCAGATGTTGCGGACCGGTATTCGCCCCATGTGGCCGCCAATCGAGGGATCGGCTTGCCAGGTCACAGGCCTGCCGTCAGCTTTTCGATTTCTTCGTCTGCCCTGCCCCGATTGTCGAACCAATACTCACGCAGGAGCGGAGCGATTTCGGTTTCCACCACATCCTTGTACCACTCTATCGGGTCGCTTATTATGGCATCCGAAGCCGGCGTGAAGTGGCTGTGGCCAACGCGGAACTGGTCGCCAAGGTTTGAGTCTCTGGCGATTTCGCTGTTCAACGCATCAATCCGCTGCTTGATTGTGCTCGCAAATCCCGGCGTTTCCGAAAATGGTTCACGCACCCAATCCAGCCATGTTTCGTTGAAGGCGGGT
The DNA here is from genome assembly GCA_026710825.1 of Chloroflexota bacterium. Lineage (GTDB taxonomy): Bacteria > Chloroflexota > Dehalococcoidia > Lucifugimonadales > UBA3495 > Bin87. Next base: position 31,988 of record JAPOQH010000030.1, on the reverse strand, counting down.
TCCAGGTCGAAGAATGCGAAGCGCCGGCGCAGTGCAATGTCCACCAGCGCAAGCGAACGGTCGGCGAGGTTCATTGTGCCGATGACGTACACGTTGGGTGGGATGTGGAAGGGTTGCTCGTCATCTTTGGTGTAGGCCAGACGCAGGGCGTTGTGTTCATCACGCTTGTCAGCTTCCAGCAGCGTCAGGAGTTCGCCAAAGATTGAGGCGGGGTTGCCGCGGTTGATTTCTTCGATGACCATGACGTACTTGCCGGCCTGGTCTCGACGGGCGGTGTCGCATAGTTGCAGGAACGGGCCATCCGCCAGATCGAGTTTGCCGTCGCTCTGTGGTCGGTATCCCCGCACGAAGTCCTCGTACGACAGGTTGGGGTGGAACTGCATCTGCCTGATCTGGCTGTCGTCCCTGAGCCCGATTAGCGCGTAGGCTAGCCGCTTGGAGAGCCACGTCTTGCCGGCTCCGGGTGGGCCTTGCAGAATGATGTTCTGCTTGGTTTCCAGCCGCTTAAGCATTCTTTCGAGCATGGATTGGTCGAGGAAGCAGCCGTCGGCGAGGATATCGTCGATGGTGTAGCCACGTTCTTCCCCTTGAAGACTATCACTTTCCGAATGGCCATACCCGCTAGCGACTTCGAGAGTACCGGAAGAATTTGACGAGACTATTGGAGAACTATTGCTAATAGGTATCTCAGGTTGCGGACCGTCATACGACGCATTTATGCGGAAGTGAGCACGCCCATCTATGCTGGCTCTTGGGATGATGTCATCCCCCAAGATCTGTGCATGCGAATCAACCGTTCGATGACAGTTCTGTCAGGGGTTTGACCGTTGTGATGATATAAACCACGGTCATCAATAAATTTCCATACGGTAGCCGCGTCGGCATATTGGCTGCCCAGGTCGCGCAAGGCAGTCCATATTGCCCTTGACCACGTTGGTTGAGGTTGAACCATATATCACACTCCTTACTAGCCTTGGAAACAGAATTAGTGCGGTGCATGATGGAGGGCGTTTGCCCAGCTGAACCGTGGTTCGACTTCGATTTCACACAATAGCGTGTGCAAAACCTTGGGCAATACCGACAAAACCGCAAGCGAACACCGCTGCCCGACGGCTATTCTAGGCTGGCAAATACTACACCCAAATGTTACTAAATGATCAACATCGCATCCCCAAAGGAGTAGAAGCGATAGTGTTGCTTGATTGCCTCCTGGTAGGCGGCCAGCATTCGCTCGCGGCCAGCAAAGGCGGATACCAGCATCAGCAGGGTGGACCGGGGCAGGTGGAAGTTGGTGAGCATGGCGTCCACCAGGCGGAAGTCGTGGCCGGGGACTATGAACAGGTCGGCGTCTCCGGTCGCGGCTGTGATTTCATCGCTGCAGATGCGGGCAACGTGTTCCAGGGTGCGGACGCTGGTGGTGCCCACCGCGATGATACGGTTGCCGTCCCGGCGGGCGCGGTTGATGGCGGCGGCGGTGTCCTGGGGCAGGTCGAACCACTCGGTGTGAATCTTGTGGTCCTGGATGTCCTCGCCGTGCACAGGACGGAAGGTGTCGAGGCCGACGTGCAGGGTGACCCACGCCGTTGACACTCCCAGGTCGCGGATGCTGTTCAGCATATCGTCGGTGAAGTGCAGGCCGGCGGTGGGCGCGGCGACGCTGCCGGGCGCGTCGGCATACACGGTCTGGTAGCGCTCCGGATCATCCGGAGTTTCCTTGATGTAGGGTGGAAGCGGCAGTTCACCAAGGGAGTCGAGATGGGACTCGTCGGACAGGCGGACGGTGCGCAGTCCGTTCTCGTGGGTCTCCAGAATCTCGACGCGCACGGTGTGAGTCGAATCCGCTCTTGAGGAAGGGGCGATGGTTACCTCCGCGCCGTCCCGCAGCCGTCGACCGGGGCGTCCCAATGCCTGCCAGATTCCCGGCTCCAGCCTACGGACCAGCAGCACCTCAACACGAGCGCCGGAACGCAGTTCTGTCCCATGCAGACGCGCCGGGATCACCCGGCTGCGGTTGAATACCATCAGGTCGCCGGGACGGAGGTATTCGGTGAGGTCGCGAAAAGTTCTGTGCTCAACACCACCGGACTCTGTGCGGTCCAGCACTAGGAGGCGCGATGAATCCCTCGGTTCGGCAGGGGTCTGGGCGATCAACTCCGGCGGCAGGTGGTAATCGAAATCGCTGGTGCGGAGCGTCATGCGGAACCGACAGGTGTCGACTAACTCTGCCCTACGCTCACCCACGCGGCGTGCAGGGTGTTGCTGATCAGCATGGCGACAGTCATGGGGCCGATGCCGCCGGGCACGGGCGTGATGGCCTCAGCCTTTTCGGCTACCGGATCGTAGTCAACATCGCCGACGAGTCGATACCCCCGGCGGCGGGTTGCGTCGTCCACGCGGTTGATGCCCACATCAATGACGACGGCGCCCGGCCTCACCATGTCAGCGCCGATAGCCCGAGGGACACCCATGGCGGCGATCAGAATGTCGGCTTGGCGGGTAACGTCGGAGAGGTCTCGGGTACGGGTGTGGCACACGGTGACGGTGGCGTTGCCGCCGGCGCTTCGCTGCATCAGCAGGGCTGCCAGAGGCTTGCCCACGATATTGCTGCGTCCGACGATAACGATGTGCTGGCCGGCGGGATCGTAGCCGGAGCGCATCAGCACCTGCTGCACGCCGGCGGGTGTGCACGGCAGGAAGGTCGGTTCTCCCTGGAGCATTCGACCCTGACTCACCGGATGCAAGCCGTCGACATCCTTTACGGGATCGATGCGCTCAATCGCGGAGGATTCAACCAGGTGATCCGGCAACGGCAATTGCAACAATATCCCGTGGAATCGGTGGTCAGCGTTCAGGCGATCAAGGAGGGAGTGCAGGTCGTCCTGCGAAGACTCCGCGGCCACGTTGAAGGTTTCGGAGAATATGCCGGCTTCGGCGCAGGCGCGGGCCTTGTTGCGAACGTACACCGCCGATGCAGGGTCGTCTCCGACCAGCACCGCCGCGAGACCAGGAGGCACCCCTGACATTTGGGCCAAATGAGCCACGCCTTCGGCCACTTCGGCGCGCAATTCCGCCGCCAGATCATTGCCGTTCAGGATGCGGGCTGTCATCGATGTTACCGGTCTGAATGAACGAATCGAAGTGTTTATGCGAGATCACGCTACGGGCCTAGCATCCGGTTCGAAGAGGTAACTCGCTCAAGCGTTTAATGTCCCACGGAGGGAGGAACCGGATGATCAAGGTATAGCGCCATAACAGCTTGCGAGACCATCCGAGTCTCTATAGTTATGATACCACCAAGCGTGACAAACTCCGCCGTACGCCGTTGTTTGCCATTGCGAATGATTGGGCCTACAATGCCGGCCATGCGTATTGTGTCGTTGCTGCCCAGCGCGACCGAGATAGTGTTCGCCCTTGATCTCGGTGACTCCCTGGTGGGGGTATCCCACATGTGCGACTACCCGGCTGCGGCCCAGGGATTGCCGGTGGTGAGTCGCAGCATTCGCAGCAAGACCCATTTGTCCAGCGCAGAGATAGACGCGATTATCCAGCAGGCCCGGGCCGCTGGCAATCCTCTGTACGTCATCGACGGCGACCTGCTCAGGCGACTGCAACCTGACCTCATCCTGACCCAAGAACTGTGCGAGGTCTGCGCCGTGGGCACCGGGTCAGTCTTTGAAACCGCAGCGAAAGTATTAGACTACACTCCCGAAATTTTGAGCATCCGACCCGCCAGCCTGGACGACATTTTCAAGAACATCGGCCTCATTGGGGAAGCCGCCGGGGTCCCCGCCCGGGCGGAAGCGCTATTGGGGCAACTGCGTAGCCGGACGGACTACGTCTCCCAACAGGCTGCGGATGGACTGGCCCACAAAGTGTTTTGCATCGATTGGCTGGAACCATTGCGGAATACTGGGCAATGGACTCCCGAACTGGTTGAACTTGCCGGCGGGGTGGAAGGGCTGGCCGAGAAGTGGGGCAAATCTCGGGAAGTAGGTTGGGACGAGGTTTTAGAATACCAACCGGACTACGTGATGGTGATGCCCTGCGCATTCAACATGGACCGCACCATTGCCGAGACCGCGAAGCTGTTGGAGCGTCCGGAATGGAGCTCCCTGAACGCTGTAAAAGAAGGTAGGGTTTATCTGTTTGACGGCCAGATCCCCAGCCGGCACGGGCCCAGGGTAATCGACGTCCTGGAGGGACTTGCCGAAGCGATGCGGCCCCAAATGTTCGACGGATTGACCCAGCCGGGCATCTTCCGCGCGGCCACGCTAGGGTTGTCGGTTGCAGCTGGGTAGGAAAACACTGGAGGGACGCACCAATGGGTTTGTACATGGTGTCGCTGGAACACGCCCCCGAGCGTTGCCCGGGTGTCGACTTGGGCGTGAGGGACCGGGTTTTGCGCATGTCGGCGGAATTGACCGATACATTGGCCACCCGCGGATGTGAATACCGCGGAGGCTGGGTCGGCAAGTCCTCGCACCAGACCTGGCTGATTCTCGACGGCCCAGACGGACACGCCATTGATGACGCGGTGATTGATATGGGCCTGGCGACGTGGAACCAGACGGAGATTTTTCCGATAATTACGATGGAAGAGGCTTTCGGCGGGCTGCCCACCGACTGACATTCCGGAGGAGTAACCCGATGAGCGAAAACATCTACCATCGCCGGCGGCGCATGTATACCGACCCCGCAGATATCGGGAGCAACAAGATGGCTCCGGCGCGCCAGGTCGACATCGGCGGGGCCGCAGACTTTCCGACACTGCCCGCACGGGTCAGGTTGGAAAGTGGGGAAGAGTATTGGCTGGCGAAGGGTCGCGATGGGAACTATCGCCTGCTATCCATGGTATGCCCACACGCTTTCGGTAGGGTCGTAAAGTGGGACAAGAGTTTTTTGTGCCCTGACCACGGTTGGCGGTTTGAGGAGAGCCAGGGGGTTTGCGTGAACGGTCCCAGGGCTCAGCTTTTTTACCATGATGTGACCGTGCAGAACGGTCGGTTGGTCGCGCGGATTCCGGCGGATAATGACGCGTCGGTAACGCACGCGCCACCGCCGGCGTGGGCGGTGCCCAAGTAAACCTCGTCTCATTCGCTTGCGGACAGATTGGCAAGCAAAACCCATAAATTCAAATGGTCGGTTCCCATATGAAAATCCGCACAGGCATTGCATCAATTTTTGCCATAACCCTGATGGTCATTGGAGCCGGCACGACGGTCCAGGTTTTTGCCCAGGAGACCCCGCTCGCACCCGGCAAGCCCCAGGCAGAAGCTGGGCCCAATGCCGGTGAGGTTGTAGTTACCTGGGAGCGTGTGCCAGAAGCGAGATTTTACATCCTCGCTTGGATTTCCCAGGAGGATTTCAACGCGGCGAACGAGGCAGGTGAGGAATGGCGGGACTCCCTGACCTTCAAGAGCGTACGCAACACGGGACAAACTTCCCAAACCATCACGAACCTCAATCCGGGCTCAACATATTGGTTCACAGTTGGGAGCAGCGCAGGGCGGTTCGGCGTACCGGTCTGGTCGCCGTGGTCTAACTCAGTGATGCTGGACAGTTGTGCCGGGGACAGGGAAGCCCTGGTGGCTCTGTACGAGGCCACCAACGGCGAGCGGTGGAGGAACAGCGTAAATTGGCTCAGCGACGATCCGATTGGCACTTGGTTCGGCGTGTCCGCCGACAGCAACGGCTGCGTGCTGGTCCTATACCTGGACAACAACAACATGAGCGGCCGGCTGCCGCCTGAGTTGGGGAACCTGGCCAGTCTGGACACCCTGGACATGGATGGCAATCGCCTCAGCGGAGAAATACCGGGGGAGTTGGGCAATCTCACCAACCTCACGGTCTTGTCGTTTGACCACAACGAATTTAGCGGGCCGATCCCACCCGAGTTGGGAAACCTCGCGAACCTGACCGATCTTGAGTTGTGGAACAACGACCTGACTGGAGAGATACCACCCCAGATCATCGGCCTCTCCAATCTCAGGACCCTTGACCTTGATGACAATAAGCTGACGGGAACGATACCGTCTGAGTTGGGTGATCTCGCAAATCTTGGAGCTCTATGGCTCAGCGACAACGAGTTCACCGGTGAAATACCGCCCGCGTTAGGAAACCTGTCCAGGCTCACCTTCCTGGGGATAACGGGCAATGATTTAACTGGTGCCATACCGGAGAAGCTGGGAGATCTCGCCAACCTGAGGGGGTTGTTGCTATACGACAACCAGTTAACAGAAGAGATCCCCTCAGAACTAGGTCAGCTTGAGAACCTCGGATGGCTTTACCTCCATGACAACGAGTTGACTGGACAGATACCAGCAGGGTTGGGCAGCTTGGAAAGCCTTAGGGTGTTGCGGCTGCAAGACAACCAACTGTCCGGTGAGATACCACCCGAACTGAGCGGTCTCACGAGCCTGATATCCCTAAACCTTGGCGGGAACCGTTTGGAGGGCTCGATCCCCCCAGGAATCGGTGGCCTGGCGGAGTTGAAATATTTGTCCCTGGACAGCAACAGACTGAGCGGGCAGGTGCCGCCCGAATTAGGCAATCTGCCCAAACTGGAAATCCTTCGTCTGCGCGAAAATGAACTGGCCGGTTCGATTCCGGCGGCGTTGGGGCAGATGCCTGAGTTGAGGGTGCTGGACTTCAATCGGAACCGGTTGAGTGGCATGATCCCAGCGGAATTGGGGGACCTGCCCAAACTTGAGGAACTGCACCTGGACAACAACATGCTGATGGGCAATATACCGTCGGAGTTGGGAAACCTGGTTAAGCTTGAACAGTTGCACCTGGACACCAACCAACTGACCGGTCAGATTCCGCCTGAGTTAGGCAACCTTCCAAAGCTAATGGTGCTTTACGTCATCAGGAACGACTTGTGCGGATACGTACCGCCGGCGCTATATGATGTGGACGAAAACGACCTCGACGAACTGAATCTGCTGGACTGCGCTCCTATCGCGGGCGCGTCAAACTAGATTGCCCAATCCGGGGCCGCCGGTTCCTGGCATCCACGCGCGCAGTTTAACATTGGCTACCACATTATAATGGTTATCAAATTTGAGCGATGCGCCGATTTTTGTTGACACAGCTTTATCGGTAAATTAAACTACCGGCAAAATATAGGTCGCTCAGGCGAGTGATGTCTGTATGCGGCTTTGGCAAGAAAACACACTGGAAGGAGGCACAGGATGTCACACAAAGATGACCTGGCATTGATGGCCCACTTGATGCGGCGCGCCGGTTTTGGCGCCAACCGCGCTGAGTTGGAGCGTTGTGTTGCCCAGGGTTACGAAGCCACCGTGGAAGAGCTGCTGGAACCGTCGGAAGACCGCCAAGGCGGGAAGATGGCTCTGCTGCTGCGGTATCACCCCAGCTTTTTGCTCCCCGGGGGCGTTCCCTTCTCCGGACAGGCCAACTGGATGTACAACATGATATCCAGCGACAAGCCTTTGGAAGAGAAGATTACCCTGTTCTGGCATCACGTATTTGCCACCGGCAACTCCAAGGTCGACAACTGCGACCAGTTGCTCGAGCAGATCGATATGCTCCGCGAACACGGGATGGGGAACTACCGGGACATTCTCGTTGAGCTGTCCAAGAACCCGGCCATGATTTTCTGGCTGGACAACAACGAAAACCACCGGGACGCCGTGAACGAGAACTGGGGCCGCGAGCTTCTGGAACTCTTCTCCATGGGCGTTTCGAACTACACCGAGGTTGATGTCCGCGAGTGCTCGCGCGCGTTCACCGGCTGGACCATCCAGGCCAAACTGCCGCGCGCTCCCTATGGACGCTACCCCTGGAAGTTCGCCTATCGTGACGAAGATCACGACTATGGCGAAAAGACCTTCCTGGGCCGCACCGGCAACTTCAACGGTGAGGACATCATCGACATCATCCTGGAAGAGCCGGCAACTACCCGCTTCATCTGCCGCCACCTCTATAACTTCTTCGTCGCCGATGAGCCGCAGGTTCCCGCGTGGACCATCGAGCCGGCCCGTGACGAGGATGCGCTGGACGAGATGTGCCAGATATTTGAGGAATCGGGATTCGAGATGAAACCCGTACTGCGCCACATGTTCAATTCGCAGTGGTTCAAGGACGCTCGCTTCCAGAAGATCAAGAGCCCGACGGAAGTGGTCGCAGGCACGCTGCGCATGGTTGGCCTCTACGAGAACCCCGACCCTGGCGTTCTGAACATCGGTAAAGAGCCCACCTACATGGGCCAGTCCATCCTGGACCCGCCGTCGGTGGAAGGGTGGCACACCGGCCTAGAGTGGATCAACTCCGGCGCCCTGCTGGCCCGCATCAACTTCGTGGCCGACCGGGTGTCGAACTCGGAACTGCCCGGAATGCGCGACATCATTGACCGGATGCAGGACGAAGGCGTGACCACGCCCGACCATTTGCTGAACGCCTGCACCGAGTACATGGGCTTCGTCGAGCTGAGCGAAGAGACTCGCGGCCAGTTGGCAGAGCACGTCCGCGCCGGTGGCGATGTCAACTGGGGCGATCGCGCCGCCACGGCGACTCGCATCGGCGAGACCATGTCCCTGATCAGCGCCACCACCGAGTACCAGTTCGGCTAATCGGAACCTCGCCGGGCCGGATTCGGCCCGGCGACAACACCGATCCGACTGCCTCAACCAAACAAACAAGGAGCATAGGCAATGACCTCCACAAAGAAAGACCCGGTCATCGTGGTCCTGCAGCTCACCGGCGGCAACGACTACTTCAACACGGTGATCCCTTACAACGACTCGTCGTACTACGACAACCGGCCCGCCGTAAGCTACAAGCGAGAAGACATCATCCCCATCAACGACGAGTTGGGTTTCGCCCCCACCATGGGCCCCCTCAAGGAACTGTTTGACGCGGGCAACGTTGCCATCATTCACGGCATCGGCTACGCCGACAGCCCTCGCTCGCACTTCCGCAGCATGGACATCTGGCACACCTGTGAGCCGGACAAGGTTGGCACCGAGGGTTGGGCCGGTCGCGTCGCACGCGAGATGGACCCGAACAAAGAGAACGTGCTGACGGCCATCAACTTCGGCCATGGCCTGCCTCGCGCGTTGGCCGTCCCCGGAGTCCCCGTCGCTGCCATTGCTGACCTGGGCACCTACGGCCTGCTGACCGGCATCGAGAATGCTGACCAGCGTTCCAAGGCGCTGGACCTGTTCTCGAAGATGTATTCCCCGACCATCGGCGGCAGCTTCGTGAACGACTACCTGCGCTCCACCGGCACCGACGCCATGATTGGCGCCGACATAGTCAAGGTTGCACCGGAGCAGTACTCCAGCAACGTGGAATATCCCAACAGCCCCATCGCCCACCACCTGCGCGACATCGCCCAGGTTTACATGGCCGATCTGGGCACCAAGATTTTCTACACCCAGCACGCCAGCTTCGACACGCACGCCGGTGAGGCCGCCGCCCACCCGCAGCTGTGGAAGGAAATCTCCGAGGGTGTCAACGCCTTCTTCCAGGACATGAAGGAGCACAACACCGGCGAGAACATCGTCATGTACATGTTCTCCGAGTTCGGCCGCCGTGTCCGTGACAACGGCTCCGGCACCGACCACGGCGCAGCCGGCGCGGCGTTCGTGATTGGCGACCCAATTCAGGGTGGCTTCTACGGCGAGTACCCGTCCCGGAAGAACGAAGATCTGGAACAGGGTGACCTGGTTCCCAACTACGATTTCCGCGGCGCTTACACCAGCATCGTTGAAGACTGGCTCGGCATGGACGCCAACCCCCTCGTCAACGGAACCTTCCCGAAGCTGAACTTCGTCAAGTAACAAGGTTTCAGGCTCAGTAAATTCGGTGGTGGCGCAGCCCTCCGGTTGCGCCACCACCCAGGCCTAAAAATCCAAATTGGAGGATTAACTATGCCTCAGAATACCGTGGCAAGCGGTCGGGCATGGCTGTACGTCAAAAACGTCGGCCGCCAGGGTCAGGTGGGCATGGGATTCAGCCAGCCGGTGGACGTGGCAGTCCTGCCGGACGGCGTGATGTATGTCGCCAACCGCGGCGGTGAGCAGAATCCCAGCGCCCGCATCACCAAGTGCACCATCGGCAATACGGAAGGCAAGGGCGGCGAGGAGTTCCTAGGCGAATTCGGCCGCGAAGGCGCTGCCTATCAGTCCAACTCGCGGGGTCTGTTTGAGTGGATCACCGGGATTGCCGCCGACGCCGACGGCAATGTGTACGCTTCCGACGAGTGGAAAAACCAGATCTGCGTGTTCGACGCTGACGGCAACCTGACCAATCAGTGGGGCGAAAGCGGAGACGGCGAAGGCCAACTAAACGGCGCCGCCGGCGTCGCCTTCGACGCCGACCAGAACCTTTGGGTAGTTTCGTCCCGCACCAGTCGAGTCCAAAAGTTCGGCAAAAACGGTGAGTACCTGGGCGGTTTCGGCACCAAGGGCGATGGACCTGAAGACCTGGAAATGCCCTCCGGAATCAGCATCGACAATGAAGGCGACCTTTACATCGCCGACTGGGGCAACCACCGGGTGCAGAAGTACACCGCAGGCGGCACTCACCTGCGAACCTTCGGCAGCCGCGGCAGTCGCTCCGGCGAGCTGAACCACCCTCTGGGCGTTGACATTGACAATGACGGCGACGTTTACGTGGCCGACTGGCTCAACGAGCGCATCGTGATTTACGACGCCGACGCCAACCCACTGGCCTACCTGGAAGGCGACGCGACCGAGGTTTCCGAATGGGGAGACCTTTCGCTCAACGCCAACCCGGACATGGTCAAAGCCCGCCGCCGGGTCCCCGACCTGGAGCAACAGCAGCGAACGTTCCGCATGCCCATGTCCTGCACCTTTGACCGGGCCAACAACCGGTTGCTGGTTTGCGACACCCTGCGGTCCCGGCTGCAGGTTTACGAGAAGGACGCCAGCTACATGGATCCGCAGTTCAACCTGTAGGAATCCTGCACGTTCGAAACGTAATGGAGGCCGGTCTTGAGACCGGCCTCTTTCGTGTGTCCGGACCTTAATCGGATTATCGCAAAGCATCCTTCAGATTTCTCTGGGCTGCTGGACCGAACAGCCGCAGAGTGCAGTGCCTGTTATGATGTTCGGCAGGAGCGCGGTTATTCAGCGCTAAATTCGGTTGCAAGGAAACCAGCAATGTCTGACAAGCGTGATTTCATTTCCATAACAGATATTTCGCCCGACGAAACCCGAACCTTGATACGCCGAGCATTGGAGTTGAAATCCTCGCCTCCTGGAAGCGTGCAACCGTTGGCCGGGAAACGGGTGGCGCTGCTGTTTGAGAAACCGTCGTTGAGGACCCGAGTCAGTTTTCAGATCGGCATCGCCGAACTGGGAGGGTACAGCCTGTATATGTCGCCCGAAGAGGTTGGGCTGGGCCGCCGGGAACCAGTATCAGACGTAGCGCGGGTACTGAGCGGCTACGTGGACGCTGTGATCGCACGCGTGAATTCCCATGAATCGCTGGTTGGACTGGCCAAATATGGGAACATGCCCGTGATCAATGCGTTATCAGACGTTGAGCACCCCTGCCAAACGATGGCAGACCTGCTGACGATAGCCGAAACCCATGGGAGAACCGACGGTGTGAATGTGGCTTACATAGGGGACGGGAACAACGTGGCGAGGAGCCTGTGCCTGGGCTCGCCGGCAGTTGGTATGAACTTCGCAATCGCCGCGCCACACGGCTACCAATTGGAAGAGCCGGTGTTCGACGCCGCCAGCGCACGAGGAGTCAGGGCAGACGATGGGCCAAAGCCGACAGTACATCCTCTGGTGCGACCGGAGGACGCCGTGATCGATGCCAACGTGGTGTACACGGACGTTTGGACCAGCATGGGCGACGAGGCTGAAACGGAGCAACGGCTGATGGCGTTCCAGGGCTACACGGTGAACGATGCCCTGATGAAAAAGGCCGCGCCTGATGCATGCTTCATGCACGATATGCCGGCGCACTACGGCGAGGAAGTACCCCCAGGGATGCTGGAACATCCGCAATCGGTGGCATACCGACAGGCGCACAACCGACTGCATGCCCAAAAGGCGGTTCTGGAGTTCCTGTTGTCGTAACCCAACTTATAACGTGATTGGAAACACGGAGGTGTTGCCATGCCGGAATCGATGGGACCGTACACCAACATTCGCAGCGAGCTCGACCTGGCAGTGCCCATGCGAGACGGCGTCACGCTGTACGCCGACGTTTACCGTCCCGACGTAGAGGGACAGCTTCCGGTGCTGCTGCAGCGCACCCCGTACGATAAATCTCAAGGCCGCACTGGAGCGCTGGAAGTTATCCGTGCCGCGTCCCACGGCTATGCGGTGGTGATCCAGGATACGCGAGGCCGCTACGCTTCCGAAGGCGAGTTCTACCCCTTCCTGGACGAACCCAACGATGGGTACGATACGGTGCAATGGTGCGCGGATCAGTCGTGGAGTTCCGGGAAAGTGGGTATGTTTGGTCGTTCCTACGTTGGCGCAACCCAATGGCTATGCGCGATCACCAACCCTCCAGCCCTCACGTGTATCGCGCCGGGCATCACGGCGTCGGACTACTACGAGGGCTGGACCTACCAGGGTGGCGCACTGGCCTGGGGATTTGCGTTGTCTTGGACCATGCGCCAATTGACTATGGCAAACATGGGCGCGATCTCAAGCCGCCACGACGTGCCCGATGGGACTCGCGAGGGCTTGCTGGCCGCTTTCAACGAGCTTGACTGCACCTTCAGGCATCAACCAATCGTGGACCTGCCGCATCTTAAGTCTCCTCTTGCAGGTTACTTCTACGACTGGATACGCCATTCCTCCAGCGACGACTACTGGAGCCGCTGGCGCATCGAGGACCACTATTCGCACATCACCACGCCGGCCCTGCACATCGGTGGGTGGCACGACATTTTCCTGCTGGGTACGTTGCGCAACTATGTGGGGATGCGAAACAAGGCCGAAGACACGACCGTGCGCGATGGTCAACGCCTGATCGTTGGGCCATGGCACCATGGTCCGTTCGGTGAAATCTCCGGGGAATTCTTCTTCGGACTGGGCGCTGCAGGACCGGCCATAGACACTGACGGCATCCAGTTGAGGTGGTTCGATCACTGGCTCAAGGGCGAGCACAACGGCGCCAACGACGGCGCGCCCGTGCAGATTTTTGTTATGGGCGAAAACCGCTGGCGGGATGAGCAAGAGTGGCCACTGGCCCGCACCCAATACACCGACTATTACCTGCACAGCGCCGGCAAAGCCAACACGGCATCGGGCGATGGATCGCTATCGCCGGCGATGCCGGGCAACGATTCGGTTGACGTGTTCGTATATGATCCCAGGGATCCGGTACCCACTCACGGTGGGGCGCTGTGCTGTGGGCCATCATTTGTGCCAGGCGGAGCGTACGACCAACAGTTAGTTGAGGCCCGGAACGACGTGCTTTGCTACAGCACACCCCCGCTGGAAACCGACGTGGAGGTGACTGGTCCCCTGACGGTTACCTTGTACGCGGCCACCACGGCGGAGGACACAGATTTCACCGCCAAGTTGGTCGACGTGGAACCCTGCGGCGCGGCGCGGAGCCTGGTGGATGGCATTATACGAGCGCGGTACAGGCAAGGCACGGACGAGTCGCGCCCAATAACCCCCGGAGCCGTTGAGGAGTACACCATAGACCTGGTGGCCACCAGTAATGTGTTCAAAAAGGGGCACCGCATCCGCCTAGAAATAAGCAGCAGCAACTTTCCCCGGTTTGACCGCAATTTCAACACCTCCGACCATCCGTGGGAGGCTACCGAGTCGATCCCCGCGCTTCAGACCATTTATCATGACCAGCATTTTCCGTCGCGGATTCGGCTGCCAATCATACCAGCGTGAACTGATATGGCCCGCTACGGGTGTCTGATTGTCGGAGTAGTCATAGCGACCGGGATTTTGGTCGGGATCGTTTACCTCTGGTCGGGGTGGCTAAACCGTCCGGTCGGCCACAGTCCTTTGGTCGAGACGTACTGGCCGATCTCACCTGGGGAGCATGAGGGATGGATAACGCGATCATCAGACCGCCTTACTCCAAGAGAAGTAAAGCACGTTGACTTGATTCGTCCGCAGTGCTAAATTCAACGTACAATCGAATGCCTGACGCGAATCTGGCGGGAGCTTGGGCAAACCGGGCTGAGAGGGCGACCAATTTCGTCGCCGACCGTCTGTACCTGACTCGGGTAATGCCGGCGTAGGAACAGTAGGTAGCACTAATACTTGGCCGCCGGGTTTCCGCCTGGCGGCGACGTTTTTGGGGCGTACGTACCGCCTCGAACACCACACTAGGAGAGTAGCAGCCATGGCCGATGAACTGGTGATAGGCGGCGTATCGTTCAATTCCCGGCTGATCGTTGGGACGGGTCGACATCGCAGCATGCAAGAAATGGTCGATTCGCTGGAAGCGTCGGGCACCGAGATGGTCACGGTTGCGATACGACGATTGGATCTCGACAATCCGGAACAGAACATCCTCGAGCACATAAACCTGGACAAATACTGGATCCTCCCCAACACAGCGGGTTGCCGAAGCGTCGAGGAGGCGCTCTTCGTTGCGCGCTTGGGCAGGGAGGTTGCACAGACGGATTTCGTTAAACTCGAGGTCATTCCGGACGCCAAATACCTGTTCCCCGACCCTAACGGCACGCTGGAGGCCGCACGTCAATTGGTGGATGAAGGGTTCAAGGTATTGCCATACATCCACGCCGACCCCGTCCTGGCTAAGAACTTGGAGGAGGTTGGTTGCGTTACGGTGATGCCTCTTGGCTCGGCAATCGGATCTGGGCAGGGAATTCATACCGTGGAAGAGGTCCGGATTATCCTGGAGAACGCCACGATACCAGTAGTTGTGGATGCCGGCCTTGCGGTGCCGTCGGATGCGTCCAAAGCCCTGGAGATGGGCGCCGATGCGGTGTTGGTCAATACGGCTATCGCCCAGGCGGAAAATCCTGCCCTGATGGCAGATGCTTTCAAGAAAGGGGTGGAGGCCGGTCGACAGGCATACCTGGCTGGGCGGATTCCGGTGCGAACGGAAGCGATTGCCAGCAGCCCACCCACCGATGTCCCAGAACCCGCTGCAGCGAATTAGCGTACTGTACGGTTGTTGAAGTGACCGGCGAAAGACCCGTCCTGCCCTATCCCTGCCTGTGCCTGGTCACGGATCCAGCGGTTTGTCCGCGCGATGAAATGACTCAGCGGGTGTCCGCTGCGGTGTCTGGTGGAGTAGATGTAGTGCAACTTCGGGACAAGGAACTGCCCGGCGCTGCATTGCTCGAACTGGCAGAGGAGTTGAAAAACGCCATCAGGGGCAGAGCCCTGCTGCTGGTGAACGAACGGGTGGACGTCGCGGTGGCAGCTCAGGTCGACGGCGTCCAGCTCGGAGAATTGGGTTTGCCTACCGACGTTTCTCGGCGCATGTTGGGCGACACGCCACTAATTGGCCGATCCGTCCATTCGGTCGAGGGAGCCGGCGATACTGTCCAAAGCGGTGCGGATTTTCTGCTCGTAGGCACCATGTTTACCACGCGGTCACACCCCGGCGAGGAGCCTACAGGGCCGGGGCTGTTGAGCCGGATCAAGGATGCCAATATTACCAAACCCATGCTGGGTATTGGAGGGATAACGGAGGGCAACGTGGGCCAGGTGATGTCCGCTGGAGCACAAGGCATAGCGGTCATCACGGCCGTGCTGGCGGATCCCAATCCAGGCGCTGCTGCCGAACGTCTCAAATCAGCGATGGCCGACGGATCGGCAGAAAATACCCGGATGAATCAGGCGGCGGGATTGCCGGTGGTTCCCAGGTAGACAGGAGGTGTAACGCCACTATGATTACGCTGAAAGTGAACGGGAAACCGCGAGACGTAGATGAGGGTCTGGATTTGCAATCCTATCTGGCGACTATCGACGTGAACATGCGATTTATCGCGGTAGGTTACAACGGACAAGTGATCCGGAAGGAAGACTTCGCAGATGTGAAGCTGAATCCTGGGGACGCGCTGGAGATCGTCCGGCCGGTGGGCGGTGGATGAACCCATGCCGGATGGTAAAGACGACGGCGATGTAGGCTTGGATCAGATACTGGCAAAAGTCGCTGACGATCATCCCGACCGAGTGGAAGGTTGGATTCGAAATGAACCGGGCCACTGGGGGTTCTTCGCAGGACAGGCTGTGCTAGCGGTGCGCCAGTTGATTGGCAGGCGATTGGAAGAGCCCGAGCGCCGCTTTGTTTGGCACAGAATGTGGCAAGTGCTGCAGCATCGCCGAGCTGAGTCGATGGGTATCATCAGAGAATGAGGTTCAGGCCTTAGACAAGGCCGCACGACCCAGGACTTAAAATAGAAGGCCGGAGCATCCCCAGTGGATGCTCCGGCCTTCAACTATTCAATTGATGGGATATTTGGCACGGCCCGAAAACCGCTGCCGCGAGTTACCCGATCACGGCGATGGACTCAATCTCCACGACGTAGGCCGGATTGGCCAACTCGCTGACCACCAACAGTGTGCTGGTCGGCGGGTTGGATGCGAACAATTCGCCGCGGACCTTACGCACCGCCGCGCCGTGCTCTATACCGGTGACGTAGGTAGTAGTCTTCACAATGTCGGCGAGACTGCCGCCGGCGGCCTGCACCGCCACGCCGATGTTGCGCCAAATTTGTCGGGTTTGCTCTTCAGCGTCGCCCGCCCCCACCACGTTTCCGTTCTCATCCTGGGCGACCATCCCGGCGATATAAACGGTGTTGCCTGCTTTCACGACGGCGGTGAATCCTGAGGGAGAGGGATCTGCGATTCCGCCCGGGTTCATGTAGGTTACTTCTGGCATGGTTGTCCTCCGTGGGTTGGATTGGGGAGATTATACTGCCGAGGCCGTGTCAACGGCGTCGGCTTGGGATGCTGATGCGCGAGGCGGCAGACTGGGCGCTTGCGCCAGGAAAATCAGCATCCCCGCGCCAGCGTACATCGCCATCAATACGATGAAGACCGTCGAATAGCTGTGCGTGAAGGTGAGCAAATAACTGCCGAACAGCGGACCCACACCCAGGGCGGTGGTCTGCAGAGGTCCCAGTGAACCCATTATTGCCCCGAAGGACCCCCGTCCAAAATACTGCGCCAGCAGCATATGCTCCAGCGTCCCGACCGTGTTGGAGAAAAACCCCCACAGGATGGCGAACAGGTAGGCCGTCAATACCGAGTTCACGCCGGTAATCAAGAATACCCCTGATGCCACAGCCCCGGTGATGGTAATCACCATGCAGTATCGGGGCCCAAGCTTGTCAGCAAGGTATCCCCACACCAGGGTCGTCATCGCCAGCACCGCACCGAGACTGCCCACCCCCACCGCTTGAGGATTGGCCAAGCCTGGGCCCGACTCGCTCACCAGGAATGGCACCAAGATGTAGCCCGACCCCGCGGACGCGATGACCGCAAAAACAGCAGTGCCGGCAATGCACCAATAAGCGCGCGTGCGCATGGCCTCCCGGGCAGTCCAACTGAACTCCGGTTCCAATCCCGGGGCAGATCGGCCCCGACCGCCGCTGGCCCGCCCCGCGACCGCCGATGCGCCCCGGGGACGGGCGCCGTCAGGCAGCATGCCGATTTCCTCAGGGGTGCGGCGCATAATCAAAAACACCGGCACCGCCATCAACAGCAGGAACACGCCTATGTAACCGTAAGCGGCCCGCCAACTCTGGTTCAACGCGATCAACGAGATTATCTGAATGTTGATAGCGCCGCCCACCGGCCGGGCCATCCCAGAGATAGAGATGGTGATGTTGCGCCAGCGACGGAAGAAATTAACGGTAGCGACCCTCGGAACCACCCCAATCAAAAAGGGATTGCTGATCGACCGTGCGATCACGTATGGGATGATGAACTGCCACAGTGAGTTGTTGCCGGTACTGGATATGACCAGCAAACAACAGCCGACAATTACCAGGCCGAGGGTGGTGAGCAGGCGCGGGCCGTACCGGTCTGCCATGTAACCCGCCATGGGAGCCAGCAGGCCGGAAACCCAGGTCCCTGCCGTCACCGCTATGGCAATCTTTTCAATGCTCCACCCGGTGTCTTCGGAAATATAGACCTGCACGGTCCCCATGACCACCTGAGAGACGCTGGAACCACCAGCGCTGGAAAGGCAGCCCGTCGCGAGCACCAACCAGCCGTAGAAGAACGGAGTAGGCGGATGCCAAGCCAGGAACCTTTTCAGTAACGAGTCTTTCAGCGGGATCCTCGTAGGACGTTCGAATCCATAATAATCGGTTACGTGCTGTATCGCGGTGAACGTGGTGCGACGGTAACTATACTCGCATCGGGCGGGCGCGTAAAACGCGGATCGACGAAGCCCCCGCCGACGGCCAAAAAATATGCCGGAGCGGCCAAAAGGCCGCTCCGGCGCCAGTCCCATCGGGAATCTGATGGAGGTTTAGAAGTCCATCGGAGGGGCCGCGGGCATGGCCGGCGTGGGCTCAGGAATCTCGGTGATCATGGACTCGGTGGTGAGAACCATGGCCGCGACGGAGGCGGCGTTCTGCAGGGCAGAGCGGGTCACCTTCACGGGGTCGATGATTCCGCGCTCGAGCATGGGGCCGAATTCGCTGACCTCGGCATCATAACCGTAGTCGTCGGACTGGTCCTTCACGTCGTGCAGTACGACGGCACCCTCGCCACCGGCGTTCTCGACGATGATCTTGAGGGGCTGTTCCAGCGAGTGCCTGATGATGTTGAGGCCGACAACCTCGTCGCCGGTCAGGTTGCTCACGTTCTCCAAGGCGCGCTGGGCGCGGACCAGGGCGACTCCGCCGCCGGGGACGATACCTTCTTCGACCGCGGAACGGGTGGCGGACAGGGCGTCCTCCACACGGGCCTTACGCTCTTTGAGCTCGATCTCGGTCGCGGCTCCGACCTTGATTACGGCAACGCCGCCGGATAGCTTGGCCATCCGCTCTTGCAGCTTTTCCCGGTCGTACTCGGAGGTGGTGTCTTCGATCTGGGCCTTGATCTGGTTGATGCGGGCCTGGATCGCATCCTGGGAACCGTGGCCTTCCACGATAGTGGTGTCGTCCTTAGTGGACGAGACACGCCGGGCGCGGCCGAAGTCCTCAATGGTGGCAGAGTCCAAGCGGCGGCCGGTCTCTTCGCTGATGACGGTGCCACCGGTCAGGATGGCAATGTCCTCGAGCATGGCCTTGCGGCGATCGCCAAAACCGGGGGCTTTGACGGCCAGGACGTTCATGATGCCGCGCAGCTTGTTGACGACTAGGGTTGCGAGCGCCTCACCGTCCACGTCCTCAGCGACGATAACCGCGTTCTTCTGTCCAACCTGGAGAAGCTTTTCCAGGGCCGGCACCAAGTCGGCGACGGCGGAGATCTTCTTGTCGGTGACAATGAGATACGCATCGTCGATGGCGGATTCCATGCGATCGCTGTTGGTGATGAAGTAAGGAGAGATGTAGCCGCGGTCGACCTGCATGCCTTCCACGTACTCGATCTCGTCGGTAAGGCCGCGGGATTCTTCGACGGTGATGACGCCGTCCTTACCAACCTTCTCCATGGCCTCGGCAATGGTCTCGCCGATAGCATCCTCATGGGCGGAAAGGGAGGCAACCTGTCCGATGCGCTCACGGGTTTCCACGGGCTGGGACATGGACTGGAGCTCGGTCACGATTTCGCCGACTGCGCGCTCGATGCCGCGCTTGATCGCCATGGGGTTGGCGCCGGCGGTGACGTTCTTGAAGCCTTCGTTGATGATCGCCTGGGACAGAACGATGCTGGTGGTGGTTCCGTCACCGGCGGCATCGTTGGTCTTGGTGGCAGCTTCTTTGAGCAGCTGGGCGCCCATGTTCTCGAAAGCGTCAGGAAGCTCGATTTCCTTGGCGATGGTCACGCCGTCGGAGCAGACCTGCGGGGGTCCGAACTTCTTGTCCAGAACCACGTTGCGACCGCGGGGGCCCAGGGTAATTTTTACCGAGTCGGCCAGAGTGTCGATACCGGTTCGCAGGGACTTACGGGCGTCTTCGGAGTATGCCAACTTCTTTGCGGGCATTGCTTTTCTCCTAGTTGGTTGTGTGGTTGTGCGGGTCGGTTAACTGGATTGGACTGATTTAGCCGATTTTGGCGAGGACGTCGGACTCGCGCATGATCAGGTACTCTTCGTCGCCGTCTTCGTATTCAGTGCCGGCATACTTGGAGTAGATGACCTTGTCCCCTATGGTGAGTTCCATGGCGATGCGGCTGCCGTCTTCAGCAACGCGACCCGGGCCCACAGCGACGACTTCGCCCTCCTGGGGCTTTTCCTTCGCGGTGTCGGGCAACAGGATTCCGCCCCTAGTCTGGGCTTCCTGCTCCATCGGCTTGATGACGATGCGCTCTCCGAGTGGTGTGAAAGTGGCCACTTAATGCCTCCTTGCAATATTGTGCTTTCTATGGTCTGGCTAATGCCGGGGTGTTGAGCCGGTCGGGTTTACTTTTTGCGCGCGTAATCCGTGGTATAGAAACCGGACCCCTTGTAAATCACGGGGACGGCATGGAATATGCGACGAGCAAGGCCGGAGCACTCAGGGCATTCACTCTCGGTAGCCGCTCCGAAACTCTGACGCTGGTCGTATTCGTGGTCGCACGCAGTGCACCGGTAAACGTACCTGGGCATTGCTTCCTCCTTGCCTTGGCACGCCAAGAAAGCGCGCCGGAGCTATCAACATTTATTTTCGGACACCTCAAAACTTTTTCCAATGGGCTTAATGTTAAAATCCCGTAGAAAATGTGGCGTCGAACGGCAAGGGGCCAACATTTCGGTGCAATTCCATGATCAGCAGGAACCTAAGGGCGACTCCTTTCCAACCGGATCACAACCAAGACGGCGCTGAGCTTCAACCCGAGCTTGAGAACATCCTCAGGAACGCGGTGCGTGCGCTCGGGGGGAGCGCGGCCGTGGTTGCCACGTGGGATGACGCGGTTCGCAGGTTCGTGGTCACCGGGGCGTATGGCCTGGACCGGGAACAAATCGCTCGGATCCGCCCGTTGCTCAACGAAGCGATTCCTGACCTGGCATTGAGCCGGGAGCAGTTCGCACTGCTGTCGGCCCTGTTTCCCCAATCTGCGCTGCCGGTGTCCACCACCGGCGAAATGCAGAATCCGGTGATGGCCGTGCCCCTGCACACCAATGACGAGAATGTGGGACTAATTCTTGTGCTGCGCTCGTCGGATGCGGCGAACTTCTCTCAGCTTGACCCACCGGTTCTGGCAGCTTTCGCGGAGCAGGCGGCCATCGCAGTACAGTCGGCTCGGCTGGCGCACCTGCTGGTCCAGGAAAAGCAGCGGGTTGAGTCTATTCTTGAGGGGAGCGCGGACGGGATTTACACCGTAGACGCCGCCCGTCGCATCGTCAGCATCAATCTGGCGATGGAGAGGCTCCTGGGGTTGCCCAGCGAGGAGGTTTTGGGGTTGCCATGCGCGGTCGGATTGAACTGGCGCGACCGAGAGGGACGTCCAATTTGCCCTGGCAGGTGCCCCATGCTGCATTCTACGTCGTTCGCCAATGACAATGTTACGGAGATGAGCGCCAGCGTGCGTTCGCGGGATGGCCGTACGACCGATGTCGCATTGGTATATTCCGTGGTGCGTTCCCCTGAACTCGCGCCGTTGAACGCCGTGGTAAACGTGCGCGATATGACGCGAGTCCGCGAGGTGGAGGACATGCGCTCCACCTTCCTGTCCATGTTGGGGCATCAGTTGCAAACCCCGCTGGCCATCATCAAGGGTTATACCAATACGCTTGCCAGGCCGGATGCCCAGTGGGACGGCGACACATTGAGTCGCATATTCGAGGCCATTGAGGAAGAGACCGACCACATGAGCCAGTTGATGAACCGGCTCCTGTTGGCGTCTCGGTTGGAGACCGGCGAGTTGCCGATACATCCGGAACAAGTTGACATGGCGGCCGTGGCTGAGAAAGTCGTGGCGCGGATTTCCACCACCTCGCAAAAGCATCACTTCTGCGTCCGGTTCCCCGTAGAATTGTCTCCGGTAGAGGGGGACCCGGATCTGCTGGAAGAGGTACTGATCAATCTGATTGACAACGCGGTTAAGTATTCTCCGTCGGGAGGCCAGGTGGTGGTTGGCGGCGAGGAGGAACCGAGTGGAACTGTGGCGATCACGGTCAGCGATTCCGGAGTGGGAGTGCCACGTTGGGAATCTCGCCGGGTATTCGAGAGGTTCCACCGATCTGAGAATCCCAACTCGTCCCACCCGCGGGGGATTGGTCTCGGGCTATACATCTGCGACGAAATTATGAAAGCCCATGGCGGCACCATTTTCGTAAGCGACAATCCCGGCGGCGGGTCGGTGTTTACGTTGGTGTTCCCAAACCCAGGACGTGAGCACGCATGACGTCGGCGGACAAGCGGACGATACTGGTAGTCGACGACGAACCTCACATCGTGCAGTTCACCGCGATGAACCTCGAGGTTGAGGGATTTAACGTCGCCACGGCAGGCAACGGAAAGGATGCCTTGAAATTGCTCGCCGAGCAGGAGAGCATTGACCTGGTGGTGCTGGACGTGATGATGCCGGAACTGGACGGGTTCGAGACCCTGAGCCGTATCCGCGAACAATCATCCGTGCCGGTTATTTTTGTCACCGTGCGTGGGGACGAATCTGACCGAGTAGGGGGGCTGGATTTGGGCGCGGACGACTACCTGACCAAACCCTTCAGCCCGCGGGAGTTGGTCTCACGCATCAGAGCTTTGTTCCGCCGGATCGAAGCCACCGAACCACCTCCCTTGCAGGAAGTGGTGGTCGACGACTGGCTCACGATCGATTTCGACCGCAGCCTGGTTTCTGCCAACGGCAAGGAGATGCGTTTGAGGCCAACCGAATATCGCCTGCTATACCAACTGGTCAACAACGCCGGCCAGTTGCTGAGCCACGATACCTTGCTGGAAAGGGTTTGGGGTCCGGAGTACCGCGGAGAGCATCAATACGTGCGGACGTACGTAACATACCTGCGGCAAAAGCTCGAGCGCGATCCGCGAACGCCGGAATACATTCTGAGCGAGCGCGGGTTGGGCTACCGATTCAGGGAGTTGTAGCGGGCCCCCGAGAAGCGTTGCGGGCTGCGGCGATTTCCTGGGCAGTCTCTATGGGCATTTCTTCGGTGAGGCGGATGGTGTCCACCCACTTGACGCTGGAGTAGCAGGCCTGCTGCACCATCACCAGCCGGCAAGGGCCACCATGGTCGGACGACAACGGAGATCCGTTCAAACGAGTCGCCAGCAAAATGCTGGAAGCCTCGTCATCCAGCGGTACCGTGACGGAATAGTCAGCGGCTGATATCGCGGCAAACCTTGCATCTGGCAGGGGACCGACCATATCCAGCAGAGCCGACAGAGGCACTCCGCCCCAATCCTGGTCAGGCACTGACCATCCCTCCACACACCGGAAGTCATCGGTCAGGCTGGTCTGCGTCAGGTTGGCCAGATCGGCCTCCGTGAGCACCGTTGGGTTGTGGACGAGGCCTTCGACTTTCAGGCCCGACCAAACTTCAGGGCGCCCGTGATGATCGTCAAAAACCGGCAGGCATTCTAATTTGCTTTCATGCTCTGGGATCGACATAGTTCCTCACTAAACGGGCGTCCCCCTGGTCATAGTTACCGCTATCACCACAATCAGCACCATTAGGATCACGTTGACCCGGGCGATCCAGACCACGCATTTCCGGAGCAATGGCAGGTACCCGGGCGTTGTGCCGCCAGCATGCATCTCGTCGATGAGTCGACTGACCAACGGGCCGATCACGAAATCGTGAATGACGCTCAACCAGATTACAACAGCGACGAGGACCACCTTCACCTGGAGGGTGGCTACGAAATGTCCGCCGAGACTGAAGAATTCGGAAAAACCGATGCCGTAGCGCGTGGGCAGGATGTACAGGCCGGTCGCCACCAGCAGAATGATGCATGTCCATGAGATCCATCGGAACCGCCGGGCGATGATCCCGAGCATGTCGGGAGGCAGCGCGGGGTTGGCGGGAGGTTGGCCGGGTGCCGGGGCAAACCGACGCAGCACGGGGATCAACACCATGGCAAGGAACAGACTTCCGCCAATCCAGATGATGGCAGATGCCAGGTGAACGAAAACTGCGGCTTGGTACATGGTTGGAACTCAGGTAGAACGAATCTTGGTACGATCAACGATTCACGCGACAGGCAGGCAACCCGTGTAGAACGCGTACGCTTTCAGGATACACCAGCAGAGGGGCACTGGGCTCGATCGAGCGCCGGACGTATTGCGCAAGGAAGGTTGAATGCGACGTAGTGAAGGGTTATGCTGGCGTCGCTTGTGATCCCCAGTGGATGCAGCGTCAGATCGACTAAGGTTGCGGAGAAAAGCATGCGATTGGAAGGGAAGGTCGCGATCGTCAGCGGCGGCGCTCATGGCATGGGAGCGGTGGAATCCAGACTGTTCGCCAGCGAAGGCGCGAAGGTCGTCATCGCCGATATACGCGAGGACGACGGTCGACAGGTGGAAGCGGAGATCAACGAATCAGGCGGGGAAAGCATCTTCATTCGCACCGACGTCACCAGCGAAGAGGCATGGGAAAACGTCATGTCGCAAACGGTGTCGCGGTTTGGTCGTGTGGACATACTGGTCAACAATGCGGGCATCAGCAGCCGCGCCGTACCGGACGACGACAGCCTGGAGGCGTGGTCCCGAATCATGGACATCAACTCCACGGGCGTTTTCCTTGGCACCAAGCACGCGATTCGCCAGATGCAACAAAATGGCGGAGGATCCATCGTCAACATCTCGTCCATCGCCGGATTGGTGGGCATGCTGAGCGGTCATCCCGCGTACAACGCTTCGAAGGGATCGGTGCGCATTTTCACGAAGGCCATGGCCGTGCGCTACGGCAAGCAAAACATACGGGTCAACTCGGTACACCCGGGTTTCATGCCACCGATGATGGGCAATATCTCCACGGAAGACGTTCGGTCGGGGCGAGGCGCGATGATTGACGACCAGGTCCCGATGGGGCGCGAGGGAGAGCAGATTGAGGTCGCCAATGCGGTACTATTCCTGGCGAGCGATGACGCTTCCTATATCACGGGAGCCGAGCTGGTAGTGGACGGTGGTTTCACCGCCCGATGAGCCGGCGCGATCAGTTGGGCGGATAACCCGCTGGCAGGTATTTGGAGGGAGGCTGATGCCAATTACGGATGTGACAATACTGAGCCGCTGTTCCCATTGCCGGCAATTGATCAGCGAGACGACGGTCAAAAAGGACAATATGCGGCTCATGGTCAGCGAATTGGTGTGGTGTGAGTCGTGCGGGGCGGAGACCCCGGAGGTGCGCGAAGTGGAGGGGAGACAATCAGCGGTGGAGGCCGAACGCGCCACCTACCCTGGTAATCCTGCAGTCCCCGACCTTTCGGCCGCCGAATATCGCCGGCAGCGCGGAAGTGGTCGGGTCTCCTAGGCACCCGGACACATTGGGCTCAACATGAACGCAGACGACGCAATCCTGGAACTGGGCAAACTCGTCGAATCGGCGGCCGCAGACGAGGTCGGCGGGGACATCGACCTTGGGCTCGGCGCGTTACTGATAGCGTGCACCGATTCTCCCAACATTGACATCGACGGGGTGCTGCTCAATCTGGACCGGATGGCGTCGGCGGCCAGCGGGCGGATTCCCAGCGACGGCAACGAACTTCAGCAGTTGAACGCCGTTACGGATTTGCTGTTCAGCGTGATCGGCCTGGCGGGAAATCGAGATGATTACTACGACCCGCGGAATTCATACCTGAACCATGTTTTGGAAAGGCGTTTGGGGATCCCCATTACGCTGTCGCTAGTTTGCATAGAGGTAGGCCGGCGAGCGGGCATACCTATCGTAGGGATCGGGATGCCCGGGCATTTCCTGATCCGGCACCGCGATGAGCCCAACTTTTTTGTGGACTGCTTCAACGGAGGGTTGCTCCTGAGCCAGGATGAGTGCGGCGCATTGATGCGGGAAGCAGCCGGCGACGCGGTGCGACTGGAGGCTTACCACCTGGACCCGGTCACTCCCCGGGAAATCCTGGCCCGCATACTCCGCAACCTCAAGGCCATTTACTGGGATCGCGAGGAATTCGACCGCTGCATCATCATCATAGGAGCATTGATGGCGGTGCTCCCCGACCATCCGGAGGAACAGAGGGATCGCGGCGTGGTGCACCTCAAGGCGGGCAACCATGATCAATCTGCCGAGGACTTTGCGGCGTATATAGAAGCAGCACCCGATGCTGAGGACATTGATACGGTCAGGAACGCTCTGTCCAGGCTACGGGATAGCCAGAGCTCATGACTTCCATACACTCCGTATAATTTCAGGAGCGGTGCGATCATGATTCGCTATGCATTGGTTGGCATAGGCATTCTTGCCATCATTCCCATCGCGTGGTTTGCCTGGTGGCTGCTCAGCCCCATTTTTACCACCAACGAGGTCTACGAGGATTTCCCCAACGCAGCCCGGGCGGTGGTGCCCGAGGGCATGTCGAGAGCAGACGTGGAAGCGACGATGGCCCTGGCCGCTGCCTCCGACAGCCCGGCGGATGAAGCCATGCCGGCCGCCCTGATGGAATCCACGGCCGCGCCCCAGGACCTGGTAAAAGCAGCCGGAAATTTCCGCGATGCTGACTCGTTCCACAAGGGATCCGGGAACGCCTTCATCTACGAATTGAGCTCGGGCGAGCGGATCCTGCGGCTGGATGAATTCAGGGTCACCAACGGGCCGGACCTGCGGGTGCTGCTGGCGAACACGCCGGACCCTGAGAGCCACGGCGATCTGGACGATTCGGGATACCACGAACTGGGCAAGCTGAAAGGCAACGTCGGCGCGCAAAACTACGACATTCCCGACAGCGTTCCCCTTTCCGATGTAGAAAGCGTGGTCATATACTGCAAACCGTTTCGGGTAGTTTTCAGCGTGGCTACCTTGGCCAAAGCGGAAGGATAGTCGAGACCCGACCAAGCTGCCGGCACAACAGACCAACGGGGCGCGATCATGGCCTATCTTCCGATCGAGGACTACGGCATAGTCGGCAATATGCGGACGTGCGCGCTGATCGGCGTGAACGGATCGGTGGACTGGTTCTGCTGCCCCAGGTTCGACTCGCCGAGCGTGTTCGGCGCGATCCTCGACGACCAGAAGGGCGGGCATTTCAAAATCGCGCCGGAGTTGGGTGAGGCATCGGTGAGGAGGCAGGTGTACTGGCCGGCGAGCAACGTTCTGATTACCCGGTTCCTGGCGCAGAGCGGCGTGGCCGAGATCATCGACTACATGCCCGTGTCCACCTCGCTGCACCCGCACGAACACACGGAGCTGATACGGCGGGTGAACTGCGTGCGCGGGGTGGTGCCGTTCATCCTGGAGTGCTACCCAGCCTTCAACTACGGGCGGGATTCGCACCGGACTGAACTGAACGCAGAAGGCGCGGCGTTTGTATCTAAGGATATCGGCCTACAGCTGTCCACGCCCATAATCCTGGAGAGGGATGGCGGCGGGGTGATTGGGGCGTTCGCGCTATCGGCGGGCGAATCGGCCACCATTGCCATTGGTGTACTCGGCGACGACCAAGAGAGCTACCACCCGTTGACCGAGGCGGAGAGCGACGCGCTGTTCGAGGAAACCGTGTCGTATTGGCGGGGCTGGCTGTCGCAATGTACGTACAAAGGCCGTTGGCGGGAAATGGTGGAACGATCGGCGCTGGTGCTGAAACTGCTCACCTACGAGCCGACCGGAGCCATTGTGGCGGCGCCCACATGCAGTCTGCCCGAGGAACTCGGCGGTGTGCGCAACTGGGACTATCGCTACACATGGATTCGCGATGCCGCGTTCACGCTGTACGCCCTGCTGCGCATTGGGTTCACCAATGAAGCCGGGCGATTCATGCACTGGCTGGAGTCGCAGATTGACCCGTTCGATGACGATTGGCGGAACATACAGATCATGTACGGGATCGACGGCCGGCGGGAACTGGAGGAGTTCACGCTGGATCACCTGGACGGGTACCGGGGTTCCAAGCCGGTGCGCGTGGGAAACGGCGCGTATGATCAGCTGCAACTGGACATCTACGGCGAACTGATGGACTCAGTGTACCTGTTCAACCGGTACGGAGAGCCGATTTCCTACGATTTCTGGACGAAGCTGCGCCAGATGACCAACTGGGTTTGCGAAAACTGGAGGCTGCCGGACGAGGGCATCTGGGAAACCCGCGGTGGCCGGCAGCATTTCGTGTACTCGAAGCTGATGTGCTGGGTGATGATGGACCGGGCGGTGAAGATGGCCGACCTGCGGTCATTCCCGTCAGAGCGGTTGAAATGGATGGCGACACGCGACGAGATTTATGAGGATATCCTGGCCAATGGGTGGAACGAGGACCGGCAGGCTTTCGTGCAGCACTACGGGAGCGACTCGCTGGATGCCTCCAACCTGATCATGCCCCTAGTGTTTTTCATGTCGCCGACGGACCCACGGATGCTGAGCACGTTGGACGCGATCAACAGACCGCCTCAGCAAGGGGGCCTGGTGTCCGACAGCCTGGTGTACCGGTACAACTCGGAGCAATTTTCCGACGGCTTGACCGGGCAGGAAGGCACGTTCAACATGTGCACGTTCTGGCTGGTGGAGGCGCTGACACGCGCCAGTTGGGGGGGCGATCGGCGACGGTTGGATCAAGCTCGCCTGATGTTCGAAAAGATGCTGGGCTACGCCAATCACCTCGGGCTCTATGCCGAGGAGACCGGACCGAGCGGCGAGGGCCTGGGGAACTTTCCGCAGGCTTTCACCCACCTGGCCCTGATCAGTTGCGCGTTCAACCTGGATCGGGCGTTGGGAGACGGTCAATAGCAAAGGAGGCAGCACACATGCCCATTGAGCAAGTTTCGCCGGGACTGGAACGAATACTGGAACTGGACCAGGAAGTGGAGTGGTTAGCCAGCGGTTTCGGAGGCGACGGGTCCGCGCTGGGCGTCCCGTGGTGGCCGGCCGAGGGTCCGTTGTGGTGGCAGGAGGGCGGTTACCTGTTGTTCAGCGACATCGGTCAGAACCGCCGGATGAGGTACACCGACGCTGACGGATTGTCGGTGTTCCAGACCGAGACCAACGAGGCCAATGGGCTCACGCGGGACCCGCAGGGCAGGCTGCTGGCGTGCGAACACGCGGCGCGGCGGGTCACCCGGCAGGAGGCGGACGGCAGCATCACGGTGGTGGCCGACCGGTACCAGGGGAAGCGTCTGAACAGGCCGAACGACCTGACGGTGAGATCCGACGGTACGATTTACTTCACGGATCCGTATCGCGACACCTATCCGGGAATGGAACTCGGTTTCGCGGGCGTGTACCGGGTATCGCCCGACCTGAGCGAAATAGAGCTACTGATAGATGACTACGTGGGACCGAACGGCCTGTGCTTCTCACCGGGCGAGAGCGTCCTGTACGTGAACGACTCGCGGGTGGGCCTGATCAAGGCATGGGACGTGCGAGCGGATGGCGGCATCGAGAACGGGCGACTGCTGTGCGTGCTGCAGGACGAACGCCCCGGAGTCCCGGACGGAATGAAGTGCGACCTCGAAGGGAACATATACGTAACCGGGCCGGGCGGTGTATGGATCCTGGCGGCGGACGGGCGGCACCTGGGGACGATCGCGCTGGGCGACGGCAAGCGGGCGACGAACGTGGGATTCGGTGGCGGCGACTTGAAGACGCTGTACATCACCACATTTGAGGAATTGTGCCGCGTGCGGGTGAACATTCCGGGAGTGCCGGTACCGAGAGGTGGTTAGCGGTTCGGCGGGAAGGGGATTCACGATATCCCCGGATTTTCGGAATCAGAATGAAACAGGGCGGGCTTGAAACCCGCCCTTACAATTTGGGCGCGCGAATAACCCTGCAAGGGTCAGCGGCCCGTGCGGATGTAATCGGCGATTTTTTCGCCGATCATGATGGTGGTAGCGTTGGTGTTGGCGCGGATGCAATCGGGCATGATGGATGCATCGGCGACGCGGATATTGTCGAGGCCGTGAACCCTCCCGTGCTGATCGACGACGGCCATCTCATCGCTGGAGGGCCCCATTTTACATGTGCCGGATACGTGGTGCGACGTGCCGGTGTTGCGCATGAGCCAATCATCCAGAGCAGCGTCGGAGACGAGGTCAGCGTCGACCGGGTTGACGCGGTCGAGCAGAATTTCGCGGTATGACGGGTGCTCGCCGATCTCAATGCACGTACGGATGGCCTTGCGCATTCGTTCCAGGTCGAACGGCTCCTGGTAGTAGTTGTAATCAAGATACGGGTATTCAGATGGGTCGCTGGACTTGAGGCGCAGTTCGCCCTTGCCCAAGGCCAACTGCAGGCCAGCGCTGATGCCGATGTAGTTTTCATCGTCGTCAATGACGACCTGCGCCGGGCGGTGCTCGGAGGTCATCAGCAGCGGAGTGATTTGCATATCGTTGCGGAGGTAGGAGTCCTCTATCGTGTAGCGAAGACCCACCTGGATGGCGGCGGCCTGGGGGTCGGGCCGGTCGCCGGCGGCGCGGAACAGGACGCAGGCTGATGGATGGTCGCGGAGGTTCTGGCCGACGCCGGGGAGCTCATGGACGACCGGGATACCGACCTCGCGCAGGTGGTCTGCAGGACCCACACCGGAGAGGAGAAGCAACTGGGGCGAGGCGATTGCGCCGCTGCTGACGATGATCTGATTGCCCTCCGCGACGAATCGGTCGCCGCCGCTTTCGACCTCAACGCCAACGGCGCGGTTGCCATCGAAGACGACGCGGCAGGCATGGACGTTGGCGCGCAGGGTGAAATTCAGGCGATGGCGGGCCAGGTTGAGGTAGGCCAGAGCAGTGCTGATGCGGACGCCGTCGAGGGTGTTGCGGGCGCGGGGAGAAACGCCGGTGGACTCGGGATGGTTCTGGTCGGCATCGTCGTTGAATCCGAGAGACACGCACGCATCCTTGAAGGCAGCGGAATGTGGGAGCCACTCGTCGGGGCGATAGCGGCGCACGGGAATGGGGCCCTCGGTGCCGTGCCAGTCATCCTGGAAATCGTGGTCGTTCTCCATCCGGCGGAAGAATGGCAGGACGTTGGTGTAGCCCCACTCGTCGTTACCCCATTCAGACCAACGATCGTAGTCCTCAGGGATCCCTCGGTAGAGGACCTGGCCGTTGATGGCCGAGGAGCCGCCGGTAGCCTTGCCGCGCGGGATGACGAGGTCGGTCTGCTGGGCGGTTACGCGGGCGCTGTAAGCCCAACTGTGCGGGCCGTAAGCGGAGAAGAAGACGTTGTTGCCGAGCTTCAGGTCATCGGGGAGATGGTCGAAATCGGGATAGTCCGGGCCGGCCTCCAGCAAGAGGACGCTCTTATCCGGGTCTTCGGACAGGCGGGTTGCGATGGTGGCTCCGGCGGATCCGGCGCCAACCACGATATAGTCGTACCGCATCGTAACCTCCGTTTGTTGCAGGGGTTGAGATGGCGGTAATACTAGCCGACCGCGCAAAGCCGGGCAAGGAGAAGATTCGTTTGGTGACCATCCACCGAACGCATGGTATTGAGTCGCCCCCGTGGACGCCCGGAACTGGGCTTCTGCCGTTGGGCGGACGCTGTTGGATACCCCACGAAAATCGCCAGGCCACGCGTACGCCAGACTCTTCAGTCCGGTGACGATAACGCGCGAGACCAACGTGGTCGGCGGATTTCTATGGGAGGGTTTGAACCCGTCGCTACTGTCGGGTTTTGGGATGTTGCTTGTTGCGGTTGGCTTTTGCTCCTTGGGGGATTTCAGTTGGGGTGTCCGCCAGAGGTGATGGTGGTCGTTGTCAGCCCCACGGCCGAGGGGTTACGCATGGGTTTTTGCCCACTCAAGGTTTGGCGGACAGCGCACGGGTCGGGAGGATTCCCTGGCCCTGGCCTCTACCGGAAAAGAT
>JAPOQH010000057.1 GCA_026710825.1 Chloroflexota bacterium | reverse complement strand
TCGTAAACGAGGTCGAGATTGGACTCCAGCGTCCTGGGGGAATACCCTTTGACCAGCAGGCGGCGCATGCGCAGATGCTCCGGTCCGTCCATGGACAGGAGGACGCGGTGGGCTCCTAGCGCAGCGCTGAACTCTTGGTAGGGCTCCCAGGACCGGAAGTGCGTGGGCGACATCTGTGTCGCGAAGACGTTGGCTTCAGGACCCACGAGCGCGACCCATTTGTGATGCAGGGCCCGCACCCTGAAAATCGGCCCATGCTGCCGGTATTCCCGCAACAGGAAGGCTCGGAGATCTCCCGCCATGCCGAATGCGTTGCCCAGCAGCGGCAACCCTGCAGCCTCGGGAATCTCGTCGGTGGGGCGTGCCGCCGGCGGCGCTGGTGGGGGCGCCGTTTCGGCCTGCCGGATAGCGGCTGCGACCTCCCGGCCAATCAGGTCCATCTGGCAGATAAGGTCGATCCTTCCCCGGACTTGGGCCAGTTCGTCTGGGGACAGGATGCTCTCGAATACCCCTGAGGCTGCAGCGAGGCCTATGATGACGATATCTCGAGGGTCGGGAATGTCGTCGCTGTAAAGTGTCCGCATGATGCGGAGTTGCACTTCCTCAGTGGTCCTCCCGTCCGGGCTCGTGTAACGGCGGACACGGGAAACTCCTGGGGAGAGAAAGACCTGCCCGCCGGTGTCGGCTTCCAGGTAACCACGCTCAATCAACCGCGTGAGGGCCTGTTCACGGATCTGATCGCTCTGCCGCGCCAGACGTGAAATCCAAAAAGCGGCGTCGCGGGGATTATCGCCAGATTGGGTGATGTCCGCCAAGATAGGGTCGAGCAGAGCACTGCCCAACGGGGTCGGGTCGGTGACAATGAGTTGATCAGCGGTGGTGTCGATACGGTTTTCCAGCGCCAGGTCGGTGAGCGCCGCGCCGGCGAACGCGACGGCTCGGGAGTGCATCGGAAACCTATGGCGAATCTCGCCGTTATCGGTGTCGAGGATGAGCAGGAGGACTTCCTCGACTGCTCGCAGTTCGTCCGTTACTTGCAACATGGGTTATTGTTCCGTTCAGTAGTATGTTTGGCTCCGCGGGTTGCGCCATTTCCGGTGCGCCCGCAAGTTAGGGCACGCCAGCCGAAGCGCGTCGCTGCTTTCAGATCCTCATCAGCAGGAGCCTATTGGGAATGTGAATGATGGTGCAAATTGTACACGCTGCCGTATCGGTCAATCCGCTTGCCCGTGTTCATTTTCCGCCGGTCTCTCAAACCTCTGTACCGCCCGGAACAAGACCGCTGTTCTGCGCGCCAAAACGCTGCTCCTGGAGGGACTGGTAAGGCTGGCCAGATCGGCCAAGGTAACCAGATGGCGTGTACCAGACGGCATTTCTGCGACGGTCAGATAGGGAGGTGATCGGAGCAAAGGTCCCGTGATACGCCGTTTGGTGGCCCGTGATCGTTGGTCAGGTCCTCTAGATGCCCAACCCAAAGCGCACTGCTCCGCAGTATTACGCCGGTGCGCGACTGCTCCCGGATCTCATTCGAACCGGCAGATGATGACCGGTACCGCGCGAGCATTCTGGTGAGTTCCAGTTAGCCAACCCCACGTTGCCATCGCATGCTCAGGCATAACCCATCAACGCTGAGATAAGCAGAAGCATCCCACAGCACACATCCGGGCTGAACTCGATACAAATGCCGCCAACTAAACGAGAAGCGCGCTCGACCGCCGTAACCGCGACTTCGCCACCTGCGAACCCAATGGCGTTTGAGTCATCAGCCGTGCCCCAACATGCTAACCAACCGTCGCATTCGTTCAATCAGACGGACGTTGCGCTCGTTCGACAAGTGTTGCCGTTTTGTCGATGCGGTTTTGCTTACCGCGGGGCCAGAAGGCATCCGATTTGATGGGACCCGATCCTTTCGGCTGGAAATCGCCGGGAGCCTGTCGGCACGCGTGCATGCGGGCAGCGAGTAGTCCCGGTCCCGCCCGGGCGTCCATACCTGTGCATGCACACCCGTGGTTGAGGGATTATGTATGGTGCGACCGCATCTCGGGCACCACCAAATCCAGCGAGAGCCACATCAGCAGGACGCGCAGGGTCTGCGGGGTGATGGCGGCGGCAGCGTTGTCAGCTGGGGATGAGCCCTTCCTGCGGTTGCGTCCACGGCAGGGCGTAAAGGGGCGCCACCTGCGGGGCCACGGGCATGGGCATGTCTGCAAACGGCACATCGATCAGCACCGGCCGCTGTAGTTTCAACGCCTCAGGCAGCAACTCGGTTATATCCAGCGGGGATTCCGCGCGCATCGCCACCGCGCCGAAGGACTCGGCGAACTTGACGAAGTCTGGATTGTGCAGATCCGTCTCGTAGGTGCCGGAGAACACGTCCTCCAAGTCGCGAGCGACGTTCCCGAAAGAGTCGTTTCTCAATATAACGGTCACCACGTTGATGCCATATTTCACGGCGGTGGCAAGTTCCGAGGCGTTGAACATGAACCCGCCATCGCCGGCGATACACACCACCGACCGGTCGGGCTGCGCGACCTTGGCACCCAGGGCAGTCGGAAAAGCGTAGCCCAGATTGAACTGATATCCCGAGTCGATGTACGTTTTGGGATGACGGACCTGCCAGTGGGTTCGAGCATAAAACCCAAGCTGCGATACATCCCACGTGACGATCGCGTCCTCCGGAATGCTTTCCCGCAATGCCTCCAGAAATGGGTAAAGAGGTTCCTGGAGTTGAATGTCATAGTAGGCAATCAATCTGCGCGCGGCATCCACCGCCAGTTCCGGCGACGGTCGGTTGCCGGCCCGCTCTACTTCCAGGTGTGGAAGTAGAGCCTCGATGGTCGCCCTCGCGTCGCCGTGCAGGGGGATGGTATTGGACTGAATCCTGGTCAGTTCGGTGTCGTCGATGTTGATGTTGATCAGCGTGGACGCCTCACCGGCCGGATTGCCCAGCGAGAAACGTGCGCCGATGCCGATCACAACGTCGGCGGAGGCCATGACGTCGTATAGTTGGTTCATTTCCTGCCGCTCACCGCGCGGGCTGAAACAGGACCCGTAGCACAACGGATGGCCGTCGGGTATAGTGCCCTTCCCACCGGTGGATGTCACAACTGGAATGTTGGTGGATTCCGCCAGATTGACCAGGGCAGCCTCGGCATCAGAGCGAGCAACGCCTCCGCCAGCGTATATCAACGGCAGTCGGGATCCTGCGATAACGCGAGCCGCCTCCTGCAGTTGTTCGGAGTTCGGCACGATGCGCGAAACGGGCGCCGGGTTGCGCAACACGACCTCCTCGCGCTCGACGCCAGCATCGGGCGGGATCTCGATTATGACCGGGCGGGGTCGGCCAGTGCGCATCTGCCGGAAAGCTTCGGAAACGGCGTAGGGGATTTCCCTTGGCCTGGCTGCACGCTGACGCCATTTGGTCACCGAGCGCACCACATCCATTTGACTGAGCACTTCGTGGACGGCGCCAATGCCCTTGTCAATCTGGGCTCGCGGCACCTGGCCGGCGATCAGCAACACCGGGGCCGAACGAGCGTACGCGTTGGCCAGACCGGAAGCGGCGTTGTAGATGCCCACTCCCGGAACCACCAGCGCAACGCCCGGCTTGCCCGAAGCTCGCGCATAGCCGTCAGCCATGTAGGTGGCTGCCTGCTCGTGTCGGGTGGTTATCATGCGGATGCCGGGTTCGTCCCTGAGTCCCGCCACTATCCCGTAGATCTGAATACCGGGGAGCCCGAAGACGACCTCGACTCCTTCCCGAGCCAACGATTTGGCCAGTGTTTCGCCGCCGCTCAGTATGCTCATGTGGTGGCAGTTCCTTTTACTTTTATTGGCAGCCCAAAAAAGCGTAGGCCGCCTGTACTTATGTTACCGCAGAATACGTCGATGAGCGGGAAACCAATCAGTCTACTCGAGAAGACTCCTAGAACCGACCGGCATACGGCGGAGTTACCCGCACCTGCAGAAAGTGTTGTGCGATTCGTTGCCAATGGTAAGACGCAAATACTGTTACCTCTGCTTTTTGCACGTTTAGGCCTGGGGTATGTGTCAAGCCGTTGGGCTTGCGCTTTACCAATCTGATCGAAACGCATCGGTCTGACGAGATACGTGCTCCGTTTGGACGATCCTCCCCCTGCCGGCAACAGGCACGCAGGAGACCGGAAACCGACACATGACGTGTCAAGACTGTTGTTAAGGCTCATGCGCCCCCACTTTCCCCATCCGGTGACTGCGCGCGGAGCATGGCAATCTCGTCGCCGGGGAAAATGTCCTGAATTCGGCGTGACCGCCACGTCGCTGTGCCCCTCTCGATGACAAACTGAGTACGCGTGTGAACGTCTATGCGGTTGCGAGCACCGGTATCAGGCTGTTAGGATTCCCGCGTCCAAAATCACATCCGCTGTGGCGGTGATGGTTCGTCCATAGAAATCTTGCAGGAATCCACACTCAAGACGGTTCAGGCGGTTGGATAAACACCGGCGAAAACGTCTCACGACCAACCTCCATGCCGAGTCGGAGCATGGGGGTTTTTCATTGCCACTCGGAAACTTACATGCACTCTCAAGCGGCGAGGTGGTATACAAATACATCACGCATGGATTTGTTATGCCGGGTAGGTTCGTCACGACCACCATGAAAACGTGATTTAGCGATCCGAATGATAACAACAATCTTCGTCCCATGGCATCAATGAGTTGACCGACCAAATATGGCCGGCGCCCAGACACATTTAAGAGAACACAAGTGAACATACGCAGAATTATCACGGACCTGCAGGCAGGCATCGTCGTGGGCATTGTGCTTGTACCTGTGGCGATGGCTTACGGCCTGATCGCAGGAATCGGGCCTGCCGCCGGTCTCTACGGCGCTGTCGCCGTCGGGCTTGTCGCGGCGGTGGCCGGAAGCAGCAGGAGCCTGATTGCCGGCCCCAACGTATTCGTTGCCCTGGTGCTGGGACCGGTGGCCATTGAGTACGGACTGGCCGGAGCATTCACGACCACCATGCTCGCTGGGATCATTCTCCTGGCTTTTGCGGCAGCCCGATGGGGCCGGCTGGTGGCCTACATCCCGTATTCCCTGCTGGCGGGGTTTTTCACCGCCGCCGGAATCGTTCTGGTGATCACCCACATAATGCCGGCGATCGGTCTATCGACCGCCAAAGGCGGCGTGATCGGCAACGTAACCGCCTGGATGGATGCTTCGATCAACATCGACGCCCTGGCGGTCGCCGGGACGACAGTGGTTATTGGGTTGCTCTGGCCGCGAAAATTGGCCCGGTACGTTCCCGGACCATTCGTGGCATTGGTCGCCGGAACTGCCATCGGGCTGACGTTATTCCAGGCCGCGCCGGTGGTCGGGGACATTCCCCGGGGCCTGCCCACTCTAACGACCCCGATATTCAACCCCGCTTTCGTGCTGCCAGCGTTCACCATCGCGCTGCTGTGCGCAGCCAACGGGTTGCTCGTTGCCCTGCAAACCGATTCGTTGACCGGCGGTACCCACCGGCCGAACCAGTTGCTGGCCGCGTTCGGCGTCGGCAACCTGTTGGGAGGTTTCATGGGCGGCAATGCGGGCGGGGCCAGCGTGACCACCTTCCTGAACATCCAGGCCGGCGGACGTACCATCGTGTCGACCATCTCGGCCTCATTGATCGTCCTGCTGGCGTTGGTCGCGCTGCCCATTGAGCGAATACCAATTGCAGCCCTCGCCGGCATCGTGATCGTCAACGGCTACCTGGTCATCGATTGGCGATACGTGAAGCGTATCACCAAGGTGCCGCGCGGGTACGCCGCAGTAATGCTGATCACCGCGGTGGTCGCAGTCGCGGTGGACTTCAACGTGGCGGTGATAATCGGACTGGTGGCGGCTTCCCTGGTGGGTGCACGGCGCAGTGAACGGTCAGAATTGCAAAGATTGGTATCGGTGCCTGTGCCTGACTCAGCCGTATGGCCCGACGGTGATCCCCTGGATTCTCACGTGGGTCTGGTGGTGATGCCGGACTGGGTTTCGGTGGCCAGCGCCCGCGAAATGGCCAGGGTAGTCACCGGCGACATCCGGGAGAATCAGGTCACGATCTTCGACTTTCACAGGGTCGCGTATATGGACGATACTGCGGCCACGCTCACTGGGCAGGTCATTGCCGGCCGTCGGGTGGCATTGGCGGGTCTGCAGGGTACGGCGAAAGAAGTGATGCTCGCTTTTGGTAACGTGGAACCGGGCCGCCTTTTGTCCGACGTGGACGAAGCCAAGGAAGCAATAAGAGCGGGAGAAATCTGACCGACTCAGCGGCGCGCCATCGCGAGATCCGAGATGCGGGACAATGGGATTGCCGCCCTAGGCGACCGCAATCCCCTGCCCTACAACACTTATGGCAGGGGGATGGAGCGGGCGATGGGATTCCGCCCCACACCCCGATTGAGTAGGATTGAGTAGGCTCGGGCATTCTGCCTGGGCCGCTCCTGTGGGGTTGGGTTGGTTCGGGGCCGGCCCCGTACGATTACGCCAGGGCGGGAATCGCGGCGGGAATTACGCCGCGTCCTCCATGGCCTCGGCGAAGGCCTGGGCCGCTCCCTTCTGCCAACCGGTCAGGACATGCCCATAGATCCTCAACGTAATACTGGGGTCCGCATGCCCCAATCGCTGCGAAACGACGACAACGCTCTGTCCCGCCTGTAGCAACATAGTGGCGTGGAAGTGTCGGAAACAGTGAAAGGTCAGCCCGACGGCGCCAACACGGGATGCCAACTGCTTCAGGTCCCGATCCATGGTGGTGGGTTTCATCCATTCTCCCAAACCATCGGGGAACACCAACCCGTTGCGCCCGCCGCTGATGCCCAACTCGATCTGTCGTGCCCGGTGCTCCTTCAAGACTTCGATAGTGCCTGGGTCCAGATCAATGGTGCGCACGGCTCGCCGGGTCTTCGGCCGTTGCGACATCAGGCCTTTCTTGGTCTTGACCACTGTGGCCGCCACGAAGATGTTGCCCAGGTCCAGATTGACGTTCTCCCAGGTCAGCGCCATGCCTTCGCCGCGGCGTAGCCCGGTGTAGGTCAGAAGGTAGATGTACGCGAACAGCCGGTGTGCTTCCCGTCGGGCCAGTTTCAGCAGTTGCTGGACCACTTTCGCTTCCGGTGGAATGACCTCATCGGACCGGCATCGTGGCGCGCGCACCGATGACATGAGATTCCGGTCCAGGTGTTCCATTTCCACGGCCATTTCGCAGGCACCAGCAAGGATCCGGTGCGCGATCTGGA
Source organism: Chloroflexota bacterium (assembly GCA_026710825.1). Classification (GTDB taxonomy): domain Bacteria; phylum Chloroflexota; class Dehalococcoidia; order Lucifugimonadales; family UBA3495; genus Bin87. Next base: position 9,617 of record JAPOQH010000057.1, on the reverse strand, counting down.
GCGACCTGTTACCCACCGGTCTGCCGCTCAGTCTGCCTTCCAGCATTCCTCGCTCCATTTCGCGGATGTGCCTGAGAGAAAGATCCCGCAGGGGTATCGCACCCGCATAGGGCAGGACGTGGCGTTCGGCGTTGTCAGCGTACCGCTCGAGGGTGGTGATCGCTTTTTCGCTCATCGCCGGGCTCTTCAACCAGTCTCTCACCCAGTCGGCGATCAACACCCTGGTTTCGGTGTCGCTGGGGTCCTGCGTTCGCACGCGTTCGGCCTCGGCGACCATCTCCCGCTGCGTGCGGTCGGCGTCCGCCTTAGTGCCGTGCACCGTGCGAGAGCGGCGCCGGCGTTTGCCCAGGGCGTCTCGTCCGTGTTCAACGGAGATCTCCCAGACGCCGCGTTTGCGCTGCCGTTTGGTTCCGATCATGGGGTATCCCTCCATGTTGGTCAGATTGTGCGTCGCCGACGCGTACGCGCGCCAGTACGCACTGCACCTCCAACATAGGGAATTCGGAGGGACGGCCATTTCCGCACGCCCGGGCAACTGAATTTAGGGTGCGAAAACAACACGTCCGTGTGCCGCTGCCAAACGCACACCCAGGGTTCTAACTTGGTCAAACTTTCCATTGTAGGGTAAGTCACGTCCGATGCCTCTTTTGGCGCCCGTTTCGTGCTCAAAACGGCGTGAAATTGACCGTATACCGGACCCTCATAAGGCGGCCGTGCGCCCCGCCCTCAATCGCGGGTTTTTCGCAGCGGGGCGTCGGCTTCGTCACCGGTTCCAGAGTCAGCATCAGGTGGTTACGTGGCCAAAACCCCACATTGTAGTGCATCGCACGCACCTGCCGATTTTGGCACCTGTTTCGTGCTCAAAACGGCGTGAAATTGACCGTGTACCGGACCCTCATAAGGCGGCCGGGCGCCCCGCCCTCGATCGCGGGTTTTTCGCAGCGGGGCGTCGGCTTCGTCACCGGTTCCAGAGTCAGCATCGGGACTTTATCTGAGCAAAACTACTGATTGTAGTGCATCGCAGGCACCCGTCGATTCTGGCACCCGTTTCGTGCTCAAAACGGCGTGAAATAGACGTGTGCGCGGCCCCCAAAGACTACCGCTCACCCCGCCCTAAACCGAGCTTTACAAGCCGTTTTTCTTGCATCGGAGCGCTTCTCTCGGTCGGCGTCGGCGAACCATTCGTGCAGCTTGCCGTCGACGTCATCCCGGGTGCCGTGCGCCGGTACGCAGAAGGGCTCCGCCTAACCCGACGCGATTCGCCTCCCCCGACAACCGGGCACGGGGTGATGGGCAGGTTTCCCTACACTAGGAAAGTTGCGACTGCCGGCCCAATCCAGATTGCTGGCCGGCGCTGATGCGCGTGGAGGATCAATGACACTCCAGAAAACGCTATTGACGTGGATGAGCAAGGAGGAGCGCACTGTCGGCTACGTAAGCCGCGCCGCAGGCATCGCGTCGGAGCGGTTGATCGACCTGTTGGCGGCGGCCGTCGCTCCCACAGATGACGAACTGGACGCCCTGGCAACGGCGACCGGCCTGCCGGCCGACGATCTGCGCGGCGATGCGGAGGTAACGGGAGACTTAGCGACAGACCCGTTGCGCTGTTACACGGTGGCAGAAGCTGCGTCCATCCTGCAGGTCAGCCAGGACACGGTTCGCAAGGAGATCCGGTCGCGCCTCTTGCACCACGTGGTGTTGGGCGAGCGGGCGTTGCGCATTCCTCGCTACGCGATTGAAGATCGCCTGGCGGGGCGCATGCCTTTCCACAGGGAAGGCGAGCGCGGGAACGGGGCGCAGCCGACCGAAAACCGGTTACCTGCAAACACCGCCAGCGGCCGGGCCGGTCCCCGCGTGGTGCACGACCAGCGCACACCGCTGCAGCTCTTATGACAGATCGGCCGCCTGTCCCGATTTCCGTACATTGTTGAAAACATGCAACTGACACCGCTCGTACTGCCAAAACAGGGAGGCTCATATGCCCACCGGAATGCCTCATGACCCCTATCAACCACCACCAGAACAATTCCATTTTTTCGCGTGTCACAATCCCCTTTTCATGTACTGCGCGACGTGCGGTGCTACTCCAGGGGTGTACTGCCTGCGCCCCGGCGGAGGTAAGGTCCACGACGGCCTCCTCAAGGCGATGATGCGTGTCCGGATTCCGGATTTCCACTCTGCCCGCGCAGCGATAGTTGGATTGGGTTACTGCCCGACGTGTAGCGTGCCACCCGGCAGTTTCTGTGTGACCAGCAAGGGAACGGCGACTCAACCCCACCGGACGCGGGAACCTTGGCGCATCCAGGTCGAACTGCCGCAGCGCATCCATCCACCGTACTGGCCCGGACGGCTTTCCCTGGACCGCCGCCCCGGGGAAATGCGCGGGACCATCAGGAGCGTTGTGGCCGGGCAGCTGCGCCGTCTGGCCGCTCTTCTGGATAACCGATGATAACGTGTGCGACTGTGGTCGCCGACCTGATGATACGGGACACCGTCGTAGATGCCCTCAATCGACCCAAATCGACCATGCAGAGCGCCGCAGCTCCCCGGCTGCTGACTCACGTCCCACATGATGCTCTGCGGCCGCCATTTGCATTGACACCCGTCATGCCGCTTCTTCTTGGCACGCCCGGTGATTGCGCAGGAAATCAACCGCCACGTCTCTGGCGTTGTTGATCGCCAGTAGGCCTGACCCCAGCGTACGGAAATATCAGGGAACGCCATTTTCGGGTCCGGTTCGGCGCGATGATTCGCCCCCGTCAGGGGGTCCCACAAAGGGTGTCGGCATTTTCCCTACACTAGGACAGTGGCGACCGTCGGGAAAAACATCCGCCCAGCCGGCAAACATCGCGCGGAGGATCAAAGATGCTCGAAAAAAAACATTCTGACCTCGATGGCCGAAAGGATCGCACGCTCGCGTATTTGAGCCGAGGCGCCGATATGGCTGCCGACCGATTGATAGATCTGATTATTGGAGACGCTGATCCACCGTTGCCGAAGTCACAGACCTGGTCCAGGCAACCGGCCTGTCAGTGGAGGGTCTCCAAAAAGCCGTCGACCACCCCGACGGACCGAAAACCGACGGCAGCGCCGTCTGCTACATCGTGGCGCAGGTTGCCGAGCTGCTGAAGATGAGCACGTATATCGTACGCGACGAGATCAAAAGGGGGACGCTCGGCCACGTGATCGTGGGCGCCAGGCTGCAGCGGATCCCCGCGGGGGCATTGGCGGAACGACTGTCCCGGTGGAGCGACAAAACGACTGTACCACCGGCCCGGCGCGTCAAACCCGCGCCATCAACGCCACCCACGCCTCCCGACCCCTCGGACGATGCCCGAGTGTCGGATCAACAGCGGCCGCTCTTGTAACCGGGCCGCTGGCACAAAGGACGGATCATGACGACACCGAACAAATCCGAACGGAACAAGGACGCCATCATGCGTGTGCTATGGACGAGTCCATTGATGACGAATGAGCAAATAGCGTTGGCATTGGCGCTCTCCGAGAACGCCGTTCACAGATGCCTCATGGACCTGCTCCGTCGAGGGCTGGTGGTCCGGAGGTCATTGTGCGGAGCCGACCGTTACCTCGATCGTTGGTGGCTGTCGTATGCAGGCTTGGTGAACCAGCAGGCGAGACGGTTCAGCGGCAAACTGCCCCGGGCATCGTCCCAGGAAGGTGTAGAGAAGTTGATCAGGCGCATGCCCGTGGTCGTATATCTGTACGACCTGGCAATCTCCCTCCCCTCTCATCAGGGCATACGAACCGTCGCTCCGGTGAGAATGACGTCGGAACTGTTCCCTCGATCGGTCACCTTTTCCCCCGATGTAGCGCTCAGCGAGTTCCTGTGGTTCTACAACCAACCCATCGATGCGGTGGCGGATTGTTCGAATCGTGCTTGGTTTGCCCTGAAGTGGGTGGGGCCGGAAATGCAGGCCTACCACCTGATGCGAGAGGCGGAAAGCATCGACGATTGGCTTTGCCGGGTGGTGGACAATAAGGAAGGGCCGCCCAGACCGACGGGTTGGGTCTTGCTGTGCCACGATCGTGCCGCGGCGGCCCACGCGGCCCAGGTGTGGCCGGGGGACAATGTGCTCGTCGTGGACGTAGACGGCCGAGTGGAGCGGACGATGCGGCCGGCCGACTTCACGCGCCTGTGGAGGCATCTTGTTGAGGAACTTGACCCCGGCCAGCCCGAACGGCTGGGACGGCGGCCGAACGGGAAGGACCCCGTGCAACAAGCCCCGCATACTGCGTTTTCCTACTGGGTGTTTCGGTTCATTGCACAGTGGGGATTCGCAACCCGGGACCAGTTGCGGCGGAAGTTTGGTGAGCGTTATTCGAAAGCGCTGGGGGAGCTGAAAAAACTCAGATTGGTCGGGGTGTCGGGCGAGATAGTCCGCCTTCGGGAGCCCGCGGTGCGGGTGCTGTCCGACATGGACGGGGTGGACTATGACACCGTCCATGGAAGGGTGAATCGGTTCGTGGATCTGAAACGCGGTATTCTTCGGAACCCCATTCACGACCAGGCTCTCATCGACGTCTTCCTAAAGCTTGAAGCCGAGGGGCTATCCCCCGCCGAGGGCAGTCGCTACGCCATGTACCTGCCGGATAACATCCAAATCGTGCCCGATCTGGTTTTCTGTCTGGACCGCAAGGATGGTCGCACTCTGTTGGTGTTCCTGGAGCTCGAGTTCAGCGCTACCCATCCCCAGCAGGTGCTCGCGAAGGTACGCGCTTACGTGGATGCGCACTGGCATGGGGTGGAGATAGCGTCCGCATGGGTGGTCGAGACGGAAACCGTTCGGCGGCTCTACGCCCATGCCGGCCGTGACCTCATAATGATGACCGCCACCCGCGATGAGTTCCTGGCCGGAACATCGCGGGGACCAAATAGCGCTTGGCGCTGGAACAACAGGGTCGATGACATCGACGAACTGGCGTACGCAGTGGACTTCGACCTCCACGCGTAACTCGAGGGAAACTGACCGGATGGCGCCCGGGCGATGTCGACAGATGTGCCAATTGACGTGTTTCCCGCATTTCGACCCCCAAAACGAGCTTCACGACAGTGAATTATTTTTTCCGTGCACCTCGCCCGGGCCGGAAAAAATAATTCACAAATCAACCATCCTTCGGAAATTCTTCTGCACCGTGAAATGCGCGATATTACGCTTGTTCCAAGCGTGGGATCGGAAAATATTCTGCACAATGACGAACACCTCTTCCGGAACCTCTGTGATGGGGGCCTAATAGACTAATGGGACGTGAACGGCGCCGTCAGTGCAGAAAATTGGGCGGGAAGAGCGGGCAGTCGGAGTTTCGGCAGCCGAGCGATGCGGGATTGTCTTTGGTTCGGCATTCGGCGTGGACGGAGCGTCGGCAGAGCCATCACCAGACGCCGCCAATGTTGATGGTCTCTGCGTCGTTTTCGACGACCAGTACGGAGCGGGTTGAGCCGCAGTCCCAGCACATCTCGCGGAACTGGCTAGCAGTTGATTGGTTGAGGAACGGCGGACTGGCGTGCATGGTTCAGTTCTCAGCGTTGCGGTACAGGCTGGAGTCAGCGCCGTAGGAGTTGCCGTCGTGTCGGTGGGAGCTCCTAGGCATCGTGGTTTCTGTGCCCACGGTCCCCCGCCATGCTATGCTCCAGACTACGATAACCGATACATGCCGCATCGGACCGTTGATGCCTGTTGCTCCTCAAGCGTGCCTCGGTAGGAGAATAGGGATTGTCGAACGCAACATTCGCGCTGACGGTGGCGGTCATCATGTCGGTGGGGGTCGCGATTGGCGTGGCGTTGGCGTTTCTGGATATTCCTTCTGCGCCATTCGCTCCAACGACGCGCCAACCCACGCCGGAGGGCGCCGGCGCGATTCGTGGAGAGCCTACTCCGGTCAATCTGGACGAGATACCTGAGGAATCGGTCAGAGCGCTGTTTGATGATCAGGGTTACTTCTTCGGCCCTGACCAGAGATTGGCTCAGATAGCCAAAAAGCATGAAGGCGGATTCGGTGGCTACTCGTTCCACGCAGACGACAAGAGCCACGTTTACGTCTATATGCTGGACATCAGCGATACCGAATCGGCTGAAGCGGCGTTTCGAGAGGCTTACAACGGGATGCATACCGTCACGCGGATCACCCCGATGCAGGGCCAATTCCGATTTGACCAATTGGTAGAGTGGTTCCCCGTGGTAGACAGAGCGCTCCTCGCGCACGACATTCATCCCACTACCGGCGCTGTGCTGGAAATCTGCAATCGTCTCCTCTTCGGGCTGAGGGACGCGTCCCTGATCGTTGATGCTCGACGGGTTGTGGGCGATCTGGGGATTCCGCAGGAAGCGGTGGTTTTCAAGCAGGCGAATCCCATGTTGCTCGCCCTCGAAGACGCCAGGGAGCCCTTGTTGCGTCCGATGGTCGAATGGGTCAAGCGCCTGCTTCGTTCGGGGGCTGACGATGAACAATCCATTCCTTATGGACCGGGTCGGTGCTGAAGGTATGTCCCGACGTCGTACAGATAGTCGCGGGCGTAGTGGCGGCAGATGCGCCGGACCAGCCAGTAACGGAGTTTCGTCGCCAACCCACGTAGTCGGCTCGTTGGTAAATGGTTGGCGTTTCTTGATCTCGCTGGGTGATCCAATTCTGTGCGACCGCATGGGTCGGATCGGCATTCCGGTGTTGCGACTTTGCGGATCAGCGGAGTGATAAAGTTACGTAGTTGCGCATCTGTGGATTTACGTAGTCGTAGAGTCACGGCCACGGATAGTGCCAAATCCCCATGGTTGCGGAGTTGCGGACTTCCAACTGCGAGTCGATAGGTCGGCATGTCCGCGACCGTCCGAATCTCTGCAGCCACTCCGGCGGCTCACTCCTTGGGTTTGCTCACCGCGCCATCTCTGCAGTGCAAAGACCCAATCGTAGCGTGGATCACATGTCTATCCCTCGGATCTCGGCCCGTCGCATATCGCCCGTTGTTGGTGCACATGCTGACGATGGGTCAACAACTCGGTGGGTGTTTCGGTCGACGCTCTCCGAAATTTCTCTCGGGTTTAGATGGCTGATCGACTGCCCAGCGCGGTCTAAATTGTCAATTGACGAACGTCGGAGCCTTTCTCACAGGGGCAGCGCGCGGCCAACATCCCTCAGCTTTCGCCGCCGTTCCTGTGCGTCCGGCACGATCCGCACGACCAATTTCCAGTAGTCGTCCGAGTGGTTGCGGACCGTGAGGTGGGCGAGTTCATGCACGACCACGTAATCAACCAACGCCGGCTCAAGCATCACCACGCGCCAATTGAAACGCAGCGTGCCGTCAGAGGCACAACTTCCCCAGCGTTGACGTTGATCCCGAATGAGGACATCAGGCATGGGGCCACCACCGAAACGTGGCAGCCACTGCTTCACGCCGGCTGGTAATCGTGCCGCTGCTCGTGCGCGATACCACGCGATGATGGCTTTGCGGATGCGATCACACCGTTGGTCGCCGTCGAGTCCGCGGGGCACGTTGATGTTGAACCGCCAGTGGTCGAAACGAACTTCCGGCTTGCGAACGTCGGCGATCTCGAACACCATGCGCACGTTGCGCCCCAAATAGGGCAGCGTCTCCCCGCTGACGAACCGCTTGGGCGCGACGGCCAGCAATCCCTCGGTGGCGTGGTTGAGAATCCACGGCGCGCGCCGGCGTACCAAGGTTTGCAGGTCATCGGCCGGCGTGTCCATCGGCGCCGCAACCTGGACACCACCGCCGTCAATGGTGACCTGGACGGTCTTCTTGCGTCGTTCGCTGCGCCGGACCTGGTACTCGATGGTGGTGTCGCCGAAACGTATGCTGTCGCGCTCAATCATCGGACGCTTCGGCTGCGGAACGCATCGACGATGCGATTGGCCAGATCATCGAGTTCGGCTTCGGTGTACTTCTCGCCGTCCCTCAACTCGCGCTTGATGTCGCGCCGCATGAGCCGCTGGACTTCGAGGTTGGCCTGCCAATCCACGACTGCACTGTGCGGGACCAACGCTTTTTCCACGCTCTCCGCAGCTTCCTTACGAGCCTCGTCCGGTCTTACGCGGTACTCGCCCCTGGGCCCATCCGAGATCTTTCCTGCGGAAGATGTGGTGGCATTGCCGATGAGTTCGTAGAGAACGAAACCATCTGGAGACAGGCCCAGTTGGGCAGCGAAATCTTCCTCGGAGTGGAGTTGAATATTCAGGGCAGCCTGGAGCTTGGCCGCCTCGGCAGCGTCGATCACCTTGTTGCGCAGGTCCTGGATGATCCGTTCCAGTTGCTCGGACAGCTTGCCGTAGAACACCGCGTTATCGGCAAGTTTTTCATTGATGTAGGCCCGTATGGTGTGCTCCATTACCGATGCCCTGGCTTCGTCGTGGGGCAGGGAGGCTATCTTCTGATCGAAGTCCTGGTCCAGCACCGAGACCGGCTGCATCAACTCTCTCACGTTGGCGTCGATGCGCTCATCGATGAGCTTTTTGACCTTGGCGCTGATGTCGGTCCAGTTCAGGCGAGCGTTCTCCTGGAGGAAGTGGGCTCGGGCGTAGGCGCGGATCTGGGTGAGGCGCGCCAGCCGGTCCACGTACGGCAGCGCTTTCGGGTTGGGGATTGCCCGGTCCATCAGGCGAGAGAACTCGCGGTAGTCGGCGTTGAACCGCTCGTACAGGTCTGCCTTGAAGTTGCCCTCGGTGCCGGCGTCGGGGGCGAACACGGCGATGCAGTCCCACACGTCGTCCAGATCGCGACCCTTGAAGTGGGCTTCCGCTGCCACCGCCGTCGCCTCGAGAGCCTTCGTCGGGTCCTCGTCCAGCGCACGCATCGCGCCCATCACGTCGGGCGCGTCGAAGATTTGGAGGGCGGCCTCCAGGTTGCGGGACACGCCGTGGTAGTCGACCACCAGGCCGTAGCCCTTCTCGGTGGGTACGCCGTCGTGCTCGTGGGTGAAGGGGCGGTTGACCCGGGCCACCGCTTGCAGCAACCCATGTTCCTGCAATCCCCGGTCCAGGTACAACACCTGCTCCACAGGCGCGTCGAAGCCGGTGAGCAGCATGTCCACCACGACCAGCACCTCCGGCTCGCCGTCGGGGTTCTTGAAGTCGTTGGTGACCTGGTCCTGGTTGAGTTCCATCGCCTCCTTGAACTCGATGCCGTCGTTGGGCGTGGTGGTGATGATGGGGTAGGCGCGAACGTGGAAATCGTTCAGGCGCCTGGCGTAACGCATCGCCGCCAGCCGGTTGGGCGCCACCACCTGGGCCTTGAAGCCGTTGGGCCGCACCTTGTTTTTGAAGTGGTCGGCGATGTCCAGCGCGATCATCTGGATGCGCCGCTCCGCCCCGGCCACCGCATCGCGGTTGGCGTACCGCCTCTTGATCTGCTCCTTCTGCTCGTCCGTCTCCTCGCTGAAGAGGGTGTCGAACAGCTTGTCCAGCGTCTCCGCGCCCTGGATGGCCAGGTCGGGCAGCCTCGCCTCGTACATGATCTCCACCGTCGCCTTGTCGTCCACCGACTGGCGGATGGTGTAGGCGTCGATCAGCGGGCTGAAGCGGCGCATGGTGCTGAACCGGAAGTTCTTGTCGATGGGCGTTCCGGTGAACCCCACCAACACGGCGTTGGG
>JAPOQH010000133.1 GCA_026710825.1 Chloroflexota bacterium | reverse complement strand
TACGAAACGCGGCGCAACACCGCGCGCGTCCCTATCAACTGGCGCTTCAGCACCGACCACGCCAGAACCAAACTCCATCGCTTCTATCCCTGCCTTTCCAACGTTGACTGAGTACTAGATTGGTTGGGTGAAGCGATTACGATTACGGTTCGGGAGTTCACAGCGTTGGATCGCCGACGGTTTGACGGTCATTTCGGTGGCGGCCGTTCTGGCGTCGGCTGCTGTCGGTTTGGGTTACGGTTTGCCGCAAATCGGTGGGGTGGGCGATGCGCTGAGCATGGTGCAGGTTTTCGTGACGGCACTGGTGATGGTCGCCGGCGGGATATTTGCGTATCGCAAGCTGCAACTGTTTCGCGATTTTGAGCCGCACCTAACTGTCACTCAAACGGTGACGAGCCGCGTGGTGGGAACGCAGTATGCACATATCGCACTGACCGCGACGCTGCACAACAGCTCGAAGGTCAGGGTGGAGGTGCGGGAGAGCCTGTTCCGGATCCACCAAATTCAGCCGCTGAGCGACGAGGATGTTGAGCACCGCTACGTGGAAGCTTTTCGCGAAGATGGGAGCGCATACATCGAGTGGCCTATCCTGGACGACATCGGGCGTAGACTGGAGCCCAACGAGATTGTGGTCGAACCGGGAGCGAATCACCACGAAACGTGCGAGTTCATAGTGTCCAGGGACGTAGAGACGGTGCTGGTGTATTCTTACTTTTACAATACGGGATATTCGGAACGCGGCCATTCGGCTCAAGGCTGGACAGCGACCACGGTCCACGATATGTTGTTAACACAGGGCCAATTTGCGGATTGATGGGAAGGGATAATGCCATTCAACAAACCGAAATACCTTGCCACGCGAGTGATCAAGGGTACCGCTCCCCGCAAGAACACGGGGAAAGCATGGCCGCCGGGAAAGCCGCCGGGCGGGAAGTTGCCTGAGAGCGCCAAACCGAAGAGCGGGGAAAGCGGATCTGAATAAGCCGCCCGGCGCTGAGTGGAATCGCGAGTTACGAAGAACGGGCCGCACCCACGCGGCCCGTTTTTGTTGGGGGGTTGTTCAGTAGATTACGCCCGCTTCCTCGAGTTCGGAGATTTCGGTGGTGGTGAGGCCGAGGAGTTCGCCGAATACGTAGGCGTTGTCCTCGCCGATGTTGCTGTATTTGCCGAATGCGATCGGGGTGCCGGACATTTTGGCAGGGATTGACCATGACACGCTGTCGCCCTCAACCCACTCGGTGGCCTTCACACCGCGCTCGGCCTCCCAATACTGGGTGTCCTGGTAGAAATCGCGTGATTGCAGGTGGGCGCTAGCGTTGAGGTCGGCACCCTGGGAAACCATGCCGGCCGGGACTCCGGCCTGTTGCAGCGAGTCCATGAGCGCGGCGGCATCCTGGGAGGCGGTCCATCCGGCGATGGCGGCGTCGAGGGAGTCCTGGTTGCGCTGACGGCCGATGCGGGTCTCGTATTCTGGTGCGGTGGACCACGCAGGGTCGCCCATGGCCTGGCGGAATTTGGCCCATTGGTGGTCGTCCGCGACGGATATGGCGATGAAGCGGTCGGCATCACCGGAGACGGGGTCGGGAGCGCATGGGTAGACGCCGTGGGGAGCGGCCCACGCGTCGCGGTTGCCGCGGCGTTCGGGTGGGCGGTCGTTGACCTGGTAGTCGAGCAGGGCAGGGCCGCAGGTGGCTACGCCGGACTTGAATATGGACGATTCGAGGGTGGCGGTCTTGCCGGTGAGGTTGCGGCGCATGAGGGCGGCGATGATGCCGGCGGGCTGGAACACGCCGGTGTGGTAGTCGGAGTAGGAGGTGTTGACCACGCCGGGGGGGTCGCCGGGGAGACCGGTCATCAGGGAGACACCGGAGAGGTGCTGCACGAGGATGCCGAAGGACTTGTAGGTGTAGTAGGGGCCGTGGCCGCCGAGGCCGGTCTGCCACATGATGATGGAGTCGGGACGCTGGCGGCGGATTTCGGGGAAGTCGATACCCCAACGATCGAGGACGTTGCGGCGGAAGTTGGTCATGAATACGTCGCTGATGCGCACCATTTCGAGGATCAGGTCGCGGCCGGCGTCGCTGCGGACGTCGAGGGTGATCCGGCGCTTGCCGCGCTGATACTCGGGCTGGCCGGCGCCGCGAGACCAGGCGGGGATGAAGGCCATTTCATCGAGGACCTTGTTGGTCTCGACTTTGATGACCTCCGCGCCGAGGGAGCCGAGGATGCGACCGGTGAGCGGTAGGGCGACGTAGGGGCCGAACTCGACGACACGGATGCCGGTGAGGGCGTTTGGGGTGGGTCCAGATTCGGTCATGATTCCGACTCCTCGGTGTGGCGGTCGAAGATCAGGCGACGCACCTCGAAGGTGAACTGGGGCAGGATGTCCTCGCCGGACAATGTTTCGGGGTCTTCGAGGAGTTCCGGCCCGGTCTGCCCAGTCCGGTAGATGTAGACGTGGCTATTGCGCGGGTCGATGCCCCACCCCAGGCGCGCGCCTCCGTCCATCCATTCCTGCATCTTGGCGAGGAAGGGCGGCAGGCGGTCGGAGCGTGATCGGACTTCGACCACGAAATCCGGAGCGCCGTTGATGGTCCCGCGGCGTTCAGACGGCGTGAGGTTGTCGTAACGTTCCTGGGTAATCCAGGCGGCATCGGGAATACGAACCGCGCGGCTGGGCAGGCGGAATCCGATGGTAGGTCCGTAGCTCATGCCGCCGCCACTACGCCGCCATACAGCCACTGCTACAGTAACTTCGGTCTCGTCAAGGCTGCTTTCGGAGCCGGGTGGAGCCATTACGATTAGTTCTCCTCGGGCGGAATATTCGAATTGCCAACCTGGGTTGTCGCCGGACAGCTGGCACAGGCGCTCGCCGAAATCATCGGCGAGGTGGTCGACGCCGAGGGCGGTGAGGTTCAGCCGCAGTTCGCCTACCAGGGACCAATTTGGCTCCGGGAGTTCCTGAGTTTCTGCGGTGTCCGTTGGCTCGGGTTTGACGGTGACCATGGCGGTGACCTCCGTTGATTGTCAGCTATATGATGCCATCGGAGCCGAGGGTGACCAACTCGTCGGCGGTCAGGCCGAGTTCGCCCTGGTAGACGGCGGCATTGTCCGCGCCGAGGGATGGAGCGGGGCGGTTGCGGGCCTTGACCTCATCGCTGTGGAATATGCCCAACGGGTATTTGATGGCGCCGATGGCGGGGTCATCGTGCTCGATGTCGTACCAGAAACCGGATTCGGCGAGTTGTGGGTCGGCGAGAAGGTCGGCGACTTCGTTGACGGGGAGAAAGACGAGGTTGCGCCGTTGGCCCTCGTGGAAGAGTTCCTGCACGGTGAAATTCTCGGCGAACTCTAGGAACAGGGCGGTGATGATGTCGATGTGCTCGGCGCGGTCCTGGTTGCCGCCGCGGTAAGCGTCGTTGAGGACCTCGTCGTTGCCGGTGACCTCGTGGATCCACTCGGCGAGGGCATTCCACTCGCGGGGGGTGATGACGCCGGCGGCGATCCAACCGTCCTTGCAGGGGTAGGCTCCGAGAGGGATTACGAGGGTGGAGTTGGTGCCGACGCGGGTGACGTTCTGGCCGAGTTTTCGCCAGAGGAGCGCCGGGTGGGCGTCGGTGTAATAGGTGATGAGGGCTTCCTGCGATGAGACGTCGATGTGCTGGCCGTCGCCGCCGCCGAAGTCGCGGTGGTAGAGGGCGGCGAGGATGCCGACGGCGGCGTACTGGGCTGCCGGGTAGTGGCTGTGCTCGTTGCCCTGGCGCACGGGAGGCTCGTCGGGTTCGCCGGTGATCTGCATGTAACCGCTGGCGGCCATGACCACGAGGTCGTCGCCCTGGTAGTCGGCCCAATCGCCGGTGTTGCCGAAGGGGGTAACGGACGCCATGATCAGGCCGGGATTTTCGGCGCGGAGGGCGTCGAAACCGATGCCGAGGTCGTAGAGGTGGTGGCGGTCGAAGCTCTCGATGATGACGTCAGCGTCGGCGGCGAGGCGGCGGAACAGATCCCGGCCGGATTGGGAGTCAAGGTCTAGCGTGATGGACCGCTTGTTGGTGTTGTAGAACAGGAAGTCGAGGCTGCGCTCGGCGCCGGGATCGTCGGCCGGATATGGGCCGAGGTGGCGCGATGGGTCGCCGGCCGGGGGTTCCACCTTGACGACGTCGGCGCCGTAGTCAGCCAACAACCGGCCGCAGAACGCGGCGCGTCGGTCGGTGAGATCGAGGATGCGGTAGGGCGGAATCAGGTTTTCGCCGGTGTAATCGTCGAAACGCGGCATGCGGCCAACTCCGGTTGCGGATGGGAATGGGTGGAAATGTATAGCGGGCGTTGGGCTATGTCAAAAGGTCGCGGGTCAAGCAGCGATTGGCAATGGTTATAATACGCGACGTTTTTTGGCATCTCATTTCAACCACTCGACCGACATCCGGAGTTTTCATGTCCACAATGCACCCCACGGACATCAATGCCGCCCTGATCAACCTGCTGCGCAAACGCTCGCCGGCGTACTGGCGATCGACCTCCATTGGTCTGACACCCGAGTTGCGGCCCATCATGGCGCTGCAGGATACGCGTACGCTGCCGTTCGCCGAGAATGAACACAGGCCGTCGATCCTGATGGTGGCCGGTCTGCGCGGGGACTCGTCGGATACGCCCAGGATCCTGGTTGCGCTGGAGCGGTTCACCGGGACCGCGGCGGCGCAAGCGTCGGGCGTCGCGCTGTCCGCGATCGTGGCGACGAATCCGGACGCCCTGGCCGGCGGGGACTGGGAGGAACTGGCGGCGAACGCGGTGGACCTGACCAATGGCTACCCACCCGAAGGCGGCTATTACTTCGATGAGTCGGCGCCGGAACTCCGGTACCTGTGGCGTTGGATCTGCTATCAGGCTCCGGATCTGGTGGTTGAGATTGCGCTGGCTGACAGCGAGAGCCAAGGAGCGACGTGGGAAGCCAACGGAGCAGCGGCCGGCGGGAACGTCGCGAGCGCGATGAATGCGGTTGCGTTGAGGGATGATGACTCGCTGGTGGCGGCGCTGGGAAGGCCGCACGAGAGTATGCCGGGCGCGATACCGGGGTTGCGGCTGACGACTCATTGGACCGGCCTCACCGACGCGTTGCGAGATTTATACGCGCTGACCGGCAAGGACGCGGACGTGCCAGCGTCGCCGGGACGGTTGGCACTGGAGGCGCGGAGAGCGAGGACGCCGCTGGAAATCGGGCGCATCCTGGCGGGAAGGTACGGACACGCGCTAGATCCGGTGAACTACACGCAAGGCGTTGGCATCAGCGGGCGGCTGCGGCTGGCTGATCTGGATGATGGCGGGGCGAATCCGACCGAGGAGATCGCGGAACTGATCGCGCATATCGCAGCCGAGCCGAGCGCGTATCTGGACGACCTGGGCGGCGCGGGATTGACGGGTGTGGTGTGGGCCGCGCGGCTGGCGGACTACACCGGTGACGAGCAGTACCGGCGGCTGTTCTTCCACGCGGCGGACCGGTTTGCCGCACGTGGGCCGGGGGAAGCGCCATCGCCATGCGACCCCGATTTTCGCGTGGAGGACATGTTCATGTGCGGCGCGATGCTGGGCCGCGCGTTCCGGATATCGGGAGACGCCAAATACGCGGACCTGCTGGCCAGGTTCCTGATTGAAGGCGGTGATGTGCAGGACGGCGGCGGGCTATTCAAACACGCCCGCTCCGCGCCCCTTTACTGGAGCCGGGGCAATGGGTTCGCGGCGCTGGGTTACGCGGAGGCATTGACCTATTTGCCGCAGGACCATCCGGCATGGTCGGAACTGCTGGCGAGGCACCGGAGGCATCTGGATGCGCTGCTCAGGCGGCAGCAACCGTGGGGCACGTTCGGGGAGTTGGTGGACGTTCCCGGGGCTTGGGGCGAACTGACCTCGACTTGCATGGTCGGGTATTCGCTGGCCCGGGGTTTGAGGGAGGGTTGGTTGCCAGACGGCGACGGCGACGGATACCGGGCGGGCGTTGAGTCGTGCTGGCGGGCGTTGTCCGAGCGGATTGATGACGAAGGCGGCGTAGTGGATGGGTGCATCAGCACGGGGGTGATGCCGGACATGCGGGCGTACCTGGACAGGGCGGCGCTGAGCGGACACGACGACCGGACGGGCAGCATGGCGCTTTGGTTCGCGTGCGAGATGGAGCGGTTGCGGAGGGCGTCGGAATAGCGCGTGCTAGAATTGGGCATCATCGCCGTGTCCGTCGTTTGCGGAGGCGCACATGCTGACTCGATTGGAAGTCAACGGATTCAAAAATCTGGTGGACTTCACGCTGGATTTTGGGCCGTTCACCTGCCTATTCGGACCGAACGGGGCGGGCAAATCGAACATCATTGATGCCATCCGGTTTCTTTCGCTGCTGACGCAACGAACGATCAACGACGCGGCACTCGGGGTACGAGGTGCGGGAGACGGCTACGGGAAGATATCGGCGCTGTTCCACGCGGACGGCGGCGAATCGCGGGATCGGATGTCGTTCGCCGTCGAGATGCTGGTAGATCCTGAGGTATCGGACGATTTCGGGCGTGAAGCGGTTTCGTCCTCAACGTTCCTGAGGTATGAAGTCGCGTTCCGGTTGGAGCGCGGCGGCCACGATGCGGAGCGGCCCGGCGGCCTCACACTGGAACATGAGGAATTGCGGCCGATAACCGAGGGGAGAGCGTCCCACCATCTGAGATTTCCGCACAGCAAGGCCAAGTTTCGGGACGCCGTGGTGTACAACAGGAGACATGCCCGGACGGGCTACGTGTCCACGATCGAAGATGCCGAAAGCGGACAGCCACTGGTGGTTGTACACCAGGATGGAGGTGTGCCGGGTTGGAGTCGACCGGCCCCGGCGCAAAACGCGGTGCGCACGATTGTGGGTACTGAAAACACCGTCGCGACGCCGACCATCCTGGCGACCCGGCGTGAGATGCAAGGCTGGCTAGCGCTGCAATTGGATCCCGCGGCCATCCGGAGGCCGGACCGATTTACTCAAGCGCCGGAAATTGGCGAGGGCGGCGATCATATTCCGGCGACTCTGCAACAGTTCGCTGGGTCGGGGGAATCCGGATTTACCGAAATTCTCGCGGCGGTGTCCGAAAAGTTGAAGAGCCTGGCGCCGGTAAGGGACCTGAGGTTGGTGCGGGATGACGAACGCCAGCTGCTTTCGCTGGAGGTGGAGGACATGGCCGGGCTGACAATGGGCGCCGGGTCATTGTCGGACTCCACGTTGAGATCACTGGCGCTGGCGGCGTTGGCATCGGTTCCGGGGCGCGGCAGGTTGGTGTGCGTGGATGACCCGGACCACGGGATTTATCCGACGAACCTGGGGGCTCTGAACGCATTGCTGCACGGGATGGCGGTTGATCCTGACGAAGCGGTGAGTGGGGATAACCCGCTGGGTCAGGTGATAATGACGAGCAACTCGCCGATGTTGATCTTGCAGCAAGACGTGGCTGACCTGGTCCGGGTTGAGAATACGGGCAGTATTGACGGCGAATGCGGACCCGGAGTGTCCGCTGTACGATGGGAGCCGCACATTAGCACTTGGAGATGCACGGAAGATCACGTGGGGTTCGACCTTGAACCAATGGCGGGATTTGGTACCCAACCGCAGGGAGGGCAAATCGCATTTCCCAGTGAAATATGGGAAACTGCGTAACCCTGCCCGACCATGTGGTTTGCGATTTTGGGATCGGTGGCCTCGGGCGCATAGCTGAATGCACATACTGATTGGATATTTGTCGCGGCGGCTGCCGTTTTATTATGGCTGGGTCGTGCTGGGATCGGCCGGCAGCAGCATGTTCGTGCGGAATGCCGCCGGGAGCCTGACGTTTGCGGTGTTCGTGCCGCTGATCGCCGACGATACCGGCTGGAGCCGGGCGTTGATCGGGGGCGCGGCGGCAGTGGGCGGTTTGCTGGCGACGGGGGCCTCCCCGCCCGTGGGTTGGGCGATCGACCGGTATGGCGCGCGGGTGGTGCTGGTGATGGGGATCATCATCATCGGCATGAGCACGATGGCGATGGCGTGGCTGTCGGTGCATATCGCCATTTTTTACGCGGCGCTGGCGATCGGGCGGATCATGTTCAGCAGTCCGTTGAACGTGGGGCCGGCGACGGTGGTCGGACGATGGTTTGTGCGGCAGCGGGGACGGGCCACGGGCCTGCTGTTCCTGTCTCACTCAGGCGGCATGGTGGTTTTCCCAATGGTGGCGACGTGGGTCAGCGTGGTCTGGGGATGGGAAACGGCCTGGATAGTGCTGGGTCTGATGGTGTATGTCGTCGCGCTGGGGCCGGCGTCGCTGCTGATCGCGCAACGGCCGGAGGACGTGGGATTGCTGCCGGATGGCGATAATCCGGATGACCTCATTGAGGCGGCAGAGACCGCGGCTGCATCGGACGCGCAGGCTGCTGAATCAGGGATTGAATGGACGACGCGGGAGGCACTGCGGACTCCGGGCCTATGGGTACTGGCGTTGGGGACCGGCTTTCTGTTCCTGCTGCAGTCGGGCACCAATACCTATCAGGCCGACCTGTTGCGGTCCAAGGGGATTGACCTGGCGCTGTCGCAGTTCAGCATCGTGATCAACGCGTTGGGCACGGGCATCGGGAGCCTGCTGTGGGGTCGCGTACTGGAGCAACTGAGGGTGTCGTACACCTACGCGATTGTCGCGCTGGTGATGGCGGTGGCGTGCGCGATTTTCGTGGTCGCGGACACGGTGCTGCTGACCTATCTGGCGGCGGGCCTGTTCGGGATCGCAGTGGCGGGAATCCTAGTGGTGCCGCCGGTGGCGTACGCGAACTTCTTCGGGCGGCAGTCGTTGGGGACGATACGCGGGGTGACGGAGCCGTTCACGTCGCTGGGTCAGGCCATCGGCGCGGTGGCGTCGGGGTTGGTCTACCACATGGCGGGCGGGTACGGAATCGCGTTCATCATCTACGCGGCGCTGGGGGTTTTGACGGCAGCGGCGTTGCTGCTGGCGAGGCCGCCGACGCATCCGTCGTTGGCTGCTGCTGCGGTGGGGGATGCGGCGGACAATTAGCTTGCGCGCGTCCGCTTGGCCAACGGAAGGGTCGGCGCGACTTGGCAGTCTTGTGCGCGCGCCATGCCCATTACGTCGACGAGGCTTGCATCCGCCTCAAACGGACTTGGAACGACGATGCGGGTTGTCCTGAGCTTGTCAGCGGGCAGGCTCATGGTTCGACAGGCTCACCATGAGCGGGCGGGGAGAGGGTTGCAACGGGCTGGGTCGACCGGCACATGGGTCGATCGGATCGCCAGGAGCGGGCTGTGAGGCGATTTTGAAACGGGCCAGGTCAGTTAGGCTATCGGCCTTGGTCAGCGTAGGTCAGGGGTTGACGCGGCGGAGGAGGTATGTGTCGGCGGCCATGATGGCGTCGACGTTGGCCGGGATGTCTTCGAAGGTGTCGAGGTTGGCGCGGATGAGGCGGCCGGACAGGTTGCCGCACTGGTCGCTGCCGAGCATGACGGCGAGTTCGGCGGCCCGCTCGATGGACGCGCCACCGCCCGAGGTTACCTGGACGCCCTTTTCGTACATCTCCATGTCGCCGGCTTCGTAGGCCATGTCGCGGACCTCCTCCCACATGCGGGTGTGGATGGAGCCGGGGCTGATGGCGTTGACGGTGATGCCGGCGCCGGCCAACTCGACGCTGAGATTTTCCGTCAGGTTGACGATGGCAATCTTGGCGGCGTCGTAGGAGGTGTCGTTGGGTCCGCCGACGCCGGACATGTTGACGATGCGGCCGCTGCCGCGCTCGAGCATGTGGGGGATGGCAGCGCGGCAGCCGTAGTAGGTTCCGAGGATGTGGATGGATATGGTGTTGGCCCAGCGATCGGGGTCGAGGGTCCAGAGCGGGCCAATCTGGCCTGAGTTGCCGGCGTTGTTCACGAGGGTGTCGATGACGCCGTAGTGATCGATGGTCCGGGCGACGGCGTTGTCCACCTGGGCGCGGTCGGTTACGTCTGTCCTAACCGTGATGACATCGGAGCCGAATTGATCGCGGATACCCTGGGCGGTCTGCTGGAGTTCGGCGTCGGTGCGGGCGGCGAGGGCCAGTCTCGCGCCCTCGGCGGCGTAGGCGCGGGCGATGGCCTGGCCGATGCCCCGGCCGCCGCCGGTGATGAGGGCGACCTTACCGTCGAGTCGCTGCGAGTCTGCCATCGTTCGTCTCCCGTGG
>JAPOQH010000031.1 GCA_026710825.1 Chloroflexota bacterium | reverse complement strand
TGAAGTCTGCTTTGCTCTTTTGGGGTCAATGTCACATTCTCCATGATGTGACATTTTCGCTGGCCAGTTAGTCAGGACCCTTTCGCTAGACGTCGACATTTTGGGCGGTGGAAAACTGTACCACCCGTCGCCTTTCATAGAGCTGATTTTCAGCCTATGGAAGGTGTGATGGATGTTTCGCGTGAGCCTGTCTCAAAAGTCGGCGGCATAGTCGAGGTGTAGACTGTGTCGACATACCGACACTGGAGGCGGGACGATGCCGCTACGAGACATGGATTGTGAACAGATGTGGCTGTTCCCGCCGACCCTGGATGACCTCTTACCTGAAGATCATCCGGCACGTTTCGTTGCTGAGTTCGTGGATGCATTGGGCAGGGAAGGATGGGCCGAGATGGGCGTGGGGATAGATGGCGATCCTCTGGGATCTCCTGCTTATCATCCGCGAGCACTGTTGGGCGTATGGGTTTATGACCGGAGTGCGCTCCAGCAGGAAGTTGGAGGCGGGGTGTCGGGATCAAATCCCCTATCTGTGGCTGACTGGGTGGCAGTATCCGGACCATAACACGCTGTGGCGATTCTACCGGCGCCATCGGCAGGGTATGCGAACACTGTTCAAACGCACAGTGCGAACCGCGGTGGCCATGGAGTTGGTGGACTTGGCGGTTCAGGCAGTGGATGGGACGAATTTGCCCGCTAATGCGGTCTTGCACAAAAACTCTGAAAGTTGCCCAGAAACTCTTCGAGTTGCACAAAAACTCGGCATTTTGGGGAAGTTTTTGTGCAAGGCCCGTATATTATATCAAAAGCGCCCATAATTAGCCGATTCCGATCCTTTCCTTCGGGTAGCGGTAGGACGCCGTGTCCCGTGGCGTCAGCATCATCACCAGGGTGAGCGGTCCGATCCTGCCCACCAGCATCGTCACCATCAGGATGATGTCCCCGGCCAGGCTGATGTCTCCCGAAACGCCCGTGGACATCCCGTTCGTCCCGAACGCGGACACCACCTCAAACAGCAGGTCATTCACGGGCACGCCCGGGTCGGTCAGCGTCATCAACGGCAGCAGGATGGCGATGAACAGGCCGCTCAGCATGCCGAGCAGGATGGCGCGCGCCACCAGGGCCGGCCCCAACTCACGCCGAAAAATCTCCACCCGCCGGTTACGGACCAGCGATGACCGGACCGCTACGGCGAGCACCGCCAGCGTGTTGACCTTGATCCCGCTGGCCACCGACGCAGTGGATCCCCCGACGAACATCAGGAACACGAAGATCTGCTGCGTGATATCCCGCGTCGCCGTCCAGTCCAGCGCCGGCAGTCCGGCGGTGCGTCCGCTCACCCCGTGAAACCCGGCCAGGCCAATCGCGCCGAAAACGGAATGACCTGACAATACCCCGTCCCATTCCGACCAGAGGAACCCCAGCGTCGCAAAAACATATAGCCCGGTCGTCGTGATGAGCACCAGTCGGGTGTCCAGCGTCAGGCGGGAGAAGTTGAAAATGAATAGGCCCCGCCATCGCCGCAGGGAGAACCTGGTCCGGTTGCGACGCAAATCCATGATGTAAGGCCAGCCCAGCGCGCCGACGATGATGAGCGGCGTGATCACCCACATCAGGTACGGATGGGCTCCCAGCGTGGCCGCGTTGCCCCCGCCCGGCGCGTTGGGCAGGATCGAAAATCCCGCGCTGTTGAGCGCGGACACGGAGAGGAAGATCGATTGCCATGCCGCCTCGCCGACCGACAGGCCCGGAATGGTGCGAATCTCGACGAACAGCAGCGCCGCGCCCGCCACGTAGATGATGGAAAACGCGACCAGGATGTTGCGCGCCACACCGGCGAGGCTCCGCACCGAGACCGACCCGACAGTGTCCCGGTAAACATCCTCCTCCACCCTTGTCGCACGGCGGCCGATGACATTCACCAGCGCGGTGGCAGCGGTGATGAATTCGAGGCCGCCCAGCAGCATCAGGGCGAATATGACCGCCTCGCCCGCGTGCGACCAGAACTCCACGGTGTCCACCACGGTCAACCCGGTCACCGTGGACGCCGACACCGCCGTGAAAAAGGCGATGCGAAAGCCCGCGCCGACCCCGTCCGCAGCAGCCATCGGCGAGGCCAGCAGGATACCGCCCAGCAGGTTGAGCCCCAGGAATATCCCCAACAAAAGCAGCGGCGTCGACGTCCACCGCCGCGCTGGCACGCGGACTTGACCAACGGTCAGAACAGGATTTACGCGACGGTATCGCCAACCATCCCCGGATCCATCCGGCGATCGGCCATCAAATGCTGGTGTCTGTTCCTGGGAATTCCTATGCCTGTCGTCTGTAGTATCTGAAAACGTGTTCAATATATGAGCAGACTCTGTTATGAGCCGGCGATAGATGGTTATGACCCGGTGTGAAACCCGAATGTGGGAATAAATTAAAACACTATATATGTGTGCGTTGATTTGGAGTACGCAGGAAGCAACCTATTGAAAATGCAATCCTCGTTTCGGTACGTAATGTTGCCCGCTATCAGGGCATCGCGACAGCGCATCCCCGCGGCCAGATTGCCATCGCTGATCAACGCAACTGCACTACGGTTACACCTCCTGCAGTGCCTCCCTCGCCCGGCTCCGTTGTGGCCACCAGCGGGTGGCCCGTCAGGTACTCGCGGATGGCGCGGCGCAGCGCTCCCGTGCCCTTGCCGTGCACGATCTTGAGCGACGTCATGCCCTCCAACGCGGCATCGTCCAGCAGCGAATCGATCACGTTGAGCGCCTCGTCCACCCGGTACCCGTGCAGGTTCACCTCCGGACTCAACGTGCGCTTGGCCTCGGGACGGCGGTACACCACGCCGGCCTGCTCGGCGGCGGGATGCACCCGGTCGCCCGGCCGGTCCAACTGGTACACGGGCAGCCGCGCCCGCATGCTGCCAATCACCACCTCGATCTCCTGATGGTCGTCCGGCGGCGTCACCACCTCCACCGGACGGGAAACCCCTCGGATGTACACCTGGTCGCCGACGTGCAGGTCGTGATACCACGGCGGCCGTTCCACCGGAATCGGCGCCCACTCCGGCGACACCACTTCACGACGCGCCTCAACCAACCGCTCCCGTTCCGCCTGCAGGTCAACGTCCGAATCCTGCGTGCCGCGGCCGTCGGTCTGACGCTCCTGCTGACGCCGCAGCGATCGCTCGGCTTGGCGGATGCGCCCCGCGACCTCGGCAATCTCCTCGGCCAGTTCGCGACGGGCCTCCTCCACCAATTCCGCCTTGGTATCCTCCACGTCCTCCAATCGGTCGGCGATCTCCTGCTCCTGGCGTCGCGCGTCGGCCAGCGCCTGCTCAGCCTGCTGGCGCAGTTCGGATACCGTGAGCCGCTCCTCCTGCAACTCCTGCAAGAGCCGGTCGGTCTCCACATGGGACGGCTCCAGGTGCGTCTGCGCCCCTGCGATCACGGCCTCGGGCAAACCCAACCGCGACGCGATGGTCAGGGCGTAGCTCCGGCCCGGCACCCCGTGCGTCAACCGGTAGGTGGGCTCCAGCGTCCTGGGGTTCAGGTCCACGCTGGCGTTGACCATGCCGGGCTCTTCCTGGGCCAGGCGCGCCACGTTGCGGTGATGCGTCGTCGACACCACCATCGCGCCACGATCGCGCAGGTGGGACAGCAGCGCAATCGCCAGCGCCGAGCCCTCCTCCGGGTCCGTGGCCGACCCAAGCTCATCGATCAGGATCAGGGAGCGGTCCGTCGCGACATCCATGATGCCCTGGATGTTGCGTATGTGGCTGCTGAACGTTGACAGCGATTCATAAATGCTCTGCTGGTCGCCGATGTCGGCATAGATGCCGTCGAACATCGGCAGGTCCGCCTCGTTGGCCGGCACCTGCAATCCGGCGTGGGCCATCGTAGCCAACAGACCCACGGTTTTCAGCGCGACGGTCTTGCCGCCGGCGTTCGGCCCCGTGATCAACAGCACCGGATTGCCCTCGTCTATCGTGATGGTGGTGGGCACCACATCGCCAGGTATCAGCGGATGCCGCGCGCCGCCCAGATGCAACTTTCTCGGCGCGTCCGGGTCCAGCAGGTTGGGAGTCATTGCCCGCATGCCTGCGGCGTACCGACCCTTGGCCACGGCCAGATCCAGCCGGCCCAGTAGATGCGCCATCAGGTTTATGTCCTCTGCGTAGCGCCCCACCAGGGATGACAGTTGCCGGAGGACTCGTTCCTCCTCGCGCTGCTCGGCCAACCGCGTTTCCCGCCAGCGGTTCCCCAGGTCGATGGCCGGCATGGGCTCGATGAACACCGTTGCCCCGCTGTCGGAGACGTCGTGCACGATCCCGGGCGCCTTGCCCTTGAAATCGGTCTTGATCAACAGCACCATCCGCCCGTTGCGCTCGGTGATGATGTCCTCCTGCACGATGCCGGAACGCTGGTAGCGTCGCAGTGACCGTTGCATCACATCGCTCAGCGCGGAGTAGGACGAGCGCGATTCCCTGCGGAGGCGGGAAAGTTCCGGCGACGCGTCGTCCAGCACTTCACCCCCCGGGCTGATCGCTCGATGCACGGCGCTTTCCAGGTCGGGGAGGTCCGGCAGGTTCTGAGTAACGGTCCCCAGCAACGGCAGGTCTTCACGGTGGGTCAGGGCGTCGCGATTCCACCGGGCGGCGGCGGCCAGCGCCCCGATGCGGTGCAGTTCCTCGCCGGCAAGAACACCGCCCAGCATCGCCCGATGCACGGCCGGCCGGAGGTCATCAGCCGGTCCAAATTCCAGCGCGGCGGAGGTGTCCAGCAGGAGTCGGGCTTCGGCGGTTTCCTGCTGACGCACCGCCACGTCCCGCGGGTCAGCGGAGGGAATCAGTTCGGAGGCCGCTTCCGCGCCGACGGCGGTCCGAGTCGCGGAGGCCAGTTGGCGGCGTATTTCGTCGAATTCCAGCAGTCCCAGCGCGCGCTGGAAACCGCTTGGGGCATCTGATTCGATAGGGATGGCCTGCTCGTCCGCCGAAATCATGCGCGAAATTATAGCATCGGCGTTGTTGACAAACGCTTATGGATCGGAGCGACTCGCTTGAGCGGAGAAAGGGTTCAACACAGAGGCCCCTAAACCATCGACATCCGCCATATTACGGGTGACCAGCGTCAAATCGCGGACAGCCGCGGTAGACGCCAGGAGACCGTCTACAGCAGAAACATTGCGGAGTTGATACATGCGCCCCCACGTGTCGGCGACCCATTCGTCGATCGGCAAGACCCGATCCGCAAACCTGACGGAGATGGTTCGGAGCCAATGCTCCAACACATCCTCCTGATGGGAATCACGCCGGTTTCGAGCCATTTCGATACCTTTTCGGATCTCACCCAACGCCAGGACGCTAATCATGAGCTCCGCTTCTGGCACCCTGGAAAACCACTCCGCTACCCCGACGTCGCAACGGTCACCCTTTCGTACTTCGGAGATGACGTTCGTGTCGATCAGGAACATCGGATGTCAATATCCCGTGGCAACTCCCGCGGCATATCCAAATCAATTCCATCCAGAGGGCACGCCGTCAGCAGTTCTTTGAAGTTCAGGGAAGCGTAATCGGGCATCCCGGGCCCGAGGCCGTATCCATGCTCGGGTTCGGGGACCAAAAGGTCGAAGGGAGGCAACCTCTTTCGTTCCGCAATATAGTTCAACATGCTATTAACGGCATCGGACACCGTAAGGCCGTTGGCCTCCAGCACGGCAATAGCCTCATCCAAAATTTGCTGATCGACTTCGGAACGAAAAACGGTGTTGCCCATGGTGAAAACCGCCAGCGATAGTGTTCTGCTTTGGCCAAATGGTACTGTTTCAAATATCCCACTGCAACGGATACACCCGGCACTGGTACAGCATCCCGCCCACCTGGTCCAGAGAAGCGCGATTCGGTTCCCGCACGTCCAGCCTGCGCTCCAGGGTGATGGACGACAGACGACCCAGCACGTCGCACTCTTTAACGAACCCGTTGACCGTTGCCGCCTCTCCTCCCAGGGCCACGTAATCCAACCGGTTCAGCCACGGCCTCCACTGTCGTTCCAGCACCCCTGCAGCCTCGACGTACAGCCGGTGAATCTGGTTCTCACGCACCCTCCGGAACCTCTGCTGCGAGGTGCCGCCGGCGTGGTGCTTGCTCTTTACGTAGCGCGTGTCAGTCTTGGACACCGTCAGTTGGCGCCCCTCGTAAACGGCGATGGCATAACGGCCCAGCCTCACCAGCGCCACGCCCACCGTGAGCCGGGACGACAGCAGGGAGCGCAGCGGTTCGTCGTGGATCCCCGGCTCCAGGCCGATGGCATCCATCGGGAACGGCGGCAATATCGCCAATCCGACGTTCTCGACCCGAAAAGCCACCGCTCCGGTCGACGAGCGCAGGATCTGGTTGCTGGCCCGTTCGAGGGCGTCAATCCATGCGGGGCCGTCCCGGTGCCGGGCTAACGACGCGACCATCGCGTCGTCACTCCCGCTCAGCGCCGGAACATGCAGGGTCGACGTTGGGACGTCTGACTCAGCGGCCTCCCGAAACCGGTCCAACTGGCGTTGCACCCTCTGTACGGACAGGATTTGCCCGGGGCGCACGTTTGGCATCGTGATTTCTTCCAACGGCCGCATATACCATGATAACCGATGGAGGACGCCCTCCGCGCGGGATGGCCGTATGCAATAATGTCCCCGCCCAAGAAAAGAACAGGCTCCGGCAGGTGTATCAATGGTTTCCCACGGCGTACCCGACGATGTGCAGAACGAAGTCCTCTCTCCCACCGAACGGCAGCATCGGGCGCTGAACCGCTTGGATGAAGGCCACGCCGCCCTGCTGGAAGCGCTGAATGGCGTGGGCGAAGCGGAGGCGTTCCTGGGCTCCCGCTGGTCGGTCTGGGAGGTCATGCAGCACCTGCTGACCGAGAACTTCGTGCAGGCTCTGGAGGAAATCGCCTCCGGCGAGCGGGAAATGCTCCCGCCCTTCGATGCGCGTCAGGACCGCATCGCCGCCGACGTGGCCCGCCTGGAGGCCAACTACCAACGGTTCCGCACCCTGATCTCCGGCCTGTCTTCGGCTCAACTGGACCTGCCGGCCACGCCCCACAACCCCGAGAACAACTTCCCGTCCCTGTCGCTGCTCGACCTCATCGAACGTACCTCCGGCCACGAGGGTAACCACGCCCGTCAGGTGGTGGAGACTCGCAAGTTCGTGGACGCCTTCCGTTCTGCGGAGCGGGCGATAACCGTCGCCGGACTCGGCCCCGGCGACCCGGCATCGGTACCCATGCCGGCGCGCGAAATGCTCGCCAACGCCGACTACGTCATCGGCTCTCCCGCCGCCCTCTCGGTGGCCCGGCGCTGGATCCGCTCAGTGGAACTGACGCTCAGGGACGACAACCGCGCCGAACTCGTCAACCGGCTTGTGCGCGACATCCGCGCCGGTCTCTGGTCAATGGTAATCACCCTCGGCGATCCGGCCGAGTCGGCGCCATCGTTCCTGTCCGAGATTGGCGACGCCATAAGCACAGTCTCGCTCATCCCCGCGCCGGGATTCTATCGCCTTGCGCTGGAACAGGCTGGACTTTCCCCGCTCGACGCGGTTTGTGGTTCGGTCGAGAAGATCGGCGACATTCCGAAATTGGCAGCCTCCGGGCGCAACGTGGTGGTGCTCGGCGCAGACCACGCCGGTACGTGGCGAGACGCCGCGCTCACGCTGGATGCCTCGGGCGTTCCGCCTGATACCGCGATCGACCTGACCACCGGCCTCTCCGGACCGCGCTCGTCGGAGCAGGCAACGCTGGGCGACCTCGTGGTCGGGCAAATGGGCGATGCCCCCGCTGCAATCGACTCCGCCCTGATCCTGCGGTTCGGTAGTCGCTAATCCTGGGGTATGGTAAATTTTTAGAGCAACAGCCAGCCGGACAGACTACCGCCTGGCAACGGAGGAAACACAATGGCAGAGCGGATTGGATTCGTCGGGCTGGGAATCATGGGCAAGCCCATGGCCCGAAACCTCATGGCGGCCGGTTACGAACTCACGGTGTACGACATCGTCGGCGAGCCGATGGAGGAACTGGCGACGGAAGGCGCGACCGCCGCGTCCTCGCCGGCGTCAGCGGCCGCTGGCAACGTCCGTACCATCACCATGCTCCCCGACTCGGCCGACTCTGAGCGAGCCATCCTTGGACCCGACGGCGTGCTGGAAGGCGCGGAACCCGGCTCGGTCATCATCGACATGAGCAGCATCGCACCATCCATGTCCCAGAAGATCGGCGCTGCGTGCGATGAGAAAGGCGTCAAGTTCCTGGACGCTCCCGTCAGCGGAGGCGAACCGGGAGCCATCGCCGGCACGCTGGCCGTCATGGTCGGCGGCGACGAGGCGGTGTTCAACGATTCCAAGGCCGTACTCGACGTGGTGGGCGGCAACGTGGTGCTAACCGGCGACGTTGGAGCCGGCAACATCACCAAGCTCGCCAACCAGATCATCGTCGCCGCCAACATCGAGGCGCTTAGCGAGGCGATGGTCCTGGCCCAGAAGGCCGGCGTCGACCCCGAGCGGGTGTTCAACGCCATCCGCGGCGGCCTGGCCGGCAGCGCAGTTATGGAAGCCAAGGGCCCCATGATGCTGGACCGCAACTTCCGCGCCGGATTCCGCATCCGCCTGCACCAGAAGGATCTGCGCAACGTGCTCCAGACCGCCGGCGAGCTCAACGTCCCGCTGCCCGTCACGGCCCTCGTGCAGCAGATGCTCGGCTCTCTCATCAATGATGGCGAGCAGGACGCCGACCACGCGGCCATCCTGCACTTCATTGAACAACTGGCCGGCGTCGAAGTGACGCGCGGCGGTTAGCGCAACCGCAACCGGCAAAAAAGTTGGGGCGGGTCAACAAACCCGCCCCATTCAGTTCTCTGTCGGGATTCTAGTCAGGGAACCGCGATCGGCTCCATTCCAGCGCGGCCCGCAGTCCGCTCTCTTCACGGATACGCACAAACTCGGCGTGCTCGGGTGTGTCCGCAGTGTCGAACTGCGTCATCAACTCCAGGTTGTGATTGAGCGCCGACAGGAACCCCGCCGATTCCAACGCCCGGTTCACCGAGAGCTTGGTCGTCTTGATGCCGATGGCCGAGACGCCTCGCATCTTCTGCGCCACTCGCTCGCACTCCGCCATCAGGTTGTCGTGGGGCACCACTCGGTTCACCATGCCGATGCGCGCCGCCTCCTGCGCGTCAATGATGTCGCCCGTGAGCATCATCTCCTTCGCCAGCGCCAGGTTCACCGAATAGGGCGTGATCAGGAACGGCGCGCCGTAGCCCAGCCGTATTTCGGGCTCGCCCAGCATGGCGCGGTCCGAGGCGATCTTGACGTCGCACACCTGCACCAGCTCGCACGCGCCCCCCAGCGCGTACCCGTTCACCGCGGCAATAACCGGTTTGCTCAGGTTCCACACCATCAGGAAGGTATCGATATTGTGCTTGAGCTGCGATCGCCGGCCGTCCACCGACAGCGGCTCCCCGGAGGGCCCGCTCGCCTCGGATTGAATGTCGAACCCGGCGGAGAAGGCGCGGCCAGCCCCCGTGAGGATCACCACGCGAACATCGGGATCCGCCTCGATGGCCTCCAGGACCTCCCGGAGTTCGGCAATCAGCGTCGGACTGAGGGCGTTCAGCTTGTCGGGGCGGTTGAGCGTCAGATACCCGATACCGTCCCGCTCGTCGTACAGCAGGGTTTCAAACGACATGATGCTCCGCCCTCGTTCCTACGGGCCGATAATCTCCACCGACTGTATGGCCACGGGGGTGATCGGCGTCGAGCCCTCGCCGCCGGGCTGAGTCGGCGCCGTGGCGATCGCGTCGATGGTCTCCAACCCGGCCACCGCCTGTCCGAAGATGGTGTAGTTGGGCGGCAACGGGTAATCGGCGTGCATGATGAAGAACTGGCTGCCGTTGGTGTTCGGCCCCGCGTTGGCCATCGCCAACACGCCGCGCGAGTACGGCCGTTGCACCGGTTCATCGGCGAACCTGTAGCCAGGGCCGCCCCCGCCGGAGCCCGTGGGGTCGCCGCCCTGGATCATGAACCCTTCGATGGTCCGGTGGAAGATCACGTCGTCGTAGAAACCTTCCCGCGCGAGGAATACAAAATTGTTGACGGTGTTGGGCGCTTCCCCGGGCAAAAGTTCGACCGTGATGGCGCCCGCCGAGGTATTGAGCACGGCGGTGTACGCCGCGGACGGGTCAATCGTCATGGCCGGCGGCGCCGACCACTGCTTGACGGAAAGGCCGCCCATCATCGAAACGTCGGGCGTGGGAGGAGACGGATCAGCCGCGGGGCCGCCGGAATCTGTCGGCGGCGGCTGTGGCGCTTGCGTCGCGGCCACCGGCGCAGCGGTGGTGGGCGCAGCGGGTTCCTCAGCCGTCAGGTTGGGAATGAACCCGCATCCGGCCACCATCAGCGCGGCCAGGCTTGATGCGATGCAAACGGCAAGTATTCTGCGTGCGGTCATGTTATGCGACTCGGCCTTCAGTAGGGGCGGGTGATCTTGGCGACTTCCTTGAGCGCTTCGAGAGAGAAGTCGGGCGACTGGCACAGGCTGATCGTCTTTTCCTCGTAGTCGGCGATGGTCGCCACCATGTCAGGAATCTGATTTGCCAGCTCAAAGGGAATGTTCGTCACGCCGTGCTTGTCGCCATGGAGCAGGTCGCCGGTGGATACGGTCAATCCGCCCACGTCGATGGGAATCCCCATGTCCACCATGTGTACGTAGGCGTGGGAAACGGATACTTCCTTGGCAAAGAACTGGAACCCCAGCTCGCGCACCTCGTCCAGATCGCGCACGGTGCCGTCGGTGGCCACCGCCACGGCTCCCAGCGCCTTGTGGATGTTGGACTGAACCTCACCCCAATACGCGCCCAGCGGCGGGTTGTCGATGTCGTGCAACACGATGAAGCGCGGCTCCGGCACCGAGACGATCAGGTCCCACCAGTCCTCCCGGGAAACGCTGCGCCCCTCGGGGCGGTTGGCGGATATCACGCCGGTAACGGCATAGCCGACCAGGGGCGGGAAATCTTGGAACACCGTCTTGATCTCCGGCAGCATGAAACCGGAATTCTTGGGCCGGAAATTGAACCCCTCAATGGCGTTGCAGATGCTGGGAGAATCGATCTTGGCAAGGGCTTGCAGGGTGGCGTCGCTGACGGTCTGATACAAGGCCGGGCCTCCTGAGATTGCTAACAATGTGCGCGCCGGCAAAGCACCGGCGCAACGAAAATCATACCACAAAACATTGGAGGGGTATGAGAGGCGACCGCTCGATCGGCTATGTCGTGTAGGGAAGGGATCGGGGATTTAGTGTAGCCCTGACGCTCAGATCGGATAGAGGATCAGAAAAAAATAACGTTGGCTCCAGCCTCGGATTCGGCGGACACATCCTGCCAACCATGATCCGGATCATTCAGCGCCTTGTTCGATCTTTCCGTTCACAGAAATCCTGAATATGAGCCCCGGAGACCTGGCTCCTCTGGAAACGATGTCGGGCCAAGCTTTCACCAACTTCCACGACAAATCCCAGAACGTCAAATTGCCCCAACCACGGTTCAAAATAAACCAAGTGAGGCTGGTGGTCCGTATCAGTGCCCTTTCCTGTCTCATCAAATCGCGACCAACAACCGTCCACGCGTTCGCGGTTTGGGTCAGCGAGTGTATCCACACCGTGTCCGCGGCACCTTGCGCCCGAATGTCCCTGATGGACACCACGTCATCAGCAGGGTGATCACGCATGTGCAGGACCGAGACGGCCCTTATCAATTGTGGGGGTATGTTTTCGTCGAGGAGATAGTTCACGCGCCTATGTTATTTCGCCCGACGGGCAAGCTCTTCTTCGAAACGCACGGCATGCCACACAGTTTCTTCTGAGACTTCGTAGCTGCGAGCGACCAAATGAGCGTCCAACCCCTCAGCCAGGAAATTGAGGTGAAGCGTTTCAGTGGGGATATAGTGCTCTTGCACGACAGGCGCTCCGAATGAAAGTTTTGGGTCAACCAACACAGCCCTCCCAACGGTATCCAATCCCCATTCTTGCGCTGGATACCATCGTACGGGAGTGTCATTCACATACTCGACCGGTTCGAACAGGCCAGGACCGATGATTTCTGCAAAGGCCAGTTGACCGGCGCCGGATACTTTTTCCAATTGATCATCAGCGCGGTCAAATATTTCTGCGCCGTCGGTTTGGAATCGCCTGTCGGAGAACGGGTAGTCAGTGCCGAACCGCTCGGTGCCGTATTGTGCAGTCTTGCGAATTTTCTGCCAAGTTACCCCAACGAGCCTGAAAGCGTGGACGACGCGCAGTTCTAAAAGATCTCGGAAAGTAGCGTAGTAGAAACGACCGACTTTTTGGTCACCACCGCCCCAGAGTCCTTGTTGTCCTTTATACACTTGGACAAAGCGGCGCGATCTGGCAGTAGGCACGCCCGTCAGCCAGCGCACGTTGTCAAGCCAATACACCCCGTTGGAAACGCGGTTGATCAACATTGAATGGTTTTTTACTGAGGGAGTGGTCATTGGAATATTGCAACGATAGTTTGGTGCATACACGTCATATGGTGGACGATGCCCGAGTCCAAAATGCCATAACCCTTCCGGGACGTCAAACGCCCTTGGGTGAACGCGGCAGGCGACCGAAACCGCCCCGGTTGACACCACCACATCCCCAACGCAAAATGACGCCATCACGCACAACCTGCCCCATACTCATACCGGAAGGTGACGAAATGGCAGAAATCCTGGGCCTCGGCCTTACGCACTACCCACCCCTCATCGGGCCCGACGAAGACAAGAACATCCCCCTCAAGCGCACCCTGAACAGCAACAAGAACGTGCCCGAGGAGATGAAGAACCCCAGCAGTTGGCCCGAACCCATGCGCATCGAGTACGGCGAGGACGAGGGCTACGCGTCGTCGCTGGAACACCGCGCCCGCCTCGTCGCCGGCTTCCGCCGCATCCGCGAGGAACTGGACGCGTTCAACCCCGACTTCGTGGTCATCTGGGGCGACGACCAGTACGAGAACTTCCGCGAGGACATCATCCCGCCCTTCTGCGTCCTGGCCTACGACGATTTCGAGTGCAAGCCCTTCGGCGAAGAAGGACACGCCGGCCGCCGCAACGTGTGGAACGAGCCGCCGGGAACCACCTTCAAGTACAAGGGCAACAAGGACGCCGCCCGCACGCTGGTCTCCGGACTGATCGACCGTGGCGTGGACATGGCTTACGCCTACCAGCCGTTGCATCAACCGGGTCTGGGCCACGCGGTCCTGAACACCCTGCTCTACCTGGACTATGACCGCAAGGGCTTCGACTACCCCGTCGTGCCCATGCTGGTGAACTGCTACGGCAGCCGCGTCATCCGCAACCGCGGCGGCGCAATCGAGTACCTGCCCGATCCGGACCCGCCCGGCCCGTCGCCCAAGCGGTGCATGCAGGTTGGCGCGGCCACGGCGGAAGCCCTCAAGGAGTCGCAGTATCGGGTCGCGCTCATCGCGTCATCGTCCTGGTCCCACGCCTTCCTCGTGGAAAAGAACCACTGGCTGTGGCCCGACGTCGAGTCCGACCGCGCCCGCTTCGAGGAGCTCAAGTCCGGCGACTACCAGGCCTGGAGCCGCATTTCCACCGACCAGGTCGAGGACGCCGGCCAGCAGGAGATGTTGAACTGGATGTGCCTCGCCGGCGCCATGGACACCCTGGACTACCAGCCGGAGATCCTGGACTACGTGGAAACCTACGTCTTCAACTCCAACAAGTGCCTGGCCATCTTCAAGTAGAAGGGGCCTGAACGGGTTGTACCTGTATGGGCGAATGATTATTCGCCCCTCCCACGACATT
Source organism: Chloroflexota bacterium (assembly GCA_026710825.1). GTDB lineage: Bacteria > Chloroflexota > Dehalococcoidia > Lucifugimonadales > UBA3495 > Bin87. The sequence continues at coordinate 22,909 of JAPOQH010000031.1, read as the reverse complement.
TGCAGAAAGAAGGAGGCCAATCATGGCGGAAATCCTGGGACTGGGGCTGACCCACTCGCCGTCGCTCATCCGGCCCGACGAGGACGGCGAATCATCCTTGAAGCGCACGCTGCGCACCAACGACGCGGTGCCGGCCGAGATGAAAAACCCGTCCAACTGGCCGGAACCCATGCGCATCGAGTACGGTGAGGACGAGGGTTATGCCTCCGCGGTGAGACTGCGCGAGCGCATGGTCGCCGGCTTCCGCGAACTGCGCAAGGAACTGGACGCCTTCAACCCCGACTTCGTGGTCATCTGGGGCGACGACCAGTACGAGAACTTCCGCGAGGACATCATCCCGCCCTTCTGCGTCCTGGCCTACGACGAGTTTGAGTGCAAACCCTTTGGCGAAGAAGGGCACGCCACGCGCCGCAACGTATGGGACGAGCCGGCGGGAACCACCTTCAAGTACAGGGGACACAAGCAGGGTGCTCGCGACCTGGTGACCGGAATGATCGACCGCGGCGTGGACATGGCGTACGCCTACCAGCCGCTCCACGAGCCGGGCCTGGGCCACGCCATCCTGAACACCATCCTGTACCTGGACTACGACCGCAAGGGATTCGACTACCCCGTCGTGCCCATGCTGGTGAACTGCTACGGCAGCCGCGTCATCCGCAACCGCGGCGGCAGCGTCGAGCACTCGCCGGATCCGGACCCGCCCGGCCCCTCGCCCAAGCGTTGCATGCAGATTGGCGCAGCGGCCGCGCAGGCCATCAAGGAATCGCCCTACCGCGTCGCGCTCATCGCGTCGTCGTCATGGTCCCACGCCTTCCTGACCGAGAAGCACCACTGGCTGTACCCCGACATCGAGTCGGACCGCGCCCGCTTTGCCGAAATGAAGGACGGCGACTACCAGGCCTGGGCACGCATATCCACCGCCCAGATCGAGGACGCCGGCCAGCAGGAACTACTCAACTGGGCCTGCCTCGTCGGAGCCGTGGACGAACTCGACTACAAGGCGGACATCGTCGACTGGTACGAGACGTACATCTTCAACTCCACCAAGTGCCTGGCCGTGTTCAAGTAGGCAACCATCCGCAATCGACCAATGCGTAGGGGCGAATGATTATTCGCCCCTACATCGTTAATCAACCGGAGGACGCGCTATCCGCGGAACGGCCGGAAGAACTCCCGCACCTCGTGGGCCAGCAGCTCCGGCTCCTCCAGCGCGGCAAAGTGCCCGCCCCGCGGCATCTGCACCCAGCGGCGCACATCCCAGGACCGCTCCGCCCACTCGCGCGGCGGCTTGGCGATCTCCTGCGGGAACATGGCCATGCCCGCCGGCGTGGGCACCTTTTCGTCCTGCGCCATTTCCCACACGGAACTCTGGTTCTCCTTGTACATCCGCACTGACGACCCGATGGTCTGCGTGACCCAGTAGATGGTCACCGTCGTCAGCAATTCGTCCTTGGTGTAGGCGCTCTCCACGTCGCCGTTGCAGTCGCTCCACGTCCGGTACTTCTCCACGATCCACGCCGCCAGGCCGGCCGGCGAGTCGTTGAGCCCGTATGACAGCGTCTGCGGTTTGGTGCCCTGGATGTGGCTGTATCCGCCCTCGGACTGCTGCCAGCGTTCGCGCTGGTCCGAGTGCGCCTGCTCCGCCTCCGTTAGCGGACGCGATCCGGCCCCCAGGTATGGCGTCGGCCGCGTGATCGACGTCAGATGCACGCCGATCATCTTGTCCGAGTGAGCGTAGCCGAGACGCGACGTGACGCCAGCGCCTATGTCGCCCCCCTGCGCCGCGAACTTGGGATACCCCAGGTTCTCGGTCATCAGCTTGGACCACAGGTCGGCCACCTTCTGCACCTGCATTCCCGGTTCCTGCGACGCCTGCGAGAACCCGAAGCCCGGCAGCGAGGGCGCAACCACGTCAAACGAGTCTGCCGGATCACCGCCGTGTCCGCCCGGATCGGCCAGCAGCGGGATGATCTTGGTCATCTCGAAGAACGTGCTCGGCCAGCCGTGGGTGATCACCAGCGGCATGGGATTCGGACCCGTCCCCTTCTCATGGATGAAGTGGACGCTGAGCCCGTCCACCTCCGATTTGTAGTGGTGGAACGCGTTGAGCTTCTTCTCCTGCGCCCGCCAGTCGAAATCGGTGCGCCAGTACTCGCAAAGCTCCTTGATGTAATCGAGGTTGGACCCGTAGTCCCAGCCCACGCCCGGCATTTCGTCGGGCCACCGGGTCAGGCTGAGTCGCTGCCGCAGGTCGGCCAGCACCTCGTCGCTGATTGCTATCTCAAAGGGCTCCATCGCTCCTCCGTATCCGTTGTGCGTCAAAAGTCATTGCGTGTCGCGCCGCTCATGGTGAGCCTGTCGAACCATGTGGTAATCGCGGCGGCGTAGGGGCGAATAGTCATTCGCCCCTACGCTATTCGCCCTGCCGTACGGCGCAAACGTCCCTACGTCTCAATCCGGTACACGCGCACCGCCGTGTCGTGAAAAGCCGCCGCCCGCTCGGACGCCGAGTAACCCTCCGACATCCGCTTGAAGGCGTTGTACATCACGTTGTACGAGAACGACACCTTGTCCACCGGGAAGTTGCTCTCGAACATGCAGCGGTCGGGACCGAACGAGTCCAGGCAGTGCCGCATCCAGTCGCCCACCGAATCGGCCAGTTCCTCCGACCCAATGGGCGTCTCCCGCTCGTGCCAGTCGTAGCCGATGCGAGGCATGCCGATGCCGCCCAGCTTCATGATCACGTTGGGGCACGCCGCCACCGCCTCGATGCCGCTGCGCCACTGCGGGATCACTTCGTCGTCCCGGTTGGCGTAGGGCCCCGTGCGCATCATCCCGCCGATGTGGTTCAGCACGATGGGAAGGTCGGGGATGCGCCGGGCGAAGTCGGCCAGGTCGGGCAACTGCGGGAAGAACACGGTGGTCTCGAGAATCAGCCCCATGTCCTGCAGGGCTCGTGCGCCGGCCATGTAGTCATCCCGTTGCAAACAGCCCTCAACCTCGCGGTTTTCGACCTCCGGATGCGGGTCCCATCCCACTGAGTGACGTATGCCCCGGAACCGGTTCGGGCTGGCGGCCTGCAACGCCTCCAGCACGGGCCGCACGGCGTCGCCCAGCTTCAGGTCGGCGCGGCCAATGATGGCGGCGGCAGCGCGAGCATCGCCGTAGCGTCCGCTGGCGCTGTCGTCGGCAATGCTCTGGATGAACTCCACCTCGCCAACGGAGCGCATCTCCTCCGGCCCGTCGGTGCGGTACTCGGACCGCGCCTCGATGAACACGGTGGAGCGCACGTTGTGGCCGCTGGTGATATCGGCCACCAGGTCGGGCAGCAGGTATTGTTGGTAGTCAACTGGTTCGGGACGCTGCACCCAGAAATGATGGTGTGGGTCGCAGATGGGCAGGTCGGGTTCCAGGGTTGGTTCGGCGGTTAGGGCCAGCCATTCGTTGCCACGTGGCGGCATGATCGCACCTCCTGAGCACGAGGTTCGGCGACGTTGGTGGGGAACGGGCCAATCATAGCACAGGCGCCGCCCAACCACGGTTCGCCATGAGCCTGTCCGGCCCTGCTGTACAATCGAAATGAACACCAGCGGATAAACCGGAGGCGGCGATGGTGGGACGATTCAACTGGGACTGGAGCGGCGATGGACCTCCCGAAGAGGCATATTCGCGCGTGACTGAGCCGGAACGGTTCGGGCCGCTGCACGACTGGGCGCTGGCGACCGTGGCGCGATTGCAGCGCGATTATGACGTCGATCGGGTTGAAGGCGAAAATATGGACCCCTACCTGGAACGATTCCCGCTTTCCAGGCCTACAATCAAGTTGACGCCGCTCCAGGATTTTGGCGCGCCAATCATCATCGCTTTCACGGACTTCCCCGGACTTGCCGTTCGGGCGGGTCGCTGGTTCACCGAGTGGTACCCGTCCTGCGGGTGCGATGCCTGCGACGAAATGCCGGAAGGAGCGTTCCAGGATTTCACGGAACTGTTGGATTGTGTCGTGACCGTGGGGTTCCGAGAATCCCTGTCCCTGCCACGCCGAGGCGACGGACGGATTACCAGGGAATTCCGCTCCGACGAATACCACCGCTCCGGAGGGTCGAGGATATCTCGCGACCGAGCGCTTGCCATTCTGGACGGCCAGAACCAAATAGCCCTGGAGTGGACGCCCTGGCCCCGAAAACCGCACCACACGACCTCCCGGTAGCCGTCTAAATCAGTAACGCGGCTAACCAGCAAACGGCAACCATCCAGAAAACCCCCATTTTGTTTTGCGGCCGTCGCTCCAAACCGGAATAGTTGCCGAGAGCAGCGGAATGTTGACACACCCGTTATCACCCATCAAAATAAAGATAATAAAATATTCGGATTACCTGGAGGACCAACATGACTCAGACCACGGCCTATTCGGTGGACGCATTCATCGACGACGTGCGGGATATTTTCGACTCCACGGAGGACCCCCTCGCCCAGGCCTCGGGCGTGGCGGAACGCATGGAGCTTCTGCTGAAGACCCCCGGCTGGCTGGAAGAGCGCCTCGAACTCCCCGACGAGGGTGGCTTCGGACGCTATGACCTCCACCTGGACGAGGACTACGGACACCCCGGCGGCGGATTCTGGCTGATGGCCTCTGTGCAGAAGCCCGAACAGGACAACCTGCCCCACGACCACGGCAACGCCTGGGTCGTCTACGGCGTATACGATGGCGCCATCAAGCAGACCAAGTGGCGCTGGTTCTACCCCGGCGAGGGCGTTGACTCCATACAACTCCAGGAGACCGGCGACTTCACGCAGAAGGAAAGCAAGGTTGCTTTCTTCCTGCCCGGCGAAATCCACAACACCCTGAACGTCACCGAGGGCCGCGCCGACGGCCGCGCCGTGGTGGTTCGCCTCGAGTCCCAGAAGCTGGACCGCATCACCCGCTACCAGTACAACCCCGACGAAGGCACCATGGTGGTGATGGACCGCTAACCGCCCCTGCGTGGTACTTATAAAAGAGCGCCCCTCAAACCAGAGGGGCGCTTCGTATTTTAAATCGATCGCGATCGGGCTATGGGCTTTCCTCTATAACCACGTCGCCGCCTTCCCACGAATCAACGGTAAGACCGTTGCCGTTCAACAGGCCCATGCCGATGAGCGGCGCGCCGCGCGTCCCGTGCACTACCACAGGGCGCAGTGTTACGTGCCACAACACCTCGGAGACATCGGGGACACGCGCCCGTTGACACTCCCATCGGGCCTCTATACCATCGCAATACGCACCCGTTGGTACACAGTGCCATGCCCTCCGCCGCAATCATCGTTAGAGTGAAGTCAAGAGACAGTAAATGGTAACCCAAACCTACAAAGAGGCTAGCCGAAGTTTACTCGCCCAGGCAGAGAGCGAACTTGCCGCCGGCGATGTGCGGCAAGCATCCGAAAAAGGCTGGGGAGCTGCCGCCCAGATGGTCAAATCCGTCGCAGAGCGGCGCGGATGGGCACACCGGAGCCACGCGTCGTTGTATAACGCTATTGCTCAACTGGTGTCCGAAACCGGCGATGATGAAATCCGTCGATTGTTCGCCGTTGCCGGTGACCTGCACGTAAATTTCTACGAAAATTGGAACAATGCCGACAACGTGGCTGCCGGCCTCGCCGACGTGCAGCGTTTGCTGGACAGACTGGAGCCGTTTGCCTGAGCGCGGACCGGCAGGAGCATCCACACCATGAAAGCATCTTATCTGGGCGCGATGGGCTACGCTCATCGCCGCGATTTCCCGCCCACCTGGCCCACTCCGCCCAGCTACAGCGATCCCGAAACCTCGGTGCAGAGCTACCAGGACGGCATGGAGGAGTGCGAGTTCGCCGAGGAGATGGGCTTCGAGTGGGTCAGCTTCTCCGAGCACCACTACTCCGGACGCATCGCCACCGGCACGCCGGCCGTCATGGCCGCTGCCGTCGCCGAACGCTGCAAAACCGTCAAGATCGCCATGCTCGGCCCCCTCATGCCGCTGAACAACCCCGTCCGCGCCGCCGAGGAACTCGCCCTGCTGGACAACCTCACCAACGGCCGCCTCGTCATGGGATTCCTGCGCGGCACCCCCAACGAGGACCAGGTCTACGGCGTCAATCCCGCCGAGGGGCGCGGCCGCATGCTCGAGGGAATGGACCTCATCCTGAAGGCCATGACCGAGCCCGAACCCTTCGCCTGGGAGGGCCAGTACTACCAGTACCGTACGGTCGCCGTTTGGCCCCGCCCTGTCCAGCAACCCTTCCCGGCCGCGCTGGTCGCCACCCGCAGCGACGACGCCGTCCTTTACGCCGCCGAGCATCAACTCGGCCTGGGCGTGTCATTCATACCGGTGGATGCCACCGGCCCAATCACCGACAAATACGTCTCCTGGTGCGACGACAACGGCTGGCAGCCCGAGCCCGACCAGATGGTGTATCGCGGCAGCATCTACCTCGCCGAAACCGACGCGCAGGCCCAGGAGTGGTTCGACCGCCAGACCGACCGGGGCCGCGCTCCCGGGATGGCCCTGCGTTCCTCCGTCTCCCAGGTCATCCAGGCCACGCGAGCCGGCCAGGATGTGGACTATCGCAACGTCTTCGCCGGCAGCGCCAGCGGCGACATCGTGGGCGGCGCGCCCGGCCTCACCTTCGTCGGCGGACCCGACAAGGTGTTCAACGAGATCAAAGCCTTCCACGACCGCTCTGGGTTCGGCGTCGTCGACCTGTTCTTCCAGCAGCCCAGCCTCACCCACGCCGACGTCATGCAGGAAATCGACCTGTTCGGACGCGAGGTCCTCCCCCGTCTCAAGGAGCTCTGATCCGTGACAACCGCAGAATCCACCGGCACCGTGGTGATCCTGGAAGGATCAGACGGTCAATCCCAGCCGCTGCGGGATGGCCTGTCGAGCAGTTGGCGCATCGCGGCGTCAATCACCGACGTTGCATCAGACCGCTACGCGCTGGTCGGCCTGTCCGATGGCGCCAACGCTGCATTGCAGCACGCCCTCGATGACCCCAAGAGCGTCGAAGTCCTCGTCCTCGTCTCGCCTACCGCAATCCGGCCCACGTCAGGCGATCCAGACGGCGACGGCGCGTCGCTTGAAAACCGCCTGCCCGACGTGCCGTGTCCGACCCTGGTGGTGTTCGGACGCGATGACAAATCGGTTCAACCCGATGCTGCCGCCACCTACCGCGAGCGCATCCCCAACTGCAACATTGCCTTCGTGTACGCCGCCGGCCACAACGTCGCCGCCGACCGCCCACAGGCCTTGATCAATCTGGTGTCCGACTACCTCGAGCGCCGCGAGACCTTCATCGTCCAGAACCGCACCGGCGTCATCAACCCCTGATCTGGCCGCTGTAATATCGCCATCGTGCGGACGGGAACCCCTGCTCTGAATCTCGCGGGCACCCCACCGGACTGCGTTGGGCCGCACTGCGATGGGACTGAACGTCTGCGCCGCTCCTGTCAAACCGTCGCGTCGGTTTGCTCCTTCGATTTGGGCCGCAGCCAGGACAACAGGAATCCGCGGCGGGGAGACACGAGAACCACTACCATCAGCAGGCCCACGGATACCACCACTATGGTCGGCCCCGTGGGCAGGTCAAAGTAGTACGACAGATACAGCCCCGCCACCACGGCTATCAGCGCGGCAACGACGCTTGACGTCATGATCGTTATCAGCCGGCGCGCCAGCAGGGTTCCCGTAACCGACGGCACCACCAGCAGGGACATCACCATCACGTTCCCCACCGTCTTGATGGCCGCCACCGTGGTCAGGGCGACCAGCACGGGCAGCATGTATTCCAGCAATCGGACCGGCACGCCCGAGGCCTCTGCGACCGCCGAATCATACGTGGTGAATACCAACTCCTTGTAAAACACGCGCACGATCGCCACCACCGCCGCCGCCAGGATCCCGATTACCAGCGCGTCCTCCCACGACGCACCCAGCACGTTCCCGAATAATATCCCCAGGAGGTCGCCGGCCCGGTTCTCCAACGAGTTGATTATGATTACCCCAACGGCAAACCCACCCGCGAACACCACGCCGATGATCGCATCCACCCGAATGCCCGACCGTCGCGACAGCGCGGAAATCGCCAGCGACGCCGGAACGGCCCACAACAGTGCGCCCAGGAATATGCTGCCTCCGAACAGGAAGGCCACCGCCATGCCGGTCAGTGCCGAGTGCGCGATGGCGTCGCCCAGGAATGCCATTCCCCGGAGCACCACGAAAGTGCCCACCACGCCACATGCGGTGGCCGCCAACGCGGACACCAGCAGCGCCCGCTGCATGAATCCAAACTGCATGGGCTCGATCAGGAAATCAAGCAACTACAGACTCCAGGGTGCCGCCTCCTGCCCGCCGGCCCCCGTTCGCCGGTCTTGTCATGCCGTGTTTTGCAACCGTGGGCATCCCACAACCGGTCGTATTCGCGCGCTCCAGGCAATCATGCCGGGCCTTAACTATGTCGCCGTTCAGCCGCCGCCTCTCGCACGCTGCGCCTCCTGTAGCTCGTCGATCTGCTCCCGCGTGCGCCCGTATATCTGCGGCACGTCCCACCCGTTGAGCCCAGAGTAGGTGTCGATCTGCGAGCGGTGATGCACCTCGTGCTCGATGAGCATCATCAGCAGTCGCCAGCCGCTCAGCGTGCCGTCCGTGTCGATCATCTTGATGCGCCGGTTTAGCCACTCCGCCGGCGTGCCGTCCAGCCGCCGGTGAAACTCGGCGTAAGACTCCTCCAGCGCCGGTATCCAGTTATCCTGCTGCTCCGTGGTCGGCACATCCCAGTCGTACAGCCAGCCCTCGTCGCGGTACGCCCGCGCAAAGTACATTCGTGACTCGCAGATGTGGTGCACAATCTGGTTGATGCTCCACGACTTCTCCCCCTCGCCCATCGGCGGCGTCCAGTTCTGCGCGGCTTCCGGCAGCGCCTGTATGTCCCGTAGCGTGCGGCGGTGTATCGAAAAGAAGAAGCGCAGAAATTCCTGCGGGTCGGTCAGCATGATCGTGATTCCTCCAGGGTTGGCTTTATGCTAGGCGAAAGCGGTGTCGGCGTGGGGTGTTTCCTCCGGGGCGCGGGGATCCGGTCCATAGGGGTTGGGGCCGGCTTCTCCCTGCCGGGCCAACCAGACTATTTGCCAAATAACGATGGCGATGGTGATCAGGAGGGCGAATATGAACGCCAATATCGCCAGAATCCATACCAGGGCGAGCCCGGTTAGCACATCCACAAAGAACTCAGCAGGGCCCTGCGCCGAACCTGCAGCGTAGAAAGCGCCAAACACAGCGCCGATCACCAGTCCGGCCAATATGATCCAGGGTCCCACGCCCAGAACAATCCACACCAGCAACCACCACCCGCTCTTCCCTATGTCATGCAGCCGGCGAGCGGTTACCGCCAGGTTCGGCAGCAAGGTCGCCAACGAAAATAAGCCCGACAGGACACTGAAACCGTCCCAGCCTGCCACGGCTTCGACAACGGCGTCCACCATCCCCAGCGCGATACTGACGATGAACACAGCCAGCACCCACCACCAGAACTCGGCGCGCGTGGCCCGCCCCCTGAACACGGCGTACTTGCGCAGGCAGGTCGTTATCGCTCCGGCAAAGGTCATCTCTGGCTGGCTCACGTTTGGCTGCTTAGTCCTGCGTTCAATGTCACGTCGTTCAAATGAGCGTCATTCAATAACTGATCTGTGAATCGAGTCATGTCCATTCTACCCCGTAGCCGCGTGGTGTAGACATGCCGCTCGGGCCGGGCCACGACATCAGAGCCACCGATGCCCTAATGTCGGAACCGCATCAGCCGTTGATGTAGAATCGGGCAAACCAATTCGCAAGCAAGAGGCATTCCCATGAAATACGACGTAATCGTGGTCGGCAGCGGTTCCGCAGGATCCGTCGTCGCCAGTCGCCTGTCCGAAGACCCCAACCGCTCCGTCCTGCTCCTCGAGGCCGGACAGGACTACCCCAACGCCGAGCACCTGCCCGACGTCGTGCGCGACGGCTACTCCAGCGAGGGCGAACAGCCCGGCTCACCCGTGTCCTGGAACCTGCGCGGCGTCATCAACGACCAGCAGGGCGAGATCAACATCGCCCAGGGCAAGGTCATCGGCGGCTCCGGCTCCATCAACGGACAGGTCTACCTGCGCGGACTCCCCGAGGACTTCGAACGCTGGGAGTCCTTCGGCAATGAAGAATGGTCATACACCAGGGTGTTGCCCTTCTTCCGCAAGGCCGAGACCGACCTCGATATCCAGGACGACTTCCACGGCACCGACGGCCCCATCCCCATCGTTCGGCGCGAGAACGACACCTGGCCCGACGTGCAGAAAGCCTTCCACTCCGCAGCGATGGAGCGAGGGTATGCGTACAACCCCGACCTGAACGGCCCCGACTCCCCTGGCATCGGCGCCATCCCCATGAACAACCGCGATGGCGTCCGCATGAGCACCGCCATCACCCACTTGAACCCCATTCGCCACCGCCTCAACCTAACGGTCAAGGGCAACGTGTTCGTCCGCCGCGTACTGTTCGAAGGTACCAGGGTCTCCGGCGTGGAGGCTGAGAGCGGCGGCGAGATGTTCACCGTCGAGGCCGACCAGGTGGTCCTCAGCGCCGGCGCGTTGAAATCCCCCCACATGCTCATGCTCTCGGGCATCGGCCCCCGCGATCAGCTTGACGAGTTCGGCATCCCCGTCCTGCACGAATCGCCCGGCGTGGGCCAGAACTTGTTCAACCATCCCATGGGCAACGTCACCTTCCGCGTCAAGGACCACGTCCAACTCACTGCCAACGCCGGCGCATTGCGTTGGGGCTTGCGGGTAACTTCCGAGCCGCCGTCTTACCCCAGCGACGTTATGCTGCACACCCTGGGTATCTTCAATGTCATGACCGGAGAGCATCTGCCCGACCGCACGGCGCGCATCGCGTGCGCCCTGGAACTGCCCGACGGCTCCGGCTGGGTACGTCTCCAGTCGTCCGAACCTGCCGTCCAGCCCGCCATCAACTACCGCTACTTCCACAACGAGAACGACATGCGCCGCATGCGCGACGCCGTGCGCCTCGCCGCCGGCATGCTGGAATCCGACGCCTACCAGGACGTCATGGATCACCGCACCGCGCCGACCGACGAGGTGCTGGCCGACAACGGCACCCTAGACGCCTGGATTCGCGAAACCGTCGGCACCTCCCGCCACGTCTCCGGCACCTGCCGCATCGGCCCCGACGGTGATCCCATGGCCGTAACCGACCAGCAGTGCCGCGTGCGCGGCGTGCAGGGACTCTGGATCGCCGACTCGTCCATCATGCCGCAGGTCACCCGCGCCAACACCAACGCCACCGCCATCATGATCGGCGAACGCGTCGCCGACTGGATCGCGGCACAGTAATCCCGAAGAGGTAGGGGCGAATAATCATTCGTCCAGCCTGATTTTGCGTCGATCGCCTTAAAATCACGGTTCACCGACGATCTCACCGTTATCGGCTCATCACGTTCCTGACACCACTGGCGTTGGTGCCTCTATCCCATCTACGTCTGGGGATCATTTGGAGATAGCAGTGGGATTCAACCTGTCCCGCATCTTTGCCGACATCAAACCCAACGTTGAACCCGGTAACTATTTTATCCGATTCTTGTATCAACGCCTGTTGTTCTTTTTCATACTGTTTTGTATGAAGTCAGAACCGTTGTCGAATACTTGGGACATGTGCTTTCTCCTATTGAATTTCGGAAATCGGGTAACCTAAAAAGGAACGCCGAGATCTTATGACATTGAATCCGTCATGATGATCGGAGAACGCGTGACCAAACGAATAGCAGAACCATGAGGCTCATGCTACAATGTAAACATATTATCGTTTTTATTTGACACTAATCTTATGGAACCGCAAACATACGCATTGATCGGCATTGCCGTTACGTCCGTGCTTTTCCTGCTGGGCGGAGCCTTTGGGCTCGGCAAGCTGTTCCAGCGCGTGGATACGCTTACGACTGACATGACGCGGCTGTCTAACGACATCACGCGGCTGACAACCGATGTCAGGCAACTGGCGGCCGAGGTTCGTCGAACCAATGAGTTCGTGATTGCGCTGGCTAACCATCGCCATGACGTCGATGGCAATACCGTGTTCACCGTGCCAGACGGTGGCAGTTAGCCTTACGCTAACCTAAACCCCGGGCTGCAGGTTGTGCTGAGTCGCCCGCTCGTAGGCCTCACCCACCTGCACCAGCAGCGGCTCGGCGAGATGCTTGCCAACAAACTGGATACTCAGCGGCAACCCCGCGCTGTTCAACCCTGCCGGCAGCGAAATCGTCGGTGCCCCGTTGAAGTCATAGGGTATGGTGAATCTGCCCCACGTCCACTCGTCGTCCTCACCCATAGGCCCGTATAGCTCCTCCGGCGTTACCCGACCCGGCGGAGTGGTCATCGATGGACACACCAGCACGTCGATATCCGCAAACACTTCGGCCAGGACGCCGTTGCATTCCAACCGCACCAGGTTGGCGGCGGCATAATCCACCGCCGTGTAGCCGCGCCCCTTCTCCAGCCAGCCGCGGAACCATGGGCCATAGTCGTCGGCGCGCGACGGGAAGGTGTCCCGGTGGGCGGTGGCGGCCTCCGCCGAGCACAGCACGCCCCACGCCCTAGAGTACGGCAGCGTGTCCGGCATCCGCACCGGAACCAGCGTCGCGCCCATACTTTCCAACACCCGCGCCCCCGCCATCACCGCCTCGGCAACCTCAGAATCCACGTCGCCGCCGCCGATGTACTCCTGGTCCACGCCTATGCGGACGCCGGCAGCGCCCTGACCGACGCCGGCTAGCATGTCGGGCACGGGCGCATGCAAAGACGTCGGATCGTTTGGATCGTGGCCAGCCAGTGCCTGCAGCATGATGCCCGCGTCCGCCGCGCTGCGGGTCATCGGCCCCACGTGGTCCAGCGATTCGCCCAGCGCGAGCACGCCGTAGCGACTTACCCTGCCCCACGTCGGCTTGATGCCCACGGTGCCGCAGGCCGCCGCCGGAAAGCGGATCGACCCGCCGGTGTCGCTGCCCAGCGATCCGTAGCACAGGCCCGCCGCCGTCGCCACGCCCGACCCGCTGGACGACGCGCCGGCCCACCGGTCCGCGCCCCATGGGTTGATGGGTATGTCGAACTCGGGGTTGTACCCGGCCATCGCCCCCTCGGTGAGATTCAGCTTGCCCAGGATGATCGCCCCGGCATCGTTCAGCTTCCGCACCACCGTGCCGTCAAAATCAGGCACGAAATCACGCAGAACCTTCGCGCCACCCATGGTCGCCACGTCGGCAGTGAAGCAAAGATCTTTCACCGCGATGGGCACGCCATGTAGCCCGCCCAAGTATCGTCCCGCCGATATCTCCGATTCTGCCACCCTTGCCGCCGCCAAAGCCTGCTCCGCCATCACGGTAACGTAGCTTTTCAGCTCACCGTCCAGGGCGGCGATGCGGTCCAGCATGGCCTGCGTCAACTCCACCGGCGAAATCTCCCGCGACGCCAGCCGGCCCGCAACCTCTGTGATGGTCTGGTAGTGCAGTGGGATATCAGCCATGATTCTGCGTCCTCATCCGTGTAAAAATCCCTCTCCCATCATGGGAGAGGGTTGGGTTGGTGTGCGAAACGTCCGCCTTGGGCGGGAGGGTAAAGTACCCCATGAAATTATGCCGCCGGCTGCACCAACTCGATCAGCACGTCGTCCGGCCCTTCGATGTACGACAGCCTCGAACCGGTGGGCGTATCCGTGATCGGCAGCACTGTGCGGATGCCGGCCGCGGTCAGCCGTTCCATCTCCGCCTCGATGTCCTCCACGTCGAAGCCGAAGTGCTCCAGCCCCAGCCGGTTCAACTCTGCCACGGCCCGCTCGTCCGACGATCCCGGCGGCTTGGACGACACGTTGAGCCGGCAGGCGCCGCCCATCTCCATGCCGATGGTGATGGTGTCGGGCATCACGGTGCGCTCCGACACGATCTTGGCGTTGAAGTGCTGCTCGTACCAAGCCGCCGTGGCGTGCGGGTCCGCAGCGCGAATGTGAACGTGATTGATCCGGTATTCCATTGTGTGCCTCCTTATCAGGCGTCGCGTGCATAGAGGTTCAGCATGGAGTCGATGAACTGTTGAGTTTGAATCCAATGCATTTCAAATTCTGAGTCTTCGAGATTGCCACGATCCGCGTGAACGTGGAGTTTGTCGGCGCTTTGCCAGTTTCGCATCAGGCTCTGGCCGTCAGTCTCTCTCGTTGCAACTGTTCTGAGGGTATTCACCTTGCTGCCGGTTGTGCCGGGGTTTTCTTCGCGAAGATTGGCGACCGCGTTGATGCACTGCTTGGCGGCTTCGTACAGCAACGCACCAGCGCAATCAAAGTCGGCATCCCTCCGGTAAAGTAAATCCGCCTGACGACGGAAATTTCGGGCTCTGGCCTCATGTCGGATAGCTCGTACCCGGTATTGACCGGAACGATTACTGCTCATCCATACACTCTCGAATAAAGAACTCCGCTGTCTCGTACGCCAATTCCAGTTGGTAATCCTCCAACACTTCCATATTGGCATGGTCTTTCAACAGCGACCCCGGCGCTATCCCGCTCCGGTAGTGGTGCTTTCGGACCCCACCGCCCGCTTCCAATGCGTCGGCAATTGCGAATAGGTCAAGATCGTCCAGCCCTTTATATCCCACTCCATGCGCTTCGGCCAGCGCGGCAAACGTTGCCTGCGTCGCCTGCCACATCAGCGCCGAGGCCTTGATATGGTTGCCAGCCGCCTGCTCACGCTTGGAAGCGTCCACATATTCCAAAGCCTTCTTGCCCATTTCCAGCGCGCTCATCTCGTCCCTCGCTGATGCCCATCGTCTTGCCCACCCGCCTGCGCCGAATTATATCAGCGCGATGTCGTTCCGGCGTCAGTTGCCCCCACTCTGCGCGGTTGCTACACTGGCCGCGTCCCACTCGGGCAATCGCCTGCAGACGCCACACATCCTCAGGAGAGACAAATGATTTACGAAGTCCGCACCTACGACCTCAAACCCGGCGCCGTGCCCCAGGCCGAAGAAGCTTTCGCCGAGGCGCTCCCCCACCGCGAAAAGTATTCCCCCATCGCCGCCTTCTGGCACACCGAAATCGGCCCACTGAACCAGATCATCCACGTCTGGGGCTACGAGAACATCGAGGAGCGCAACCAGATCCGCGCCGAGGCCGGCAAGGACCCCAACTGGCCGCCCAAGATCACCCCCGGCAACATCCTCAACATGAACTCCGAAATCTGGAACCCCGCGCCCTTCATGCGGCCCATGGGCGGCGACCAGGCCCTGGGCGACATCTACGAGATGCGCGTCTATACCTACGAGAACGGTTCGATGCCGGAGCTGCTGCGCCGCTGGGAAGAGTCCCTGCCCTACCGCGAGGAGTTCTCCCCGCTGGCCGCCGGCATGTTCACCGAGTTCGGCGACCTGAATAAGTGGATGCACGTCTGGCCCTACAAGGACCTCAACCACCGCGCCGAGATCCGCGCCGCCGCCAGCAAGATCCCCCAGTGGCCCTCCGGAGCACCAGGTCGCGTCTTTCAGGAAAACAAGATCATGGTCCCCGCCAGCTTCTCCCCCATGCACTGACGCTTTACCCCGTAGGGGCGAATGATCATTCGCCCCCGCCAACGGCTCGGATTATCGATACCGGGCAAACGCAGATAATGAACGCTGCGTTTGGTTGCCGTCGTCCCAACCGTCCGCTCACGGTGAGCTTGTCGAACCACGAGCGGACATCTCGTTAGTGGCGAGACCACTGGTTGCCACGCCACCCACCAGCGTTTAGCCTACCCCTTAGCAATCCAAAAAAAAAGCAAGCAGTCAAAATTCCATGCTATCCACTGACCGCGTACCCGACATCTTCGCCGACGCCCGCGCCGTCCACGCCGACGCGCTGCGGCTGCTGGAGGCCGGCGACATCCGCGACGCCGCCGAAAAAGCCTGGTGCGCCACCAAACGCGCCACCGACGCCCTGATACTTGCTCGCACCGGGACCGAACCGGAAATATCTTCCGATACTTCTCGGGGTCTTGCGGAACTCGCCACGCAGGACCAGGATTTCCGCGCGCTACGCCGACGCTATCACGCCAGGCAGAGCACACTGCACGGCGACTGCTTTTATCTGGGCATTTGCGAACCTGTCGACGAGGTGGAGGGACGCATCCACCGGACCGCCGACTACATTACCGACGCCGAGCGATTTGCCGGTTATTCCAACGGTACCTGACCAAAAAGGAACTGACCCATGAAACTCCTTACCTACGACAACGGCTCCGGTCCCCGCTGTGGCGTCCTGCAGGATGACGCCGTGGTGGACGTTACCGCGCTGCTCGGCGGACGCCGCACCATCAGGGACGTTGGCGCGCTGCTGGACACCAGCGACTCCGCCGTCGACCGCGTCGGCGACGCCCTGGCCGGAAACACCGCCGCCCCCGC
Source organism: Chloroflexota bacterium (assembly GCA_026710825.1). Classification (GTDB taxonomy): domain Bacteria; phylum Chloroflexota; class Dehalococcoidia; order Lucifugimonadales; family UBA3495; genus Bin87. Next base: position 6,438 of record JAPOQH010000031.1, on the reverse strand, counting down.
CGTAGCCCTCGCCGACGTGCGCCTCCGCGCGCCCATCCTCCGGCCGCCCACCGTCCGCGACTACATCGTGTACGAAGAGCACGCCACGTCGCAGGGTACGCGGGAAATCAACGAAGTGTGGTACCGGATGCCGGTGTTCTACTTCTCCAACCCGCTGGTCATTTACGGCCCTGACGAGGACGTGCCCTATCCCGCCGCGTCCGACCAACTCGACTACGAGCTTGAAATCGGTTGCGTCATCGGCAAGTCCGGCGCCAACGTGCGCGCGTCCGAGGCGATGCAGTACGTCGCCGGCTTCTGCATCTTCAACGACTGGAGCGCGCGCGACCTGCAGTTCGACGAGATGGCCTTCGGCCTCGGCCCCGCCAAGGGCAAGGACTCAGCGTCGTCCATCGGCCCGTGGATCGTCACCACCGATGAACTGATGCCCCATATCAAGGATGGCCGTCTTGACCTCAAGGCCCACGCCCGCGTCAACGGCGATGACTGGCTAAGCGACGGCGAGACCGTCAACGCCTGGTACACCTGGGGCGAGATCATCGAGCGCGCCGCCAAAGACAGCCGCATCGCCCCGGGCGACGTCATCGGCAGCGGCACCGTCGGTGGCGGATCCGTCCGCGAGTCCATCCGCAAGGGCTACGAGGCTTCCCGCTGGCTCGAACCCGGCGACACCGTGGAGCTTGAGGTCGAGCACATCGGCACCCTCCGCAACACCCTCGCCCCCAAGGTCGGCGTTGATCCCAACTACGCCTACCTGCCCAACAACCCCACCGCAACCCCCGAGCGCGGCACGGCGAGCGACTACCGCTACCAGCGCAACCGGTAATTCCGCCGCGACCGCCGTGCAATATGTAGGGGCGACGCATGCGTCGCCCTTACGTCTCCCTGTCTCCGATCGCTATACGGTCAATGATTTGGGGCGAATAATCATTCGCCCCGTCGTTTTATCAACCCGCTCATCCTTATCAAACCCACTCATCCTGAGCGCGTCGAAGGATGCGTGTCCCTAATCCCGCGGCGCGCCCCACCGGTCGTAGGAGCAAACCTCGTTCAGCGGCAGCCGCGTGACCGGCCCGAAGTTACCGCGCGGGTACCCGAATGGCATGCAGTACACAATCTGCGCCGTATCGGGAATGTTGAACAGGGCATGCACTCGTTCCTCCACCACGGCATGCAGCGTCGCGATGGTGCCTCCGATCCCGAACGCCCGCGCCGCCAGCAGCATGTTCTGCGCCGCCGGTATCACAGACCCGGCCGCCTGGGCTCCCTTGGATGTGGCGCATATCAGCACCATCACCGGCGCGTCGCCGATCTCGTTGGCCAGCCGCATGGCCGAGCGCATCGAGTTGCGGCCGGGCGGAATGTCCTGCGGGCCCATGATGCCAGCGTCGGCGCGCTTGGCCCACCCCGCCTCATGGTACAGGTCGCCCAACTTGCGGCGCATCTCCTCGTTCTGCACGACGATGAAGTGCCAGCCCTGGTTGTTGCCGCCGTTGGGCGCGCGGATGGCGGACTGCATGATGTCCTCCATCACGTCGGCGGGAATCGGGTCCGGCTTGAAGCGGCGGATCGCCCGCTGGGAGAACATTGCCTCCCCCAGTGGAATGGTATTCAATCGGTCGGCGGTGGTCACAGTGCTACCTCCAGATGGTGCATACGGCAAGTTTGAACAGCGCGGAAATCTTACCATAGTGAAAACGTCGTCCCGTTGACCCTGTACCGACTGAATCGCAATTACGCTTGTGCCAGTTTGGTTGTACGATAGGCCCGCACCGGTGGCGTCGGTGCGCGAGGAAAACGCAATGGCATTGATTCACCGGATGGCTCACTCCTGCAAGAGGTATGGCTATCGGACGGTGGCGGCGGACAGTGGTTGGCGGAGATTTGACCCGTTCGTTTTCCTGGCTGCCTGGATACCGCTCCCCCTGCTGCTGTCCGTAATCCTCATTCACCAACTCGGCTCTTATTACCGCAACCCCTGGACCTTCGCGCTGATCATCGCCCTGGTCGCGACCAGTTTGCTGACCTTCGGTTGGCGCCCAATCTGGGCGACCCTGCAGGGTGTCGACTGGTCTGGCAACTGGCGATCCCACTGGGCGTGGGGGTTGGTGGCTCTGGCAGTGGTTTTGCGCTACTTGCTGCTGGATTACCTCCCGCCGGCACATCCGATATTCGAGGAAATCCAGACCGGCGGCATCGCAGCCCGCACTCTGGAACACAGCGAGCTATCCCTGGACTTCCGTTTCACCAACTGGATGGCGGCCGTCGGATTCTCCATAGGCGGGTACTCGCTGGAGGCCATGCGCAGTCTGTTCGGCATCGCTGGCGCCCTCTCGATACTGGTTATGGCGCTGACCCTGCGACGTCTGGATGTGGGCTGGCCCGCGACCGTCCTGGCCGTGTTCACCATGGCTAGCCTCAGGATCCTGGTACTGGGCGGTAATACCGCAGAGGAGATATTCGGCGGAATCGTATTCGCGACGCTTTTGTTTTACTTTGCGGTGTGCAGCTTTACCTCTCGCGACAATCAAATCGTGTGGGCCGGGTTCGCTGGCCTCTTAGCCGGCGTCCTCATGTACGAGTACGTGCCGTACAAATGGGTAATCGCGGTCCCGGGTCTCGCGTGGCTCTGGCAAGCATTTTACGCGCCGAACGGCCCTGAGAGGCGTACCGCCCTGTGGGCAGCAAGCCTTTACGTATTGTGCCTCACTCTGGTCGGCGCCGTGGTTCTCACAGACTTTGTAGAAGATCCGAAACGCAGTTACCTGCTCGAAACTTATTTCCGCCATGCTCACGACCGGCCCTTCCCGCTGACTGACCTGGCCGAGTTGAAGCTGTCCGTTGTAAAGATGTGGGATTACATTCAGGTCCTGATCGGCCAATCGGAAACGCCGGCGCCGTTGGCCTACCGACAGCCCCACGGTTCGGTCGTGCCCGGACTGGTCGGCTTGATGTTCGCCGCAGGATTCCTGTACGTGTTATGGCGGCCCCGCATCGCCCTCCTCCGAATCGCGGCGCTGGTGGCGCTCCTGACTATCTTCCTGTTCGGGCTCGTTGCCAACAACTTCAACGTCGGCATCCTGGTGCCCATATTCTCCCTGCTGATCATATCGACGGCCATCGCTGCGGACGACCTTACACGACGCCTGTGGGCCAGTGCGAGGTTCAGGCCGGTTGTGATCTATCTCCCCGCATTGTTCCTGCTCATAATCGCGCTAAATGTCACATCAGTGGTCCGCATGGCGGCGGATCCGGCGGTCCTCCGTGAATTCGCCAATAACCAGTACAACGTTTGCCGCGTCATCAGCGAAGAACCACTCAAATACCAATCGGTCCTCCTCACCACGTCCGGCGGACATTGTGGGTACAACGACGAAAAATGGATGTACCCCGACAGCGACGCACCTATCGTGATCCTCGACGAACTGCCATCGCCTGTCGACATCCAACCAAGTACGCTGGTGGTGGTCGGCCATGCCCACGGCCTGCCCAACGAAAGCATCAGCGAGCTGACCAGGCTGGCCGTACACATGAACAGCGAGCACACGCTGCGCCGCGTGGAAAATCTGCTGGGCGAGACTGCCGCCGTGTCTTTCTGTTACCAATGCGCAGCCCAACCTTGACGTCCGGTACTCGCGAGCACACGTCGCCCCCTTGCTATAATGCACCGCAACCACCCCCGTTCGTATCCAGGGAGGCCCCTTGACTCAACAGAACCACACCGACGCCGAACAGGCCTACCGCAGCCTCGGCGTCACCCCCATCATCAACGCATCCGGCTCGGTGACCCGCCTGGGCGGCACCCGCACGCGCCCCGAGGTGCTGGAGCAGATGGCCGGCGCATCCCGCGTCATGGTCAACATCGACGAACTGAACCGCAGGGCCGGCGAGGAGATCGCGCGCCTGGTCGGCGCGGAAGCCGCCATGGTCAGCAGCGGCGCGGCCGGTGGACTGCTGCTCCAGGCCGCCGCCTGCATCGCCGGCAGCGACCCCGCACAGATGCACCGCCTGCCCGACACCGACGGCATGAAGAACGAGATCATCATCCAGACCATGCACCGTTTCCCCTACGACCACGCCTACCGCGCCGCCGGCGCAAAAATCGTCGAGGTCGGGAACTACCTGTACAGCCACCCTTGGGAAATGGAAGCGGCAATCAACGAGCGCACCGCCGCCGTCGCCTACCTGTGCGCCCCCTACACCAGCCGTCGCATGCTGCCCCTCGACCAGGTCTGCGAGATCGCCCACGCCCACGACGTGCCGGTCATCGTCGACGCCGCGTCCATGCTGCCTCCGCGCGCCAACCTCCACCGTTATCTCAACGACGGCGCGGACATGGTCATATTCAGCGGCGGCAAGGGCGTGCGCGGACCCCAGGGTACCGGCATCCTGTGCGGCCGCGCCGACCTCATCGACGCCGCCCTCGCCAACGCCAGTCCTGCCCAGTTCCTCGGCCGCCCCATGAAGGTCGCCAAGGAAGAGGTCCTCGGCCTCGTGACCGCCCTGACCATGTTCGTGGAGGAGGACGAGGAAGCGGAAATGGACTACTACCGTACCCTCGCCCAGCGAGTGGTCGACAGCCTCGTCGAGGTGCCGGGACTCCGCGTAACCCTGGAGCACGACGGATTCAACCACCTGATCCCCTCCGCCGTTCTCAACTTCGGCGGCGATGATTGGTCTGGCCCGTCACCCCGCGAGGTCTCAGCCGCCCTCCAGCAGGGCGACCCGCCCATCTTCCTCCAACAACTCGGCCCGCCCGACGAGCTAATGGTCGACCCCCTCAACCTCACCGAGCCGGAAACCGACGTCGTGATCCGACGCCTCCGCGAAATCCTCACCGCCTGACCTTACGGAACCCACCCAACCCGTCCGCAGGATGGGCCGTCAACCGTAGGGGCGGGGCATGCCCCGCCCGTCGTTCCCCAACAACACCGCGACATATCCGGGTACTCCCCAATTCGTAGGGGCGAATAATCATTCGCCCCCGCTTATCGCGCAAACGTCATTGCGGTGTCGGTGAAACCCGACACCCGCGCTACTGCGCAAGGGACTACCGTCCGGCCGCAACCCCAACACACGCCTCAATCGCCTGCTCCCATTCGTCCAAATCGAAGAAATGCGGACCCGCTCCGCCGTGGTAAGCCACCCGTCCGTCCACGTCCACCACGTATAAACGCTCCGGCGCAGCGCCATAAGCCTCGTCGACGGCGTTGTCCATCTCCTCTACGATCACGGGCAGGCCGATCTGCAGGTCGATGCTGCACGATTGCGCCGCCAATTCGCGCTCGTCGTAGCTCTGGTGTTGTCTGAAAAGCACCCCTTCCTCGATGTTGCTGTCCGTCTGCCACCCGTCGGTGGGATGCGCCTCCTGCACGTAGACCACGAAGAATTCCACGTCGTCCCCGTAACGCCGGTAAATCTGCGTCATCCGCTCAGACTGAGCGCGGAAGGGCGGTCAAGTGTAGCTGCCGAAGGCCAACGCCACCGGCCGTCGCCCGCGATAATCCGACAACCGCACCCGTTCCTCGGAACCCAGCCGTTTTAGCGAAAAATCGGGTGCATCCTCGCCAACCCTCGGGCCCATCTCATCTCGAACCAGCGTTGCTTCCAGCGCCGCGCGAACGTCCGACGGCAACTCTTCCTGCCACCCGTCCAGCAACTCCCGCGCCGTGATCCGTCCCGGGCTCGGTCCCGTACCCCGCCCAATGTCGGCCGGCGCGTCGAAACTCCCACCCATACTCCGTCCAGCGTTGGCCGGCGCGTCGGGACTGCCTCCCCTCGCCTCCTTGATGGCAGCGACAACCCGCCGCAGGTCGTTCCGTTCCCCGTAACTCAACCCGCTCATCAGCTTGTCGCGCTCCGCCTTCAACATGATCGCCTCCGAAAATCCCCGGCTCCAACCGCCACCACCAACCAACACTGTCGCCACAATACCATCCACCAGCTTGACGGTCTATCAACCCCCTGGCTGAGCGCATGGCGCACTACCAAAACCCAATCAGCCACCACGTTCGACATTACCCGCAGCCTTCCATCCACTTCCAGCCAGTCAACGGCCCGCTCACGACAAGCCCGACCAACCACCCCCAACGTAGGGCCGAACAATCATTCGCCCGTCCCCAACCCCCTCGCCTCCACCATCCCTCCGTCACCCAAACCCACGCCCAATCACAAGAATTTCCTGTCCATCCCGTTCATCCTGTTCATCCCGGTAAAAAATAACCCCGACACGACCCCTTGACACCACGCCATAAGAACGTATATCCTAACTATGTCTAGACCAAACGTACGTTTATCCCAACATCAGTGAGGCAGGATTCCCAGCATCGACGGCCAACCCCGTCAGTAACAAATCGCATACCAGGCTCCGCGACTGCCAACGTCTGTCTAACCTATCAACAGCGTGGAGTTGCGTCCCAGCGCCAGCCACAGCGTTCC
>JAPOQH010000103.1 GCA_026710825.1 Chloroflexota bacterium | reverse complement strand
CCTGGAACGCGCCATCACGGCTTACGAAACGCGGCGCAACACCGCGCGCGTCCCTATCAACTGGCGCTTCAGCACCGACCACGCCAGAACCAAACTCCATCGCTTCTATCCCTGCCTTTCCAACGTTGACTGAGTACTAGTGGGATCGAAACCCAGTAACATATTGCAGACGCAACACGCGTTGAACCAAACACATTTCCCCGCCGGAAACCAAGATCCGGCGGGGATTTATTTTGTAGACTCGCGATCACGCTAAGGCGAAAATCGTCAGCGCGTCGTGTACCCGTTCTTCAGATCCCGCGCCGCCGCGTCGTTGTCCCGCTCGGCTGCAGAGCCGTACCCGCCTCCGCCTGAGGAGAGGCAGACGATGTGGTCGCCTGGGTTGACCACCACTCCGACTTCCTTGGAGCCCAGCACGCGCTCGGCGCCGTTGTTGACGATCTTGTAGTGGTGGGGCAGGCCGTCATCCGCGCCGAACAGGCCGAAAGGCGGCACCACGACGCCATCCCCAGCCGTGTTGAGCAGGGCCGTTCCCTCGCCCTCGTACACCAGGTCGCACACCGCGCCCAGGCCGCCGCGCCACGCGCCGACGCCGCCGGAGTCGGGCCGCAGTTCGTGCCGCTCGATGAAGAATGGGAACCGCTCCTCCGTAACCTCGATGCTGGGCGACCGGATGCCGCCGGCCACGTTGATCTCGCCGACGTTGGACCAACCGTCGCAGCCCTGCGACGCGCCGCCACCGCCCCGGGCCAGGAAGAAGTGCCAGATGAATTGCCGGCCTGTCCTGGGGTCCACGCCGGTGATCGCGTAGCGCAGCCGTCGAGAGAACCCGGCTGAGACGGCGGCAGGGATGGCCGGAGCCAGCGCCTTGAACACGGCCTCCACCACCTCCTCGGCGCAGTGGTTGGTGCTCATGCACACCGGCGCCGGCGGGTTGGCGTTCACCACTAGGCCGCGCGGCGCGATGATCTGCACCGGCCGCATGGACCCCTCGTTGCGGGCCACGTCCATCGGCGCAAGATACATGATGGCGGCGTGGGCCAGCGAGCGTGTGTTGGCGTAGGCGCTGTTGATGAACCCCTCCACCTGCGGGCTGGAGTCGCTGAGGTCGATGGTCATGGAGTCGCCAGCGATGGTGACCTTGGCGCGAATCGGCACCAGCTTGCTGTCGAAGCCGTCGTCATCGACGAAAGACTCGCCGTGGTACACGCCGTCGGGCCAGCCGGAAATGAACTGGCGCACCTGCCGCTCGGTGGCGGCCAGGATTTCGGACACCACCGCCATCAGGAGGTCAGGGCCGTACTCGGTGAGCAGCGATTCGATGCGGCGGGCTGCCAGCATCACCGAACCGATTTGCGCGTTCAGGTCTCCCAGGAAATTCTCCGACTGCCGGACATTGGCCGACATCATCTGGATGAGGTCGTAGCGGGGAATGCCCTTGTCGTAGAGCTTGAGCGGGGGGATGCGCAGGCCCTCCTGGAATATCTCGTTGGCGCCGGGGTTGTAGCCGCCGTGGGTGCCGCCCCCCACGTCGCTGTGGTGGGCCCGGTTCACGCCGTAGAACAGCAGTCGCCCCTGGTGAAAAACGGGCCGGATGATGGTGATGTCGGGCAGGTGGCTGCCGCCGAAATAGGGGTCGTTCAGGATGAACAGGTCGCCGTCGTGGATGTCGTCGCCGAAGTAATCGCGGACGGCCGCGCCGGCGACGGGCAGCGCGCTGATGTGCACGGGGATGCCCTCACCCTGGGCGACCAGTTGGCAGTCGTTGTCCAGGATGGCGGTGGAGAAGTCGCGGCTGGAGTTGAGAATCTGGGACATGGCGGTGCGGAGCATTGCCTCGGTCATTTCCTGGGCGATGGATTCAAGGCGGTGCTCCACCACGGCCAGGGTGATGGGGTCGTTTTGCGCGCCGGAGTCGGCGGACTCGGATGCCGCGTCCCGCGTTGGCACAGTGGTTTCCTGGCTCACGCGCAGTTCGACGCCGCCCATGGCATCGACGGTGGCGGTGTCGCCCGGCCACACCAGGATGGTGGTGAATTCTGATTCGAGGATGGCCGGACCGGGAATCTCCGTGCCGGACGGGATGCCATCGGCGGCGTAAGTGGGGGCGTCTCGCCATTCGCCGTGATAGATGCGCCGGGTTCCCACGGGTTGTGCCGTGCCATGGGCAGGGGTTTGTTCAAATTGGGCGATCCTAGGCAGTTTGCCGATGGCGGCGACGCGCAGGGTCACCAACCGCACCTCCTGGTCCTGCTGGTTGTAGGAATAGAGTTCCTGGTATCGCTCGTGGAAGTTCGAAGTCAACCGGGCGATGAATTCCGGTTCGGGCAGGGCCACGTCGGGCAGCGGCACCGTGACCTCGTAGATCTGGTCGAGGTAGCGCATGTCGGCGGAGAATTGGATCTCCACCGCGTCGGCAAGCATGCCCTGGTCGTCGAGCTTGTTCCGTCCCTGGGTCGCCAATTCGTCGAGGATGGACCGGAGTTCGCCCAGTTCGAGCCGGTCCAGGCTCATCGGATAGGAACGGAAGAGGTCGTACTTGATATCTGTGTTGAGCATGCCGTAGGCAGACAGCACCGGAGCGGACGCAGGGATGTACACCTTCCGCACCTGGAGTTGGCGGGCTACCTCGGAGGCATGGAGGCCCGACGCGCCGCCGAATCCCATAATGGAGAAATCTCGGGGGTCGACGCCCCGCTGCACGGACATCAGGCGGATGCCCTCGGCAATGGACGTGCAGACCACTTTGAATACGCCGAACGCCGCCTCCACGTTGGGCAGGCTGAGCGGCGCGCCGACGTGATTTTCCAGGGCGCGTTCTGCTGCTGCGGTGTCCAGGTTGGCTCTGCCGCCGAGGAAGTTGGCCGCGTCCAAGTATCCCAACGCCAGGCTGGCGTCGGTTACGGTGGGATTATCGCCTCCCCTGCCGTAGCACGCCGGGCCGGGTTCAGCGCCGGCGCTCTCGGGGCCCACGTGCAGGATGCCGCCCTCGTCGACGCGGGCGATGCTGCCGCCGCCGGCGCCCAGGGTGTGGATGTCGATCATCGGAGCGGCGATCTTCCAGCCCGCCTCGAATTTCTCGTTTGTGATGTGGGGCACGCCGTTTTCGATCATCGAGATGTCGGTGCTGGTGCCGCCCATGTCAAAGGCGATCAGCTTCGGCTCGTCCAGCAGTTGCCCGATGTACGCTGCCGCGCTGACCCCGCCGGCCGGGCCGGAGAGGATGGCGCGCACCGCCATGCGGCTGGAGTCGTCGATGGGCGCGACGCCTCCGTTGGACTGCATGATCAGCACGTCCCGCATCTGGGGGTACGCCTCGAACCGCTGCGCCAGGTTCGCCAAATATCGGCTGAACACGGGACCGACGTAGGAGTTGATCACCGTGGTGCTGAGGCGGTCGAACTCCTTGATCTGGGGGATGACCTCGTGGGACAGCGAGGCGTAAAGCTCGGGATAACGTTGGCGTATGATTTCCGATGCCCGCTGCTCGTGGGACGGGTTGAGGTACGAAAACAGGAAGCAGACCGCCAACGCCTCGGCGCCCTCGTTGACGAGGTACTCCAGGTTCTCGATCAAGGCGTCCTCATCCAGCGGCCGTTCCACCTTACCGCTGGCCCGGACGCGTTCCGGAACGCCGACTCGGAGGTAGCGCGCGGCGAGGGGTTCCACGGGGGTCATGCGGAGGTTGTAGCGGTCCTCCTTGAGTCCCTCACGCATCTCCAGCAAGTCGCGGAATCCGTCAGTGGTGATGAGGCCCACCTGCGCGCCCTTGCGTTCCACCAGCGTATTGGTGGCGACGGTGGACCCGTGGATCACCAGGTCGGTCTCGCCCAGGAATCGGTCCAGGGACAACCCGTATGCGTCGGCGGCGTCCTGCAACCCGTTCATCACCCCGATGGACGGATCGTCCGGCGTCGATGCGGTTTTGAAGTAGCGTGGCTGTCCCTCGTCGCCGGCCACGACGAAGTCGGTGAAGGTGCCCCCGACGTCTATCCCGATCTTGTACAACTGGAACCTCCTGATACGTTGTGCGGCGAGTGCTTGCTAACGTCAGCATGATACGCCATGCCGGTAGCGTTCCATATTAGACGGCCAAACTGTTGGAAGCGATGTGCACATTCCGCGAGCTTCAGTCAGGAGAAACCGTAATCCAGAGGCGCGTCATGCTTCCTGCCCGTGCCCGTTAACCCGTTTGCTATACTGTCTGGAAAGCAGAAGGAGGCGGATCATGGCGGATTACACCGCGTATTTTAATGGTGAGTGGGTGCCCATCAGCCAGGTCAAAATCGACCCCATGGACCGGGGCTTCATGGTGGGAGACGTAATCTTCGACGTGGCCCGCACGTTCAACGGCAAGAGTTTTCGCATGGAGCAGCACATCGACCGTCTCTACCGCTCATTGAAGTACGTTCGCATCGATCCCGGCCTCTCCCCCCGGGAGATGTACGACATCAGCGAGGAAGCGATCGCCCGCAACGAGAACCTGCGAGAAGACGTGGGGGACTTCACCATTACTCAGTTCATTACCCGTGGACCGGGAAGCTGGTCTCGCGACGCCGGGCCTCCCACGGTGTGCGTGAGGATCTCGGCGGCGGCGTTCGGACGCTACGCAAAACTGTACGAGGACGGGGCCCACGGCGTAATCACTCGCACCCGGAGCTACCCGGTCGATGCCCTCGACCCCAAAGTGAAGCACTACAGCCGCATGAACTTCAATTTGGCCGACCTGGAAGCGGCGGACGTGGACCCGGAGGGCTGGCCCATCCTCACGGATTCCGAAGGCAACCTGACCGAGGGGACGGGCTACAACGTATTCCTGGTGACAGACGGCGTGATCCGCACACCGGGGGACCGAAACATCCTCCAGGGAATCTCCAGGGGGATGGTGTTCGAACTGGCAGAGCAGCTTGAGATTCCCCTGGTGGAGGAAGACCTGCAGCCCTATGACATGTACACCGCCGACGAGGCGTTCTTCTCCAGCACCACGCCTTGCGTGCTGCCGGTAACCGTCGTGGATAAGCGGGAGATCGGAGACGGACGGCCCGGCCCGATAGTCCAGCAACTCTTGTCCGCATGGAGCGAGACCGTCGGATTGGACATCGTTGACCAGATGGCCCGGTTCGACCGGGGATAGGAGGACGTAAAAGGCCGTCCATTTGCTTAGTTGCCGTCTTGCTCAGAGGGTGTCTCAATTGGATACCCTCTGAGTTTAACCGTCCTTGTATTCCCGGTTCGGCCTCGCGATCACGGCAGATATTTGTTCTCCATCTCTCGGATCCTGTCGGCTCCCAGGATGCCGCCGTTGGTTGCGACGCCCCACCGGCTTTGGGCAGCCGACGCCAGGAAGTCGTCGATGGCGCTGGTGCCGCGTTCCTGGAAGTCGTTGAGGAAGTCCCAGGACGCCTGGAGGCCGGCCATGGTGGTGAGGCCGGGATACCATGCAGCGGCCGCGCCGGCATCCTGCAACTCCTGCAGCGTGGGATGGGTCTGGCTGCCGTGCGTGAACAGGGGCAGGACCGGCCCCGGGATGCGGCGGATGGCTTCGACGTTGTGCTCCCACGACGACACCGCGGGGCATACCACGTCCACGTTGGTCTGGCTCTTGTACGCTAGGCAGCGTTCCATCACACCCTCGAATGTTGCCCCGGGAACACCAGCGTAGTCGCACCTGGCCACGATCACGAAGTCGGGGTCGAGTTCCATCTTGGCGTCCATGGCGGCCCTGATCTTGCCCACCATCTCCTCGATGGAAACGCAGCGTCGGCGCGGGCCCGACTTGGGCGGGTACACCTGATCCTCCAGGTGGGTGCCGGCGATTCCGGCCCGAATGTACTCCTTCACGGTTTCGTAGACCTGGATGGCATCACCATAGCCGGTGTCCATATCAACAAACGCCGGAATGTCGATGGTGTTAACGATGCGGCGGGCGTTGTCCACCATGTCTCGCATGCTGGTGCCGCCCTCGGTCTGTCCCATAAGCTGCGCTGAGGTGTTGCCGCCCGACATGTAGAAGGCCTCGAAACCGATCGCCTCGGCCATCTTCGCGCCCATGGCGTTCATCCCGCCGGCTAGGACGAAGATCTCGTCCCGTTCAAAAAGCTCCTTGAGCCGGGTGGTCATGCGTTGTCGCTCTGGCATCTTATCTCCCCCTTTTCAATGCTGCCTGGTTGGTCGAACGGTATCCCTTTCGGCGCATAGTATCAAGGAGGAATAAGGGCCGACACGTGTCCCGACACCAGCAGCGGTGGTCGCTCACCAACGGCATCCTGCGATTGAGCGAACCATCGAGTTTGCTGGGCTGGTGCACCGGATGACGGTGCCTGGGCCGGGTGCGTCGCGCCGCGGTGCGAGCGGCGACGGGATGATGGATAGACCTAACGGTCGCTGCCGTCTATATCGGGTCGCAAACTCTGGGCCAACTGACGGATGGTTTCGGTGAACGTGCGATCACGATCCCTGGACTCTGGAGACTCCTCGCCCAACGGAGTGCTGCCGATGAATTCGTACATTTCCGCGACGCCTTCGAACAACTTTGGGGTCATACCCAGATGTGCGAAGGTGTCGCGGATTTCCTCCATTTCACTGACCCACCGGCGCGAACGCGGCGGTACTGTGGGTATCGTGCGTTCCATCCGCTGCAACACCGCCTGCTGACCCGACTGGAACTCGGCCAGCAGCGGCTCGGTCAAGCCCATCAACTCGGCCGCCATCAGCAACTCGGTGTACAGGGCCCATGAGCCCTTGGTCATCGCGGCGTAGCACATCTTGATGCCGGAGGCCTGGCCCACCGGCCCGTCGAGTTTCAGAACCGTCAGCCCGTAGTCGTTGAGCCGGTCAAACTCTGCCGCGTTTCCGCCTGAGGCATAGAAGTGTGGACTATAGCCCGGCCTGGGCGGCCCTCCGATGATCGACACGTCCACAAACCGTCCGCCGGCGCCGGTGATGACCGGTTCCAGTTCTTCTGCCAGTTGCGGAGCGATGGCATTGCACTCGGCGAACAGGACGTCTGCGCCGGTGACCGATATAGCGTCGGCCACCTGTCGGCACAGTCCGGGAACCGCCGCCGATACCGTCATTGACATAATCAGGTCCGACTGTTCGACGAGTTCCCGCATGGTGGGCACGTCGCGGATGCCAGCCTTGGACGCTAGTTCCCGCGTGCGGTCGGAGCGTCCGTCCAGGCAGGTGACCACGTCCAGTTCGTGTTCGCGGAGTCGCTGCCCCACGGCGTGGCCCATGTCGCCCGGGCTCAGAATCGCTACGGTGTTGATAGTCATGAATAATACTCGCGGTTCGGTATGTCGTACGCCAATATAACATGCTCAATACCATTGACCCGTCATTGATCGCCGGGCTATGGCGCTGAGCGCTGTTCCAAGGCCGGTTGTCCCTCCCAACTCCGCGTGGTAGGGTTGGCGCAATTGGACGATACGGAGGATAAATGGCAGGAGCGACTGAGAGACCAGAACCGAATTATGATCCCTTCCCGCCGGGACAGAGTCGCCGCGCTACGGTGACCGAAGTGGACGTGGAGGATATGGGCAACATGCTGCGCCGCGCCTTCGTGGGCCGCGATGTGAAGTTCACCATCTACTGCGACGAGGGGCCCAATGTTGGCGGCAATCACACGGCGCCGGCGCCGCTGAGCTACTTCGCGGCCTCCATCGCGTTTTGAGAGATGACCCAGATCGAGAGGTACTCTCGAATGATGAAAGTGGACATCACCGGCGTCCGGGCGCATATCGCGGTGCATTTCGGGCTGGAAGGATCCGTCCTGCAGGGAACCATCCAGGCCAGCGCGCCCAAGGTCGAAACCAACTACGAGATCGAGTCGCCCGATGACCCGGAGCGGGTTGCGGCAGTGCTGCGCAACGCGCGCAACGGCTGCTGGGTGCGGGCGGCGGTTGCCAACCCCACGCCGTTTGAGGACAAATCTACGCTGAACGGGGAGCCGATTTTCTTCGACTGACGGTCGTTGATACGCCCGAGGATCCCTACCAGCCCAAGCTTTCGGGTATCAGGATCATCGTGATCCGCCCGACCACCGGCTCATGTTCCATTACCAGGAACTTCCCGATCGGAGCCGGGCCTGATCCCCTGCCCTCCAACCAGCGGTCGTGGAGTTCCAGGGTGTAACCGCGGGTGCGGGCTTCGGCTTCGGCCAGCGTCGGGCAGATTTTTTGCGTGCCGGCTACCATGATAACGCGCCGCGCGCCATAGGCGAACGCGCCGATCTGGCTGCCGGATCCGCTGGCGACGACTATCTCGCCGGTCTCGGCGATGGCCTGCACGCTGCCCACGAAGTAGTCCGCGGTGGTGGTAGTGCGGCGAAATTCCCGCTGCGACGCCGCGTCAGGTTGCGCCAGCATCTGGTCGTGGAGGTTGATGTAGCGGTCATTGCCGTGCATGTACTCGGTGTAGCCGATGGTGTCCAGCGTCTCCGACGTGCTGACGAAAACCTCGCAGCCCTCCGGGACCAACTCCAGTAGCTTGGCCAGCGCTGCCTCCCGGCTCTCCACCAGCACGGCGTCCACGTTGCGGTCCGCAAGGGCCTCAATGGTGCGGTTGATGGACTCTACGGTGGCGGGAGCATTGGTCGCGGACGAAGTCATTGCCGTGTCTCCTGGATGTGGCTCGCGGGCGGGTGGCGGTCAGTGGCGAGCATAATATCCGGGCGGTATGGAATGACCTATCCGTAGGGTTTGAGGTTCGGCATCACCTCATTGACGAACAGGCCCATGCAGCGCATCACCTGGTCGGGGGTCAGGTCGCCCCACGCAAATATGGGGCAGAAGTAGTTGATGCCGGTCTCGCCGATTGCCCGCTGCACCCTTTCCCGCACCGTCTCGGGATTGCCCACGATCACGATGTCCCTGGCTTCCAGTGAGTCGAAATCCCGCATCGCGCCCAGGCGGTCGAGGCCGTTCTTTGCCCACAGGTAGTCGATGTTGTGGAACCACGTCCGATAGGCTGCTTTCGCTTCGGCCCGGGCCTGCTCGTCGGTATCGGCGATGTACATGTGGCGCACCAGCCCCAGCTTGGGCGCGTCCACATGGCTGTTCATACCGTCGGCCAGCCGGTCGGCGTTCCAGACCTGCTTGTACAGGTCGTAGTGGGCCTTCACGCCGGCGTTGTCGGCAAACACGGTGCGGGTGTTGAAGCCGTGCTGAGCCATCCACGGCACGGTCTCTATGTTATTGCTCGCGTACCAGAGCGGCGGGTAGGGTTTCTGGTGAGGCGGGATCCACAACTCGATATCGTCGTAGGTGTAGTGCTTGCCCTTGTGTTCGAGTTTGCCCGTGGTGAACCCGCGGACGAACATGTCCATCTGCTCGTTGAACATCTCCCAGCTGATGTCCAGGTCGACGCCGAACTCCGCAGCCTCCACCGGCGACACCCCACGGCCGACGCCCAGGTCCAGCCGCCCGTTGCTCAGGTTGTCCAGCATGCAGATCTCATGGTACAGCCGGATGGGATTGTAGAAGGGGAGCAGGAACACCAGCGGGCCGAGGCGCAGATTCGTCGTCCGCTGTGCCGCCGCAGCCAGGAAAACTGCCGGCGAGGGGGATACGCTCAGCGGAGTGATGTGGTGTTCTGCCAGGTGGTAGCTGTAGAAACCGCTCCGGTCGGCGTACTCCAGCATCCTCAGCCGGTTCTCGAAAATCTCGCTGGGCGCAGACTTGTCCCACTCGATCCAGTCGAAGAGGCCGAAGTCGAGGGTGGCGTCAAGAGCGTTGGCCTGTGTCATGGCGTCCTCCCGTCCTAACCGTGCATGCGTCCTCAGTCTGCCACCAGCGGCAGCGACGGATCGGCGGTGTACTCCGACATCGACGCGTCGTACACAGCGACGTTCTGGTAACCCAGCATCGCCAGGATGAAGGCGTCGTTGGATGCGGCGATGCCTCCGCCACAGTAGGTCACGACCCGTTGTGAGGGGTTGGCGCCGGCGTCAGCGAAGAGCGCGGCCAGTTCCTCAGCCGGTCGGAAAAGACCCGTGTCGGGATCGGTGAGTTCGCCCGAGGGCACGTTAGTTGCGCCGGGGATATGTCCGGCCCGCCCGTAACCCTGACCGCCGTCTGCCCCCGAGTGCTGATCACGACCCAGCGCGTTGATCAGGCAACTGCCGCCGCCAGACTCCATAAACGCCTTGACCTCGGTCAGGTCTGCGAAGCGCGCCGGGTCGGGGGTAGGGCTGAAGGTCGCCGGCGGGTAGGTCGCGGGTTCGGTTGATACTGCGCGTCCCTCGCCACTCCAGCGGGTCCAACCACCGTCCAGCACGACGGCGCCGGTGCAACCCATGGAGCGGAACATCCACCAGAAACGAGCCGCCCACTGAGATCCCAGGCGGTCGTAGAGCACCAGCTTTGACGATTCCGAAATGCCGTGCCGCCCGGCCGCCTCAGCGAACGCCTCCGGCGAAGGCATCATAAATCGGTAGGGTTGGTCGTTGTCGGAGAAATCGGCCTGCAGGTCAAGGAAACCCGCGCCGGGTATGTGTCCCGTTTCGTACTGTACCCTCCCAGACTCGGCGCGGACTGTGCCCCCGCCACGGTGGAGGAAGACGGTGGTCTCGAAAACACGCACGTCGTCATTGGCCTGGTGTTCGGCCAGCCAATCGGTGGAAACCAAGAACTCGGGATGCGCAAATGCCATGATCAACTCCGGCCCGTCCGGGCCCAGTTTGCTTCTGTCTGGATGTGCCTTAGTATCGCCGCCGCGCCCGGTGTCCGCAACCGGTTACGTGGGGAGATCGGGACCGGCGGCAGGTTAGATGGGTTGGCGCACGTAGTCCTGCGGGTTGCGGTGGAGAGCGTTGTCGCTGAGTTTGGCTTCGTGGTCCTCAGTGACTGATATTGCGCAGTCGCGAGAATCCTCGATGGCATTGCCCGAGATCGAGTAACGCGGAGGCGACTCCGGTATCTCGTAACCTGCCAGCACGGGCCCGCTCCACAGGCGGATGCCGTTGCGGTTCGAGGCGATCCGGTTATTCTCGATGCGGTTGTCCCGTCCGTGCTCGATGGCGATCCCGTCGAATCGGTTCGAACTGATTTCGTTGCCTCTGACTGTGGTGTTGGTCGAATAACCCAGCCAGAATCCGTAGTTGGAGTAGCTGGCGATGTTGTCCTCGAACTTGTTGCCCGAGGAAAATACCGCCTCAAATGCGTTGTTCGGCGAATAACTACCATCATTGCGGGAGACCAGGTTGTTATTTGAGGGTTCCCGGTTGTGCGCTCGGATGAAGAATCCATCTCCGCTGTAGCGCAGGCTGTTGCCGACTATACGGTTGCGGTGTGAACCGTGCTCCAGGAGGATCCCGGCGGAGTCAGCGGTGTCGCACCAGAAGCGGTCGGTGTAGCGGATGCAATGTTCCGCAGAATTGTCCGAGACCTCGTTATCGCAGGATGTCAGCAGGTAAATCCCGACGTTGCCGCAATAGGACGCATTGTTGCCCGTGATCACGTTTCGGTCGCACCGGACCAGGCTGATGCCATTGAAATTGTTGGGGACCAGATTGTTTTCCACCGTGCTGTCGCGGACCGCTCGGAGGTAGATCCCGCCACCGAAACCTTCCTCAACGGGCGTTTCGATGTCGGACAGCCAGCAAGCATCCAGCGGGTTGGTGTTGTCCGACACTACGCAGTCTCGAAGGTTCAGGTTGCGGACGTTTTCAGCGCGGATCCCATAATGGAACCGCATCACCACGCCGCGGGTGATGGACACGTCGGCGCAATCGTGGACCCAGATGCCAACGCCGCCGTGTCCCTCTCCGTCGAGGACGACGCCCGAAAGGTCAACCGCTACACCATCAGTGCAGATTTCAATGATGACGCCCGGTGCGGACGGCGCCTTGAGCCCAATGTATTGGGACGGTTGGAATGTCTCCCTGGTGTACCGGTCGGGACGAATGCTGACGTTGGGCACTTTTGAGCACCTCGCAACGGGTCCCGACAAACAGTGCGCCCGACCGATTGCGCGTTGGGTACTGCGCTGGGGTCGGGCAACAGCGGAGTTAATTCAGGCTGGGTCGACCCGCGGATTCGGGCCCGCCGCCGCTGAAACCCGGGTGACCGTCCAGGTCCGATGCGTCGTCCTGATGCTGCCCGCGCAACACGCAATGGCCGCACACCTTGCACACCGGATGGCGGTTGGCGAATTTAGGGTGAGGGATGTTGCACATCGGGCCGTCCGGCCGCTCGCAACGGGGACAGCCGTCGCAACTCCGGTGGCCGGTGCCGCTGCCGGCCTGGGTACGCGGTTCGAGGACTGTGACCATGGTCGATGTTGTTCCTTCGGGTCGTTGATAGCGGACTGCCGCACCGGAGAGATGTTGCCGATGCGGCCTCCGTGAATGGTCAGGGGGTCGCGCTACCGATTCAGCCCCAGATAGCGGCTACGCGGTACGCCAATTGGGTGTTGGATTCCCGTACGTCGACGATGTCTGCGGGCACGTCGCCCAGGATCCCGAGAGCGATGATCCAGTTCAGGATCTCGTGGTCGCCCGAGTCCTGGATTTCCTCGGGAGTCAGTTCGGCCAACTTGCTACCCTTGCCTGATCTCACCCACTCCAGGTTGCGCCGGTCGGTCTCGACGTCGATGGCCCGGCACTGGAACTTATGCGCCAGGAAGCTGTGGGACCAACTGGATGACGCGACCACGGCGACTCGCTCGTCGCGGGTGTCGAGGAAACGCCGAATGCCCTGTCCCAGTTGGTAACACCGCCTGGGCGTCGGACGCGGCGGGTAGTCAGGCCCGGCCTCCTCCCCGTAGCAGTTGACGAAGAGGGGCAGCAGCGGGAACTTTCCGTCGGGGTCCAGGAACACCAGCGGGTTGATGATGGCGTGGGCCAAGCCCCAATCCCAGCCCCTGAGCGCGCTGGAAGATGCCATGTCGAACCCGTCCCGAATCAGGAAGTTTCGCATGTCCCTGGAAAAATCCTTGGGGCATTGGAAGGTGAACTTGGTCTCCGGTTCGGCGTTCCAGAGGTTGGTGCGGGCGGCTCCCCGCTGGAAGGGGAACCCCTCAACCTCGGCTCCCGTGTACAGGCAGAACGGGGGCAGGTTGTCCTGCAGGAAATTCTCCGCCTGGTCATCGCCGATCACCATGACGACGTCGGGTTCCCACGCATGGAGACGGTCGCGCATGATTTCGAACGATTCGATGACCTTCTTCTGGTCGCTGATGTCGCGGCTGAGTCCGTTATCGTCGCCCAATGCCTCGAGGAGTTCGGCGGGGGGTTCGTAGCCAGGCACTCGGGCGAAGACGCGCTCCCTCCCGGTGGCCCAGACCTCGGGCGGGGTGAGAATAATTGGACCATGAGAGCATCCCAATCCCAGTAATTCAGCCATCTCGCCCTCCTGTCTGCCGGGCAGGTCGTCATCGTGCGGTGTCTTCAAATTGCCCGATTGTAGGTATTCGCGCGCGACGCTGTCAATTTGAAAGGGTCGCCCACCAGGGAAATCGCATTTGGTGCTGAAGGCAGTGGCCATTCCCTTGACCTGCCCATATTCTGCGGATAGGCTTTGCGGGCCCCACGCCGTATTGCACGGGACCGACCGAAACTGGGAGCAAGCGCACCGTGGTATTGGTGGGTCCGCAATCCAGGTGGCAAGGCGTTTTCGGTTTCACTGTATTCGGCAACCTCAGAACCCGAGGCGGCAGGATGCAGTCCCTCGCCTCGGAAAGACCGGGCAGGGGGGCGGAGACCACCTTCTGCGCCCGCGGGCCGTCGTGATAAATGATATGGCAATCGCGCACTCGTAACCAGAATCCCAACGGACGGCGTGCGAACTCCAGCCGAATATGCGCAAACGACACTACATGAGCCACGAATTGGGTGCCCGGGCGCCCGTCCCAGCGCCAACGCGGGAAGCAACGGCAGGCAGACCTGTCGGTTCGGCGGCAAATCGGATACGAGTGAGGTTTCCATTGCTGTCCTGCCCCCTCCAGATTTCCGCATCGCCCGGCTGCTGAGCGCAGTTCGCATGAAAGACTCCGCCCGGCTCCTGTCACCAGTGCTGCGGCGGGCCGTCGATACGGTACGGGACCTGGCTCCGATCATCGTAGTAATCGCGTTCTTCCAGCTTGTGGTGCTGCAGCAGCCGTTTCCCAACCTTGGGAGCGTGATCGTCGGCCTGCTCTGCGTGTGCGTCGGGCTCGGGCTTTTCGTCCAGGGCCTGGAGAGCGGGCTGTTCCCCCTCGGCGAGGTGCTGGCGCGTGGTTTCGCCCACAAGGGCAGCCTGTTGGCGCTCTTGGCCTTTGCCTTCTGCCTGGGATTCGGCGCAACCGTCGCCGAGCCGGCCCTGATCGCCGTCGCGGCCGAGGCTGCCGAGGTGGCGTCGGAAACTGGAGCCATCCCCGACAGCGATGGGGCGCGCGGTTCCTACGCTCTCGAGCTGCGCCTGGTGGTGGCCGCGTCGGTGGGACTGGCCATTCTGCTGGGTGTGATGCGCATCCTGAAAGGCTGGCCCCTCCACTACCTGATCATCAGCGGTTATGTGCTCGTGACCGTGATGACGATCTTCGCTCCCCCGGAGATCATAGGCGTGGCCTACGATTCCGGAGGCGTGACCACCAGCACGATAACGGTTCCGCTGGTTACGGCGCTGGGTGTGGGGCTTGCCACGTCGATTCGCGGGCGCAATCCAATGGTGGACGGGTTCGGGCTGATTGCCTTCGCCAGCCTGACGCCCATGATCTGTGTGATGGCCTACGGCATGGTGACCTGATGCTGAGTTTTCTGAACACTCTGCCGTCCGCACTGCTTTCCACGCTGCTTGACGTGGCCCCGATCGTGGCGGTCCTGACCCTGTTCCAGGTCTTCGTGCTGCGTCGCCCGCTCCCCAACCTGCGTCGGACCGTGGCCGGCCTGGTGTGCGTGCTGCTGGGGCTGGCCCTGTTCCTGGTGGGACTGGAGAACGCGCTATTCCCAATCGGCGAGACCATGGCCTACCAGCTCACCGCGCATGCGGCGGCCGGCGCGCAGGAAGCCGCCGGGGCGGTGGACTGGCGCGATTACCTGATGGTGTATCTCTTTGGCGCGGCCATAGGCTTTGCGACCACCGTAGCCGAACCCTCGCTGATCGCCGTGGCGATCAAGGCCGAGGAAGTGTCCGGAGGAACGGTCAACGCCTGGGGATTGCGGATTGCGGTGGCGGTGGGCGTGGCCGTCGGCGTGTCACTGGGGTGCTTCCGTATTGTCACGGGCACTCCCCTGCCGTGGTACATCATCGTCGCGTACGTCATCGTTATAGTGCAGACCTTCAGGTCCAGCCGGACCATCATACCCCTGGCCTACGACAGCGGTGGGGTGACCACCTCAACCGTCACGGTGCCGGTGGTCGCCGCCCTGGGCCTGGGTCTCGCTTCCAGCATTCCGGGACGCAATCCACTCATTGACGGATTTGGACTGATTGCCTTCGCCAGTGTATTTCCTATAATGACCGTACTGGGTTACGCGATCGTGGCATCCTGGTGGGGCAACAGGAAAGCCGCCAGCGGACGGGAAGGGGCAGAGCCATGAGGCTGAAGCTGATTGTCGCACTGGTAAGCGATGACAAAACCGATTTAGTGGTGAACGCCGCGCGAACCGGCGGCGCCACGGGGGCCACCATCATAACCAGCGTGCGGGGTGAGGGCCTGCGGCCGGGGAAAACCTTCTTCGGTCTGAACCTGGAGGGGAAGCGGGATATGGCGCTGTTTTTGGTGCTGGAAACCCGTGCCCGGGCCATCCTGGAGCGCATTCACGAGGCGGCGCGGTTCGATTCTGAGCACGGCGCCGGCATTGCGTTCCAAGTGGACATCGAAGACGCGGTTGGCCTAGGTACCCAGTTGCCCGCCATCCTGGAGGAGTTGGAATACGACCTATGAACGCGCAAGGTCCGGTCAGGGTAGGCGACGTGATGACACCGGAACTCCACAGCATTGACGGAGTGGCGACGGTGGCCGACGCCATGGAGATAATGAGGGGGAACGGCGATGACGCGTTGGTGGTCAACCGGCGCGACGAAACCGACGAAGTGGGGTTGGTGCTGGCCTCTGACGTGGCCCGCGAGGTGATTGCCCGCAACCGTTCGCCGGAACGGGTCAACGTGTACGAGATCATGTCCAAGCCGGTGCTGACTCTGCGTCCCGAGATGCTCACGCGTTACGCGGTGCGGTTGCTGGTGCGGTTCCAGGTCTCGCGCTCCATCGTAGTTGACCGCGACCGGAACCCCATCGGGTTCGTTACCCTGCGCGACTTGGTGATCGGACGCTAGCCACCCCGTGGCCCGGCAGTGCGTCGCCCCCTGAAGCCACCAGGGCAATCGTATTTCAGATCATCCTATAAATCAGGCCAAACTGACCCCTGAGATTTGGTTGATTGAGGTGCGTGGTGGCGATGGACAATGTAGCGCTTTCGATTGTGGAACGGTTTGGGATACTGAAAACCCGAGAATCGGACCTGCCAAAAGGCATGAGTTGCCGGACATTATCGTCATCACTCTTTGCGGGGTGATCTGTGGCGCCGACAACTGGGTGGAGATTGAGGAGTTCGGCAAAGCCAAGGAGGATTGGTTCCGCCGCTTCTTGAAATTGCCCAACGGCATACCGTCCCACGACACCTTCGGGAGGGTGTTTGGTCTGCTGGACCCGGAGCAGTTTTCGACCTGTTTCATGGACTGGGTGCGCTCGGTGAGTGACCTGGCTCAGGGCGAGGTGGTGGCGATAGATGGCAAGACTCTGCGGGGTTGTTACGACCGTGCCAACGGCCGAGGTGCGCTGCACATGGTCAGCGCGTGGGCCAGCGAGAACCGGATGGTGTTGGGACGGACCCGCACTGACGCCCATTCCAATGAGATCACGGCGATACCGGAACTGCTCAAGGTGTTGGAATTGAAGGGTGTTTGGTTTGGTAACGATAGATGCCATGCTGCCAGAGGAACATCGCTCGACAGGTGGTGCAGGGGGCGCTGACTATCTGCTGGCGGTGAAGGCCAACCAGGGAGAGTTGCACCAGAACATCAAGGACCTGTCCGCCTGCTGTGAGGGTGTGGGATTGAACGGTGTGGCTTACAGCCACCATGAACAGGTTGGGAAAGACCACGGCCGGCTGGAACGCCGACAGGGCTGGGTGATCACTGACCCGGAGGAACTGGCCTACGTGGACCCCCAACGCCAATGGGCCAACCTGGGCGCCGTGGCCCGGGTCAGCTACCGACGGGACGCTACCACCGATGCCCCAACCGATACCCACTACTACATCTGCGGCTATCCGGCGGACGCGGCCACCCTGCTGGCATCGGCCAGAAGCCACTGGAGCATCGAGAACAGCCTGCACTGGGTGTTGGACGTGGCCTTCGACGAGGACGACAGTCGAATGAGAAACGGCCACGCCGACCAGAATCTGGCAGTGATCAGGCACTTGGCGCTGAACCTGCTCAAGCGGGAACGCAGCGCCAAATTCGGCATCAAGGCCAAACGCAAAAAAGCCGGCTGGGGATTCGATTACCTGCTCAAAGTCCTATCACAATGAAATGCGATTGCCCCGGGACGCCCACCTTGGGGCGACGTAAGAAGCCGAAGCCAGCGGGGTCGAAGGGCACGTTAATTCGCACTTTAGCTAGGGCTTGGGAACCCGACTATGGAAACAACGCAAGCGTGGCAAGGACGATTTCACCCGCAGGAAGGCTGCCGTCCGGGATTAAGTTCGGCAGACAAGGCACCTGCATGCCCTGATTCCAAAGAAGCAAATGCTGCAGAAGCACACCCGTAACACCTCGCCGACGTGCTCCTCTTCGTCGTCATGGTCCCCGCCGAAATTCTCCAGTCCTTCCTTGATGAAAAACGGGATCAGGGCCAATGATGCCACCGGGTCTGCCCACCACCAAGAGAGTAGAACGTTGAACCCCAGGCCCACCAGCACCGCCAGGTCCTGCAGGTCGCAAAACAGGCTTTCCACCGCCTCCGCCCTCAGCGCACGGGACTGCATGCGCGCGGCTATGCGCATCTTCGCCACGTACAGGACGCTCATGACTACTGCGCTGGCTACGGCGATGCCCACTCCCATCAGGCTGGGCTCCGGCCGCGGCAGCCAACCCACCAGGCTCGCCACAGAGTGTACCGCCACGTAACCCGCCAACAGGAAGAAAGTCAGGCCCACCAAGCGCCGCGCCTTGGATTCGGCGTCCTCGTCGTCGTGCCCACCCTGCTCTCTGGTCAGTCGCCACACCAACACTCCCCCGGCGAACAGTTCGATGATGCTGTCGGCGCCAAATGCAAGCAGCACCACGCTCGCGGCGCGGGTGCCGGCCCAGAAGGCCACCGCAGCCTCGGCCAGGTTCCAGACCAAGCCGACGGTTACCAGGATCAACGCCGTGCGGCGGAGGGTATCGGCTTCGGTCATGGCTGCGGTCGTGTCCCAAACAGTCTCATTTGTCTTGCCTATTATGCACGTCTACTGAGGCGGTGAGCGAGATTGCGACGCATCCTATCTTGAAATCCGCCCAAACACCAGCGTTCAACGCTGCCGCGAATCCGGGTTTTCTCCGGCCGTCAAGCGCTGCCCCGGAGGCACCGCCCACGGAACGATGCGCAGAGGCCTGCGACCGCGCCCCGTTGATGATGTAGGATTCTGCGGAAACTACAGCGCTGGCCAACAGCCCGCTGTGCAGAATATGCAACAAAGGAGATAGATCATGGCTGAAGAACCGATACGAGTGGGACTGATCGGAGCGGGCGGCAACGTGCGCAATCGCCACATCCCCGGGTTCCAGGGAGCGGACGACTGCGAGATAGTGGGCGTCGCCAACCGGACAATCCAATCGGGCCGCGTGGTGGCGGACCAGTTCAACATCCCGAAGGTGTATTCCCACTGGAAGGAGTTGCTTGAGGATGACGAGGTCAACGCCGTGTGCATCGGCACCTGGCCCTACATGCACCGGACGATGACGCTGGCGGCCCTGGAGGCTGGCAAACACGTGCTCACCGAGGCGCGGATGGCCAACGACGCCGCGGAGGCCCGCGACATGTTGAACGCGTCCAGGGCGCATCCGCACCTGGTGTGCCAACTTACGCCTACCTCCACCAGTTACACGATCGACAACGTCATCAAACGAATGGTCGACGAGGGGTATTTGGGCGAGTTGCTGTCGGTCGATTTCACGTCGCTGCAGAACAACTTTGCCGATTTGGGCGGCCCCTTGCACTGGCGGCATGACCGGGCGCTCAGCGGATACAACACGCTGAACATCGGAGCATCTTACGAATCCATGATGCGCTGGCTTGGTCGCGGCAATAGGGTGATGGCCATGGGCAAGGTTCATGTGCCGTACCGGCCTGACGCTAACGGGCACCTCGCCTCCGTGGCGATTCCGGACCACATCGACATCATGTACGAACTGGCCAATGGCGCCCAGGTCCACATGCAAATGAGCGCGACGTCCGGCCTGAATCGGGGCAGCCAAATCTGGATGTTCGGCACCGACGGGACGATCCACGTGGATTCCCAACGCAAGGTCTGGGCCGGCAAGCGGGGTGACACGGAACTGACGGAAGTGCCGAATCCGCCCGAAACCCAGGCCAAGTACCGTGTTGAGGAGCAGTTCACCAATGCGATTCGCGGCACCGAAAACGTGGATATGGTCGCCTTCGAAACCGGGGTCCACTACATGGAGTGGACGGAGGCCGTGCACCGGAGCGTCACGACTGGCCAGGCCGTTTACCTGCCGTTATAGCTCTCCAGCTCAAACGATAAACAGCAGGGGCGAATATGCTTTCGCCCCTGCATGTTGTGTCTCTGGCGGCCGGTGCCGGTGGATCACTGCCACTAAGCACCGGTCAGTTCCTCATACGGCGGTTCGGGCATACCCTCAACCCAGGTGGGATCCCGGAGTTCCAGCCGGTTCCCGCTGGGGTCGTAGAAGTACAATTCCCGGCCGGTGAATACGCCCCTGGCGCGGTACGTGAGATGTTCGATCCGGATGTTCCGCTGATGGAATACCTTGCAGGCCAACTCGAAGGTTTCCGGAGAAACGGTGAAGGAGTGATGCGCGCCCGAGTCGTCTTTCCCACGCTCTTCCCCCGCGCTGGGGCTTTCGCACAGCAAGATGTTGTGGTCCCCGACATTGAAACAAGACATAACGTTGTTGCCCAACCTACCGACGGGAGTCAGGCCCAACAGTTCGCCGTAAAATTCCTCCGCCTCTGCCAGGTTGTTGACGGGAATCGACCAGTGGGTCACCCCTTCCACATTCAAGATTGCCATGTTGCCCTCCTAACCGATGCCGGGTTCGGGTTGATTGGATCAAGGCTGAGCGCGATCTGAGCTCGAACTTCCGATTGCAGTTTGGCACAGCGGTTGGGTTGTGGCAATGTCGTAAACCGGCGTGTGAATACTGGCGTTTGATCGTCGCGACAAGGGTTTATTATGATGGGAATTAACCGGAAACCGGGACGCCCGCATTGACCGGAAACGGCCATGTGCTGTAACGTCCGTTTATCAGCATCGGCGTGGGATTTGGCTGGAGAGCCGAGTCGGCGGCCCCACGCGGCATAGGAGTACTCATGGACTTCGGGATCAACGCAGACTTCACCATTGGGAGTCATCCCTCGCATGCCTCGGCTTTGCAGTCAGCAATGGAAGAGGTGGACCTGGCGGAGGAGATGGGTCTGGACACGGTCTGGCTGGGCGAAATGCACTTCAACCCCAACCGGTCCGTTCTGTCTGCCCCCATCGTAATCGCCAGTTCGATCGTCACGCGCACCAAGCATCTTCGGGTCGGCATGGCGGTCCAGGTGCTGCCGTTGATCCACCCGTTGCGCATCGCCGAGGAAGCGGCCACGGTGGATCAACTCAGCGAGGGCCGGTTCGAGTTCGGCATCGGTCGCAGCGGCAACGTGCGCGCTTACGACATCATGGGCATCGACTACTCTGAGAGCAGGGAGCGTTTCCAGGAAGCGCTGGACATCATCCTCATGGCGTGGTCGGGCGAGACGTTCTCGTACGAGGGCAAATACAACACGATCACCAATGCAACGCTGTCGCCAACGCCTTACCAGCAGCCCCATCCCAAGATCCGCATCGCCGCCAGCAGCGACGACAGTTTCGCACGCATCGGACGCCTGGGCCATCCCATATTCCTGGGCCTGCGCGCAATGGACGTCGAAGACCTCAAAAACAACCTTGAGGACTACAAGGCAGAGTGGATCGCGGCGGGCCATTCCGAAGACGGGGGCGACATCAACGTGCGGTTCCCGATGTACATCGCGCCCAGCGAATCCGAGGCCATCGAGGAACCCAAGGACAGCATCGAGGCGTTTTTCAACCGGCAGAGGGAATTGTTCGAATACTCGCTGGGCCGCGCCGGAGTGGCGGCTCCCGAAAGGCGCCGGGAGCGTTACGAGAAGCTGAGGAACTCGACCTACGAGGACTTGTTGCAGACCCGCGTGGTGTTCGGCAGCCCCGAGCAGGTCATTGACCGCATCCATGAATTCAAGGAGACGCTGGGTGTATCCGGCATCACGGCGGAGTTGAATCCGGGCGGCTTCCTGCCCAAGGAAGCAGTGCACCGCAGCCTGAAACTCTTGACCGAGGAAGTGATGCCCGCTTTCAAGTGACCTGGACACGCTTCCACATTTCGGACGGATTCCGGTCTCCTCGGAGGAGGTGAAGCATCATGCCAGCCCGCACGGGACAGGAATACATCGCCGGCCTCAGAGACCGACCCCGGGAGGTCTGGATTGAAGGCGAGCGGGTTGAGGATGTAACCGCGCATCCCGGCCTCCGGAACGGGGTCAAGGCCGTGGCCGCCCTGTACGACATGCAGCACGACGCTGCGCTGCGCGAAGAGATGACCTTCGCGTCCCCGACCACGGGCGACCCGGTGGGGTTGTCCTTCCAGATCCCCCAAACCATAGAGGACCTGCAGCGCAAGCGGGAGATGATGTCGCGGTGGGCGTGGGCCAGTTGCGGGATGATGGGGCGTTCGCCGGATTTCATGAACTCCATATTCACCGCATGGGCCGGGTCGGCAGACTACTTCGCGCAGGACCGGCCGGAGTTCAAGCAGAACGTGCTGGACTACCACGAATTCCTGCGTGAAAACGACGTAACCCTCACCCACGCGCTGGTCAACCTGCAGCGTAGCCGTACCCCCGCGGCGGCGGCCAACCTCACCGAGAATATCGCTCTCACCGCCATCAAGCAGACCGACGCCGGCCTCGTGGTACGGGGCAGCCGGGTGCTGGCGACCCTTGGCCCGATCTCGGACGAAATAGCCATCTATCCTGTCGCCGCTCATCGACTCGCCGATGACGACTGGAAGCACTCATTCTCGTTCTCAATTCCGTGCGACACTCCGGGCGTGAAGTTTCTATGCCGGGAGAGTTTCGACGTCGGCCGTTCCCACTTCGACCACCCTCTGGGTTCACGTTTCGAGGAGATGGACACTGTGGTGTTCTTCGACGACGTGCTCGTGCCGTGGGAGCGTGTTTTCCTGCTTGGCAACGTGGAGCTTTGCAACGGCTACGGCACGGGTACCATGTCGAATGCCCATACCGGCTACCAGGTGTTGAA
Source organism: Chloroflexota bacterium (assembly GCA_026710825.1). Classification (GTDB taxonomy): domain Bacteria; phylum Chloroflexota; class Dehalococcoidia; order Lucifugimonadales; family UBA3495; genus Bin87. Next base: position 48,259 of record JAPOQH010000103.1, on the reverse strand, counting down.
CCGCTGCCTGGTCAAGGCAGAATTCGTGCTGGGATTGTCCGACTTGATGGTGGAAACCCTGGGGTCCGGGACCATCCCGCACGTACAGGAGCAGGTGGCCGAGCTGATCACCTACCGGGATATGCTCCGCGCGTGCATCCGCGCCGGCGAAGCCGACGCCAGGCCCAACCAGTGGGGCATGATGTGTCCTGCCATGGGGCCGATCCAGGCCGGCCGCACCCTGTTCGGCAGAACTGTCTACCCGCGCATGGTCGAGATTGTGCAGATGCTCGGCACCAGCAGCCTGATGGCGCTGCCCGCCGAGGCGGACTTTGACACGGGCATCGCGCCGGAAATTAACCGTTATCTCGCTACCGACACCACCGACGCGTGGGACCGTGCCAGGCTGTTCCATCTGGCGTGGGACGTGTCGTGCAGTTCGTTCAGCGGACGGCAGGTGTTGTACGAGCGGATGTTTGGCGGCAACCCCGTCCGCAACGCCATGATGCTGTTCACCAACTACGACAAGGAACCCTTCCGCCAGAGGGTGCGAGAGTTCCTGGACATGGACGACTGATCTGACGAATCACACCCAAGGGAGGAAAGAAAATGTCGTACACGCCGAAACATCTGGGCCATCTGGTTATGCGAGTGCGGGACATGGAACGCTCGCTGGATTTCTACACGCGTGTGATGGGCTTGACCATCATGGAGCGTTCCCCCAGCGGGACGGTGTTCATGTCTGCCAACACCGAAAAATCCCACGAACTGGCGATACGCGCCATAGGTATGGATGCCGGCGGCCCGAACCATAGCATCGTCGGGCAGGCGCACATGGCCTGGCAGATGGAGACCTTCGACGACCTGCAGGAACTGTATGATCGCATGCTGGAGAACAACGTACGCATCCAGCGGGTCAGCGACCACGGCGTTTCGCTGGGCGTGTACCTGCTGGACCCCGACGACAACGAGATCGAGGTCTACTACGAGATGCCCAGCGAGAAGTGGGAGCGCCACCCCGAGAAAGGACTATTCGGCGGCACTTTCCCGCTGAAATTGCGTGAGCCCGCCGTAGCGGCTGACGACTGAAGTCGTTGGGCCGGGAGACTGCGGCGGTCAGCCAGAACTCCCCGGCTCACGACCCACAACGCCTGGTGAAACATAGCCACTTGGGCGGCATGGGCCTAACGCGTCCGACCCGCCCGGGTGGCGCTTTGTTTGGTTGAGTCCGCCCATCCCGAATTTCGGCCCGCCTCGCAAAAACACTGACATATTCGAGGCAGCGCTGGTCCGTGCCATTTGTTACGATGGTAACGAAAACACGGACCATTTTGGTGTTTGGTTTTATCCGGCATATCCAGATGTACCCATGAGCGATACGAAGACACACACGGGCGTCGAGAACCGCCTGATATTGGGCCGGTTATCGCCCGATTTGCCGCAAGCCCTATGGCGGCTGGTTGCAGACGCCAAACGGCACGACGTGCTGGCGCCGGTGACGATAGTTGCGCCGACCAGGTATGCGGGTTTGAGCCTGCGCCAGGAACTGGGACGCGAGGGTTTCGTCAACGTCCGGTTCATGATGTTGCCCATGCTGGCGGAACTGCTGGGCGGCGCGGCCCTGGAACGCCAAGGCAGGAGACCGCTCACCAACGTGGTGGAAACGATGACGTTGCGGCGGTTGTTGCAGGAATCCACAGGGCCGTTGGCGCAGGTACGCGAGCATCCCAGCACTCTGTTCAGCCTGCGGCGCGTCTTTGAACAGTTGCGCAACGCTGGCGAGGATGTGCGTGCGAAACTTGCCGCCCGCGACGATCTGTCCGGAGTCGTGGCGCGGATGCACGACCGGTTCCGCGAGTTGGTACGGCATGACTGGTATGACCAGGAAGACCTCGCCGAAGCTGCGTCGGAAGAAGTGCTAGCCGGTGAGGCGCCGGGTTTGGACGACCTCGGTCTGATCGTGTTTTACCTGCCGCGCCGAACCTCGCCGGCTCAGGCGAAGCTCATGGATTCACTGGCGCAACGGGGCCGTACTGCGATGGTTCTTGGAATCACCGGGGACGAGTTGGCGGATGAGGCCAGCCGGGAATTGGCCGACCGGCTGGAGGCGATGATGGGTTCTCCGGAGCACGCCGGTGTACCTGACGGCCAAATGCCCGTCCTGCCGGGTTCTGTGAGACTGCACATCACGCCCAACGCGCACGAGGAATTGCGGGGTGTGATCCGGCAACTGGTCGAGGAAGCGGAGGTGAACCAGACACCGCTGCACCGCATGGCCATCCTGTACCGCGCGGCCGATCCCTACGCGACTTTAATTCGCGATGAATTGCGCTTGGCCGGCATCCCCATGGCCGGGCCGGATGCCGAAACACTCGGCAACACTCCCGCGGGCCGTACGCTTCGCGGCGCACTTCATCTGTCGCGCGGAGGCTACCAGCGGACTGAGTTGATGGCTTGGCTGAGCGGTTGCCCGGTGCGTCCCCGAGGTCAAAATGCCAGGGAGTTCAACCCGAGCCAATGGGATGCGATCTCGAGGAAAGCGAGCATCGTTGGAGGGCTTGAGCAATGGCGCGCCCGGTTGGATTCCCATGCCACGCTGTTGTCCGCTGAGGCCGACCGTCGGGAGGCAGCCGGCGAGATCAGCGCGGCTCGTGCGCGCGGCATGAGGGCCGAGGCAAATTCCGCCCGCAGCCTGCTGGCGTTCGTCGAGGCTTTGGCGAAGCACCTGGAACTGCCTCCGCCGGGCAGCAAGTGGTCTGCGTTAGCAGAGTGGGCCGGCGGTCTGCTGGACAAATACCTGGCCGCCAACAGCGATGGTTCGGATGACGATGCGCTGCGCCGGATCCGCCGCATGCTGGACGAATTCAACACCGCCGACGCCATGGGCGACACTGCGGACGCTCATTCCTTCCGAGAGATGGTGGAGGAAGGCCTGCGCGCTCCCTTCGGGCACCTCGGCCCAACCGGCCTGGGCGTGTTCGTGTCCTCGTTCGCCGGCGCCGCAGGGATGACTTTCGATGCGGTGTGGGTGGTTGGAATGGTGGAAGGATCGGTGCCGCCGCCCGGTGTCTCCGACCCGTTACTGCCGGAACCGCACTGGGTGGCGGCCGGCGGCAGCGACCGGTTCCGACAACGCATGTCCGACGAACGGAACCAATATTTTGCGGTGGCGAACTCCGCGTCGCGTCTGGCATTGTCCTACCCTCACGCCCACGCCGCGTCGCAACGGCAAGCCTACCCATCCCGCTGGTTCCTCGAGCAGGCTTCGGTGCTGGAGGACCGAGCGGTTTACACCGACGATCTCCCCGGCCTGCACGACCGGGAATGGCTGACCATCGACAGCTCTGCTGCTGCCGCGCTGCGTGATGTTGCGGGAAACTCCGTGGCGGACGAGCACGATTATCGCCTGCATCGCCTGCTGCGGTGGAGACAGTCGGATAAGCAATTGTGGGAGCATCCTTTTGCGGCGAACGATCCATTGGCGGCGGCCATGCGTTTGTCGCGCAGTCGTGTGAACGCCCGATTGACCGAGTTCGACGGGAACCTTTCGTCGATATCCGATGACGACCGCTTCAGCGTGGGTTTACGGCGCGCTCCCATTTCATCGACCGGGTTGGAGTCGTGGGCGGCCTGTCCGTATCGCTATTTCCTCGGCAGCGTGCTGGGCTTGCGGGCGTTGGAGACGCCGGAGGAAACGGTGTCCATCAATGCCCTGGATCGCGGCGCGCTGATACACGAGGTTCTCGAGCGGTTCATCCGGGAGAGTGTCGAAAATGGATTGTTGCCCCGGGCCGGCGATACCTGGGGTCCGGCTGACCATGACCGTTTGATGGGAATTGCCAACGAGCTATTTGAAAACACTGAAGCGCGGGGCGCCACGGGCAAACGATTGCTGTGGGATATGGACAAGGCAACCATCGTCGCTGACCTGGAGACATTCCTGGAGGAGGACGCCAAATCGCGGTCCGACCACGGAACCGCCCGCGTGGAAGTCGAAGCGGCTTTCGGGTTCGGCGGTGAGACGGTCGAGGTCATTGATCCTGAAACCGGGATCCGGTTCCGCGGGTTGATCGACCGTGTGGACGTGGGCGGCGATGGCGAATCCATCCTGGTGATCGATTACAAGACCGGTAGCGCCAGACCCTACGCGGGGATGGAGGACGACGTGATCGATGGCGGCCGGCATCTGCAATTGGGGGTCTACTCGCTGGCGGTCCGGGCGCTGTTCCCAGGCGCCACCAGGATCAAGGCCGCTTATTGGTTCAACACCAACCGGGGCGGTTTCGCTTTCGCTCCCAGCCAGAGATTCGACATCAACGACGACGACACCGCGCAGCGTTTCAGGGATGGGGTCACCAGCATCGTGTCCGGCATAAACTCTGGCGTATTCCCCACCAATCCCGGCCCGTTGGATCGAGGGACACCTGCCAACTGCCGGTACTGCGATTTCGACAGCGTGTGCCCTGCCCGACGACGGGAGCTTTGGAACCTCAAGAAATCCGATGCCCTGGTATCCGACTACCTGGAACTGGCCGGTGAGGCCTGAAGCGGCAACCGATGACACTTAGTTTCACTCCCGTGGACGCAGAGGAGCGGCGGGTCATCAGCGAGGATTTGGGCGCGACGTTGTTCGTGGAGGCCAGCGCCGGCACGGGCAAGACGACCAGCCTGGTAGATCGGGTGGCGAACCTGGTGTCTACGGGCCGCACCCGGTTGAACCAGGTTGCGGCAATCACATTTACCGAGGCCGCCGCCGCCGAATTGCGCGACCGGGTCCGAGCCCGGTTGGAGCGTGCTTCGGCGGATCCTGAACTGGACGAAGAGGAGCGCATCCGCTGCCGCCAGGGTGTCACCGATCTCGATCAGGCGGATATCAGCACGTTGCACTCTTTCGCCGGCGGCATTCTCCGCGAACGCCCTTTGGAGGCAGGTCTGCCCCCCACTTTTGAGACCAGCGATGAGATAGTGGCGGGCATCCGATTCAACGAGGAATGGGATGCCTGGCTGAATCTCCATCTCGATGGCGATACCGATCTTGCGCCGCACCTGGCGTTGGCTCTCACCTTTGGCCTGTATCCGACCAACATGAAAGATATCGCCCAGGGTTTCCATGCCAACTATGGCGATCTTTTCGGAACGAGCTTCGAACCGGTTCCGTTTCCTGACCCGACCGTGGCCGCCGATCTGTCCGATGCGCGGGCAGAGATGGAGAGGCTCTGCCCGCACTCCGCGATCGGCGTTGGGGATCCCTTATACGATCATGTGCAGGGGAAACTGGGAACGTTGCGGCGGCTGTCTGAAACACCGGCGGGGTCTCCGGCGTCATACCGGCTGCTCCAGGACCTGCTGCCCATCAGGCAAAGCAGGGGGAGGCAGGGGGACTGGCAAACCGATCCGGAAACCGGCGGCAACGCGTGCACCGTGTTGAAGGCGTTGTTGTCAGATTTGGACCAGGCAGCCGCGAACGAGATCAAGCAGATGCGCGATGCCTGCCTGGTACCGATCATCGAGAGCCTCCGGGTCTTTGTGATTGATTACGCCGAGCGGCGCCGTACCGAAGGCCGCGCCGAGTTCCACGACCTGTTGATATGGGCGCGCGACCTGCTCCGAAACAATGTGGAAGTGCGGGATCACTTCCGTAGCGAATACTCTCACCTGTTGATTGACGAGGCTCAGGACACCGATCCCATACAGGCTGAAATCGCGGTGCTGCTGGCTGAATCCGTTTTGGACGACAACCCCGTTGGGCAGCGCACTTCGGACTGGACCGACATCTCGCCCCAGACTGGCAAGCTCTTCGTGGTGGGGGATCCGAAGCAGTCCATCTACCGCTTCCGCCGGGCAGATGTGCAGCAGATGATGGCATTGCAGCGTCGGCTTGAGGATGCCGGCGGCAGGACGATACGGCTGAAGCAGAATTTCAGGTCGCAGGCACCGGTGATCGAGTGGGTCAACTCGCTGTTCGAACAGTGGCTGGCAACCGAACAGGATCCATCGGTAGGCGGGGATCACGCCCAGGCCGAGTACGATTCCATGTCGGCCGTGTGGCAGGCCAACTGCACCGGGGATTATCCCCCGGCCGTCTGGACCCTTGGGAACGAGGCGGTTGCCGAGACCATTGGCGCCATCCGGCAGCAGGAAGCGGAGGACATCGGCACATTGCTGAGGCAGATCGTCAGCGAACCGTGGGATGTCCTGGATCCGGAGGCCTCTCGGGACTCTGGACAGGAGACGTACCGTCCGGCCCGTTATTCGGATATCTGCATCCTCATGCCGACCCGCACCGGACTCGCGGAACTGGAGCGAGGGTTGGAGGACCAGGACATACCCTACCGGCTCGAGAGCGCATCGCTGGTTTTCGAAACCCAAGAAATTCGCGATCTTCTCAATTGCCTTAAATCCATAGACAACCCTGCTGATCAGGTGGCCACCGTGGCCGCGCTCCGGTCTCAAGCGTTCGCGTGCAGCGATGTTGACCTGGCGCTGCACCGCGAGCGAGGCGGGACATTCGATTATCTGGATGATCCGCCCCCGAACATGGAGGGACCGGTAGCGCACGGGATGAAGGTCCTCCACCAGTTCCATGAGGCGCGAATCTGGGAAAGCACCCAACTGCTGGTTGACCGGTTCATCCGCGCCCGGCAGTTGATGGAGGCCGCGACCGGTCACCCCAGGATGCGCGAACAGTGGCGTCGTTACCGATTCATGGTGGAGCAGGCCGCGCGTTTTACCAGCGCGGGCGGTGGGCCGCTGGCGAAATTCCTGGAATGGGTGGACGACCAGATCCAGGGTCGGGCGCGGGTATCAGACAACCCAGTACCCGAATCCGACGAGGAAGCCGTGCGCGTGATGACCATTCATGGCTCCAAGGGCCTGGAGTTTCCGGTGGTCGTGCTGACCGGCATCAACTCGACGCCATCCCGGAGACCCGAACCGGTCCTGTTTGATCGTCGACGCGGGCGCGTTGAAATCGGCGTGGGATCTCGGGACAATCGCATTGCTACCCCCGGTTATGAGGAGCTTTTGCAACTGGATAACCTCCTGTCGGACGCCGAGCAGGTGAGACTGATGTACGTCGCCACCACACGCGCCCGAGATCACCTGGTGTTGAGCATGCGCCGGCCCCAACGCGGCGGCAAGACCGTTGCCGATGTGATCGCGGAATACATGGACGAAGACACTGCGCTCTGGAAACCGCTCGAACTCAAGCAGTTGGCCGACGGTCCGCTCCCCGGTGAAAACGAGGCTCCTTTTCCGGAAGTCGATCACTCCACCCAGGCTTTCGACCGGTGGAAAGCGGAGCGCGGCGACATGATGGCAGCACTCGGCCGGCCATCGTTCGTGGCCGCCACTGCGTTATCCTCGCACGGCGAGGACGACAAGCCGGAGCCAACAGAACCCGAACCCTGGCGCCGTGGGCGGGCGGGAACGTCCGTCGGCCGGGCGGTGCACGCCGTCCTGCAATCGATAGACCTCGCCACGGGCGACGGAATCGAATTCCGCGCGCGGGCGCAAGCAGTAGCCGAGGGCGTGCCGGACCGCGAGGACGAGATAATTCGGTTGGCACGGGTGGCCGTGAACAGCGCGGTGGTAAAGCGCGCCGTAGCGTCCGGGCGAATTTGGCGGGAAGTGCCCGTGGCGGCGCCGTTGGAAAACGGATCACTGCACGGATTCATCGATCTGCTATTCGAGGAGGATGATGGCCTGGTGGTGGTGGACTATAAGACCGACGCGGTGAGTGAATCAGGGCTGTCGGACGCTACGGCGCGTTACCGGCTGCAGGGAGGAGCGTACGCGGCGGCGATCGGCAGGATCACTGGAAAGCCGGTGAAAGAGATGATTTTTCTCTACCTGCAACGCGATCGCGAGGATCCCTTGGAGGACCTCTCGTCGGCCATGACCGACGCACTGGAGGCGGCTCGATCACAAATGGCTGCGCAAGCGGGCTGATGCCCAACCAGCCAGAGGATCCCCGTTCGGCAAGGTTCGTGCCCATGCTCAACGATAGTGTCGACCAATTGGCCTCGTATGGAGAGGCAGATGTCGTAGAATGGCGGACGACGGTTCAAATCGATCCCGAGGAGTTGCGCAAATGATCATTGACACTCATACCCACGTAGTCAGTAGCGACAAAACGACGCACCCGCTCCATCCCGACGCCTCCGGATGGTCCACACAGGTAAGCAACAACGTCGAGGACCTGATCGCGGAGATGGACGCCGCCGGTGTGGAGTGCGCGACCCTGGTGCAACCGAACGGCACCTACGGACTCGACAACTCCTACCAATGCGACAGCGCGCTGCAATACGCCCCGCGCACCGTGGCCGTCGGCATCCTGGATCCGGCCGCGTCCGACGCGGCGGACAAGCTTTCCTACTGGACGAACGAGCGTGGCATGTGGGGCGTGCGCCTGCAGAGCCAGGCCGAACCCGACGATTCCCGGTGCGATGCCCTGTGGGAGCGCGCTGAATCCCTTGGTGTCCCGATCTCGATCGGCGGTGGCGGCACGGCCGACCGGGTCAATCGCATGCGCAACATCGGTGCGCGCCACCCTAACGTTCTGTTCGCGCCCGACCATTTCGCCGGCTGGAGCGGGTCCGGCGACAAGCCTGGCATGACCGCCGCGCTGGAGGAATTGGCCACGCTGCCGAACGCTCACCTGCGCTATTCCAGCACCAGCCTGGGGCCGTACGCCGACCTGGACGCGGACGGCCAGGATATGTTCCGCCGGGTGATCGAGGCCTTTACACCGCGACGCATGATGTGGGGGTCCAACTTCCCATCGTCGCGCGAGGGAGGTTTCATCGGACAGGTGCGCCTGGGTCAGACTGCGCTGGCGTGGCTGTCCACCGAGGATCGGGAATGGATGATGGGTGGCGCCGCCGCGACGTTCTGGCCCATGCTGCAAGCGCCGTAGCCTACGGAGATCGCAGCGACTGCATCCCCCAATGACTTGATCCCGCCGGGGCATACCGACATCGGCGTATCCCACTGGCTCGTCGACAATGGGAGCGACGGCCACTAGGCATATTCGTTGCCTGGTGGCTTGGTTTGACCCATCTTTGCGCGGTTGCTACCATCGCGACGAAACCCCCTAAGCACCGGAGTGCGCCATGCCAGTCATATCAGCGAAAATCAAGAGCCGAAAACCTTACGCCGGTGGAAAAGCATTCGGCGATCATGGCTCCTACGAGCGGGTTGAGGGGACGCTCACCTACGCGGTTGATCCCAACAATCCCGCGAACGGATCCATCGTTGATTTGGAGTACTCTCCCGTTGATGCTGATGGACGCGTCCGGTTTGAATCTGATTTCACCCTGGTCGCGCCCAAGGATTCCTCGGCCGGCAACCGCAGGCTGATCGTTGAGGTGGTGAACCGCGGGCGTCGACGCACGGTGGCGTTTTTCAACCGTGCCCCGACTCCTCCGATCACGTCTGCGGAAGTGCCGGAGGGCGATGGTTTCCTCCTGAACCACGGCTATTCCGTCCTGTCCATTGGCTGGCAATGGGACGTGTACCGGAGCGATGCGCTGTTGGGTCTGGACGCTCCGGAGATTGTCATCGACGGCCAACCTGTAGTCGGTCAGGCGTGCGTCGAGATGCGTCCCAATGTTGCCGAGACGACCAGATTGCTGGCCAACCGGGAGCATCGGCCTTATCCCGTAGCCGATCTTGATGACACCAACGCCATGATGCTGGTGCGGGATTGGGAGGATGGGCCAGATACCGTCATCCCCCGTTCGGAATGGCGCTTTCCGGATCCGGAGCACATCACCCTGGATTCAGGCTTTCAGCCCGGCAAGATCTACTATGTGATTTACGCCGCTTCCCGGCCTGTCGTGGTGGGCTGCGGCATGCTGGCGGTGCGCGATGTGGCGACCTGGGCCCGCAGAACCAACGAGGTATCGCCACGGTATGAGAGGGTGTACGCGCATGGGGTGTCCCAGTGTGGACGTTTGTTGCGGCACATGGCCTACCTCGGGCTGAACGTTGATGAGGACGGCGGACGGGTATTCGACGGGTTGCTCCCCCATGTCGCCGGCGGCCGGATGGGCGAGTTCAACCACCGGTTCGCGCAGCCCTCATGCCAGTCGAATCCTGGGTTCGGCCACCAATTCCCCTTCTCTGATAACAACCTCACCGACACGCTGACCGAAAAGACCGACGGGTTGCTGAACCGTCTCCGTGCACTCGACGCCGTGCCCAAGATCATCTACACCGATTCTGCGGCGGAATACTGGCGTGGCGACGCCTGTCTCGCCCATATCGACACGTCGGGGACTGACGACCTGGAGCCCGCATCCGAAACCAGGCGCTACCTTTTCGCGGGCACCCAGCATTTGCCGGGCGCACCGGAGTTGATGGTTGGGCAGGGACCCGACGGGTCTTCCGGAGCGTATCCGTACAACGCGGTGGACTACATTCCGCTGCTGCGTGCCGCGCTGTTCAATCTCGACCGTTGGGTAACGGAGGGCGTCGAACCGCCGCCGAGCCAGCACCCTCGTCTGGACGACGGCACCGCAGTAGCGCAGGCACATTACCTGGGCGCGGTGCCCTCCATCCCAACCCGAAACCGTCCGGATCTGGACCGCATTTGGCGCGTGCGAAAATTGGAGGTTGGACCGGACGCTGACCGTGGCGTAGCGTCGTACCCGGTGCGCGAGGGTCGTGAGTATCCACACCTGGTTCCTGCGGCTGACTGGGATGGCAACGACCTTGCCGGAATACGGTTGCCCGACCTTACGGTGCCGGTGGGTACACATACCGGCTGGAACCTGAGACACGCAGACACCGGCGCGCCCGAGCAGTTGATGTCCATGCAGGGATCGTCCCATTGGTTCCCCGCCACCGTTGAGCAGCGAGATGAAACCGGTGATCCGCGCCTGTCGATTGAGGAACGCTACTCCAGCCGTGAATCATACGGCGAGTTGGTCAAGGCGGCGGCGATCAAACTGGCGTCGGACGGGTACCTTCTATCGGAGGACGTAGATCTGGTTGTCGGTTCCTGCCTCGAGCGGTATGACTGCGCCGTGTCGGCAACATAGGGCGGGGACGCCTGTATCCATAATGTCGTTGGTGTAACCATTTACATCGTTACCAATCCGATTATCGACAGTCGGTAGGTCTGTTTAAATCCGCGCATCCGTTATAGGTACCGTCGCTTGTAGAACGGTATGCTTGCCCACAGCGGGCAGTTGCTACGCTGAAAACGTGCGCCACCCAACACAGGAGTATTCGATCATGACCACCCCGATGCAGAACGGCGCAATACCGGTAGTGATACACGGAGCCACCGGGCGTATGGGCTCCGAAACGGTTCGGGCGATATCCGCGGCTGATGACATTGTGCTGGTGGGAGCCACCTGTAACACCCCACGGGGAGATGTTCTGCCCACTCCCGTCGGCGAGGTGCCGTTGTCCACCGACCTGGTGTCCATGCTGGATTCCACCAGCCCAGCGGTGATGGTCGAATTTACTCACGCCGACGCATGCATGGAAGCCGCGCCCCTGACGGCCGACCGCGGCATCCACATGGTGCTGGGCGCCAGCGGCCTGAACGCCGAGCAACTTCAGACGCTGGACACCATGAGCCGGGAACATGGAATCGGCATCATCGTGGCACCGAACTTCGCGCTGGGCGCCGTCGTGCTCAAGAAGCTGGCCGAACAGGCTGCGGCATTTTTCGATTATGTGGATGTGGTCGAGGCGCACCACGAGATGAAAATCGATGCGCCATCCGGGTTCTCGATGGCTATCGCGCGCGGCATGCGGGAACAACGGGAATCGGATTTCCAACGCAACGATACCACCGTGCATCACCTGCCCGAAACCCGAGGCGGCGACATCGGTGGCGCCAGCATCCATAGCCTCCGTTTGCCGGGGCGCAGCGCACACCACGAGGTGATCTTCGGAGCCGCCGGCCAGACGCTGAGCATTCGGCATGACACCCTGGGACGGGATTGTTACATGCCCGGCGTCCTCCGGTGTGTCAGGGAAGTGGTGAACCGGCCCGGCCTCACTGTTGGCTTGGAAACGGTGCTGGGGCTCTGATCTCGGGGAATTACCACTGCCCCGTATGGACGCGCACAGGAGTCGGGTGTAACCTGAAATAGTGCGTTTCCGTTTTCCACGCATACTGCAAGGAATCATGTCCGGGCCCATTTGACCTCATTGAAGGCCCTGGCAACTCCCGCCACCGTCATTAGTACGATACATGTGTGGTGCATAGAACCGGGGCGAACGTGAAACCGTAGATTCCAGCAGATAACTTCTGCGAACAATGTGCTACGGGAATATCACTTGCACCCCGTGGCGACCAGGAGCGTGATGGACTTACAGGGACTAAAACTCGCCGTCGTCGGAGCCACCGGAGCGGTCGGCCAGGAAACGCTGCGCCTGATCGAGGAAAGATATCCGCAGCACAAAAACCTGAAACTCCTGGCGTCCAAGCGCTCCGCCGGCCGCAAGATCGACGTCAACGGAGCGACTTTCACGGTGTCCGAAGCCACGGATGAATCGTTCGACGACGTCGATATCGCATTCATCTCGGTCAGCACCGAGGCGTCGCGGCATTTCGGCCCTATAGCTGCGCAGGCCGGAGCGATGGTGATCGACGACTCCAGCGCCTTCAGGATGGACCCGGAGGTGCCGCTGGTGGTGCCCGAGGTGAATGGCGATGACCTGGACTGGCATGACGGCATAGTCGCAATCCCGAACTGTTCCACCACTCCCCTGGTCATGGTCGCGCACCCGCTGCGTCAGGCCAGCCCGATCCGTCGGATCGTCGCCGACACTTACCAGTCCGTGTCCGGAGCCGGCGGCGCTGCGATGGACGAACTGCGGGACCAGACCCGCACCGTAATGCACGGGGGTCCCGCCGAGGCCGAGGTGCAGCCGAAGCCGATAGCGTTCAACGTAGTCCCGCAGATCGATGGATTCATGGCGTCCGGCTACACGCGGGAAGAAGAGAAAATGATCAACGAGAGCCGCAAGATTCTCCATGAACCGCAGATGGCGGTATCTGCGACGTGCGTGCGCGTCCCCGTGTTCGTTTCGCACAGCGTGGCGGCGCACCTGGAATTTGAACAACCGGTGTCGCCGGGTGAAGCCAGGGAACTGCTGATCAACATGCCCGGTGTGACAGTCCAGGACGACCCGACGCACAGTGTCTATCCAATGCCGGTTGATGCGGCGGGCCGAGACGACGTGTTTGTCGGCCGCATCAGGCAGGACGCATCCCACGAGAACGGGCTGGCCATGTGGATCGTAACCGACAACCTGGTGAAAGGAGCGGCCCTCAACGCTCTTCAGATAGCGGAACACGCGGTGGAAAAAGGCGCAGTGCATGGACGACGTGAGCAGTAATAAGAACCGTGTCAGGTACAGTTCCGAAACATCTATCGCTCACTGTGGCTCAAATGTGTATAATGCGCAGAATACGCTCCGTAAAACAGTTGGCGCTGAATTAAACGGTTCGCAAAATGCGACGTAGTTAATGGCGAGGAGGGACGCATTATGGCTACTGAGATTGGCCGATTGATCACTGCTATGGTTACCCCGTTTGATTCCGAGGGGCAGGTTGATTATGAACAGGCTAAGCGTCTCGCCGTAGCGTTGCTGGACTCAGGTACTGACGGGCTGGTCGTCACTGGGACGACCGGTGAGGGGCCGGCGCTGTCCATGGAGGAAAAAGCTCGCCTCTACGGAGAGGTCAAGGATGCGATTGGGTCGCGTGGCGCGGTGATTGCCGGCACCAGCGACAACAACACCACGGCGTCTATCGAACTGAGCCGCGAAGCCGAGCAAGTCGGCGCCGACGCTCTGCTCCTGACCGTGCCGGCATACAACAAGCCACCGCAGGAAGGCCTTTACCAGCACTTCCGAGCGTTGGCGGAATGCACGAACCTGCCCGGAATGCTGTACAACGTGCCCAGCCGGACGAGCCTCAACATGACGAACGACACCACCGTTCGCCTGGCTGAGATCGAAAACATAATTGGCATAAAAGAAGCCAGCAGCGATCCGGTGCAGATCGCAAAAGTCATCAGGGACACTCCTGACGACTTCAGGGTCTGGTCGGGGAATGACGACGAGACCTTCAGCATCATGTCCATGGGTGGTTATGGCGTGGTCAGCGTCGCCGCTCACCTGGTTGGAGACCAGATCAAGCACATGATCGGGCTGACCCTGGAAGGCGACGTGGAAGCAGCCGGCGCGGAACACCTGCGTCTACTGGACATGTTCAAGGGCCTGTTCATCGTTTCAAATCCCATCCCCGTGAAGTACGGTCTCAACAAATCCGGTTTCGATGTGGGGGATCCTCGATTGCCATTGGTGCCTCCGGACGAGCGCACCGCAGCGCAGTTGGATGAATTGCTCCAACGTTACGATATAGACATAAGCGCGCCGGTGGACTGAGGGTTCATCGGCGCCGCTAGTTATACACCTATCATTAACTCTTCTGACCGGGGAAGTGTTGCCAAATGGCTCCACATCGGCCGGTCCCAACTCATTTCACCGCATCATTATTAATCTCGATAAAACCAGGAGCAACCACATGTCGCTCAAAACCGTGATATTTGTGGACGGACAAAACTTCCGGCACAATTTGCGGGATTTTCACTTCCGGTCCGACCCTCCGCATCCTAATAATCCGGAGTACCGACTGGATGAAAAGCACTTCCGCTGGCAGGAATTCTTCCAGGACGCCTTGGCAAAATTCGACGATGTAACCGGTTGGGATCACCAGCTGGTCCGCGTTTACTGGTATTACGCCGAGAGCATCACGCCGTGGTCGCCAAACCTGTGGCGGGCGCAACGCATTGTGGACGAGCACGGAGGTCGGATTCCGGAACTGACACCGGAGTTGGTGATCGCCAAGGCCCAGGACTGGTACGAGCACGAATTTCGCCGGTTCCACCAACTGCGCAAGTCGGTATTCGAGGAAATCCAGCAGAACACCAACTTCCTGGAGTTCAAGTACGTGGGGCAGTACGTGGTGCAACCATTCCGGCCCTACCGCCTCGACTACGACTACGACGGCAACATCACCTTCCAGGGGACACAAGTTGGGGAAAAGGGTGTCGATATCGGTATAGCCGTCGATATGATCGCCAAGATGAACAGCTTTGACGCGGCGGTGCTGGTGTCAGGCGACAGCGATTTCTTCCCGGTGGTCCGCTATCTCAAAGACAACCTGAAATACGTTTACCACTTCTCGGTCGGCCGGGGCGTCGGCCACGATACCCAGTTCTTCTCCTCCGCATTGCGCGGAGTGGTGGACTGTTTCCAGGGATTCGATGAGCTTGAATTGCTCAGCAACTACGTGAACGAACACGCTGGAATCCCTCCAGCCATCATGGACACCATCAACGTGCGGACGTCGGAACTGGAACGCATGCTGGACGAGGAACCCCTGCAGTACCGGCACGAGCCGGAGTCCGTCCTGCGCTAACTACTCTCCCGATCTCGATCGGAGCCCAGGGAGTCCACGAGCAGTCGGCCCTGCGCCTGTCGGGGCCGCAGCGCGTCAGCGTAAACTCCACGGTACGATTCGGGCAACAACGCGGCGATCCGTTCCATCACCATGTTGGTTACGGAGTTCAGGAGGGGCTTGGTGATCGGACCTTCCACCATGGGTGGTGTGAATGGCGTGCCGATATTCACCTCCCAGCTCGACAGGGGTACGGGCATCCGCCAGGACGGGAACTTCTCGGAGCCGGAAATCCCCACGGGCAGGATGGGCGCTTGGGTTTTCAACGCGAGCCAGGCCAATCCCGTTCGCGCCTGGCGCAACTGGCCGGTTTGACTGATTCCACCCTCCGGAAACATCAGGATGGCTTGATCTTTTTGCAGGGCGTCCAACGCGTATCGCAATGCTTCGCCTCCGCCGCGTTCGCGGTCCAATGGCACCGCACCCACCGCGTTGCAGTAAAACCGGCCAATCGACGACTCCCACAGTTCTTTCTTGGCCAAGAATACGATCGGCCGGGGCAATGCTACCACCAGGGTGCCGGCGTCGTTCAGGGACAGGTGGTTGCTCGCCACCAGGAGCGGGCCAAACGGCGGCATGGCTTCCTTACCAGTAATCTTCAGACGGCCCGTAACCGACCAGACGATCTGCCCGAAACGACGACTGGGTTGATACAGCCAGGCCACGATTTACCTCCGGGTAACTTCGGGACTCGTGATGTCGCTGGTCGCCGTGGATATCTCGGACATCACGGTCGCTACCGATTGCTCAAAGTCCATGTGCTCCGTGTCGATGACCACGGCGTCGTCCGGAACCGTCAACGGAGAGTCCGCTCGCTGGCTGTCCAGCAGGTCCCGCATGATGGTGTCCGCCAGGGCCTGCTCGTAGTCGGCGTCTGTCCCGTTTTCCTTCTGCTGCCGAAATCGGCGGCGAGCCCTCTCCTCAGGTGAAGCGTCCACATACAGCTTCACGTCTGCGTCCGTGAGCACCACCGACCCGATGTCCCGCCCAACCATAACGATGCCACCGGCTGACGCTATTGCCCTCTGCTGCTCAACGAGGGCGCGACGCACCGGAGAACTCGCCGCCACCGCAGAAACGTTCCGATCAACCTGGGTTGATGCCAAATCCTCTGCCGTCAACGGATGTCCGTCCACGACAATGAGGTCTGCGGGGTCGTCGCCAACCAACGACATTTCACAAGATTCGGCCAACTGCCCAACGGCATCGGAGTCGTCGATGTTGACGCTCAGTTTGATCGCCAGCCAAGTCACTGCACGGTACATGATCCCAGTGTCAAGAAAACGGAACCCCATTCGTTCGGCCACGGCCCGGCCCACCGATGTCTTGCCCGAAGCGACAGGCCCGTCAATAGCCACCACCGGGCCAGTTGTTCCGCCATTTTCGGTCGCGGTTTCCATGGCGCCGATTATAGCATCGCGCCCTGGTTCGCCCCCTCTGCGTATGCGTTCCGCACCGGGTTGCGCCGCATGGAGATGTGAGCAGTGCGCTCGCTGAGTCGGCTTGCGATAACCCCGTGTATCACAGACAATCGCCGCATGTTTGACTGGATAGTTGAATCACCCTGGCGCATGTTGGGATTGGCGGGATGGTGTTTTTTGATGGGTTGGGGATTTCGGATTGGGCTGCTGCGCATGTCGCTTTCGCTCGGGGCGATCGGTCTCCTGGTGATTCTGGCCTGGGCTTTCCGCGACGCCGAATCGCCGGCCCTCGTGTACGGGCCGTTGGTGTTCATCGGGGTGATATGCGTGATCAGTATCGGTTACTTCGGCAGGCACCTGGAGACCAAATTGGGCGATGGGTCCAAAACCGTGCGCATCAACCACGCCGGAGGTTTGCTTTTGGGTTTGCTGATCGGAGGGCTGGTTTGGGCCATTTGGCTGTAAGATTGGCGACCATGCCGAACGAATCGTTGCATCTGCCCAAAGTTGCGGTTTGACAGTATAATGATTCATGATTTACTTGTTTTCATAACATACCCAGCGAGACACGGCAGCAAACGCGTAACCTGCGTTGAGGTTGGCAGATGGCAAGCCGCGGACGAACCAGTCGGGGAAAGAGCGCCGCCAAGGGCAAGGCGACGGGGCGACCGGCCAAAGGGGGTGGCCGTCAGTCAAACTCGTCACGCAAAAACGGCGCCAAGTCGTCTGAACCTGTCCACGAGGAGGGTAAACGGCGACAGAGCGGGGTATCGATCCCGGGTCGACTGACCGCTCCGGTATTGGTGCTCAACCTCAACTACGTGCCCGTGAACGTGTGCACCGTGCGGCGAGCCATCGTGTTGGTGGCCAAGGGCAAGGCCGAACTGTTGGAACAACGTTCCGACGAAGCAAGGGTCCGCACCTACAGCACTTACCTAGACGCTCCATCCATCATCCGCCTGGTTTACCTGGTCAAGAGGCCGTTCGCCCCCCGTCGGCTGTCCAAGAAAGAGGTGTTCCTGCGCGACCACTATACGTGCCAATACTGTGGCATGCGTTCCCAGCATTTGACTCTGGACCACGTGGTGCCCAGGCGTCAGCACGGCCCGCATACCTGGGATAACGTCGTTGCCGCCTGTGGGCGCTGCAACCTGGACAAGGCGGGACGGACTCCTGAGGAAGCCAATATGAAACTGCGGAAGGAGCCCACCGCTCCGCAGCCGAACCCCTACCGCATCCTGGAGAACCGCACCATCCTCAAGGAGTGGCAGCAGTATATTCCGTGGCAAGCCAACGGTCGACGGCGTGATGAGGAACCCGCCGCGCTGGCGCTGGCCGACTAACCGGCGATGTCCACGATAGATTTGCACGGCAAAACGTGGACCGAGGCGCTTGCTGAATTTCTCGATTCTTACAACCGGGTAGCCAGGACGCCCGACGCATCAGCGTCATCTTTGGACGTTGTCCATGGCTACGGCTCGACGGGATCCGGCGGCGTGCTCCGCCAACGGTTACGGGGGTTCCTCGCCAAGTATCCTCAGTGCCTGGAGTTCAAGCCCGGCGAGGACGTCGACGGCAACCCTGGGCACACGTTGGTGTTGCCATTGAGGAAGTTGCCGGACACCGGCGGACTGTTGGCCGAACACATCTGGGAATACTGCGAGAACCCGCGCACGGTCAGCAAAATTGCCGGGCGCTTTCGCCGATTCGGGGACCCGCAGGTCCAGCAGGCCATACGCACCCTGGAGAAACAAGGCAGACTGAGTCAGCTCAGCAAGGGCCGACTCAAGGAATACCTCGCCGTCTAATAAGATCGTGTATCTACTTGCCGGGCACGTCGAGCATCAAGGATTCCAACGCAAGCCGGGGGTTGGCGTTGGCGTCCAACGCGACCAGGGTTTCCTGGAGGCGCCGGAGGAAAGTGACTATCGCGGCCGATGATGTGTTGGGGGCAATGGATTCCAACTCAGAGCGCCGGTCGCCGTTCTGGACGTGATCGGCGACACCCTCTTTGACCAGCAGCAGGTCGCGCCACCAT
This sequence comes from Chloroflexota bacterium, assembly GCA_026710825.1. GTDB lineage: Bacteria > Chloroflexota > Dehalococcoidia > Lucifugimonadales > UBA3495 > Bin87. Next base: position 29,328 of record JAPOQH010000103.1, on the reverse strand, counting down.
CCCTGCCACAGATATAGAGTTTGTCGCACCGACTCGCGATCGCCCGAGAACCCGCCCGCCAGCGCGTTGGCGTAGGAAAACCGCTGGTCCAGGGCAGTCCCTTCCGATTCGGCAATACCGTCCAACTGGGTCGACCGGCTTTCCAGAACCGATGGATCCTCCAGGGCGTTGATTGCCCAGCCCGGGCATCCACGAGCCAACCGGGCCAGCCAACGCGCTCGTTCGGGTTCGGATCCATGTCGTGACGCCAGGTAGTCCGCCAGCGTATCGCCCGCCATGGGACGCAGCGAAAGCAGTCGGCAACGCGACCGGATGGTGGGCAGGATCGCCTCTTCGGCGCTGCTCAACAGCAGCAGCAGGGCCTTTTCAGGAGGTTCCTCCAGTGTTTTCAGCAACGCGTTGGCCGATTCGCTCTGCCCAGCGGACAGTGTTTCCGCCCCGTCGAGAATGATTACCTTCCAACCACCCTCAACCGGCGTGATGGACAGAAAATTCTCGGCTTCACGCACCTGCCTGATGCTGATGCGCGTGGGGGTCTGAGGGTCGCCGCCGATGGACAGGACGTTCAAATCGGCATGCACACCGCGATGGATCCGGGTGCACGCTTCGCAATCCCCGCAAGGGCCATCGTGCGTGTCCGCGGGCTGACGGCAGTTGACCGCAGCGGCCATATCCAGGGCCAGGGTCATCTTACCAACGTGCGGCGGACCCACCAGCAGGTAGGCATGCCCGATGCGTCCCGCCCGCAGGCTGCCCGAAATTTGCCCGAGCAACCGGTCCTGACCGAAGGTGCGCCACATGTTGTCGAGGATGCCGGGGCGGCGTTACAGGTCGCAGAGCATCATGTCTGCGTACGATTCGCGGCGTCGGATTAGCCGGCTTTCCCCGTCTTTCACCAGGACTATGGGAGGACGAGGATTGAGATTGTAGTTGCTGGCCATGGACGGGCAGTAGGCCCCGGCGGCGGGGATGGCGATCACATCGCCTGCCGACGGAGCGGGCAGCAGGATGTCGGACGCCAGGACGTCCCCAGACTCGCAGTATTTGCCGGCGATCGTTACGGTGGTATCGGGTTCGGCCGTGGGCCGGTTCGCTGACAACACCTCGTAGGACGCCTGGTACAGGGCGGGTCGGATGTTGTCGCCCATGCCTCCGTCCACGCTCACGTAGGTGCGAATACCGGGGATATCCTTGATGGCTCCGATGCGGTAGAGCGCGACGCCGGCGGGTCCGATGATGGAGCGCCCCGGCTCGATCACCAGGTTTGGTTGTTCCATGCCCAGCTCGGAGCAGGTAGCTTTGAGAGTCCCGACGATTGCCTCCGCGTAGTCTGCCGCGGATGGGGGAGCGTCATCCCGGGTGTACGCGATGGCGAACCCACCACCGGGGCTGAACTCCTGAAGCTCCAATCCCTGCTCGCGAAGTCCCGATGCGAACCGCAGCACGAGGTCCGTAGCGGCCTGGTATGGTTCCAGCTCGAAAATCGGCGATCCCAGGTGGAAGTGCAGGCCCTTTAGATTGAGGTGCGGGGCCGAGATTGCCTGCAATACGGCGCGTTCGGCGTCGCCGGTCTGGATGGAGAATCCGAATTTCGAATCGATAATGCCGGTGGTGGTGTAAGCGTGGGTATGCGGGTCGATTCCCGGGGAGACGCGGACCAGTATGTCCTGAGTTTTCCCGGCATCAGCGCAGATACGCTCCAGCAGATCGAGTTCGTGGAAGCTGTCCACCACCACCCTGCCGATGCCCGCTGACACTGCTTCCTCGAGTTCCGCCGGCGTTTTGTTGTTGCCGTGGAAATAGACATGCTCCAGCGGGACGTCCCCGGCCTGCGCCACGGCCAGTTCGCCTCCTGAAACCACGTCCAGTCCCAGACCCTCCTCGGCGAATATTCGGGCCAGGGCAGGGTTGATGTAGGCTTTTGACGCGTACACAGCCTGGGAGTTGGAGTAACGCTCGGCGAAAGAACGGGCGAATTGCTGGCAGCGAGAGCGCAGGGTAGCTTCGTCCAGCACGTACAGCGGCGTGCCATATTGCTCGACCAACTCGGTGGCGTCGCAACCGCCGACGGTGAGATGGCCGGCGGCGTTGGTGTTCGTGGTGTCAGGGAACACGTGGGTTAGGTGAGAGGGCAGCATGGTGCGTTGGCTCCGGACTGATGAGTGTGAGGATCAAGCCGCAGATAATTTAGCATATCGACGTGTGGGATGCAGTCGGGATTCATCCATCGGCTCTGACACAAACGCCGAAGCTGTCAATCTAACGCAAACGAAGTCGAAACGAGCTGGAAATGAACCGGAAACGGATCGGGTATTTCGGTATAATCTGAGTGTAAATAATTGAAATGAGCTGGAAACGAAATTGAAACGAGCTGGAAATGACTGTCAGAAATATCAGCCGCTACAACCTTCCGGCACCGTGGATGCGCTACGACATGGCGGCCATTATAACTCCACTGGTAGAAGCCAAAACGGCAGCGGGAATCTTGGGTGAAATGCCGCATCTGCGCCAATGGATTGAGCAAGTTCATGAAGAGCAACTGCGCTTGGAAGCCGTGGGTACGTCTCGAATAGAAGGCGCCGAGTTCACCGAGCAAGAACAAGAACAAGCCTTGGCTCGTGTACACGAGCCGGACCTGACTGTGGATGCGACTTGGTCGCCCCTGGCTCAGGTCGGTCCCTTAACGCGCTCACAACGTCAGCTTCGGGCCGCGGATGCTACGTACCGCTGGCTCCGGGGGCAACCGGCTGACCGCCCCGTTACGGATGAGTTCATATTGGAAATCCATCGCAGAATCGTAACTGGCTGTGACGACGATCACTGCGAACCTGGTGCCCTGAGACCGCCCGGATCCAATGTTACTTTCGGATCGCCGCGATGTCGTGGTGTTGAAGGGGGCGAGGATTGTCGCCTAGCGTTCCGCAACTTTTGCCATGCTATAGCCGGAGAATTCCGACGACACGATGCTATATTGCAGGCGCTGGCATCGCATTATCAAATCGGTGCCATGCACCCATTCGAAGACGGCAATGGGCGCACTGCACGTGCCCTCGAAGCCTTCATGCTCCGCCGAGCCGGGGTCAACGATCTGGTCATGGTCAGCTTGTCCAACTACTACTACGAGCACCAGGATGAGTACCGAGCATCCCTCCAGGAATGCCGACAACGTGAACATGACCTGACTCCTTTTATGCAGTTCGCGTTGGGGGCGGTTGCTGACCGTTGTAAAGCTGTCGCGGAAGTCATCACATACAATCAAAGACAAATATTGTTCCGTCAGTTCGCCCGTTCACTGTTTGGGCAATTGCGCAGTTCTCGTCGTCGGGTTATCGGTGAACGCCAGTTGCACATCCTGGACGCTCTGATGGACGGCGGGCCCGCTCGGTTATTCGATCTCATCGACCACCCGCCATCGTATTACAGTGGTTTGAGGTTTCCAGAGAGAGCTGTGGTGAGGGATTTGTTGGGCCTGATGCACCTGCAGGCCATATCTGTGCGAGGTGACGAAATTGTTGTAAATCTGGATTGGCCGCAACAATTTTCGGAGTCCGTTTTGTTGGACCAGATGGAACGAATGCCAACCGCTGCGTCTGCGAGTCATCCGGCCATGGCGGAGTTGTCTGAATTGTTGCGCCGGCGGCGCTGATAGCTTTTTCAGTGTACCGTCGTCCAATTTGACCGCCCCGGGGCTGCCGACTATACTGCCGGCGAGGTTGGGCCGCCGCCGCTTCACCCGATATTTTCCCTTTGGCGGACCTCACGCCGCGTACGATTATCGACGCGGTGTCCTGTATAGAGGAGGTGTTATTTTGCCCAATACAGTACCCATCACGGTCAACGTGAATGGCCGGTCCCACTCGGCGAATGTGGAACCCCGCACCCTGCTGGTCCACTTCCTGCGCGAAACCCTGAATCTCACCGGCACCAAGATTGGCTGCGACACCAGCCAATGCGGGGCCTGCGTCGTTCGAATGAACGGCGTTACCGTCAAGGCATGCACGGCATTCGCCGTACAGGTTGACGGCGCAGACATCACCACCATAGAAGGGGTGGCCCAGGACGGCAACCTCTCCGCCGTTCAGGAAGCCTTCTGGAACAATCACGGTCTCCAGTGCGGCTACTGCACCGCCGGCATGATCATGTCGGTCACCGAGATCATCGAGCGCAACCCCAACCCGTCGGCCGAGGAAGTGCGCGCCGGTCTGGAGGGCAACATGTGCCGCTGTACCGGCTACAACAACATCGTCAAGGCCGCTTTGGCCGCCGCTGCTGCCCGGCAAGGAGGCTAAAGACTGCCATGACTACCCGTATATTTGGTTCCGGCATCCGCCGGCGGGAGGATCCCCGGCTCATCACCGGGCAGGCCTCGTACACCGATGACATTAAGCTCACCGGAATGGTTCACGCAGCCATTCTCCGCAGCCCTCATGCCCACGCTCGGATCAACAGCATAAACACCGATGCAGCCAGGGGATCCGCCGGAGTGCTGGCGGTCTACACCGGCTCCGATATCGAGGGCGTGCTGAATCCGATCCCGTGCGCCTGGGCAATTCCGGACTCCGACCTCAAAGCCGTGGCATATCCCGCCATCGCGTCCGACGTTGTTCGGTACGTGGGAGACGCGGTCGCGGTGGTCGTCGCCGAAAACCGCTACCAGGCGGAGGATGCCCTCGAGTTGATCGACGTCGACTACTCGCCGTTGCCGGCCATCATCAACCCCGAGGATGCCCTGGGCGATGGCGTGCCCCAGCTTCACGAGGATGCGCCCAATAACCAGGCATTCCACTGGGTCGCCGCCGGCGGCGATACGGACGCAGCGTTCGCCGATGCCGCCGTGACGGTCAGCGAGACCATCAGGCAGCAGAAGCTGATCCCGAATCCCATGGAGACCCGTTCGGCCATCGCGTCCTGGGCCCAGGCAATGGGTGAGTTGACGCTGTGGAACACCACCCAGAACCCGCACATCGCGCGGTTCGTGACCTGCCTGGTCACTGGAGTGGGCGAGCACAAGATTCGTGTCATCGCTCCGGAAGTCGGCGGGGGTTTCGGCGCCAAGATCGCCGTCTATCCCTGGGAGATGATCACGGCTTTCTGCTCCATGCAGTTGGGCGTGCCCGTCAAGTGGACCGAGACTCGCACCGAAAACTACATTGCCACCACGCATGGCCGGGACCATGTCGAATATGTGGAGATGGCAGCCAACGCGGACGGCAAGGTGACTGCCGTGCGGAGCGTGGTGTACGCCGGCATGGGCGCATACCTGTCCACGGCCGCCCCGGGCATCCCGACCATTCTGCACGGCCTGATGTATTCCGGCCCCTACGACATCGCCAACATCAAGGCGGACGTTTACGGTGTGTTCACCAACTCCACGCCGGTCGAAGCGTATCGCGGTGCCGGACGCCCCGAGGCGACGTTCCTGCTGGAACGGTTAATGGACAAGGTGGGCGACGCCGTTGGCATCGACAGCGTGGAAGTACGCCGCCGGAACCTGATCGAGCCGTTCGACAACAACCGCGACGTCGCCATCGGCATCACCTACGACAGCGGCAACTATTCCAACGCGCTGGACCAACTGCTGGGCCACATCGGTTACGACCAGTTCCGGCATGACCAGGAGCACGAACGCGAACACGGAACTCTTCGCGGTGTTGGTGTTGCTTGCTACTGTGAGATCTGTGGCCTCGGCCCGTCTCAGGTGGCCGGCGCCGTTGGTTTCGGCGGAGGACTCTGGGAATCCGCGACCGTGCGGATCTACGCCACCGGCAAGGTGAATGTGTTCATCGGCACGTCGCCCCATGGTCAGGGTGAGGAAACCACTTTCGCCCAGATCGTCGCCGACGAGATCGGCGTTGACGTTGACGACGTGGAGGTGATCCACGGCGACACTGACATAACGCCCATGGGATGGGGAACCTACGGCAGCCGGACCACCGTGGTTGGCGGGGCGGCCGTTGCCCTTACCATGCGCAAGCTCCGTGACAAGGCGAAAGTCATCGCGGCGCACCTGCTGGAAGCTGACGAGGCGGACATCGAATACGCCGACGGCCAGTTCTTCGTACGCGGCGCGCCCGACCGCGCCCAGAGCATCCAGGACGTCGCTCTGCAGGCCAACGTCGCGTGGAACCTGCCGGAAGGCATCGAGCCGGGCATGGAGGCCAGCACCTACTACGACCCGCCCAACTTCAGTTACCCCTTCGGCGCGCATGCGGCCATCGTCAGCATTGATCCTGACAACGGCCACATCACGCTTGACCGGTATGTCGCGGTCGACGACTGCGGCCCACAGATCAACCCCATGGTGGTCGAGGGCCAGGTGCACGGCGGCGTGGTCCAGGGCGCGGGGCAAGCGCTGTGGGAAGGCGCGGTCTATGACGATAATGGTCAACTCCTGACCGGATCTATGATGGACTACGCAATTCCGCGCGCCCACCTGGTGCCGGATATCGAGGTGCACTCGACAGTCACCCCGTCGCCGCACAACCCGCTGGGCGTCAAGGGTATCGGTGAGACCGGCACCATTGCTTCCACCGCGGCCATTTACAGCGCAGTGATGGACGCCCTCAAGCCGCTGGGCGTCGAAAGCATCGACATGCCTCTGACACCGGAAAGGGTCTGGCGCGCCATCCAGGCCACCGGCTATACCGGGAACGGTCACGGGCACAGCCACGGACATGACCACGATCACGGTCATGGACATGGCCATTAGCCGAACCGACCGACGGAGGACTGACTGCAATGTATCCTGCAAATTTTGAATACCTAAAGGCATCCTCGATCGCTGACGCGGTGCGGCTGCTGTCGGAAAATCCCGGAGCCAAGCTGCTGGCCGGAGGCCATAGCCTGATTCCCCTGATGCGGTTTCGCCTGGCTCGCCCCGAGGTCCTCATCGACATCGGCGGCGTGGACGGTCTGCGTGGCGTGACCGTCAGCGGCGACACCATCAATATCGGAGCGTTGACCACCCACGCCACGATCGCGGCGTCCGCCGATGTGCAAAGGGCGAACGGGCTGCTGGCCGAAGCGGCCAGCGGCATCGGCGACCCGGCCGTACGGAACCGCGGTACCATCGGTGGCAACCTGGCGCATGCGGACCCCGCATCCGACTGGGCGACCGTGCTAACCGCATTGGGAGCCACCATCTCGGTACAGGGACCCTCGGGCAGCCGCTCGGTTGCCGCTGGGGACTTCATAGAGGACGCCTTTGCGCCCGCGCTGGCAGAGGACGAACTCATCACCACGGTGAGCGTCCCCGTTCTGGCCGCGAACCAGCGCGCGGAGTACGCCAAGATGTCCCATCCGGCCAGCTTCTACGCTGTCGTGGGCGGCGCGGTCGTGGTTACCATGGACGGCAACCGATGCACCGCAGCCTCTGTGGCGGTCGGCGGTCTGACTCCCCGTCCGGTGAAAGCCGCCTCGGTCGAGCAGGCGCTGTCCGGGACGACGCTGACGATGGACAGCATCGCCGACGCAACCTCGCGCCTCGGTGATGACATCAGCGCCGCCGGTGTGGACGTCATCGGCGACGTGTTCGCCTCGGCGGATTTCCGTGCCAGGATTGCTCCGGTGGAGGTGAAGCACGCCCTGCTCCACGCCATCGACCTGGCCCACCACTGATTGCCCACATGGCATATCGAGCCCCGCACGGCGTCCCTTGATGCTGTGCGGGGTGTATTATTTTAACGCCGACCCAAAATCACCTGAGAGGCCATCCCTTGAAAATTCTTCTGACCAACGACGACGGTATTCACGCTGCTGGGCTGTGGGCTGCCGCTCGCAGCCTTTCTGCTGTGGGCGAGGTGGCCGTGGTGGCTCCCGACCGCGAGCAGTCCGGAGTGGGGGCGTCCATGACGCTGCACTCCCCCCTGTTCGTCCACCAGGTTCCGGCCGAGCAGTACCTGCTGCAGTACGCCCCCGGCGAGGACACGCCCCCGCGCAGCGCCGACGCCGTCCGTGCACCTTCGGTCGATGGGGCTTCGGACTTGCCGAACCCGATCAGCGCGTGGGCGGTCCAGGGAACACCGGCGGACTCCTGCATCCTGGCGCTGGAGCAGTTGGTCAGCCCCAAACCCGATCTGGTGGTAAGTGGGATCAATCGGGGCTCCAACATGGGGTGGGACGTTATTGTCTCCGGCACCGTTGGCGCCGCGCTGCAGGGATTCGTCCGTGGGTATCCGACCATCGCTATTTCGGTTGGTTCGGTGCAGTCTCCACGGTACGACCTTGCCTCCGAGGTCGTCGCCGCGCTGGCCAGAGGGCTGGCGAACGCCCCCGAAGTGTCGCCGCCGTACTTCCTCAACGTCAATGTCCCCAACGAACCGTTGGACAAAATCGCCGGCGTCAAGATCACGCGGCTGGGCGGACGGGCTTATGGAGAGTCCGTGCGCACCGAGGAATCGTTCGGGCACCGCCGGTACTGGATCTCGCGTAACCGCGCCATCTTGAACGGCGGCGACGGCACCGACATCACGGCACACAAGGACAACCACATCACCATCACGCCGATGGGCCTCGCGTTCTCCACCACCGACGAGCGGATCAGGTTGGTTGAAGGATTGGTGGATGCGTCGGAGATTCTAACGCCGTCGACGCCGGCGGCGAGCGCCGCCACGGTTTGATCTGGATCGCGGCGTCTCCGCAGGCGTTCGGGTCTGTCCGGGCGTTCCGTTACCTGGTTCTTCAGACTCATAGGCGGCGAATCCTCCGGCGGACCGGATGCGTCTGATGCGCGGTCGGTCCCTGGTGAGCCACAAAGCCTGCGTGACGATGGTCAACACGATCCCTGGTGCGACCAGAGCCAGTAGCGTCAGATCGGCCTGAACCTCACCGTTGATCAGCCCCAGAAACGGGTTGCCCCTCTCGTCCAGGTTATCTTTGAGGCGAAGGAATATAAAGCCGCCGCCGACTATCACCCAAGCCCACGAAAGCGCTCCGGACACCACGCCGTTGTGCCAGGGCGACCGTATGAACAGCACCGCGCTGCTCGGCCACCAGACGAACGTTGGAACTATGAACCATCCCTGGTAGTACCAGGGCTTGAGGGCATCCGGCGGCACCGGAGGCGGAGCGGGTGCGGGCTCTGGGGGCGACGACAGGCTGTTGGCGTCATCGGGAGCTGCCAATTCACTCCGCCGGCCGTCGTTGCCTTTCGGATCACGCATCCCGACGCTGGTTAGTTGCGGGCTAGCAGCAGATGGAATTCCAGCTCGCCAATATGGCGACCCTTGTTTATGGACGCCGCTGCGTATTCCAGGCACATACGGGCGAATCCCGGGTATTCGTACACGTTGCTGCCCACTACTACCTTGGGGGTTCCCGCCTCGAGGTCGACCTCCAGGAAATTGGGGTCGGAGTCGGTCACGGACAGTTGGACGTCCCGATTTGTGACTCTTTCCAGCTTAAGGTGCAAGCGTTCGACAAAATTATTGCTTTCCATTGCTCTTACTCTCCTTATGAGGGCAGGCGCGCCGCAGATTCGGCGTGCGCCACCGCCGCTTTTGCTTCGTCTCGTTTGTATTTTTCAAAAAACTTTATCGGTTTATTATAGCAGACGGGGCAGCGAGTCCCACCGGAACCTCCGAAAATGTGGGCCGAATCCGTATGATATGATGGCGACGCTGCACGCTGGCGGGCGGCCCCTCGGCTGCCCGTTTTTGTTAGCCCGGTATGGCATTCATCCCCGCCACCCTCAAGCCAGATTGGATCAGGACCTACGCCGCCGTTGTGCTGGCTGTGGCGCTGGCGGTCAACCTGATCACCAGCTTCTCTCTGTACGTTCAGGCCCTGACCATCCCGGGGATGAAGGAGAGCTTTGGGCTTTCGTACACCACGGTATTCGTTCTCGTGGTGGCGCTGTCCATCTCACGAGTTATCTCCGGCCTGCTGTCCGGCGCGATGGCCTCCCGTTACGGCGGCAGGTGGATGGTAACCGTCAGCGTATTCGCCCAGGCGATATCCATGGGTCTGTTGGGTTGGTCTCCAAACTATTGGGTCGCGTTGCTCGCCATGGTAGTTGTGGGAGTATCGTCGGGCGCGGCGCTGACGCCGATGATGGGAATGCTCGCTCCCTGGTTTCAGGTCACCGATCGAGGCGTCGCTGCCGGCATCGCGGCCACGGGAGGGAGCCTGGCAATAATTTTCACCGGCGCCATCGTACCGCCGCTCACCGAGGCTTTCGGCGACGATGCCTGGCGCTACACCTGGTATGTCCTGGCTTGCACCAGCGTCGTAATCGGCATGGTCTGCGTGAGCTTCATCCGGGAGGCTCCGCCCGGGGTGTTGACCGCTGCCCGGCCTGTGGCGCCCACGCCCGGCGCCAGCGAGCGCAGACCCGCCGGGCGTTCGCCGACCAGTTGGCCCGTCCAAGTATATACCAACCCGTACGTATGGCTCATCACCGGCATGGCCTTCTGCTCCGGGTTTGTCCACGGAATTCTGACGTCCAGCTATGGCGCGTACCTGGAAATCGAGCACGGCATCGACGTGGCGGTCGTGGGCGCGCTGTTCATGTCGATTGGTATCCTCAGCATCACCAGCGGGGTTGGATCCGGCGCTCTTTCGGACCGCGTCGGCCGCGGCATGGCTTTCGGCGTGACCTTTTTGATCGAAGTGGCGTGTCACAGCCTGTTCTGGCTCGCGCCCGAGTTGACGTACTTTGTCATCGCGTCGGTGCTGGCCGGGTTCGCGCTGCGGTCCACCTATACCATCTGCGCGGCGGCGGCCGGGGACTATGTGCCCGTGTACATGGCGCCGGCGGCTTTCGGACTGATGGGTATGGGGGCCGGCATCGGAAGCACCATCTCGCCCATCATCGCGGGACCCATTGCCGACTTGACCGGGACACTGCAGTGGTCTTATGCAATGGCCGCAGCGGTGGCGGTGTTGGGCGCAACTCTGGGCTTCACCCTGCATTTCAAAGGCCGCAACAAACAATTGGCCGGCTAGTATGCCGTGCGACAAATCTCTTGCTAAAGGAAAATTTGGATGTCGAGTCAAATGGATACAAACTACAACCGCGCGATGGTGGTGGTGGCCCACGCCGATGATGCGGAGTGGGGCTGCGCTGGCACGGTGGCGCGTCTGTGCGCCGAGGGCTGGGACGTGGCCTACGTGATATGCACCGACGGCAGCAAGGGCAGCGATGACCCGAACATGACCATTGAGCAACTGATCGAAATGCGGGAACAGGAACAACGGGACGCCGCCAGCGTCCTTGGTTTGTCCCATGTGTTCTTCCTGGGTTATCCGGACGCGTATCTGGAATCCACCCTGCAATTGCGCAAGGACATCTCACGCGCCATCCGGACGCACCGTCCGGACGTTCTCATCTGCATGAATCCGGTGCGCAATCTGGACGGCAATGGTTACATCGACCATCCCGATCATTTTGCCTCCGGAGACGCCGCCATGGGCGCGGTGTATCCAGCGGCCCGCGATCGCCTGACCTTCCCCGAGTTGTTGGTCGACGAGGGATTGGAACCCCACAAGGTACGTGAGGTCTGGATCATGGGACGTTCGGAGCCGGACCACGTGGTGGACGTGACGGACCACATCGAAACTGCCGTCGAAGCGTTGCGCGCCCACCGCAGCCAGGTGAATCCCGAATCGGCTGACCATCATCTGAAGGAATGGCGCCGGCGGGACGGAAAACGCATTGGCGTTGAATTTGCCGAGGTATTCAAAAAATTCCGGTTGGGATGACCTTTCTGACCGACCTCGGACTCAACCGCACTAGCCCATCCGACGCAAAAGTGGTATCGTTCCACCATGGAACCTGTGCCACGGGTTCGTGGAATTCAGGTTGTGAAAGCGCCGTATATCTAGGAGGGAGACATGCCTCAGATTAAGCATATCGCCATCGCCACCAACGATGCCGCCAAGACCGCAAAATTCTACTCCGAAGTGTTTGGACTGCGCGAAGTAGCCAAGCTGGAGAGCGCCAACGCCAACGGCTACATGCTCAGTGACGGCAACGTAAACATGGCCATCTTGGACTTCCAGAATGACACCGTGGCCGGTGAGCGGGGCAAGGACTGGGAAGGCATTCACCACATCGGTTTCGAGGTAGAGAGCCTCGAAGAGACCGAAGCGCGCCTCATGGCTGCCAATTCCAAGCCTATGGATGAGGTCAACCACGCGCTCCACGCTGCGATGTCCGGTCCGCGCACGCAGAACGTCGAGACCAAGTACGAGGGCCCCAACGGCGAGATGATCGACGTATCCGAAACCGGTTGGGTTGGCACTCGCGGCTTCGACTAGGCCTCGAAAGTCCCTCACGCATCATACCTGCAGAGACTGACCAGGGCGATGCCGTGCGCATCGCCCAAGGAGCAGCCGTGAATAATCAATCCCGGCAACTGACTTGTTACATCAAGAGAACCCGTTCCAATCCCGATATGTGGGAAGCTTTCTGCGTCGAACTGGATATACCTGCAGTCGGAGACAGCTACGAAGAAGTCGCGGCGATGATGTACCAGGCCGTAGACAATTACATCGACTACGTATACCAACACCAGCCCGATGATGAGCAACGGTTGCTCTATAGGCCCATGCCAAGGGCCGATGTCTGGAAGCTCCAGTTTGAAGAGCGGTTCTTGCAGCGCCTGCCCTTTTCCAACCGACAGGTGCGAAAGATATTCCTGAGTGCGGAGAAAGGGATCCCAATCCAGTTGGATCCTCATTACACGGAACTCTGCCTGACCTGCAAGAAATACCGCAGCATCGGCGAGTTTGAAGTATTCCACGAACCCAATTCGGCATACGTCTGGTACGACAAAACTTGCAATCTCTGCAAGCAGGCGAATCCGTGACGTTCCTGGGATAATCGGCGATGGTTTAATCGAATCGCCTCACCCGCATCGGAGTGGTCCATGAACGTCCGACCGCGGAAATTGACCTGCTATATCAAGAAGATCCAATCGGATCCCGAAACTTGGGAAGGCTTTTGCGTCGACATCGACCTCCCAGCCATTGGAGACTCCTACGAAGATGTGGTGTCCGCCCTCTACGAAGCGGTGGATCGCTACATTGATTACGTGTACGAACGGGAGCCGGACGACGAGCAGCTTCTCCTCTACCGGCCCATGTCCGGGGGCGATGCTTTCAAACTGATGCTGCAGGAACGTGTGCTGCAACATCTGCCGTTTTCCAGGCTTCAGGTTCGCAAGGTGTTCATCAACGCGGAAAAGGGTCTGCCGGCGCAACTCGACCCGGAGCAAACCCAACTCTGCTTCTCGTGCCGCAAATATCGGGACGTGGGTTTGTTCGACCTTCACCAGTCATCCAACACGTCCTACGCTTGGTATGACACCGCGTGCCACGTATGCCGGCGGTCCGGCAAGGTGTAGCCGGCGTCGCACTCTTAGCGCAGCCAGCACCAGTTTGCTCACTGAGCCTGTGCGGCGAACGCCTATTGATTAACATGGTCCCTACACAACAAAAGGGCGGGTTGTAATACCCGCCCTTTTTGCTGTCGGAAGTTGTCGCCTCACGCGGGCCGGAACACCAACCCAGGCTCGTCGGGATCGATTTCTCCCAAGTCCAGCTCCAATGCCATGCCGGTTCGGATGTTCTGGGGGTTTGCCGCGTCCACTCCGGCTATCCTCGCCGATATGCGTGGGCCCTCCTCCAGCGTGACGATGCCGGTGCAGTAGGGGTTGTTTCGGCCGAACCCCTTGGCCTCCAGCGATGCCGGAGCGACCGAGATGCAGGTGAACGTGCTCAGCGTCGCACGCCCACTCAGCTCGTGCCACTCCATGTCGTTGCTATGACTGACCGGGTCGATGGGCCGAGCCTCGGCGTAGAGGTTGCCGTTCTCACGGCAACGCACGCCCATGAACTTTCCTTCCTTGAGGAACGCGTAGAATGACACCGCGTTGAATGGGCGGGCCGATTGGTCTGTACTCACAGCGCGACCTCCTAACCCCTTTGCAGCACGTTGACCACGCAGGTGCCGCCGGTGCCGCCGACGTTGTGGGTCAAACCGAACTCCAGGTTGGGGTTGTCCAGTTGACGGTCCCCGGCCTCGCCGCGCAGCTGCTTGTAGACCTCGATAACTTGCGCCACTCCGCTGGCCCCCACCGGATGGCCCTTGGCTTTCAGCCCGCCGCTGGTGTTGATGGGTCGGTCGCCCGTCCTGGCGGTGCGCCCTTGATCAACCGCATGAGGACCCTCGCCTGGAGCGAAGAAGCCAAGGTCCTCGCTGGCGACGATCTCGGCGATGGTGAAGCAGTCGTGCACCTCGGCGAGTGCGATTTGTTCCGGACCGATGCCTGCCATTTCGTATGCCTGGGCCGATGCGACTTTGGCTGCGGAAAGCGACGTGAGCTCGTCGGCGTCGTGCAGCGGCCGACCCGTGGCCTGTCCGATGCCGGCGACGTGAACCGGTTTGTCCGTGAACTGTTCGGCGATTTCACTGGCCACCAGCAGCACGCAGGACGCGCCGTCGGTGATGGGTGCGCAGTCGTACAACCGCAGCGGCCATGCGATCCAGGGATTGGCCCGCGCGTCGTTCAAGAAGTCCAACTCGTCTGACCAGTCGGGGACAGGTTCCCCCCGTTGCTCGGAGCGGGCCTTGCGACGGTCCATCATGTCGCGAATCGTGACCTGAAACTGCGCTTTGGGGTTCAGCTTGCCATTTTCATGGTTCTTGATGCCAACCTTGAGGAGATGGTCCAGGTTGGTTTCGTAGCGGTCCATGTGCGCCTTGGCGATGGCCCCGAAAATCCCCGGGAACGTCAGGCCCGCGGGCACTTCGTACAGGCCGTCGGCCGCGGAGGCCAGCACGTCGGTTACTCCTTCCGTCGGTAGGGATGTCATCTTCTCCACGCCGCCGACCAGGACAACGTCGTACATGCCGCTGGCAATGGCCATCACGCCTTCCCTGAGCGCCGAACCGCTGCTGGCGCAGGCGTTTTCGACGCGGGTGATCGGGGTGGGAGTCATTCCCAACCAGTCCGCCATGATGGGCGCGGTGTGGCCCTGGTGCTCGAACAGGTCCGCCGAATAGTTACCCAGATAGCCAGCCTCGATATCCGATGCCGAAATTCCGGTATCGATGGTGCCCTGCATGTCCAGGAATGCTTCCACGAACAGATCCCGGCTCGATTTGTCGGCGTACGCGCCGAACTGCGACAGTCCTGCCCCGACTATGGAAACCTGCCGGGCCAACCGGCGGGGACGGGTAGTAGCCATATTTCGTAAGCTCCTCGTATTCAAATGCGATGCGCCATCCTACACCAAATACCCCTTGCGGGCCAAACTGATTATGCGGCCGCAATCCCTGCTGTGCCCGGCCGAGACGCGTACGCGAGCACGTCGTGGGAATCGCGGACACCAACGCCGACAGCGCCGCTCCGCGTGTCGGACGCAGGGCGACGCTGCCGGACAAAAAACATTTCGGCAGAAACGGCGCGGTCGCCGTTACACCGGCGGCCTCTGATCGAACCCCATGACTCCCTCACACCAACTCGCCGCCGATAACAATCTGGATTCCGCGAAGGGCGACGCCACCAACTGGAGCCCCATAGGCAGGCCGGACTGCGCCAGACCAGATGGCAACGAGATCGCCGGCAATCCGCACGACGTCCACGGCCCCTGGAATGCCGGATCGCCGGTATTGGTCCGGTCGGGTTGAGACGGCGCCGGAGTGGCTGGGGTGAGCATCACATCGCAACGAGCGGACAACTGCCTCATGTCGTCGGTGAACAGACGCCTCCGTTCCAGGGCGCGGGAATAGTTTATGCCGTCCGTCGCCAACCCATCGGCCAGCATCGCTCTCAATTTTGGTTGGTAGTCCTCGGCCTGGGTCCGGTACATGGGCTCGTGAAACGCGGCGGCCTCCACTGCCATGACAAGCCGCTGGTCATCGAAAGCGGTATCGATGCTGTCAGGCATCGGCAGTTCCTCGATGGCCGCGCCGGCCCTGGACAACTGCTCTGCCACCTGGTCAAGGTGCCGGCGAGTTTCCGTGTCGGCGTTCTCGTAGAAATACCTGCGCAGCAGCCCGATGCGAGGTGCGGACGGGGCGTGCACCGCCGAAAGGTAGTCGCCCACGGGTTCACGTGAGGACACCGGGTCGGACGAATCCGGACCCGCGGTGATCTGGAGCAGCAACGCCGCGTCCTCCACCGATCGCACCAGCCAACCCACCGTGTCCAGGTTCCAGCTCACCGGTACCACGCCGTAACGGCTGACCCGCCCGAACGTAGGCTTGAAACCGACTATTCCGTTGTACGCGGCCGGACGCAACACCGAACCCACCGTCTGCGATCCCAACGCGGCGGGACACATCCGGGATGCCACCGCAACTGCAGATCCGCTGCTGCTGCCGCCGGGCGTGTGGGCGG
Source organism: Chloroflexota bacterium (assembly GCA_026710825.1). Taxonomy (GTDB): domain Bacteria; phylum Chloroflexota; class Dehalococcoidia; order Lucifugimonadales; family UBA3495; genus Bin87. Next base: position 12,982 of record JAPOQH010000103.1, on the reverse strand, counting down.
GATTCCACGGGTTGAACGTTGGCGAGGGGTCGAGACAGGCGAACTCGGTGGTTACAGCCTTGCCCAGCATCAACGCGCCGGCCCGCTTTAGCATGGTCAACGACGCGGCGTCGTAATCCGGCACGAAATCTTTGTAGACCTCGCTCCCGGCGCGCGTGGGGATGCCGGCCGTGTAGTAGATGTCCTTGACGCCGATTGGGACACCGTGCAGGGGTCCAAGCGGGCGCCGCTCCAAGACCGCTTTGTCGGCGGCAGCGGCGGCTTCCAAAACCGATTCCCGGTCCACGTACACCCATGCTTTCAATTGTTCGTCCAGGGAATCGATACGCCCCAGGCATGCCTCTGCCAGTCGGGTGGCAGTGATCTCCCGCTTGGCGATGGCTCGCGCGGCCTCCGCCGCAGTCATTTCCAGAGCTTGGGGAATCATGGCTGGCCTCCTTGGTTGCGTTGGACGCGCGGGTGTCGGCTGCGCCGATTGTGCAACAGATTCGCTCGTTTCGCCCAAGTCTACCGCACCGGAGGCGTCAGCGGTGGTCTCAGAATGCAGCCGCAGGCGACCGCGCAGATTCGCCCAGATATTGCCGAGGCCCACCAGCGATGTCAGTTTTTGTCGCGATAGGGAGAAAGCGGGCATGGAGAATTTCCGGCGCGGTCGTTCGCTCACGTCGCTGTTTTGGTCGCCGCGCTGGACGGCGTCGGTGGTGTGGGCATTTGGAGTTCGTAAGGGCATCCGATCTCTGAATGCGGCCAACATACGTTCCCGGACGCCTCCGTAGGATCCCAGGTCCTTGAGACTGCCATCCACCGTCTGCGCTGTTCTCCTGGCGGTGAACGGGACCGCCCATCGGACAAGGCGATACAGCAGGTAAAGCTGGATGATGCCGACGAAAAAATGGAAGAAGGCGTCGCCGCCTCCGGCGTAGTTCCAGGCGGTCGACCCCTGCGTCTGGACGACCTGCCTACCGATGGCTATCCAGAACAGGCTGCCCACCGTCGCGAAGAGCGACGCTTCCACCGCCAGTTGGATGGCCACTCGGATGTATTCGCGAGTTCTGGTCATCAGTGCGTCTCGGGCATACGGCTACACGCCAGGCGGTCGCCGCTCGCCCCAATCGGTGGCCTGCTCATATGCGTATGCGAGGCGGAACAGTGTCGTTTCGTCAAACGCCCTGCCCGCGATCTGCAGCCCGATCGGCAGGCCCGATGCCGTAAAACCGCAGTTGATCGAAAGCGCGGGCAGATTAGCCAGGTTGAACGGCGCAGGGAACCCGCGGCGCCCTTTGAACCCGGCGATCACGTCCTCCTTGGTTCCGAGACCGGTCGTTTCCGGGATCAGGGTGGCCGGCACCGATGACGCCGGCATGATCAATGCATCGACGTCATCCAGCGCTGTCAGGATTTGACGACGCAGGGCGTCCCGCAACCGCATCGACTTCTGGTAGGCAGTCGCCGGAATCACGCTCCCCATCAGCAGGCGGACCTGGTTATTGTGGTCCAGTTCCCGCAGTCTTTCGGTAGAAATAATGTCCCAGTTCAGCATCGCTGCGTCATTGCTGATGATGCCGTAGGATATTTCGGACGAATTGACGATCAGTGGAATTGAGACCTCGCGCACCTCGGCTCCCAAACCGCCCAGCACCTCCGTCGCCGCGATAACGGCGTCGCGCACCTCAGGATCGTTGGCGTCCGTATGCACGCGCTCGGTAACGATTCCGATTTTCAGACCCTGTATGTTCCCGTCCAGGGAGGCCGCGTAGTTGGGAACCGTAACATCCCAAGTTTGGCGGTCGTTGGGATCATGTCCCGCGATGGTCTCCAGCGTGTTGGCGCAGTCAACGACCGTGCGCGAGATCGGGCCCGCAGTATCCATCGACCAGCTGGCTCCGAAAACGCCGTGCCGGCTAACCAAGCCGAAAGTCGGGCGGATTCCCACCAGCCCGCAGAACGCTGCCGGCCCGCGGATGCTGCCTCCCGTGTCCTCGCCCAGCGACGTCGCGCAGAGGAATGCCGCCGTCGCCGCTCCCGATCCGCTGCTGGAGGTCCCAGGATTTCGCCTGGCGTCCCAGGGGTTGCGCGGTCGACCGTAGGGATGCCGGAACGCGTCGCCGCTGGCGTACTCACTCATGTTGAGCTTGCCCAGCAGCACGGTCCCAGCCTCCCGGAGACGCGTCATGATGGTTGCGTCCGTGTCGGGAATATTCTCGGACAGGATGGTTGAGCCGTTGGTCGTCGGGATGCCCGCGGTGTCGAACTGGTCCTTTACGGCGACCGGGACCCCGTGCAGCGGCCCACGCCGATTGCCGGCGGCTATCTCCGCATCGGCCCGACGAGCGTCTTCCCGGGCGCGGTCCGGCGTGACCGTGATGTACGAAGAATAGTTGCCGTCGAGTCGCCCGATGCGTTCCAGGTAAGCCTCCGTGGCTTCCAGCGACGAGATTTCGCCGGCGGCAATCTTCTCGCCCAGTTCGGTCGCCGAGAGGTAGCAGAGGTTGGTGTCAGCCATTATGAGGCCTCCTGTTTCCGCGCCGTACCAGACACGATGATCGGCAGCGGTTCAATGCCCGCCACGTCCGGCTCCTGGATGGCTGCCAACGCCTCCAGCAGGCCGTTCAATGACTCGCGCACCTCCGGGAGAAGGTCGTCGGGTATTTCGATATTGGAAGCTTTGGCCATCGCCAAAACGTCCGCGTCAGTCAAATCCACCATGGTGGCACCTCTCAAGGCAACGGAAAGCGAGAGCCGGCCAGCGCCTCTGGCCGGTCGGGGGAATTGTGTGCAATGGCCCCGGGCAATGTCAACAGCCCTGATCGCGAGCTTTCGCGGCATATGCCATGTTGTCAATCGTGGCAAGACGTAACCCAGGCCCTTGGATCATTTGCATGCCGCCGACCCAATCCGCCCATGGTGCAACGTTCCCCGGTGGCGGGAGCAGCCGCCGGTCCGCCTCTGGCGGATTGAACCATGAGCGGACGGTGTGTTCAGAACCGCGCTGGGCTCTACACATTTTCTTGGTCTGGCGACCATCGCAAGACCCTGTGACAATTCCCCCTTGCCCCTGCCATCCACACATCCGTACCATTTAACTATCCAACCACCAAACCGCCCAACTCCATCCCAGCGCCCAACTCAAACGACCGGCATTCCCAATCCTGAAAATCCTCGAACCTCGCTAGTCCTCATTCTGACAACCACGAACCATCCCAACCCCGCTCCGCCAAACCCTCTCACCAACCCGCCAATACCATCAATATCGCCCCCAAAACCTCACTCGCCGCCCCCATTCCACCCCCGTCACCCGCTCCTCGTCATGCTCAAATGAGCGGATATGACCGGAAATGAGTGGGATATCCAGAAAATCGCTGCCATCCTGGTCCAATCCCTAATCCTGTTCATCCCGTTCATCCCGTTCATCCGTGTGAATTCTCCCCCGCCGAGGCAATCCCATGACCATCTCCCAGATCCGCCGCCGGGTCAACGCCCTCAAGCATAGGTTCGCCCCCGAACTCACCATCATCAAACTCCGCCGCATCGCCGAGGCCGTCGCCGACCACTGGAATCCTGACCAACCCCCCGAGCCCTCCGACGTCATCGGGCGCATCGCCAAAGCCGGCTGCCGCCTGCCCACATTCGCCAGCCTCGCCCGCTACCTCAACGACACCCGACGGCAGGGGGACGTCCCCGATCCTGGCGCCATCGTCCTCAGCCTCCTCCCCTGGGCCAGGAAAGACCGCTACTGCGAACTCCTCCGCTGGGACCTCCCCGCCCCGGCACGCTAGCCATGCCCTCAACCTCGCCTTCCGGACTTGATCCGGAAACCAGGAACGTCATGTTGCCGCCAACATTCAGTAACGCCGGCGCCTTCTGGATTCCGACCTGCGCCGGGGTGCGGCTCTTGGGAATGACGGTTTGGCCGGTTCAGACCGATAATCGAATGGCCCTGAGAGGTAACCGGGGCGCAGGACCCTTTGTACGATCGGGTCGTAATCGAGCGCGATTATCGGGCGAAATGATCGTTTGCCGCCGGCCCGGCTACTCCCGGTAACGACGTGGTTATGCTAGAATATTTCGCGAATCGGATGCGGTGAGTTTGAGGAGGGGAGACCTTGCCCGAGCGAATTTTCATTGGCGTGGCTTGGCCCTACGCCAACGGCCCTTTGCACATGGGACACATCGCCGGCTGCTACTTGGCTGCCGATATTTTTGCCCGCTACCACCGCATGAAGGGCAACGATGTGCTGATGGTGTCCGGTTCCGATGCCCACGGCACTCCGATCACCATACGGGCCGACCAGGAAGGCGTGGAACCCGACGTGATCCTGGAGCGATACCACGCGCAGTTCCTCGATACCTGGGACCGTTTGGGCATCACCTTCGACCTGTTCACCACCACTCACACGGACAATCACCGGCGGGTGGTACAGGACATATTTCAGCGACTCAAGGATCTGGACTACATCTACCCAGATACCATGCTGTTGGCACACTGCGCCGGTTGCACGCGCTTCCTGCCCGACCGTTACGTGGAAGGCGTCTGCCCCCACTGCCGTAACGAGCGTGCCCGTGGCGACCAGTGCGACAACTGCGGCCATACCCTGGACCCCATCGAGTTGGTCGAGCCACGATGCAGCATCTGCGGGGAGACTCCCGACTTCCGCGACTCGGAGCATTTCTTCCTCAGACTGTCGGCGTTTGAGCAGCCACTGCTGGACTGGATCGGGGACAAGGACTTTTGGCGGCCCAACGTTGCCAATTCCACCCGCGGATTCCTGCAGGGCGGCCTGAAGGACCGGGCAATCACTCGCGACCTGACCTGGGGCGTCCCGCTGCCGCTGGACGGTTACGACGAAAAGCGGATTTACGTCTGGTTCGAGGCCGTTATCGGATACCTGTCGGCGGCGGTTGAATGGGCTGAACTCAACGGGAAACCTGAGGCTTGGGAAGATTTCTGGAAAGGCGACAACGCCCGGTCCTACTATTTCATCGGCAAGGACAATATCCCGTTCCACAGCATCATCTGGCCGGCCATGATCATGGCGTACGGCGGACTCAACCTTCCCTACGACGTGCCCGCCAATGAATTCCTGAGCCTGGAGAGTCGCAAGTTTTCCACCAGCCAGAACTGGGCAGTCTGGGTCCCTGACTACCTCGACCGGTACGACCCCGACCCGTTGCGGTACCTACTGTCAATCAACATGCCGGAGACCGGCGATACCGATTTCAGTTGGACGGAATTCGTCCGGCGCAACAACGATGAACTGGTCGCAACCTACGGCAATCTGGTGAATCGCGTTCTCCGGTTCACCTACCGCAACTTCGACGGTCAGGTGCCCGTGGAAGCCGCGCCGCCGGAGGACGCCGAGGCCGCGCTGCTGGACTCGACCCGCCAGGCAATGGCCGACGTCGACGATTGCCTCGCCCACACCCGGTTCAGGGCCGGAATCAGCCGCGCTTTTGCCCTGGCCCAGGAAACCAACCGGTACCTGGATTCGCGGGCGCCGTGGCAGGCCATCAAAACCGACCGCGCGGACGCTGCCCGTTCTCTGGGCACCGCGATCCAGGTGCTCAACTGCCTCAAAGTCGTCCTCGCGCCGTATCTTCCGTTCACCAGCCAGAAGTTGCATGGGTTCCTGGGATTCGACGGCGACGTGTCCTCGGAGCCATGGGACTTTGACGCGCTGGTAGGCAACATCAAACCGGGCGCTCCATTGCGAAACCCGTCGGCGCTGTACACCAAACTGGACACGGTGGTTGCCGAGCAGGAAGCCGAGCAACTGGGCGTACCCGCCTGATCGCGGCATCCGACGAGCAGTAGACGTGGTCACCGGGCTGGACCTGAAAACCGTTTCCATCTACGCTCCGGTGGCGGACCATTTGGCCCAGGTGGAGGATCAACTCCGGGAACTGTGCCAAACCGACATCGCTGACCTGGATCCTTTGCTGGACTACGCCCTGCGTTCCGGCGGCAAGCGTGTCCGGCCCGCCCTCACCCTGCTGGCGGCAGAGTTCCACCCCCACGAGCGTCGCCGGTCTCAAATCATGGCCGCCGCGGTGGAGTTGTTGCATCTGGCAACGTTGATCCACGATGACACCGTGGACAACGCCGGCATGCGGCGCGGCAAACCGACCATCAACAATCTCTACGGGAACCATGTGGCAGTCCTGCTGGGCGACTACCTGTTCGCGACTTCGGCCACTTTCGTTTGCGAAACCGGCGTAATCCGAGTGATTCGCCGGTTCTCCGAGACCATTATGGAGCTCGCCAGCGGCCAGTTGATCGAGTTTTTCACCACGTTCGACTCCCAAAAAGCGAGACGGCTTTACGACGAACGCATCTATCGCAAGACCGCGTCGCTGTTCTGCACGTCCGCAGAATCCGGCGCAATATTGGGCAATGCCCCCGAAAATCAGGTTGAGGCGCTGCGCAGGTACGGTCACAATATCGGGATGGCGTTCCAAATCGTCGACGACCTTCTCGATGTGCAGGGCGATGCCTTGGAGATCGGTAAACCCGTAGGCAACGACCTGCTACAGGGCGTACTCACTCTGCCCAGCATCATGCTTATGGAGCGTTACCCGGACGACCAACCGATCGAAGCCCTGTTCAGAGCCATCAAAACCGGCGAAGGCGATGTGGATGACTTGCTCAGCAAGTCCCTCGGGATGATCAACGATTCAGACATCATCCCTGACTGCTTCACCACCATCCGCAATTACTGTTCCAACGCTGCCACTGCTCTGGATGAACTGCCCGATTGTCCGTCCCGCCGTTCTCTCCTGCAGATGGTGGACTACATCCGCGAACGTTCGCGTTAGACTCCGTCCCGCCACACCACTTTTCCGGCGACTACTGTCAGCACCGACCGGATCTCCGGCAACAACCGGGGCTTGGTGAACAGCGGATCGGGTTGCACCACAGCCAAATCCGCGGGTTGCCCAAGCGCAATGCGGTGACTCCCGGTGTGCTTGGACAACGCGTGGGGCACGGAGGGCAAGCCGGCCCCGCCCAACGCGTGACCCTCAGCCGTTCGTCGTTCCACAGCGGCCGCCATCGCTGCCCACGGGTTCGGCTCAACCACCGGCGCATCTGAACCGAGCGACACCCTGACACCGAGAGCATCCAGCGCGCCTGCGGCGTAGAGATGGGGCAGCAAGTCCGAGGCTACCGTTCTTCGATAACGCTCGCCGTCGTAGTGCAGGAACCCGGTATTCGTCACCACCCGTGCGCCCGACGCGGCCACCAGTTCCCCCACGTCCGGCGGGCCCTCCCCACAATGTTCTATCCGGTCGTCGCCGATGGGCGCAGGGTGATCCATGAGGGCCAGCGCTGATGCCACGACAGCCTCCCGTTCCACCGCGTGTATCGCGACGGGAAATCCCACGTCGTGCGCCCCTGCGATGATCCGGCACAACGTATCGAAATCCGGGTGCATGCTGCCGGACGAAACGGTCAACATGATCTTGGCCGGACCCAGGGTCAGCAATCCGTCCGCACTGAGGTCGCCATATCTGAATCCCTCCCGGCGCAACTCGTCCAATTGTCCCGCGCCGACCATCATGTTGACCCGCAGGGGAATCGCGCCCTCGGCTAGCAGTTCCTCAAACGCTCGCCACCGGTCGATCCCGTTGTCGGCCCCCGCGTCCGTGACGGCGGTGATGCCGTAGCTTAGCAAGGCATCCGCCAGGTCTCGAATGGCCGAGCGGAACTCACCGGCGTCAACGCGTGTCGCGATCCGTTGCCGCAGCCAGGATTCCATGTCCAGCAGCAGGCCGGTTGGTTCCCCATGGGCGTCGCGGGCGATGGTGCCCCCAGGCGGGTCGGGCGTATCGCGGCCAATGCCGGCCGCCGCGAGGCCAGCGCCGTTCATCACGCACGCATGACCCGACCGGTGCTCGACTCGCACCGGTCGCTCCCGCGCGACGGTGTCGAGGTCGTGTCGGGTCAGGTGGCGGCCCAGGCCCAACGGAGAGTCATCATAGCCGTACCCGCGGATCCAACCGTCTCGCCGTGGTTGAGACTCCCGCAGGGCCGACAACACGGATTCAACCGCCGGGGTCGCCGCAGGCCGGCAGTCCGCCGCCATCCGGGCCGCCGCGGCCGCGAACAGATGGAGGTGATCGTCGACGATGCCAGGAATCAGGGCGCAACCCTTGCAATCAATTATCTCGGTGTTCTCGCCTCGGTACTGCAGTATCTCAGTATCCGGACCCGTCGCTGTGATCACGCCGTTTGCGATTCCGACGGCCGATACACCGGTATCTGCGCCATGAACCCTGGCGTTCGTCAGGATGATTTCAGGACCGGCTGGCATTACGGTCTGGGCGCTCCGTTTGGGAATCGTCAATAGGGCCCGGTGCTATAATCGGGCCCGCTCAATTTAGCAGATCAATCGCCAAGCGTATTTAGGAGGGAACCATGCCGGAACTGGAAATCATCTTGGGCGGTTACTCGATCAACACCGACCAGACCCGGCTGGGCCTGTGCACCGTTACCCTGATCCGCGGAGAGGTGCTGTCCATCGTGGATGTGGCGCATTTCGGACGGCGCAACATGCTGGTGGACCAGTTGGAAGCCAACGGCATATCCACCGATGATATCGGCCGCGTCATCCTGACCCACGCTCATTGGGACCACTCGCAGAACACGGATCTGTTCCCCAACGCCGAGATCGTGATCCACGAGGACGAGTTGGAGTACAGCCGCAACCCCAGGCCGGGTGACCTCGCCACCGCGCGCTACTTCGCGAACACGCTGCTCGATCAAAACGTCCGCACCGTGACCGGCGAAACTGAACTCGAGCCCGGCATCCGACTCATCGAGACCCCCGGGCATACCCGGGGCCACGTCAGCGTTGTGGTGGAAACGGCCGGCGGCACGGTCTGCGTGGGCGGCGACGCCATGTCTGATGCCGGCGCAATCGGCCGGGGCGCTCCTGCTATCGTTTTCTGGAGCGAGGCCGACGCACGCGCCAGCATCCAGAAAATCGTGGCCGCCGCCGACACTATCTACCCGGGACACGACCGGCCCTTCCGTGTCGAAGCCGATGGCGGGATCACGTACCTCGCGGATTCTCCTATATTGGAGGTTAGCGGCGTCCTCCACTACGCAAGCGGAGCCTTCACCGTCAACATCGGCCGGGCCGAACATCCCGGCACCACCGTGATGCCCAGCGCCATCGATTACCAGGGCGGCGGCCACAACCACCCCGGCCATTGCTGACACCATGCGCGCCGTCATATTCGATTGGGACCTCACCCTGTGGGATAGCTGGGGTATCCACCTGCGCCTGATGGAGCATACGGCAGACGAGCTTCAGGCGCCGCCGCCGTCCCCTGAGGCCGTGGCCGCTCAGTTTCACCGCCCCTTTCGCCAGCATCTGCTCTGGTTCTTTGGGAGCCGGCCGGACGCTGAGGACGAGCTGGAGACGATCCTGCCACTCTACCTCTCGCAATACGACGACATCCTGAACTTTCGCAACTACCTGTTCCCCGGCGTTGCCAGCGTCCTGGAAGCGCTGAAACGCAGGGACATCCGTATTGGCATCCTGTCCGACAAGATCCCTCAATTCGGCCACGCTGAGTTGCAACGATCAGGGTTGGCTGATCTGGTGGAGTACGCGGATTTCAAAACCGACGCCAGGCCGTACAAACCCGCCCCGGACGGGTTGAATACCGTGCTCAATGGCCTCGGGATCGATCCCGGCGATGCGATGTATATCGGAGATGGGCCGCAGGACGTAGCCTGTGCCCGCAGCGTTGGCGCGGCGTCGGGTGCCGCCCTGTGGTCCGCTATCGACCGGGACGCGACGCTGGAGCAAAATCCTGGTTATCGCCTGCATCGACCCCATCAGGTGCTCGCGGCGGTGGCCGCTGAGGGGGGTGCTCTCGGTTCGGACCCGTGGGTCAGGCACCTGCCCTGGCCTTGGCGACCCGATGCCGATAACCCCCAGGATGATCAGGACGCGCTACCCGCCGGCAATGTCGTTACATACCGCGAACCCGACCCGTTGCCGCCGCAGCACTGGCCAATGGCCAACCAATGGCGGGGTCGCACCCGCGAACTCGCCCAACTGCCGGACCAAGCCAACCCGGTGGCTCCGCTGTCGCTCCGCAACCCGGAACAGTCCACATAACATCGGCGGCTGGACGCGGCGCCTGCCCGGGATTACTTCTCCTGGGCGTCGGTTTCAGTCATTTCAAAGAGCATGAGAACCGTGCGCCAGTTCCGCGTCGTGCCGGCGGTTTGCAGCCGGGATTCAAAACAGCCGTTGGTGAGTTTGGTGCGCGCGAAACCATCGGGACAATGGAGATACACTTCTCGCCCTATGACGGAATACTCGTCGGGAGGCGACCGATCCGGGTCCAACGCTTCCACGCGTGAACGCTCCGGGGCTTTCTCCAGGAAGCGGACCGGCTTTATGATCAAGGGCAGGAGGCAGCCGAATTAAACTAAGTCGTTCGCCGCTGCTGCATGCTGGTCGTCGGCGTGGTATGACGACCGGACCAGTGGGCCGGACGCTACGTGCTTGAATCCCATCGCCTCGCCGTCCTGCCGCAGTTCCTCAAACTCCGCCGGCGTGTAGAAACGGTCGATGCGGATGTGCTTGATGGAAGGGCGCAGGTATTGGCCGATGGTAAGGAGGTCGCAGTTCACGGCCCTCAGGTCGCGCATGGTCTGGCGCACTTCATCCATGGTTTCGCCCATGCCCACGATGATCCCGGACTTGGTGGGCATCGATGGATCGATCTCCTTGATCTGCCGGATCAATTCCAGCGACTGCCGGTAGTCGCCCCTGGGCCGGACCCTATGGAACACGCGCTCGACCGACTCGATGTTGTGGTTCAGGACTTCGGGGCGCGCCGCGACCACCTTCGCCAGCGCCTCTTGATTCCCGTCAAAGTCGGGTATCAAAACCTCGACGCGGCAACCGGGCACAGCGGCGCGCACCTGCTTGATGCAAGCGGCGAATATCCCCGCGCCTCCGTCAGGCAGGTCGTCGCGGTTGACCGACGTGATCACGCAATATTTCAGGCCCATGCGCTTGACAGTGGCTGCCAACCGGAAAGGCTCGCCCAGGTCCAGCGTCCCCGGCCGTCCGGTGGTCACGGCGCAGTAGGCGCAGGCACGGGTGCAGATGTCCCCTAGGATCATGAACGTGGCAGCCGAGCGTTCCCAGCACTCTCCGATGTTGGGGCAGTGGGCTTCTTCGCATACCGTATGCAACTGGCTGTCCCGCATCAACTGCTTGAGTTCGATGTAACGCGGGCCGCCCGGCATCCTTACCTTCAGCCAGTCGGGCAACCGTGGCCGGATTGCGGGTTCGCCCTCGCTTGGAGCCTCGTCCTGGCGTTCCGTAAACGCCGGGCTGGAGTTGGTGGGTAATGTCATTATCGGTCTCCGGTCACAGCATCTGAACCAGTCGCGGATTGACCCGGCACTTTTCGGCGGCGATGATGGCGTCTATTTCCCGCACGGCGTCGTCAAGGGCGCCGTTGCGGTTGACCACTCGGTAGTCGAATTCGTTGATCCTTCCGATTTCGATGGATGCCTCCTGCAGGCGCCGGTCCATCTCGTCCGCATCCTCGGTGCCGCGTCCAGCCAACCGGGTTCTGAGTTCATGAATGCTAGGCGGCATGATGAAGATGGTCAGGGCTTCGGGCGCGATGTTGCGGATCGTCGCGGCCCCTTGGACGTCAATTTCAAGGATAACATCCTGGCCCGCGAGCAGGGGATCCCGCACCTGCTGTCGAGGCACCCCGTACCAGCGGTCGTACACCTGGGCGGACTCCAGCAATTCGTCCCGTTCCCGCATGCGCAGGAAAGTTTCCAGGTCCAGGAATATGTAGTCTTCGCCGTCCACCTCGCCGGCTCGCATCGGCCGGGTGGTGGCGGTCACCGCGAAGTGCCAGGGGCGGTCCAGATGCCGCAACGCACCTGCCAATGTTCCTTTGCCAGAGGCCGATGGTCCCGACAGAACTACGAGCAGCGGGGGCGCCGGGCTGGCCTGGGGCAGTTCGCCAGCGGCCGTCATATCCCGTTGTTCAATGATCCCAGGTGTTCCCAGAACGTCGGGTAGGACACCGATGCGTCTTCCGCCCCGTGGATCACCGTGTTGCCCGACGCGGCAAGGCCGGCTACCGCCATCGCCATCGCGATACGGTGGTCCCCGTGGCTCTCCACGTCCGCTCCGGACAGCGCGCCGACTCCGTGAACCACCATGCCGTCGTCCCGGGGTTCCAGCTTCCCTCCCAGGCGCGCCAACTCGGACACCGTGGTGGCGATCCGGTCGGATTCTTTCACCTTTAGTTCCGCGGCGTCCCGGATTACGGTGTCGCCTTCTGCGAAACATGCCGCCACCGCCAGCACGGGGATCTCATCGATCATGATGGGGATTATTTCGCCGCCCAGTTCGATCCCCTTTAGGTTCGCGGTAGATGCAACTACGTCGGCTACGGGTTCGCCGCCTTCGACGCGCTCGTTTTCCAACTTGAGAGAATCGCCCGCGCCCATCATTTGCAGGGCATCGATGATGCCGGCGCGGCTGGGGTTTAGGCCAACCCCGGTGATCGTGACGCGCGCGTTGGGATGTATCAGTCCGGCCACCATCCAGAATGCCGCCGATGAAATATCGCCGGGCACCGCCACGTTCACCGCTTGCAGTTCTGCCGGGTGCAGCGTCAGGGTGAGTCCATCCGTTTCCACCCGCACACCCATGGCTGCCATCATGCGCTCGGTGTGGTCTCGCGACAATGCGGGCTGCTGCAGCACGGTTGGTCCCACCGCCGAAAGTCCCGCCAGCATCAGGCATGACTTGACCTGCGCGCTGGCCACCGGCATCTCGTATTCGATTGACCGCAGGCTGCCGCCCCGGATTGCAAGCGGAGCCAGCGTGTCGCCGCTCCTTCCCATGACGGACGCGCCCATCTGCTGCAGAGGCTGCACGATGCGCCCCATGGGCCGGGTGCGCAATGAGCCATCGCCGGT
>JAPOQH010000097.1 GCA_026710825.1 Chloroflexota bacterium | reverse complement strand
AGCCTTCCCTGCAGGTTGAACATCAGGGAGTAGGGGTAATCATCGGATGGCAGCCAGTCGTACCAGTCATGCACGGCCCGCTCCGCCAGCGACCAATCGCTTCTGCTGTCAGCGTCCTTGCCGTCCGCGCTGGTCTTGGTGAACTCCAGGAAGTTGTCGCCCCCGCAGCCGCTGTCGCAGCGGATGACAAACATGTAGCGCGTGTTGGGCATCAACACCTGGGTAACCCGGGAGACGAAGGTGAAGTCGTTGTGGTTGTAATACGCGTCGGGGTCGTCCAGGGTGTGAACGATTTCTCCGGGGCCGCCGTTCTGGTTCACCCTGCGGATGGTGCCGGTAATCTTGACCCAGCGGCCGTCGCGGCTCTTCTTGATGGGCGCTTTGATGTGGTCCAGCAGGTAGCCGCCCCTGGCGCTGCCCGTGGCGAATTCCTGACCGAATCCGTGGGACCCGTGGTTCAGATAGATGACACCGTCTTCTGCCTGGTTAACATTGCCGATCAGTTTCTGCGTCGATGCGGCCTGTGTGCCGGACGCCGTCCAGGCCAGAATCCCAATCACCGCCAAGCTGACGGCCGCAGCGGCAAGCGAGACCCGCAGGTTGACACGCAACCCGGTGATGAGTCGTAGTTTCTTTGAGTTGTCCGTCCAGAACATGGCGCACACATCTGCGGTTTAGAGGTCCACAGGCATCGGCCATCGCCTTGATACCCGAGGATGACCGGGCGGCGTGGGCTTTGCCTGTAGAAAACGGGTAACGATGCTGGCACGTTGTCGCCATCAACCCTATGACGGCCTGCTCGGGAACGAACTCTTGATTGTGGTGTCCGCGAGCCGACTTCCATAGCGGACATCGCAATCGGGGTGTTGCACTCGTTTTCTTTGCCAAAGACCGCTTTTGACGCTGAATCGCCCGTTTCCGGGAGTGTGCATGCCGTGTGCTTTTTGGCGCGCTGATCTGGCGAGCAGCGGAAGGATCCCAGCTTGGCGGTGGCAGATTGCTTGACCGCACGGCCATGTCGATGTGCATAACATTCGCGGCTAGACCGGACATGCAATGCAAGGCGTGTGCAGATGGCGTGGCTCTCACAGTGATATGTTCAGGAGGCGATGATGCCGAGATGTGTCCCACCGTCAACAGATTGAGAGGGACTAAATCGGAATGGAATTCCCCGACGGAGGATGATGGGAGATCTCCAGCGGCAGGATCCATGCCCGGCGCCAGCGGTTTCGGATTGTGTTGTCGTCCCTGGCGATGGTCGCGGTGCTGTGGCCTACCGCCAGGTCTGCCGGGACTGATTGGATCACGACCGCAACGAGGGTCTGCGGCGCGTTCGTGTCAGGGGCGGTTGCTTTCACCAGGACGGTGTTTCAACCCACCGGGGAGGCCATCCAGGCGTCGGCGATTCCGTCCGCGCCGGTGGTGGCGGCTCTGCGGATGCGCAAATACACGTTCGCTGCAAGTATAATGACGAATCATAAAGACGCTTCATGCATTGCCATGTGAGCAATGTGAAGATAATCAACCGAATCCGGTCGGTGGATAGATCTTCGCAAACGGACTCCTTGCGGTCCACATTAGAGGTTGTTCACACATCGTGGTTACCGAGCGCGAATTCCATAGAGCCAGGCACGCTCAGGTCGGATTCCTCATGCGTGCGTACCGAGAGTCCTATGTGGACGGAGATGGCAGAGTGGGGTTGTCCCAGGAGGGACTGCTCCGGCGCATGGCGACCGTCGATGGCGGTTACGGCGAACGGTTCAGCCACGCCACCGTTTCGCGTTGGGAAGCGGGTACCGTCCGACCAAGCGTTGACCGCATCAAGACTTTCGGAGCGGCGCTGAACCTGTCGGACACGGAGACCGCCGGCCTCATACTGCTGGCGGGACTGGCTCCGGACATCGCTTCCGCGACCAGCGAAGTTGGCATGGTCGTCAAGGGCGCGGTGACGGACGACAGGTCAACCGACGGAATAAGTCGCGGGGCCACAAGCGAGAGGTCTGCGGATTTGGAGACGTATGACGGGTCCTCAATCCTGAGTTCGCTGGGCCGCCTGATGCTGCTCCGGATCCTTCCCCTCGCCGTGTTCATCGTTGGCGCAGGATACGGCCTGGCCGCACTCGGCTGGAACGCCAGCTGGATGCCAATCGCCTACGTGTGCGTGACGACGGCATTGGTCCTGGCACAGGGGCTGCTCGGGCCCGACCGGACCGCAGGGTTGCGCGATTTCTTCTGGGTGTCCATGTTTTTCGCCCTAGCGGTACCCACTTTGCAGTTCGCGCCCCTGGACATGGACCATTTCGGGTTCTACGTGATGCGCGACTTCTACGGAACTCACTTGCCGTACATGTTGACCCTCCTGGTGTCCCTCGCCACGGCCGGACTGGGCGGGGTGATGTTTCACCTGTTGGGATGGTGGGCCAATCGGAGAAACCGGGCCAGGGATGGAGTTGTGGGGCGGACAGCCTGGGCGGTGCTCCCGCCAATTCTGGTGTCCTATGTGGTGGTGATGGCGCTCTCCAACATCTCGGTCTGGATCCAGTCGGCCGTCGTGTTTGCGGTGTTGGGCGGGATAATGGGCGCCGTCGTGGTCCTTCATGACCCTTCGGTCAACCCGACGCCGGTCCAGCGCCGTTTCCTTTTGCCCGCAACCTTCGCCTCCGCCCTGGTGTTGAGCATCGCGGGGATGTTCACCATCTTCATAATGTATGTCTCGCCGGACGTGCCCAGGATACTGCCGGACCACAACCTGCTGGGGGCCTGGCAGATTGATTTCGATGCCCTGGGTTACACCAGAGAAGAAGTGATGGCGCGTCTCGACGCCGGTTACGTGTGGCACGCCATGTTCCTGTTCGTGTACATGGTGTTCTGCGTCGGCGGCAAATTGCTCAAGGTGGTGTACGTCCTGGCTGACGATGATTCCGCCGGACCGGACGCGATTATTTCGGAAACGTCCCAACCGGCGACCGCGGACAGTGCTCCCAAGCCTCAGGGGTTGCACTTCACGGTACCGGCAAGTTGATGGGTGAGCCTGTTCAGGGGAACCTGATACACGGCATATTGGCAGGCCGGTTTCCTCACTGGGGAATGATGCCAAAGAATCAGCGCCTCGGATCGCCCATCGCCAGCGCCATATCCCGCAGGCCAATGAGTTCGGGCGGCGGAGATTCGGACGCGGGCGTAACGAGATTGTTGGCCATGATGCCCCGCCACTGCTGCACCCGCCACTGCAACGGGCGGGGTTTGGCCCGGCTGCGCCGGTTGGGGTGATTTGCCTATAGCCGGCCCGGCAGCGCCATCGCACCGGTGTCCGGGTCTTCCTGTAGCCGCTCCAACACTTCGCACCACACGCCCTCGAAGGGGTCTTTCTAGTCCACCAGTGGCGCGGCGGTTTCACCTTGGGCCCCTTGCCAGCCTGCCCCTGCTCCTCGCGCCATCGGCGGGCCGGCCTGGCCAGAAACCGTTCCAGGCTCTCTGCCCCCGGGGTGGGTCTGAACTCCGGAGACACGATTACCGCCAACGCTGACTGGGTTTCCCGTATGGTGTGCAGCCACGCCACTGTATCCAAGCTCGCCCAAGGTTCGGTGAGCTTCGTCTTCGCCAGCCTTTCCCCATTTCAAGCGGCGTAGGCGAGGGAATCTACATATCGATGGTACAGAGCGACGGGGAGTTGCTGCGTGTCGGAATTGGCGACCGACAGTGAAAAATATTCCGACGTCTGCCACAAGTGCCGACGCAGCTGGTCTTGCTGGCATAGACGCGAAGTTATGCACAGTCGTCTCTTCCAGTAACGCCGGATGGGTGGTTCCCTTCCCATCGGTGGAATGTGGCGTAGCCCTTTACTCCCGTGTCAAGGTCCGCGACCTCCCAGGGATGAGTCGGGTCCTGCCGCTCTGACACGACACTCTTAGGGCTATTGTATGGCTATTTGTATGGGCTGTTTGGGGATGACTTCAATGTGTCAACCACTCTTTCTTGCGAGTTCAATGCTGAAGCGTGATCTCTGGCTGGTCAAAATATGGTGGCCTCCGGTCGACAAATAATTCTGTGTTCGGATTTGGCATTGATTTCGGCCGCGTATTTTACTGCTGTGGTGTGGAAATGATACGGCGGGGGGTAGGAAGAGTGTGTCAATTTATGCATCAAATCAATGGTCACTCCCAAGTATAATGTGTCGTTGCCGGTTTTCCAGGCACTGTCCGGGATGTCTTCTGTGTATAAACGGGTGGGAGATTTTGTCGATGGCGGCTATGGACGAGCGGGATTTGGAGATTGCCGGGTTGAGGGAGCGTCTGTCGCTGTTGAGCGAGGCGAGCCTGCGCATCAACGACAGCCTGGATTTCGACCGGGTGCTGCAGGGGGTTCTGGAGAGCGCCCGTTCGCTGACGGGCGCCCGCTACGGGGTGATGGTGCTGTTCGACGACGGGCTGCAGATACAGGATTTCATGGCTTCGGGAATGTCACTTGAGGAAGCGGGGATGCTGTGGAACGTGGCGGACGGGTTGCGCTTCTTTGAGCACATCGGCGGCCTTTCCGGTCAGGTGAGGCACCCCGATTTCCACCGGTACGCTCGGGAGCTGGACCTGCCGGAGCTCAATTTCCCGGCTGAGGTGCATCTGCCGTTGGCAGTGCTGTTTGCCCCGATTACCTATCGTGGCCGTCCGTCGGGAGTCATCTACCTGGGCGACACGGTGGATGGCCGGGAGTTCTCGCCCGAGGACGAGGAGACCCTGTTGATGTTCACCTCGCAGGCGGCGCTGGTCATCGCCAACGCCCGCTACCACCGTGATGAGCGGCGGGCGCGGGCGGACCTGGAGGCGTTGGTAGACACTGCGCCGGTGGGCGTGGTGGTGTTCGACGCGAGGACCGGGGTTCCGGTTTCGATCAACCTGGAGACTCGTCGGGTTGGCCGGGAGTTCTTTTCCGAGTCGCTTTCGGTTGAGGAGATCCTGCAGCTGCTCACGGTGCGGCGCGCCGACGGTTCGGTGATGTCGATGCGTGAGTTGCCGATGGCAGTTGCGCTCAGCAGTGGTGAGACGGTGCGTGCTGAGGAGGTGGAGCTGAGCATCCCGGACGGCGGCAGCATGACGGCCATCGTCAATGCCACGCCCATTCATGGAGAGGGTGGCGAAATTGAGTCGTTTGTGGTGACGATGCAGGACATGACGCCGCTGCAGGATCTGGAAAGGCTGCGCGCGGAGTTTCTGGGGATGGTGAGCCACGAGCTGAGGACGCCATTGACCTCGATACGAGGTTCGGCGAATACGCTGCTGGATGAGGGGGCCATGCTGGACCCGGTGGAGATGCGTCAGTTCCATCGGATAATCTTTGAGCAGTCGGAGCGGATGCGAGGATTGATAAGCGACCTGCTGGACGTGGCCCGCATTGAGACGGGCAGCCTGTCGGTGACGCCGGCTCCGGTGGAGGTTTCCGCACTGATGGAGGAGGTGAAGGGTATATTCCTGGCTGTTGGAAGCGGGAACAATATCCGGATCGATCTGCCTGCGGATTTACCGATGGTGCTGGCGGACCGGCGGCGCGTCGTCCAGGTGTTGAACAACCTGCTGTCGAACGCGGTGCGGGAGTCGCCCGAGCCATCGGTGATACGCGTGAATGCGGCTTTTCAGGGCGGGTACGTGGCAGTGAGCGTTTCGGACCGAGGGCGGGGCATCCCTGCAAATTTGCTGCCGCGTTTGTTCCGGAAGTTCTCGCGGTCCGCTGATGATGAGCAAACTGACACTGGTCTTGGTCTGGCAATCTGCAAGGGGATAGTGGAGGCGCACGGCGGTCGTATCTGGGCGGAAAGCGATGGCCCCGATACGGGCGCCCGGTTCACATTCACCCTTCCGGTGGCGGAAGGCGCTTCGACAGGTCGCGCGGATGGCGCTGGCGGCAGTGCGGTGCGCGCACCGCTGGTGGGGGTCTCAGGCGAGGCTCCGAGGGTGCTGGTGGTTGACGACGACCCGCAGACCCTCCGGTACGTGCGGGATGTGCTTTCCAGGGCTGGTTACGTTTCCAGTGTCGCGGCTGATCCGCGGGAGGTGCCCAGGCTGGTTGAAGAGGTTGCACCGCACCTGGTGCTGCTGGATCTGATGTTGCCGGGATCCAATGGGATTGAGTTGATGGCGAGCGTCCAGGAACTGGCGGCTGTGCCCGTGGTCTTTCTGTCCGCGTACGGTCAGGATGAGGTGATAGTGAGGGCATTCCAGGCGGGTGCGGCCGATTACGTGGTCAAGCCATTTTCACCCAGCGAACTCTTGGCGAGAATCCAGGCGGCGCTGCGTCGCGGTGAATCAACGGCGCCCGCTGAGGCGCCGCGCGACCCTTACGTGTTTGGCGACCTGGTCATCGACTACTCGCGCCGAGACGTTTCGTTGAGGGGTGAGCCGGTGTATTTGACTACCACCGAGTACCGACTCCTGGCCGAGCTTTCGGCCCATGCCGGTCGGGTGATGACCCATGACCAGCTGTTGCAGCGGGTGTGGGGTTCCGATGGCGCCAACAATGCTGGCTTGCTGCGGTCCGTCGTGAAGCGGTTGCGGCAGAAGCTCGGCGACCCGGCGGCTGAGCCGATCTACCTGTTCACCAGGCGGGGCGTGGGCTACTGGATGGCTGCTGCCGTAGTTGATTGACGGCTGCTTCACGTTGGACCATCGGTCTTTGGGTCTAGGGGCCGGCTACCGTGAACTCCACGCTGTTGTAGTGCTCTCTCCCGTCGCTGGTGCAGATTGCGACGGAGGCGGCGCAGTCCGTGGTGGGCGCCAGTGAGATGGTGACATCGGCGACCGAATCGGGCCTGACGTCGATCACCCAGTTCTGGTCCGAGCCTTGGGACGTTCGCTTGGCGCGGGTAACCGTGCCGTTGGTCACATCGAACGCCTCGTCGCGCAGGGTCCTGAAACTCAGGTTGGGGTTCTCGGTGAACGATAGCCCAAAGGTGAATGAATTCTCGCCGTCGTGGCTGTCTGGGATGCCGTGGGCGAACGCGGCCGGCGGCGGCGCTGCTCTGGTTGAGAGGCTGCCGGAGTCTTCGTCGGGGATGATGCTGACCTCAACGGTGTCTCCGGCGTCCCAGTCGAATTCCTCGTCCAACGCCCACCGGTAGCGTCCCTCTGCGCCGGCGGAGGGCTTGGAACTCTCGCTGGCCAGGAACTGCCGGTCTCCCAGCGTGAGTGTGAAGTCGGAAGGCATCTCGGAGCGCATCATGTTGAGGAACAGGGCGTCGGCCAACTGCAGCACCGTCATGACGCGGTACCTGGCGCCGTCGGCGGTGAAGTCGCTTTTGGAGACTGAACCCATCCGGGTCCACCGGGAATAGCCCGATGCTGGCGGTGCGTTGGTGTCGTCTTGCACGCCTACCGTGACGGTGTAGGTCAGCGTGGTGACCTCGTCCTCGGCTGTTACCGTGGCCTGGATCAGGTTCTCGCCCACATCCAGATCGACCGTCGCCACGCCTGCCGTGGTCGTTCCGTCGCTCTGGATAACGGAAACCGACGCGCTGCTGTGGTTCGTTGTCGCCGTCAACGTCACGGACCCGACATCGTAACTGACCGACGCCGAGTATTCGGCAGTCGCCGCCGCAAAGGCTGGCGTGAGGGTGACGGCGCGGGCATCATCGTCCACCAGAGTCAGCGCGCTGAGTGTGGCGTCGCTGCTCGGGTCGTTGTCGATCACGCTGACAGTGGTCTCGGCAATGTCACCGGCGGTCACTCCATTCGGCAGCGTGCCCAATCCGATGACGACGCTCTCGCCCTCATCGTCGATTGCGTCATCCATTGGCCTGAAGCCCCAGTTCACTGATGTTTCGCCCGACTGGAATGTCACGCTCTCCCAGATCCGCGCGATGTCTGCGTCGGTGAATCCGTTTTGTCCCGTCCTGGTGAAGGGAATAACCACCTCACGCTGAGGGTCTGCGTCCAGGGTAATGGGGACCCACAGCCCGCCGTCTTCGCTCACGTCGTAAGTTGCTGAACCAAAACTGACCTTCACCTGCGGTGGATTGGGGTCGGTGATGGTCACTGTGGTCTCGGTGGTAGCGTCGAGGTCAACGCCGTCCGGAAGGGTTCCGAATCCGATCAACACGCTCTCGTTATCGTCGTACGTGCTGTCGGCGGTAGCATCGACGGTGAACGTCGCGGATGTGTCGCCGGCCGCGAATGTGACGCTGGCAGGAATGCCGGAGTAGTCGTCGCCGGTTGCGCCGTCCTGATCCACCGTCGTAATGGGGATGGTCACGGCTTCCGTTAAAGCGTTGTCGAGGGAAACGATCACGTCGACCGTGGAGTCTTCCGATACCGCGTAGCTCGCCGCACCGAAACCGACCTTGGCCAGTCCCGCGTCGTCGTCGGCGATCGATATGGCGGTTGCGGACGTCGCGCCGGCGCCGAATCCGGAGGGCATTGTGCCGAAGCCAATCGCAACGCTATCGTTGTCATCATCGATGGTGTCCTGCGTCGCGGAGAAAGTGAAGGTCTTGGACGTTTCTCCCGAGTCGAAGGTCAGGCTTGAGGGGACGCCCGAGTAGTCATCTGCCGACGTGTTGCCCTGGGCGGTGGTGGTCAGCGGGATCGAGACCGTCTCACCGGGGTCTGCGGTCAGCGTAACCCCGACCTCAACCGTGGCGCCCTCCGCAACTGTGTAAGCGCCCTGCGGGAAGTTGACGCTGATCTGTTCCGTGATCCGGTACCCGGCGGTGGGTGTTGTGGCGAGCGTTGCGCCATCCGCAGTGCAGATGCCGCCTGTGGCGGAGTCGCAGGCCTTGTCCGTCAGCACGGTGAACGCGACGTCACCACTTCCGTCGGGGACCAGCTTGAATTTGTACGCGTGCGCGGCCACGCCCGCCTTTCCGTGATAGTCAACGCTGTCGATCGTGGCTCCGGTGACGCTCACGGACGGCGTGTCCTTGGTGAAATCCACCACCGGCCGGTTGAACGCGAGCACCACCTCGGGTCGATCCGCTGTGTCAGCGTATGAGAATGCACTCTCCTCGGCGACGAACTCAGCCGCCAGCGGCTGCGGCACATCCGTCAGCGCCACCGGGTCCAGTGAAATGGCGCGCACCTTGTGGGTCTGCCTGCAGCAACTTCTAATGCGGAGCGCCTTGAGGGACCACTTTTCGACCCCGGTATCCGGATCAACCTGGGTGGCGACTTCGTCGCGCGTATCCCGACTGGGGATAAGTGATCCGTCGCCCCAGGACACCAGCCAATCGCCGTTGCTGAGCAGATCGATGTGCCCGCCCGGACCGGCCGGAATTGAACGGGTGCCGTGCAGGGAGTGGTCGCGGACAAATACGGCTTCGCCATGTTCTGTGTCGATGGCATATTCGACGCCCCTGCCGTAGATGTCCTTCTCTCGATTTTGCTCCCCGGTCCACGGGTTTACCAGGATTGGAGTGCCGTTGTCGAACAGGATGAGGCGATTGCCCGGCAGTACCTGCGCGGCGTGCTGCCCACCGAACTCACCGGCCGGGTCGCCGATGAATGTGAACGACGCCGGGCCGCGGTCCTTCGCTTCCCACTGCTCGTCCGTCATGGCGGTGGGGCCCACGCGCCACACGACTTCGTCCTCATCCGGGTCGATGCGCAGGATCTTGTGGCACCGTCGGAACGAAGCGACGATATCGCCATCATCCAGCATCTGCAGGGAGTTGACGTGGGCGTAGTCGTGGATCACGGAGCCCGCAACATTGCAGTCCTCGAAGCCCATGTGGTCGTAGGAATTCCACCTATAGACTTCCTCGCCTTCCGCGGTCCGGTGTTGGATCACGGAATCCCGTACGTCTTCGTCCGTGCCGTAGTCACCAAACGGAAGGAAGCTGAAGTCGCGGGTCGCCGGTTCGTAGGACATCAGCAGGTAGTCGCCATTGGGCAGAACCAGGTAATCGTGATAGTCGGTCTCTCTCAGCGGAGACACGGTCTGCACGGTTTCCAGGACCTCGAAGTTCTGGTCCAGAACGACCATGCCCCAGCTGGGCACCACTCGAGTGCCGTATCCATAACGCCACTCGTCGCCCTCGTCAATCCGGAACCAGCGGAAGTACAGCCCGTCCTTGTATCCAAAGTCGGGATCCCGGATAAACCTGGGCACGCCGTTGTTATCAACGATCAAGAGGTTTGAGTCACCGCTCAGGTACTGCGGGAACATGATCAAGTCTTCAATGTAACCCGCGTCCACACGTTTCACCGTCGTTACCTCCAGCATATGGTCCGGCGCGCAGTGGACAACGTAGGTGGTGAGGCTGCCATCGCTGCCGGTCAGCGTGATGCGGACCTTGCTATCGCCCTCAACCGACTGCGAAACGGTCGTGGCAGTTTCCGTGCCGGGGTTTTCGATCTGCACCCCGTCCACCGCGATGCGCGCGTCGGCATCTTTGGCTGCCAGCGTCAACGACATCGTGTCGGAATTGTTGCAGCCGACGGAGTAGTGCAGCGTTCCCGAATCGAAAGTTGGCCTGAACTGCCGCCACGTCGCGCCGCCGTCGGAGTCGTCTGTGGCAGCGGTCAACGAATGCAGCAGCTTCCCGATCACCACTTCCTTCGACGAAGCCGTGGCCGACTGTCCTGTTCCGTGCCCGTCTTCGTAACTCACGGTGACGCGCAGGAAGTGCCCGGTTTCTCCGGCGGTTGGCGTGTAGCTGGCGCCGGTCGTTCCCGAAATCGTCACCCAATCGCTGCGGCCGTCCGAGCGTTCCCAGGTGTAGGTGGGCGTTCCAACGACGCCGTCCTCGTCGGTCAGGTTTGCCGTCGCCGCTTCGCCCTGCTGGGGCCGCGTGGTGGACAGCGTCAAATCCCCCGCTTCGTTCTGGTCGGTGATGGTCACTTCCACGTCGAGCGTGTGGCTCTCGTTGCCGCGTCTGACCTGCACGGTGACCTTGTAGATGCCGTCCTCATCGTCGTCCTCCGGGTCTTCGTAGTCCGGTTGTTGCGCGAACAGGTTTGGTGAAACGGGATCGATGTCGAAGCGCAGCGCGCCACCGGGTTCGTCGATTCTGAAATTGTCGGCGTCGTCGCCCGACAGACTCCATCTGAGGGCGTGGGCATCGTCCTCCGACGAGGCCGAATAAGTGGCGACCCGGACTGCCTTGTTTTCTTCGTAATTCACAGTCGATGGCCCGGTGAGCGACGTCATTTCAATGACGTTCTGCAGGGTGACCACCAGGTCCGCCGAGTCGGTGTTCGTCCCGTCGCTCACCTCTACGGTGACCTGGTACGAACCGTCGGTATCGGCATCGTCGGGGTTCTCGAAGTCTTTCGCCGAGGCGAATGCGAGCACACCTGCCGAGCTGAGGTTGAACTTGTCCGCGTCCGCGCCCCCCGTTTTCGACCACGCGAGGTCTGAGGTGGCCGTATCGGTGTCGGTCGCCGTCAGAGTGGTCACGCCAGTCGTGCCCTCAGACACAGCAAAAGCATGATCGCTGGTGATTTCGGGCGCCGCGGACGCATGGACGATTGCAGGCGAACTGGCGCCTGCGATGAGGGCGAGCGCCAACGATGCCATGAATCCTGCCCACCTCTTCGAAAAGTACAACCGATCCGAGACATGGTGACGGATATCCATTCGGACATTCTCCCGTATTGGCCGCAGCCCAACAGTCAAGTATGAAACTCAAAAACCAGTATTGCGAAGACGCTGGATATCTCTGCTATTCAGTCCCGGAGCGCTTGGAGGGCTTCCCGCATCCAGTCCAGAGCGAAGTCCCGGTCGCACTTGGGTGGCAGGGCTCAGCCGCCTACCCTGTTCTGTTGCCACGTGGCGCGCCCTGGTGGAGTTTGTATCAATCACGATAGGAAAGGCTTGGCGAGTCTCCTAATGCCACTCAAACCCTCTTGCACGGTGTGCGGGAACTCGTCGTCGCAGACGCGGGCGCATGGCTGTGTTTAATAGATTATTTTCATTACTGACTTGTTCTATATGAACGGTCAATGAGCCTACTCATTTTCATACGTAAGTTGACGCTCGTAGTCGGCGTGAGTACTCAAACTGGCCACGGGGCGAATTACAACGCCATAGATTAACGCATATATGTGTCAACAACGTGATACCAAGGCCGATTTCCGTGTCAATTTGCGTGTCATATTTCGTTTAAATGTGTGTGCTCAACCACATGGCGCGACGCGCATAATACGGTCCCGTCTGCACGCGCTACAGCGGGGAAATGCTCCTACCGCCCATGCTCCCGCCAGTGTACGGGGCGAGTGTTACCCAAATCGGTGCCCCGAACCGATGCCGCCCAGCCAGCAATGCGGGCGGGCCGCGGCTGTTCCCGGCGTATATAATTGGGACAAATCGGCCCGATCTCCGGGAATTGTTGCGAAAACAACACCAAATGCGGGCTGAACGAAGGTTTAGGTAGGAGGTACTGGCTATGGGTATTCAGATCAAGCGCGTGGGGCATGTCGGGATTCTGGTTTCCGATTTTGAACGGTCTTTCGAGTTTTACACCAAGGTGCTGGGCTGCAAAGTTACTTCCCGTCGCAAACGGCCAGACGGAGCGGAGTCAGCCTTTTTGCGGTTTGACGAAACCCACCATGATTTCGTCATCGCCAGCGCTCCCGAGGGCGTGGACGTTTCCGAAAACGTGCCGGGCCATGCGCGCCTGGTGCAGCAGGTGGCTTTCGAAGTCGAAAACCGCGACGAGTTCATGAAAGCGCTGGCTCACATCCACACCCATGGGGCGGAGATTGTCAGCGGCCCGCTGACCCACGGCATCGAGGCTGGTGGAAACCTGGAGGGCAGCGGAAGCCGCTCCTTCTATTTCCTGGATCCTGACGGCAACCGGCTGGAGATTTTCTGCGACGGCATGAAGGTTCCCAATGGGGAACAGTTCCCAAGGGCGGAGTATGCGGATGCCATCAAGGACTTCATGGAGAAGCAGGCTGCGAAGGCAGGGCGGTAGAGGCAAAGCGAGCAGAAACCACCGCATATCTCCACAATACGGGGACAGAACGGCGGTGCGAAATCCCCCGCCGTTCTGTCAGGTTGGAGTACGGGTTGCGTCCCGGCTATGTTCCTGCCGACGAACTCGTAGAAGCCGTCGTCAACCCACAGAACGCATCCGCTCCGGTTGAGTCATGCATGGCAAGGTGGATGTCGTCACCTATGTCGAGCGAACGCAGCATCCTCGTTTGAAAAGCCACATCAGGTCAGGACCAGACCATTCCATTTTGGGTCGCGCGGCTTGGGGCGAGTACCGATCGGATACCTGCCAGCCGCATTGCCGGATCCTGGGACAGGTTCAGGGTGCTGACAGAAGTCCAATCGCGTGCGATTTGTTCTGGCCGCCCCGTCCTGGGCGGCGACGTCCCCCACCGCCGGCAACGCTGTGCTCGACCACCCTGGGATGTACAATGCGGCGCCCGACGCAGGTTGTAACGCCCGCCGCTCACGTGGCTTACGGCGGGTCGTCGGGAGATCCTGAAGCCGCAAAGCTGGTGAGATAGTTGGCGCAGATCCTGGCCGTCGGACGGAAGCTCCAGACCTTTCGTGCGCTGCGGCACCGCGACTACCGCTGGTTCTGGATCGGCGCCAACGCCCAGGCACTGGCGCGAGGGATGCAGTTCCTCATCCTGGGCTGGCTGGTGCTGGAACTAACCAACTCCGCCTCCCGCATGGGCTTCATGATCTTCCTGTACGGGTTGCCAACGCTGGGGTTCGTGCTGTTCGGGGGCACCTTCGCCGACCGGCTTGACCGGCGGGCACTGTTGATGCTGACCCAGACCTCGGTGGCACTGCTGATCCTGGGGCTGGCTGTGTTGCAGACCGCCGGACTGGTTGCCCTGTGGCACATCTATGCGGCGGCTTTCGTCCTTGGCATCCTACAGGCCATCAACACCCCGGCCCGATTGGCCATCGTGCGCGATCTGGTGGACCGAGACGACCTGATGAACGCCGTCGTCCTGAACTCGGCGGTGATGAACTCGGGGCGCATCCTGGGCCCGGCGCTGGCCGGCGTGGTCATAGACCTGGTCGGAATTACGCCGTCGCTGTACGTCGCCACCGGCTTCTTCTGCGTTGGCACGTTGACATTGCTCATGGTCCGGCGGGTGCCTCCGCAAGCTCGAGAAGGTCGCTCCAACATCATGTCGGAAATGTGGGGTGGGCTGCGGTACTGCTGGTCGAATCCAGTCACATTCACCGTCATCGGCATTGGCTTCGCGTTCGGCTTCTTTGCGATGCCCTACGCCCAGTTGCTGCCCGCCTTCGCCAAATTGGCGCTGGACACGGAGGCAGGCGGCGCGGGACTGTTGATGACGGGAGCGGGCATAGGGTCCCTCTCCGGCACGATCATCATGGCGTCACTGGGCGACTCTCCTCACAAGAACCGGCTGCTGCTGGCCTGCATCTTCCTGTTCGGCACTGCCCTTTTCTGCCTGGCCTGGTCAAACTGGTTCTGGCTGACGTGGTCGATATTGTTCCTGGTGGGGATGGGCAGCATCGTGCCCATGGGCACCACCGTGCTGCAGCTTTCCGTGCCGGCGGAGTACCAGGGCAGGGTGATGAGCGTATGGTACGTTTCCGCCGCGCTGATGTTCATCGGGTCGTATCCCATGACCCTGGTTGCCGAGCACATCAGCTGGACCGCTGCCTTCTCAGGCGGAGCCGCCATCTACCTCGCCGTCGCCCTGGTGTTGGGCGTCTGGCGGCCGACGCTGCGCCGCCTGCGGGTGTAGGTCGACGCGCTGGCCCGCGGATCCACGGTCGTGGGCGGGGGAACTCGGCCGCGGCTCGCGAAAACACCGCACGGTGTTGTCCCACAGGATGTTCGGCATCAGGCGCTTGTCCGGGGCATCCCAGTCCAACACCGGGTCAACCGAGCCCTCAAACCGCGTGTTCGGAAGAGGGTGGTCGGACTTGTCGCTTTCGCGCAATTGCGGCGAATCACCAGGGAGCCAACCCTACAACCCTCGTGAACGGCGGTTACCTACCATTAACACGCAGGCAATCCAAAAGACATACATCCGCAATTTGCCAGTAACACCGGGCGTCTAACGTTTCCATCAGCGACAACAGCGAAAAGCTCCGTCGCAGCAATACGAACAACGACGGCAAGCCGTCGCACGATTTTCCGTAGAGGAGGAAACACCCACGATGTCCCTTACCGGTTTAGCCAAATTACCTGTAATGATGCGGTTCGCGCTCATCGGCGCGGCCGCTATTTTGATGTCTCTCATGCTGGCCGCATGCGGCTCCGAACCGCCGCCGGCTCCGGCCGCGCCAGCGTCCCAAGCATCATCCGCCCCGGCCAGCGCGCCCGCCGCTGCCGAGTCCGACACCATCAAGGTGGGCATCCTGCACTCCCTGTCCGGCACCATGTCAATCAGCGAGACCGCGGTGCACGACGCCGAACTGCTCGCCATCGAAGAGATCAACGCCTCCGGAGGCGTGATGGGCAAGCAGTTGGAGGTTGTCATCGAAGACGGCGCGTCCGACTGGCCGACCTTCGCCGAAAAGGCGAGGAAGCTGCTCCAGGAGGACGAGGTGTCCGTGGTATTCGGTGGATGGACCAGCGCCAGCCGCAAGGCCATGCTCCCTGTGTTCGAAGCCAACGACGGCCTGCTGTTCTACCCGGTGCAGTACGAAGGGTTGGAGACTTCTCCCAATATCTTCTACACGGGCGCGACGACCAACCAGCAGATCGTTCCAGCAATCGAGTATCTGCTCGGCGAGGGCAAGACCAAGTTCTACCTGCTGGGTTCCGACTACGTGTTCCCGCGCACTTCGAACCTGATCATCAACAAGCAGTTGGCCGCCGCCGGCCTGGAGGCTGTGGGCGAGGAATACACCCCGCTTGGGCACACCGAGTACAGCACCGTTATCGCCAAGATCAGGTCCGCCGAGCCTGACGTGGTATTCAACACGCTGAACGGCGACTCCAACGTGGCTTTCTTCAAGCAACTGAAGGACGCTGGCATCACCGCAGAGGATCTGCCGACAATTTCGGTGAGCGTCGCGGAGGAAGAGATCACCGGCATCGGCGCGGACAACATCGCCGGACACCTGGTTGCCTGGAACTACTTCCAGACCACCGACACGCCGGAAAACGTGAAGTTCGTCAGCGCCTTCAAGGCCAAGTACGGCACCAACCGCGTTACCGACGACCCCATCGAAGCCGGCTACTTTGGCGTGTACCTGTGGAAAGCCGCGGTGGAAAAGGCGGGCACGACTGAAGTCGCCGCCGTCAAGGAAGCCGCCAAGGGCATCCAGTTCGCCGCTCCCGGTGGGATGGTGACCATCCACGACTCGAACCAGCACGTCTCCAAGACAGTCCGTATCGGCTCCGTGCGTGATGACGGGCAGATCGACGAGATCTGGAACTCGGGCGCACCCGTGGTGCCGGACCCCTACCTGGACAGCTACGCCTGGGCCGCCGGCCTCCGGGAACTGGCCCAGTAAACACCAACGGGGTGGGTGCTTCCTGCGCCGCACCCGCACATACAAAAGGGATTGCGGATGACGTTCCGCTCTGATGGCAGAGCGTCATCCGCGTTTCCCACCCCTGAAATCTCAAACTCCTCTACGGCCACACAATGGAAGTTTGGGCTCTACAACTTTTCAATGGACTCAGTCTCAGTTCGATACTGCTGCTGATCGCGTTGGGACTCTCGCTGTCCTTCGGGTTGATGAACGTCATCAACCTGGCCCACGGCGAGTTTATTATGATTGGCGCGTACACCACGTACGCGCTGCAGCAGGCCGCCCTGCGCTTTACGGGCGACGCCCAGTCGGGCATCACCTTCCTGATCGCCATACCGGTATCCTTCGTGATTGCGGGCGCGGCCGGGTACCTGGTGGAAAACGCGCTGATCCGCTTCCTGTACCGGCGTCCGCTCGACACGCTGCTGGCGACCTGGGGAGTTGTTCTGTTTCTCCAGCAATGGGCCCGGTCGATATTCGGCGCTCCCAACGTGCAGGTCGTGGCTCCATCGTGGTTGGGCGGCGCAGTTACATTGTCCTCCGACCTTGTGCTGCCATTGAAACGAATTTTCATCCTCGCGTTGGTCACCGCCTGCATCGGGGGCCTGTACTGGTACATGTACCGTTCCAGCGAAGGGCGCAGGATGCGCGGCGTGATGCAGAACCGCGAGATGGCCTCCAGCCTGGGCGTATCCACCCGCCGCGTGGACAGCTTCACCTTCGCGCTGGGTTCCGGCCTGGCCGGGATCGCCGGCTGCGCCCTGACCCTGATCGGACCCATCGGGCCGTCGCTGGGAACCTTCTACATCGTCGACTCTTTCATCGTGGTGATCCTGGGCGGCCTGGGGCAGGTGCCGGGCACCATCCTGGCCGCCCTGATCATCGGGATGCTCAACACGCTGTTCGAGTTCGGCACCACCGCCGTCGTTGGCAAGGTGCTGGTGTTCGCCATCGTGATCCTGTTCCTGCAGTGGCGACCGGCCGGCCTGATGCGGGCCAAGGGACGGTAGGCGGACCATGACGACCAGATCATCCATTATGGACGCTGTCCGCACTGTATCCGCGCCGGCCCGGATACATCCCGCGATCGGGGCGTGGTTGGCGCCGGCCATCATGCTGGCGGTGCTGCTGCTGGCCCCCTCCGTGCTGTCCGATTTTCGCATCGCGCTGCTGGGCAAGTTCCTGACATTCGCCATGCTGGCCCTGTCCCTGAACCTGATCTGGGGATACGCCGGGATGCTCAGCCTGGGGCACGGAGTCTTCTTCGGCCTGGGCGGTTACGCCATGGCAATGTACCTGAAGCTGGAATCGGCCGGCGGCAAGCTGCCCGACTTCATGTTCTGGAGCGGCCTCACCGAGTTGCCCATATTCTGGGCGCCCTTCAAGTACGCATGGTTCGCCTTCCCAATGACGTTCATTGTGCCGGCCGTCCTGGCCGGAGCATTGGGATACCTGGTGTTCCGCAGCCGCATCACGGGCGTCTATTTTGCCCTGATCACGCAGGCGTTGGCGCTGATCGTCAGCATCCTGTTCATTGGGCAGCAGGCATACACCGGCGGCACCAACGGGATCACCAACTACACCACCATATTCGGACATTCACTGAACGCTCCCTCAATGCAGATTACGCTGTACTACGTCAGCGTCGCCGCGTTGGCGGTGGCCTACCTGCTGTGCTGGTGGCTGATCTCGTCCCGCCTGGGTCGGCTGTTGGTAGCCATGCGCGACGACGAGAACCGGGTGCGTTTCTCAGGCTACGATCCGGCGGTGCTGAAGACGATTGTATTCTCGCTGTCGGCGGGTATCGCAGGAGTGGCGGGCGCGCTGTTCACGCCGCAAGTGGGAATCATCTCACCTTCGATGATGGGCATCGTCCCGTCCATTGAGATCGCCATCTGGGTGGCCGTGGGCGGACGCGGCGTGCTGCTCGGCGCGATCCTCGGAGCCATCGTGGTCAACGGGGCCAAGAGCGGATTGAGCGAGTCCTTCCCGGCGGTGTGGCAATACTTCCTGGGTCTGCTGTTCATCGGCGCGGTGCTGCTGTTCCCGGCGGGCATCATGGGACTATTCAAAAGAGAGAACTGGCAGCGGCCCTGGTGGCTTTCCACATCGCAGGTCCGCAGCACGATTCGCGGCCTGATTCCCGGGGGACGAAATGATCGGCAATAGGCAAACCCCGCCAGTGCATGCACCGTCCCGCAACGGTTCCCGTTCGCAGGATCCACGCGACGCCATCCTGTCGGTGGAGCAGTTGACGGTGAGCTTCGACGGCCTCACGGTGCTGGACGAGCTTGATTTCTCCGTCGGATACGGTGAGATGCGCTTTCTCATCGGGCCAAACGGGGCGGGCAAGACCACCCTGATCGACGTGATTACCGGGAAATCCAAGCCAAGCAGGGGACGGGTCGTCTTCGACGGGGCGACGGATCTGAGCCGCCGGCAGGAACACCACATGGTCCGCCTGGGCGTGGGCCGAAAGTTCCAGACCCCGTCCGTCTACTCCAGTCTGACGGTTCATCAGAACCTGGAGGTCATGCTCGGTTTCCGCACCCGCATCACCGGCCTCCTCGGCAGACTGCGGCGCAGCGATGACGACCGCATCATGGCCACGCTGGAGGAAGTGGGCCTGCAAAACCGGGCGCGCGACAACGCCGGCGGCCTGTCGCATGGTGAAAAGCAGTGGTTGGAAATCGGCATGCTGCTGGTGCAGGAACCCAAGCTTCTGCTGCTGGACGAACCCGTGGCGGGGATGACGCGCCGCGAGCGCGACCGCACCGGCGAATTGCTGCAGTCCATCGGCGGCGACCGGTCCATCCTGGTTGTGGAACACGACATGGACTTCGTGCGCCAGTTCGCGCGGACGGTGACCGTCCTGCACCTGGGCAAGGTTCTCAGCGAGGGCAACATGGAAGACGTACAGCAGGACCCTGAGGTGGTGCGCGCATACTTGGGGAACAGCCGCACGCAGCGTCCGCAGGCTGCCAGATTGAACACCAGGCGCGAACCCGCGGACCCGGCGCCGGTGGCCGCCGACTGAGCCAGGGGATGACCATGCGCCGAACCGAACCCCTGCTGTCCATCAAGGACCTGTCCGTGGGATACGGGCAGAGCCTCGTGCTGACCAACATTGCGTTGGATGTGCCGGAAGGACAGGTGGTATGCCTGATGGGACGCAACGGCGTGGGCAAGACCACGCTGCTCAAGGCGATCATGGGCCTGCTGAATCCCCGCTCGGGCCAGATCCGACTGGGTCAATCCGACCTGACCCGCTGGGCGCCGCATCGCCGGGCGAAGGCGGGGTGCGGCTACGTGCCGCAGGGCCGTCATATCTTCCCCTATTTGACGGTGAACGAGAACCTGCTGATGGGCCTGGAATCCTTCGCCGGCAAGCAAGGTCGATCGGAAGCCGTCGAAGAAATGTACGAACTGTTCCCGGCCCTGAAGATAAACCCCAGGAAAGCCGCCGGCACGCTCAGCGGAGGGCAGCAGCAACAACTGGCACTGGCGCGGGCGCTGGTTCGCCGGCCCTCGCTGCTCCTGTTGGACGAACCCACCGAAGGCATCCAGCCTTCCATAGTCCAGGAGATTGAGGACCTGCTGCACAGCCTCCGGGAGCAGAAGGAGACCACGATCCTGCTGGTCGAGCAGTTTTTGGACTTTGCCCTGGGCATCGCCGACTACTGCTACGTGATGGAAAAAGGGGCAATCGTGCTTGAGGGCAGCGCCCGCGACCTGGACCACAACCTCGTCCGCGAATACGTCGCGGTATGAATACTGCCGCAAAACGCGCCAACGTGAGGAATAGCAATGACTACCGATACATCCGCCGCACGGGAATTTGTACTGCGAACCGCGCGGGACAATGACGTCAAGTTCGTCCGCCTTTGGTTCACGGACATATTGGGCAAGCTCAAGGGCTTTGCGGTGTCGGTGGACGACCTGGAGGACGCGCTGGAACGGGGCGTGGGCTTCGACGGATCGGCCATCGACGGATTCGCCCGCCACCACGAGAGCGACATGCGGGCACACCCCGACCCTGCCACGTTTACGCTGCTGCCCTGGCGTCCCCGCCAGAACGCCGTGGCGCGCATGTTTTGCGATATCCGGCAACCCCGTGGCCAGACCTTCATCGGCGACCCGCGCCAGGTGTTGCGGCGAAACCTGGACAAGGCCGCGGAGATGGGGCTGACCTACAACGTCGGCGCCGAGTTGGAGTTCTTCTACCTGAAGAATTCAACCACGCCGCAACTGCTGGACCTCGACGGCTATTTCGACCAGCTTTCCAGCTATCCCGCCTCCGACCTTCGCCGGGACACCGTCCTCAATCTCGCCGAGATGGGGATACCGGTCAAGTACTCGCACCACGAGGGCGCGCCGAGCCAGCACGAGATCGACCTTGAATACACCGATGCGTTGACCATGGCCGACAACCTGATGACCGCAAAGCTGGTGGTCAAGGAACTTGCGCAGCTACAGAACGTGTACGCAACGTTCATGCCCAAGCCCATGTCGCGGGTCAACGGCTCCGGCCTCCACCTGCACCAGTCGCTGTTCGCGGGATCAGAGAACCGGTTCTATGATGCCGACGATGAGAGATACCTGTCGGTCATGGGCAAGCGGTTCATCGCCGGTCTGATCACCCACGCGCCGGAGATAACGCTGGTTACCAATCAATGGGTCAACTCCTACAAGCGGCTCATCCCAGGATACGAGGCTCCGGTGTACGTTTCGTGGACCTACGTCAACCGTTCCGACCTTATACGCGTGCCCAGCTACGAGCGGGGCGAGGAGTCGTCCATTCGCATCGAGTACCGGGCGCCGGACCCGTCGTGCAACCCCTACCTCGCCTTCAGCGCTATGCTGGCCGCCGGACTGAAGGGAATCGAGGAACAGTACCAGGTGCCGGACCCCGTGGTGGGCAACGTGCAGGATATGTCCCTGCAGCGTCGCCAGTCGCTGGGGATCCGCACCCTGCCCGCCAGCCTGGGCGAGGCGATCACCCTGGCGGAAACCAGCGAACTGCTCTACGAGGCCCTGGGCGACCACGTTTTCAACAGCCTCATCGAGAACAAGAAGCTGGAGTGGGATGAGTACCGTTCGGAAGTGACCGACTACGAAGTCTCCCGCTACCTGTCCACGCTGTAAATCCGAGGCAACCCGCCATGATGCTCACTCCCCGCGAATCGGAAAAGCTCCTGATCTACGTCGCCGCCGACCTGGCGCGGAAACGGCAGGGCCGGGGCCTCAAGCTGAACGTGCCCGAATCGGTGGCGCTGATCACCGAGTCCATATTGGAGGGAGCACGGGACGGCAGGACGGTGGCGGAGGTTATGGAACTGGGCCGGCAGGTGTTGACCCGGGACGACGTGATGGACGGAGTGCCAGAACTGGTCGACCTCGTGCAGGTTGAGGCCACGTTCCCGGACGGCACCAAACTGGTGTCGGTGCACGATCCCATCGTCTGAACACGAGCAACCGGTAAACACGAGCAACTGGCAGGTCACGGATGAGCAACCCCAGCGAACACTACATCATCTCCGACGAACCCATCGAGATAAACGCCGGCCGGCCCACCAAAACCGTGTCCGTGTGGAATACGGGAGATCGCGCCATCCAGGTGGGTTCCCATTTTCATTTCTTCGAGGTCAACCGCGCGTTGCGGTTCGACCGGGAGTCGGCGTTTGGCATGCGGTTGGACGTGCCCTCCGGCGCCGCGGTGCGTTTCGAACCCGGCGACCGCAAGGATGTGACGCTGGTCGCCATAGGCGGGACTCGTCGGGTGCGGGGTCTCAACGGACTCACCGGCGGCAGCCTGGATTCGCCGACAGTGCGCGCGGCGGCCCTCGATGCGATGCGGCGCCGGGAATTCCTGGACCAGCCGGCCGACACGGCACGAACCGGTACCCACGAGGCATAGCATGGCCAGAATCAACCGACGGCAGTACGTGGAGCTTTACGGCCCCTCCGCAGGCGACCGGTTCCGACTGGCCGACACATCCCTGGTCTGCCAGGTCGAGCGCGACCTGCTCACCCATGGCGATGAACTGGTCTTCGGCGGGGGCAAGTCCGCCCGCGACGGTATGGGGCAAGCGTCGGAGATCACCAACGCGGGCGGCGCGCTGGATCTGGTGATCACCAACGCGATCATCATGGACCCCGTGTTGGGCATCATCAAGGGCGACATTGGCGTGCGCCACGGGCTCATTGTGGCGATAGGCAAGTCGGGCAACCCCGGCGTCATGGACGGCGTGCATCCCGACATGGTGGTCGGCCCAGGCACGGAGGTCATCGCCGGCGAACACCTGATAGCCACGCCCGGCGGAGTGGACTCCCACATCCACATGATCGCGCCCCAGCAGGTGTACCATGCCCTGTCCAACGGCATCACGACCATGATTGGCGGCGGCACCGGTCCCGCGGACGGGACCAACGCCACGACCTGCACTCCCGGCCCCTGGAACATCGCCCGGATGCTGGAGGCCGCGGAGCCGCTGCCAATGAACTGGGGCCTGCTGGGCAAGGGCAACGCCAGCGATCCGGCGCCGCTGGAGGAGCAGATAGCGGCGGGAGCCAGCGGCCTCAAGCTCCACGAGGACTGGGGAACCACGCCGGCCGCCATCGATACCTGCCTGTCAGTCGCCGACCGTTTCGACATACCGGTGGCCATCCACACCGATACACTCAACGAGGCCGGATTCGTCGAGGACACCATCGCGGCCATCGGCGGGCGGGCGATTCACACCTACCACACCGAGGGCGCCGGCGGCGGACACGCGCCCGACATCATCCGCATCGCCGCCGAGTTGAACGTGCTGCCGTCGTCCACCAACCCGACGCGCCCCTACACCGTGAACACGCTAACCGAGCACATGGACATGTTGATGGTGTGCCACCACCTCAACCCCCGGGTGCCCGAGGATGTGGCCTTCGCCGAGAGTCGCATCCGCCCGGAAACGATGGCGGCGGAGGACGTGCTGCACGATCTGGGAGTCATCAGCATGTATGCGTCAGACTCGCAGGCCATGGGCCGGGTCGGCGAGAACTTCACCCGCCTGTTCCAGACCGCCGACAAAATGCGGCAGTTCAAGGGGAAGCTGCCCGAGGACTCCCCCGACCACGACAATTTCCGAACGCTGCGGTACCTGGCCAAGCTGACCATCAACCCGGCCATCACCCACGGTATTTCCCACCTGGTTGGTTCGCTGGAGCCGGGCAAACTGGCCGATATCGTGCTGTGGCCGCTGGGCAGCTTCGGCGCCAAGCCGAAGCTGATCATCAAGGGCGGCATGATCTGCTGGGCCGTGATGGGGGATCCCAACGGTTCGATACCAACCGCGGAGCCGTCCTTCTACCGCCCTATGTTCGGCGCCATGGGCAAGGCGGTCGCCAGCACGTCGCTGACCTTCGTGTCCCGAGCGGCGCACGACGCAGGAATACATCGTGACCTGGGCCTAACCCGGCGGGTCGAGCCGGTGCGTGGCTGCCGCACCATCACCAAACGGCAGATGATCCGGAACGACGCCATGCCCGTGATTGAGGTCGACCCCGACACATACACAGTGCGGGTGGACGGCGAGATTGCCACCGTGCCGCCGGCAGAGCGTCTGAGCCTGGCGCAGTTGCACTTCCTGGTCTAGCCGGCGTTACCGTGTCCAACCACCAGACAGGCAGGAGTTTTCTCGCGGCCCTGCAGTTGGCCGATTCCTTCTTCCCATCGGGGATGTACGCCCACTCGCACGGGCTGGAAAGCATGGTGGCGCGCGGATGGGTCAAAAACGCCGATGATGTGGCGCAATACCTGCACAACCTGTTGGCGTGGTCGATCCTGCCGTGTGATGGCGTCGCGCTGGTGAACGCCCACCGCGCCGCGCGATACGGCGACCTGGAAACGCTGACAGACATCGACTGGCATTTGCACGCGATGAAGCTGCCCGAAGAATTTCGGTTGGCATCATGTCATTCGGGCCGGCGGATCCTGGACGAAACTGCATCGCTGATGACCTGCGATTCCGGCGCGTCGATTTCCGCCGATTACCGGCAACTGGTGTTGGAGCACGCAACGCCGGGCACAGGCGCGGTGGCATTGGGCGTAGTGGCGCATGCCTTCGACATACCGGCCGACAATGCCCTGCTCATGTACTGCCACAGCTTCGCCGTCGGAATGCTGGGAGCAGCGCAACGTTTGCTGCCCCTGACACATTCGGAGGCCCAGCGCATCCTGCTTTCGATGCAAGAACCGACGACCGGATCGGCCGCGAATCTCAACGCCCGGGACTGGCGGGAAATGACATCATTCTCACCGCAGGCCGACATCGCGTCCATGCTGCACTCGCACGACGATGTGCGCATGTTCGCCAGTTGATACCCCAGGAAAACCGGAGACGAACACATGAGAATCGTACCCAGAATAGGCGTCGGCGGGCCGGTCGGTTCCGGCAAGACCACGCTGGTGGAAAGGCTGGTTCCGCTGCTGATGGAGCGAGACCGGCATCCGGTGGTGATCACCAACGACATTTTCACCAGGGAGGACGCCGAGCACGTCACCCGAACCCTCGCGGGAGTGTTCGATACCAACCGCATCCGCGGCGTGGCAACGGGCGCCTGCCCTCACACGGCGGTCCGCGAAGATCCCAGCCTAAACCTCCTGGCGGCGGCGGAGTTAACCGAGGCATATCCCGACTCCGATATCGTGCTGATCGAAAGCGGCGGAGACAACCTGACGCTGACTTTCAGCCCCGCGCTGGCGGACTACCAGATCTACGTCATCGACGTGGCGGCCGGCGACAAGATCCCCCGCAAGCGCGGGCAGGGCATCACCCAAACCGACCTGCTGGTGGTGAACAAGACCGACCTGGCTCCCTACGTGGGCGCGGACCTGAACGTGATGCGGCGCGACCTAGACGTAGTGCGCGGCGAGCGACCGTATGCGTTCACCAACTGCCGCACCGGGGAAGGGTTGGACGCGGTGCTGGACCATATCCTTGATGCAATCGGCGACCCTGCAGCCCACTGCTGAAACCCTGAGCGGCAGCGCCCACGGGCTGGCCGAATTGCTCCTGGAGCATCGGGACGGCCGCACCCGGTTGACGCACACACGCACGCGGCCCCCGCTGTTGGTCCAGCGGGCGCTCTACCCCGACGACTCGGTTCCCGACCTGGCCCATGTGTTCCTGTCCAATCCGACCGGTGGGTTGTTTGCGGGCGACCGCCAAAACGTGATGGTGGAGGTCGGTCGCGGCGCACGGGCCCACGTCACCACCCAGAGCGCGACGAAGATATACACGATGGAGCACGGCAAGGCCGAACAGCGCGTGGCGCTCAGCGTGGCCGCCGGAGGTTACCTGGAATACCTGCCCGACCCGCTCATTCCCTTCAGGGACGCCAACCTGGAGCAGGACTTTTCCATCACGGTTGAACCGGATGGCACGCTCCTCTGGTGGGATGTCATCACGCCCGGCAGGGTGGCCATGGGGGAGGCGTTCCAATATCGCGGCATCCACAGTCGGCTGGCTGTGTATCGCGCTGGGAATCGACCGGTTTACCGGGAAGCGTTCGACCTCTGCCCGTCAGTGGCGAGGCCCACCGGCATCGGGCTCCTAGGGAGAATGGACGACGACAGCAGGCAGGACGGGGGCAAGTTGACGCTGGGATCCATGCTGATTGTGTGCGACGGACACATAGCTCGCAGGGTGCTCGATTCATTGCGTGAGGTTCTGCAAAACTTCGCCAATACGCAGGCCGGCGCGTCGCTGCTGCCCGACGGAAACGGGGTTGGCCTGAAGGTGGTCGGCGCCGACTGCTCAGCGGTCCAGTCGACGATGGTACGAGCCTGGTCGATAGCAAGGCAGGAACTGATCGGTATTCCATCCACCTTTACTCGCAAGTACTGATTGTACGAAAACTTCGCGGCTGGCCTCCGCGCGCTAAATTTGCCAACGCCCACTTTCATGTCGTTGGTCCAGTTGCCGCCACGAGGATGTTGTCTGATGGTGTGTGCGCCTGCGAGTGAGGGGTTGTGAACTAAAGTCACAGATTTTTGCGTTCGGTCGCCCGGTAAGGTAGGGTAACGCGGCGAGATCGAAACCTGTCCGCCGTCAACGTCCGGACCATTTTAGTTGTCAAGTAACAAGCGTCTATTCCGCGAAAGAGCCTTAGCCCGTCGAGGTGGCAGGGAGCCCCTGGACGGCCTTTTACGCGTCACCGCTCCCCGAGAATGGATGATCCTGGCAGGCCTGGGATTCGCGCTGGCGTGTGTCCTGGCCTGGAGTTTGCTGGGCAGCGTCGAACGGAGCTTCACCGCCGGCTGTGTTTTGGCGCAGCCCGGCGAGCGACATGCCATAATCGCCGAAACCTCGGGCAACGTGGTGGAGGTCCTGGTGGATGTGGGTGACGAAGTGGAAGTCGGGCAATCCATCGCCCGTATTCACGTCCCCGAACTCAACCAGCGGGCAAACCTGGCCCGCGCCAGGGTCGCAGCGTTGGAATCCACCTCCGGCATCGCGGCGGACGACCTTGCGCTGGCCCAGGCTGAGTTGAAGGAAATCGAAACCCTGCTGGCATCCAACGAATTCATCAACAGCCCCGTTGCGGGGGAGATTGCCGCGAACCGTCTCACCCTGGGCGAGAGCGTCGCTCCCGGTTCGTCTGTCGCGATGGTGCTGGCCAAGTCCGATACGGGGCTGGAGGCAGTATCCCTGTTGACGCCCACGCAGGCGGAGCATCTTGATCTCGGCGCTGACGCCCAGGTGCTGATAGCGGACGACGGCGGGAACAGAACGCAGGCCATGGAGGCTGAGGTGACTGCGACAACTGACCGCGCGATTGCGCCGCCCGATTGGCTGGCGGAGTATGGCCTGCCCGTACCGAGTCGGGGGTATCTGGTCCAACTGGCATTCGACGAACCTCCGGGTGAGCATTTGACCGACGGCGATCCGTGCAATCTGCGGGTGGTGGTGGGAGAGCACCGGCCGTTGGCGTTCCTGGCGCCGCGAGGTCTCCGCTGAGGGCATGGGCATGGCGTGGATGCGATCGGGCCGGTCGAAGGTCAAGCGGATTCGGACGCCGCTATTCCCGCAGATGGAGGCGGCAGAGTGCGGCGCAGCCTGCCTCGGCGCGGTGCTGGCCTATTTCGGACGCTGGGTATCCATAGAGATACTACGGAAGGCCTGCGGGGTGAACCGGGACGGCACCAGCGCTGCCGATCTGGTTACCGCCGCCAGGGAGTACGGTCTGCGCATAACCGGTTGGCGCAAGGAAGTACACGAGCTGGCAGACGTGCCCTTGCCGGCCATCCTGTTTTGGGATTTCAATCACTTCGTAGTCCTGGAAGGTGTCGGGCGCGGACGGTTCTACCTCAACGATCCGGCCAATGGACGCCGGTGGGTCAGCGAGGAGACGTTTGACCAGGCGTTCACCGGAATAGTTCTGCAGGTGGAACGCACTTCGGAGTTTCGCACCGAAGGCGAGGCTCCCGGCGCACTGCGCAGCCTTTGGCCGTGGTTGCGGGATGTGAAAACTCCGCTGGGATTCGTGGCGTTGTGCGGACTCTTGCTGGCGTTGCCGGGGCTGGCAGTGCCCATCCTGCTGAGCCTGTTCATTGACCACGCCCTGGTTGCGCCGGAACCATCATGGGGTTGGACGCTAACGGTGGCCGTGGCGTTGGCCGGCGGGCTGGTGTTCGTATTGACGTGGTTGCAGCAGACGGTCCTGAGACGACTTGCAATCCGCCTCTCGGTGGTGCATGCCGAGCGGTTATTGTCCCGTCTCTTCCGCCTGCCGGCCCATTATTTCACCCACCGGTTCGCGGGGGACCTGACGTCGCGAGTGCAGTTGATCGATGCCATAGCGGGAAACACAACGAAGCAGTGCGTCGGGGTGATGATCGAATTCGTCATGAGCGTTCTGTTCCTGGCGTTGATGATATTTTACGACCCCTTGCTGGCTGCGGTGGTGGCGCTGCTGGCCGTGGTGCAGGTTGGGTTGATGTTCGCGTTGAGCCACCTGCGGACTGACGAGAGCCGCCAGCTGCGACGCGAACAGGCGTTGCTGTTCGGCGTCGGAACATCCGGGTTGCGCAGCATCGACAATCTTCGGGCCACCACCAGCGAGGATGATTTTTTCGGTCGGTGGGCCGGCCACCAAGCCAGGGAACTGGTCGCCCGGCAGCGATTCACGGAGTTGGGTTACATCATCACCGCCCTGCCGCGGCTGTTCCTGTTCCTCGGACTCGCTGCGGTGTTGGGCCTGGGCGGTTGGCGGGTAATGTCCGGCGATATGTCCCTGGGCGTGTTGATGGGATTCTACGTGGTGGCCGGCAACTTCCTGCTGCCCATCGGCCGGTTCGTCCAATTCGCCGATTCATTCCAGATGCTCGAAGCCGATCTGCAACGAATTGACGACGT
This sequence comes from Chloroflexota bacterium, assembly GCA_026710825.1. GTDB lineage: Bacteria > Chloroflexota > Dehalococcoidia > Lucifugimonadales > UBA3495 > Bin87. The sequence continues at coordinate 13,559 of JAPOQH010000097.1, read as the reverse complement.
GATGGACGCGGTCGAGGATCCGACCCTGGAGCGGAGCAATGAGCCTGGCTCCAACTCCGTGGCCACGCTGAACGGTGCGCTGCGACTGGCCGGACGTATCGAACTGCGCAACGTGACCTTCGGATACCAGACCAACCGGCCGCCGCTGATCGAAAACCTGAGCCTCACCGTTGAACCCGGCCAGCGAGTCGCGATCATTGGCCCCACTGGGTCAGGGAAATCCACCCTGCTGAAACTGGTGAGTGGGGAATATGCTCCCTGGTCCGGAGACATCCTGTTTGACAATGTACGCATGGGCGAGATACCGCGCGATGTCCTGACCAGCTCCCTGGCGACCGTGGACCAGCACATCTTCCTTTTCGCCGCCTCGGTGCGCGACAACATCACGATGTGGAACCCAGCGATACCCGACCACCAATTGGTCGCGGCGTGCAACGACGCGGTGATCCATGACGAGATCGTGAGCGGCCCCTCCGCCTACGAGTCCCTTTTACAGGAGGGCGGACGCAACCTGAGCGGCGGCCAGCGGCAGAGGCTGGAAATCAGCCGCGCCCTGGTCAACGACCCGTCGGTACTGGTCCTGGATGAGGCCACCAGCACCCTCGACGCTGTGACCGAATTGCACATTGACGACGCGCTGCGACGTCGGGGATGCACATGCCTGATTGTCGCTCACCGACTGAGCACCATCCGGGACTGCGATCTGATCCTGGTCATGGACGGTGGCCGCGAGGTCCAGCGGGGAACGCACGAGACGTTGATGCGGGACGAAAACGGGCTGTACGCCCAACTCATGCAGGCCCAGTGAGTCGGATCGCCGTCCATGGATAACAGAAATGACCGCACCGGTGGCTAACTCCCTGGCCCAAGTGGCCAAATCCGCGGGCCAACCCGTGGTCAGCGCGAGCAATCTGCCCATCCACCTGGATGATCCCAACGCGGTGTGGTTCGTGGAGACGGGCGCGCTGGACGTGTTCCTCACCGAGTACCGGGACGGCGCACCCGTGTCCAACGCCAAACACCTGCTTCGCGCGGGACGCGGTCGCCTGGTCTTCGGTGTCGGCAAGGACGAGAGTTCCCTGGTTGCCACCGCGAAAGGCCTCCCGGACACCAACCTGCGCCGACTGAGCCTGGGCACCCTTATGGAGTCGGACCTTGATGCGGAGTTGTCGTCCTAGATCGATTCATGGGTGTCGGAGGTGGGTGAGACCGTGGCGGGGCAGATCGAACCCCGACCCCGCTTTGACCTGGCGCTGGATCCCTCATCGGCGGTTCATGCGTTGGCGATTGATGCAGGAGCGGTGGTATCGGTTCGTCCGGGAGGAGTTTTGTGGGTTCGCACCGACGATCCCACGGCCGCCTACCTGGGGACGGAGACGCCGAGTGAGGACGCGGAATGGTTGCCGTTGACCTCGAGCACCTGGTTGAGCGTCGCTTTTGCATCCAGCCTGACGGGGTTCGAGACTGGCAAGATGTGTGCCGAGGGCAAACTATTACCCGCCCTGGCGGAATTTCATCGTCTCGCGTTGAGCGCCGAACTGCTGAACCGCCGACTGCTGGTTGCCGACGTAGTCAACGAGCAAGTGGCTCGCGCCGCCCACCGGCGGCAGGACCGCGATACCGCCCGGCAAACCCTTTTCAACGTGATGAACCCGCGCGCTCCCGCCATCTCGGCAGAGGGGTCGGCCCTGATGTCAGCGATGGCGGTGATCGGCAAACGCGAGGGCATCGATTTTCAAGAGCCCCCGAGCCGGCGAGGCCGAGACTCTCGAGACCATACGGTGGACGAAATCCTCGACATGTCGCAGGTCCGGGCCCGCAAGGTACGCCTGTCCCGGGAAGACCGCTGGTGGTTGGGCGACAGCGGCGCCATGCTGGGGTTCCGCCAAGATGATGGGCAGCCATTGGCGTTGATTCCTGATCTGCTGGGACGATACCGGGCGATCGATCCGTCTCGCGGCAGTTCATTTCGGGTGAACGCTGCCACGGCCGAAGAGATAGACCCCGAAGCCTGGTTCTTCTACCGTCCCCTGCCTGACGATCGGCCGGTGAGCGCGGTGGACTTGGCACGCTTGGCCGGTAAAAACATGGTCCCGGAGCTTGCCAGGTTTGCTATCGCCGGACTGCTGGCGACCCTGCTGATGCTGGTTCCCGCCGTCGCCATAGGAATCCTGGCGGATCGGATCCTGCCAGCCGTGGCCGGCGGCATGCTGGTGCAGGTCACCATCGCCCTGGTGGCTTTCGCCCTGGTTGGAGTCTCGTTGATCATGGTTCAAGGGGCCGCCATGATGCGGCTGGAGGGCCGAACTGCGGCAAGACTGAGCGCGGCCACCTGGGATCGCATGCTCAAGCTGCGACCCAGTTTCTACCGGGAATACACCGCCGGTGATCTGGCGATGCGTTTGAGCGTATTCCAGGTCCTGAGGGACCAGGTATCCGGCGTGGTCGCCAACGCCTTGCTGTCGATCATCTTCCTGACGCCAACCTTGGGGTTGCTCTTCATTTACGATATGAGCCTGGCCTGGTTGAGCATAGGCGTGGGTGTGGTCGCCCTGTCGGCAACCGCGTGTTTCGGCGTCTTGCAGATCGCGCCGCAGCGGCGGCGTTACACGGCGTCGCGCCGCCTGTCGGGAGAACTGTTCCAGTTCATCAACGGCATGAGCAAACTGCGGTCCGCCGGCGCGGAATCATCGGCTTTCGCGTCCTGGGCTCGCGGCTACCGGCAGCAGCACCTGGCCGGAATACGGATCGGCCGTTTGACCGAGCCGTTGGTGGCCTTCAACGCGGCAGTGCCCGCTCTGGCCGCCGCGCTGCTCTTCGCGTTCGTGCTGTGGCGCGGCGCGAACGGCCCCGGGATCGGTGATTTCCTGGTGGTATTCGCCGTCTCGATGACTTTTTACACGGCGATCGTGGGTCTCGGCCGCTCGTTTGAGGCGCTGGCGGCGGTGATACCGGGCTACGAGCAGGTCAAACCCGTCCTTGACGGAGTGCCCCAAGGCCGGTCGACCGGCATCACGCCCACGGAATTGAACGGGGAAATCCACCTGGACCACGTGAGCTTTCGGTACGACGAGAGTGGCCCCCTGATAATCGACGACGTATCCATCCACGTCCGTCCCGGCGAGTTGGTCGCCATCGTGGGCGAATCGGGAGCGGGAAAGAGCACGCTGGTGCAATTGGCCCTCGGCCTCGAAGAGCCCTCATCCGGCGGGGTCTATTACGACGGCCGCGACCTGTCTCATTTGGACCCGCGGGCCGTGCGGCGTCAGATCGGAGTGGTAACACAGGACAGCGTCCTGCAGCCGGGCAACATCCTGGACAACATCATCGGGTTGAGCGATGACCTGACCGTCGAGGATGCCTGGGAGGCTGCCCGACTGGCGGCGGTGGACGGGGATCTGGCCGCGATGCCCATGGGCATATACACAACGGTCAGCGATGGCTCCTCCACCTTCTCCGGCGGACAGGTGCAGAGGATCAGGATCGCTGCAGCGTTGGTGCGCAGACCCAGGATCATATTCCTGGACGAGGCCACCAGTTGGTTGGACACCCGCAGCCAGGCCGGGGTGATGCAGGGCCTCAACAGCCTCGCCGCCACGCGCATTGTGATTGCCCACCGGCTGTCCACCATCCGCAGGGCGGAGCGCATCTATGTGCTGGAAAAAGGCAGGGTCGTTCAGCAGGGCACGTTTGACGAATTGTTCGAGGCGGAAGGAACATTCCGAACCCTGGCGCTGCGACAAATGGCGTAAGGATTCGCAGGGCCGTGAGTTTCCGACGGTGTGCCGAGCTTGTGATGATATGCCGAGCTTTGCTAAACGGGTTGGCGAGCCAAAGCGCTCGGCTTGCGGCTGCCGGCGCTGAGGCATATGCTTACCGAAAATACGGTCCGTTCGATCGGACCCTGGGCAGGTTGGAATGAGACTTGACGGCAAAGTAGTGATAGTCACCGGCGGCAGCCGCGGAATCGGCCGCTCCATCTGCCTGGGGTTGGGCGATGCCGGTGCCAGTGTGGTCGTGGCGTCTCGCACTGACGTTGACCGGTCAGCCGGTACCGAGTACGAAAGGCACGGGTCGGGGGACATTAACGACACGGCGGCGCAGATTGCCGCACGGGGCGGCGCGGCCCTCCCGGTACGCTGCGATGTTTCTCAGGTTGAGGACATCCAGAACCTGGTCACCGCCACGCTCGACCATTTCGGCCGGATCGACGCGCTCGTCTGCAACGCGGGCATGGACTGCGAGTCGCCGGTGGTCGATCTCGACCTCGACCTGCTGGACCAGTGCCTGGCGGTCAACGTCCGTGGCCCGCTGCTCCTCTGCAAGTACGCGCTGCCGTCCATGATAGCGCGAGGAGAGGGAGGCTCAATATACTGCGTCACCTCCGGCGCGGCGCGCGCCTACCGGGAGGGCAGGGTCGGATACTCGATGAGCAAGGCGGCTCTGGAGAGGATGTTTTTGAGCCTGGCCGAGGAGGTCAGGCCCCACAACATCGCGGTCAACGTATTCGAGCCGGGCAGGGTGGACACCTGGATGAACCGGCGCGGGGACTGGCCGGGCACTGCCCACATACCCATGGTGCAGCCGGACATTCTGGCCCCGTCGGGGGTTTGGCTGGCCGGACAGACCGCCGAATCCCTCACGGGCGCGTTGGTATCGCGCGCCGAGTTCGGAGTGACCTGGGGCCCGGGGATCGAGAGGCCAGCCTGACCGCGGTTGGAAACGCGGAGCCTCGTGGCCGGAAGTTGCGGTAATGGGCGGGTTTATACGGAATTGGGCCGAGCCATGCGGTAACCGACTCCGTGCGCCGTGAATATGTAAGAGGGCCGTCTGGCATTGTCCCCGAGTTTCTGGCGAAGAGACTTGATGTAGGAACGCAATAGCTGGGACTCGCCCACATATTCGGCGCCCCAAACGCTCTGCAGCAACTCGGTCTGGGTTAGAACTCGCCCTGAGCTGTTGGCGAGTTCGGTGAGCAGTTTGAACTCCGTGCCGGTCAACGGCACCCGTTGCCCCGATACGTTGACCGACCATTCGTCGAAGTTAATCCGAACGTCGCCAATTTGGTAGGCGCGACTGCCGGCAACATCCGCTCCCGCGTTCAATCTTCGCAGGGTAGCCTTAATCCTTGCGATCAGCTCGGTAGACGAAAATGGCTTTACCATGTACCCGTCTGCGCCCATGTCGAAAGCGCGCACGACATATTCCTCATCGTCCCGATCACAGAGCACGATCGCAGGCAGGTTCAGCGCTTGTCCTGCGCCCCGCAAGATGCGGAATGATTCCTCCTCTCTGCCCGCTATATCGAGGATAATCAGTTCTGGCCTTTCCAACGACGCAAGTTCCTCGATCTCACCGAGGGCTGCGGTCGCCACGGTATCGTAGCCCGCGTCGAACAGGTCCTGGCGAACCAGGCGCGACAACCGGGGATCTTCGGTCGCGACGAGTATCTTGATCTCCTCTGCGGCGGCAGACTGGAACGTGTCCGGCGTCCCCGCCGGGACGGGAACCATGACGGCTACCTCGTCTTCGATCGTAGGGAGGGTGAAGGTAAGCGTCATCCTGCCTTCTTGCTCATCCATGTCGGTGCTGATGCGGCCGCCTTGGGCCTCGATCACTCCACGACAGTAGGCGAACGCCAACCCTTCACCCTGCGACGACAATTCAGCCGCCTTGGCGTGCGCCAGTCCAGCGCTCCCCATCTCCTCTGGATGCTCGTTGGCATTGGTGAGCGTGTAATTATTCTCCGTCGGAGCAATTGGGCCATTTGCAGACACCGAAACCGCGACGTGGATATCCACCTCCGTCGCAGACACCGTGACCGGGGATGAGTCGCTTGAGCGCATTGCCGCGTCGCGGAGAAAATTATGCAGCACCCTGCCAATAAGCTGCTGATCCGCGAGCACGGCGGACAGATTTTCCGCGATGTCCAATTGGATGGCAATTGCAGAATGGTCGTTGAGATATTCTGCACAAGACCGTTCAATCAATCCCGCCAAGTCCATTGGTTCAACAACCACGCTCAATGTTCCGGCGTGAATTTGAGCGAGTTCCATCAGGCTGTTGATCTGTCCCCGCATCATGTCGGCCTGCCGGTCTATGATTCCCAATAACTGAAGGTCCTCGGTGGGGTTCGCGTGTTCGACATTGCTTCTTAGCGCGGCGGCAGACCCGGTGATGCTGATCAAAGGCGTTCTCAACTCCGCACTTACCATTTCCAGAAATTCGGCCCGCCTTATCTCCTGGTTCTCCAGAGCCGTGATGTCCTGCATCGACGACAGCGCCCACAACATTTCCCCCGACTCCGAGAATACAGGAGCGGAATTTACCAGAGTGGTCATGGAAGTGCCGTCCGGCAGGTGCATCACTATGTCCTCGGCGAGCACGGTTTCCCCGCTTTGGAGTGTCCTGGTGCCCGGAAGATCCGTGAAATGAAGCTCCCTGCCATCGGGTCGCGTGAACTTCAAGGCGAAGTATATGTTCTCAATTTCCTCTTTCGTGTTCGCAACTTTGCCCAACAAGCGTCGCGCTTCCCGGTTCATGAAGGACATCTCGCCGGCCCGCACGTCGAAGACGCCGAGCGACACGGGGAATTGTTCCATCATCGTTTCCAAATCGACCCTTTCCTGGACCACGTTCTGGTACCTTCGGGAATTGGAAATCATGGATCCGGCCTGGGCGGCGAACATGGCCGCCACGTGTTCATCTTCCCGGGAAAACTCTTGACCGGCTTCCTTATCCGCAAGGAATAGACTGCCGACGCGCTCGTCCTGGCAGTAAATCGGCATCCCTATAAAAGTCTCCACCGCCGGGTGGCCCTGGGGAAGCCCCAACTCATCGGGGCGAATCGCAGCGTCATTGAGCCTGACGGTACCCGGCGCCGCATTGGGGTTGATCAACAGTTCCCATACCTGGGCCGACTGAGCCATTAACTCACGATCTTCATCCGCGACTCCTGAGGCATAAAAGTCGCGAATGTCGCCGGTGGCTTCGAAAGTGACGAGCGCGCCGTACCGGGCGCCGGCCAAGTTTGAGGCGCGATTGATTAGTTCCTGAAGCGCGGCGTCGATTTCAGGGGTTCCGGCGATGGCGATATTTGCTTCGCTCACACCCGCAAGCCGATTTTTGAGAGCTTCAATCTCCTGCTTGAGTTTTTCCGCCTCAGGGTGTTCAGCGCTCGCTCGTAAAAGGCTCATCATCGTCCTCGTGAGTCTGGGGGTATGTAGGACAGCCCATTTGAATCAATTACCCGGTCACGATGGAGAACCGGGATTGGTGCGGGTAACCACCGCAGGAAACATTCCGCGAGCGCAGAAACCGCCGTGCATTTCCAACTCAGATCCCCCCATGGTTTGGGACACTACTTGCGTCATACTACTATCCGTTGGGGTGGGCAATAAACGGACTGGACGCCGGCCAAACTGTTTTTTCACGAGGTTTTCACAAGCGGCGCGGCCCGTTCACAATTTTTCACTAATTATCCGGAGCCGGGCGTTAGCGGGTGATGCAGCCACTTATTCCGAGTTCAACGGGCTTGTATAATCCGGTCGAATATTGGCGATAGCGAGTGTGGCGAGTCTGCCGCATGACACCAAGTTGCTACGAAAGCCGTTGCGGAGGTTTTAGATGGTTACCAGCAAGCAGGAAACAACCTATGAAGTGGAAGTCCAGGATGTGGAATATCTTCGCCACGGCGATACGCCGTTGCTGGCGAGAGTGTTCAGACCTCTTGGCGACGGGCCGTTCCCGATCATGGTGGAGTTGCACGGCGGCGCCTGGGTGAGAGGAGACCGCCTCATCGGAAACGGGGCCAACGAAGCTTTGGCCAGGAAGGGCGTGATCGTGGCGGCGCTGGATTTTCGGGCTCCTCCGGTCGCATCCTATCCCGGGTCGTTCGCGGATATTAACTACGGGATCCGCTGGTGCAAGGCGCAGGCGGAAAGCTGGAATGGCATCCAGGGCAGCGTCGGCGCGATGGGCACCTCCAGTGGCGCGCACCAGGCCATGCTGCTGGGCATGTGTCCAAATGATCCGCGCTACGCATCAATACCTTCCGCCAACGGCGCGACCGGAATTGACGGGTCTTTGGCTTGCGTCATCATGGCGTCTCCCGTGATCGATCCGCTGGGCCGCTACCGGTACGCCAAGGGGCTGCGCGACGACTGCACGCCGCCAGCGGGGATGGCCGAGCGCGTGGTACCCATGCACGATCTGTACTGGGAGACCGAGGAGGCCATGGCGGCAGCCGCGCCGGCTCGCATGCTGGCCGCCGGCGAGCGTACGGAACTACCGCCCACGCTGTGCCTGGCCCGCACCTACGAGGAGGCGCACCCTCGTCCCGACCTGGAAGAGTTCATCTCCCAATACCGCAATGCCGGCGGGCAGCTTGATTTCAAGGTATTCGAGGGATCGGGAGAAAGGATCCTGGAGGATGCGTCCACCCCGTTGGCTCAAGAGGCGCTGGAACTGATGGCGTCGTTCATACGCCAGCAACTCGGGTAAACCCGACGGTTGGCAGCCCTGCGGCGCTGTTGTCCGCAGGGCTGCTTTTTGGGAGTCGTCGCTGCCAGGGGTCAGGAAAGCGTTCGACGTCAGGATGAGACGCGACGACGCCATCAAGTGGTTGGTGCGGTTGTGCACGCCGCGTGGTTGACTGAGCGCCAGCGTCTCGCAGCAGGAACCGCCTCCCGGCTGTCCACGCGCCGGTCCTGAAACAGGCTTGCGCCGGACTGGACAGTGCTATACTCGCGCCCACAGTATCATCCGTGATGAAATCCGATAATCGCTGAGGTGCCAGCAGCGAAAAGGGGCGAAATCATGTCAAGAGTTACGATGATTCAGCACATCAACATCGAGATCAGCGACAAGGAACGCAGCAGGGAATGGTACGAGAACGTGTTCGGGGCGGAATTCCTGGACCGCGGTCCGGAGCTAAACCAACGGCAACTACAACTCCGCATCGGCAACGGGGAAATTCACAGTACATTCACGCCTAACCCCAACCCGTCGGGGCACTTCGCAGTGGAGATTGCCGACTGGGACGAGATGATCGCCAACCTGGACGCGCTGGGCGTGGAGTACAGCAGGCCCTCGGTCCGTGAGTATGCCAACGTTCATTCGACCTACATCAAGGACCCTGACGGCAACATGATCGAACTGGTGCAGCACCCGATGGGCCTGCGCGACTCCAAGGGCAATACGGTCGACATCGCCCACGACCCCAACGGCATGGTATGGGCCCGAAATCCCGGCTTCGGCCCGCCCACGGGGTGATGCCCGCGCAGTATGACCAATCCCGCAACCCAACCGCGAGGAGCAAACCATGCCTTATTACATGTATGTCGCCGTGCAGGGAGACAATAAGATCTCGGTGTTCACCATTGATCCCGATAGCGGCGGACTGACGCTGCAACATGACGTGCCCGTCGACGGCGGGCCGTTCACCATGGCGATCAGCCCCGACCGGCGGTTCCTTTACGTGGGTTGCCGGGAGATCACGCAGTTGGTGAGTTTCGAGATCGATCAGGCCAACGGCGGGTTGACTCGCAACGGGTCCATCGCGCTGGACGCCTGGCCGGTGTACGTAGCCACTGACCGCAATGGCAAGTTCGTGCTGTCCTCCTACTACCAGGGCGCGCGCGTGGCTGTGCATCCGATTGGGGATGACGGCTCGGTGGGCGGCGATCCGGTCGTGCAGTTGGACACGGCTACGGGCGCGCACGCCATGCAGACCGATCCCACCAACACCTACGCGTTCGTGCCGCACATCGCGGGCAACGGGCCGAACTCCATCTGGCAGTTCCGGTTCGACGAGAACACCGGGCAGATCACGCCCAACTCGCCGGCGACCGTGGATCCGGAGGAATTCCTGGGGCCGAGGCACTTCTGCTTCCACCCGTCGCTGGACGTGCTCTACTTCTCCAACGAGCAGGGGTGCAGCGTGAGCGCTTATGACCTGGACACGTCCAACGGCACCCTCTCGCTGTCCCAGACGGTCACCACCCTGCCGCCGGAGGGATTCGAGGAGAGGAACACCTGCTCCCAGATCCAGGTCACGTCGTCGGGGCGGTTCCTGTATGCGCCCAATCGCGGGCATGACAGCATCGCCTGCTACACGCTGGACGCGGCGACGGGCGCGTTGACATCCAACGGCATCGTCCAATCGGAGCCGAGGCCCAATGCCCTGTGCCTGGACCTGCAGGACAAGTTCCTCTACTCCGCCGGCCAGGATTCCGGCCAGATGGCTATCTTCGGCGTCGACGGCGAATCGGGTGAGATCACCCGGCTGGCGACCCATCCGCTGGGCGAGGGCCCGGGCTGGATTTCGATCACGGAGTTGAACGGTTGATTTTCCGTCATCCGGAGGCATTACAACGAACTGAGGAGGTGATGTTGCCATGAGCAAGAATTACAGCATCTGCGTGGGCGCGACCGGTTTCGGCGGCGGCGTTTGGCACAGCCCGGACGGCGGCGACAACTGGACCCGGATCAGGGACCCGTTCCCGCTGGGCAGCCAGGTCAGGGCGATGGCGGCATATCCCGACAACCCCAGCCGCATCTTGGCCGGGGCCGACAATGGCGTGTACCGCAGCGAGGACCGGGGCGCGACCTGGGAAAAGCTCTGGTCGCCCATGGATGGCATGCCCATCTGGTCGATAGCCATCGACCCTGAGGACACCGAGACCGTCTTCGTGGGCATCAAGCCGGCGGCGCTGTTCCGCACGCGGGACGGAGGCGAAAGTTGGTCGAGGCTGTCGGTGCAGATGGCGCAGGAGTGCCACATCGGGCCGCCCATGGTGACCATGCTGGTGGTGGATCCCAAGGACCACCGCACGGTGTGGGCTGGCGTGGAGGTCGACGGAGTGTACCGCAGCCTGGACGGCGGGGACACCTGGACCCACGTTGAGGGCGGCGTGCACCCCGACATCCACGGCATGGCCATCAGCCAGGGTGAGCCGAATCGGGTGATTGCCAGCACGCCCCGGGAGATCTACTCCACGACGGACATGGGCGAAAGTTGGCAGTCCGTGGTGACCACCGATCAATTTGTGCTGCCGTACAGCCGCGGCATCGCCGTCAAGCCCAATGACCCCAACGTGATTTTCGCGGGCGTGGGCGACACGGCGATCGGCGGCGCGGGGGCGGTGCAGCGATCCGTGGATGCCGGGAAATCCTGGGAGCGGCGGCCCCTGCCGGTGGAGCCCAATTCCAACATCTGGGGCTTCGCCACGCATGCCGCGGATCCGGATGTCGTGCTGGCTTCCAGCCTCATGGGCGAGTTGTACTCCAGCAGCGACGCCGGAGACTCGTGGGAGAAGGTCAACCGCGAGTTCACTGAAATCGGCGCGATGGTGTGGGTCCCCAACTGATCCATCTATCGGGGAATCGGGAGACGGTCCGGACGGGCAACTACAGGGGGGCGAAAGGAATTTTCGCCCCCGCTACGATGTCAAGAACCACAAGGCCAACCTCAAGCAGTTGGACCTTGTTCCCACTCGGCATTGGAGCCGCGACCCGGCTGTCGGCAGATGCGGACCCGCCGCACCATGAGGGAACCGGTCGACGTTAGAGGGTGGGCGGGGCTGGAAACCCACCGCTGAGATTTGGGATTCGACACGGTGTATCGACCGGGGCCAGTTATGACGCGGGCTGTGTCGTCGACCCCATCCAATGCTGCGGTGGGGTACAATGCGCCCATAACCGCCTGGTAAACCGCAGATCACGACGGCAGCCGCCCTGATGCCGCGCGATGTACGTTCGGCAGCCGCACCCGCCGCTGCGCACGGGTTCCTGGACGCGGCAGGAGACGCCACATGTCAACAAACGCGGCCCCGCAACGAAACTTTTTCGCGCAGAGGGCGCACCGGTTCCTGGCGGCGCTGGTGTTCCGGGATTTTCGTTTCCTCGCCTTTTCCACGCTGTGCAGCAGCAGCGGCGCCTGGGCGCTGATCGTGGCGCGGGGAGCGTGGGTGTACGGTATCCCCGAGTTGCAGGGCACGCAGGGTCTGTGGGTCGGTCTGATCACTTTCGCGGCCATGTCGCCGCGTTTTTTCGCCACGCCGTTCATCGGCTACCTGGCCGACAAGATGACCCGCAAAACCCTGTTGCAGCAGGTGTACGTGCTGCAAATTGCCCAGGCGTCCGTCATGGCCATCCTGGTGATGATTGGCATCAGCAACCCGTGGTACGTGGTGATGCTGGCGGTGGTGAACGGGACATTGCGTTCCACGCAGATGACCGCATCGCAATCCTTGACACCCAACCTCGTGGACCGGGAGCGTCTGCCCAACGCGGTGGCGCTGAACCAGGCGATGCAGCAGGGGTCGCGCGCCGTGGGTCCGGCCATCCTGTTGGCGATTTCCGTAACGGTGGGCGGCAGCGCCATTTTCGGATCCGGAGGATTTTCATTCTCCCTTCAGAACCTGGCGCTCACCATGGGAACTTCCGCCATAGTGTTCTGGTCGTGCGCGGTGTTTTACCTGGCGGCTTTGATATCCGCCCTCAACGTCAGGACGGTATCTACGGGAGTTATAAATCGCAGCCGCAGCTTCTGGTCCAACGCCGCCGCCGGATTCTCTTATATCTACACCACGCCACTGGTCTTCGGGATCCTCATGATGGCGTTGGCGCACTGCGTGCTGGTGATGTCCTTCGAGTCCATGCTGCCGCCGCTGGCGTTGGAAAAGCTCTCTCCCGACGGGATCACATTCAACGCAAACGACGTTTACGCCCTGATGGCCGCACTCGGTATCGGCGCCCTGTTCTCGTCTCTGTTCGTGGGCGGCATAGTCAACCACATGACGCGTGGGAGAATGTTCCTGTTCCTGGGATTCACCAGCAGCCTGACGCCCATCGGAATGGGACTGTCATCTCAAACCGGCATTTCCATGATCGCCGCAATCATGATGGGCCTGGGCACGGCCGGCTTCATGACCATCACCCACACCGTCATCCAGTCGGTGGTGCCTGACGACATTCGGGGGCGGGTCTCCGCGGCCTACTCCATGCACATCGGCGGGAGCATGGCCTTCGCCAACCTGCTGTACGGGCGACTGGCGGACTTGTGGCCGGCGGGGAACGTCATGGCGGTCGCCGGCGCCGCGTTCACCCTGGTGGTTCTTGGCACCGTGGTCGGCAGCGGCTTCTGGCGGGACATCTACTTCCGCGGTACGGCGCGGCCCGTCGCGGCGGCGGCCGGCACGGGCGGCGGCGACGACTGACCGACTACGGGAGCGGGATCCGCTCTCGAAACGTGGCGGAGGAGAGGACATGACGACCGTCATCGCCAACGCGACCGTGGTGACCGGCGACGCAGGCCGCACCGTTCTGCACGATGCCGCCATCGCCATCGCGGACGACCGGATCGCGTCCATGGGGCCAACGGCGGAAGGGCGGCAGGGGGGGCCCCGCGCCCCGGGGGGGGGAGGCGCGGGGGGCGGGGGGCTCGCCTGCCCCGGGTGGGGGGGGGGGCCGGTGGCCGCGATGCGGCCCTCCAGGATGGCAGTGCCGGCGTCATGCAGACCGCCCCGCCCCGCGTTGCCGGTCACGATGGTCGCGTT
>JAPOQH010000032.1 GCA_026710825.1 Chloroflexota bacterium | reverse complement strand
GACCTTGCAGCTCATCAATGGCGCCGTCCTGCACACAAGAACCTGCTGGCCGAATGTGGGACCTCAAAGGTTGGCGCTTTTCTTTTGCCTCGCTGTAGCGGCGACGGTTTTGGCTTGCCGCGGAGTTGAACGGCCTCCGCCAATTCTCACTCCGGCGCCGACTGCAGTAACCGGGACAGTGGACCTGGACACTGGCGTCTGGTTGGTTGATATGTCCGGCGACGACGCGGTGGGCATCGGCCCGGACGGTCAGTTATGGTTGGTCAACATTCGCACCGGTGATTGGACCCAGGTCACTGACGATGGCCACCCAATGTCCGATGTTGCGCTGTCAGCCGACCATGTTGTCTGGATCGACCAACGCAGGAAGATCCAGTTGCCGAACAATCCCGTCCCTACGTTCGCAGGTGACGTGTTTGTCCGGCACCGGCATACCGGCGAGGAGAGGCGCATTACCGACGCGCCAGCGACCAGACGTGGCCTGGCGATTTTCGGTCCGCGCCTGGTCTGGCAGGACAATCGGAACGGATTGCTGGAAGATCGTCGGCAGGATTTCGACATCTACGCCTATGATTTGGAGCAAGACGTGGAGATACCGGTGGCGGTGATGCCCGGGCAACAAAGAGCGCCCGCCATTCACGGGGACATGGTGGTCTGGTCCGACAACCGCAACCGGCCGGAGGACACCCCGACCAACGAAGGTTGTTCCAACTGTCCGGACAATCCTTTCGACATCTACTCCTACAACCTGAAAACAGGCGAGGAAAGTCTGTTGGTGAAAACTGGCGGCTACAACGGGCGGCCCTCCGTCCATGGTCAGCGGGTAATGTGGGAACAGTTCCAGGGAGGCGGCGAGTCCGCCATCGTCCTTCTGGACCTCGAAACCGGTGAGCAGACAATTATCGGGGAGGGAGGCCGCGGCAGGTCGGGCCCGCTGATTTCCGAGGACTACGTGATCTGGGCGGTGGCGGAGCCTTGCGATGTGTTCGAATTTCCTCCAAGCAAGGCTCAGACCGGCGTGTACGCTCACGGTTTGGAGACGGGTGAAGTCCGCCAGTTGTCGGACTACGTTGAACCCATGGTCATGCTGCACGCAAACGTGGCAGTAATAGCCGAGGTTTGCTTCGGGGTGAGGAGGCAATCCGCGGTCTAGCTCTATTGAGGCGGACAGGCAGAGGGCCCCCGATACAGTCAAACGGTTCGAGGTACACGGAATGCGTGAAATCCGCCGGCGAAACATCAGGTCCGCGTTGGTCGCGTCGTTCGTCCTTGCGGTCCTGGCCGTCGTGATCGGCATCCTGGTCGACCCCGGATTGTTTGGACGCGCCATTTCGCACAAAGACTGGTTCGTCCACGTGGCCCCCGGAACCCTGGTGGAGCATTCCGAGCACATCGTCGTAGCGCGCTACCAGGACGAAGGGGTCCACAAGACCCCCCAACTCATCGTTGTATCCGGACGCTCCCACATCCTTCCCGACGTGTACCGCCGGTTCGAGGTGTTCGAATCCCTGAAGGGCGGCTTCGAGCCTGGCGATACCATCTACGTCGGGTGGGACGTTGGATACACGCTCGTCAACACAGAGACCGGGAAGCCTGAGTTCAGACCGCACGAGGTTCCCGCTATGTCAGAGGACGCAGACTACGCGCTGTTCCTCAATCAGAGATGGTCCAGGTCGCGCCATCCGGAATGACCGTGCAACCAGCGTCTGGCAAACACCACCGGGGTTGGAAGTCGCGCTGGTGGACGTTCAGGGCCGCCTCTCTTTCCAAGTCAACAGCTACTACCGGTCAGCGTTGAAGGATCTTGGTTTCAAGCCGGTTCCCGGGTCCGGCGCCCCGTTTGAGCTGACGACAAACGACGTGAGAGAACTGGTGGCTTCCGACTACGTCAGCCCCAATTAGAAAAACGCTTTCGGGCCGCATTCAACCACAACACGCACGGCGGGATTTCCATCAACAGCGACAAATTGGACAGTGGCTATCCGCACCGAATGACGTCCGGCACCGTGGGTCTGCCCCTTGCCCTGGCGTTAGAGGAGTTGACAAGGCCCTATGGAGGAAGGCCGCTGCTGGCACACGCGTCTCCCTGCTGGGTGGCGACGCCGGAAAGCGCGTCGCTCGAACTTTGGCAACCAACTACGGGATTTGCGATAGGCTCGTGAAGGAACGGACCCTGCATCGATGAGGCCATCCTAATTGCACCAGGCAAACCGTCGCGTATCACCGCCAACCGGCGAATTGACGCGCTCCGTTTCCCGTGCCCGCTGGTGTTACACGCTGCGGCTCACGGCCGTCGTGTTGACGCTCTGTGTTCTCGTGACCCTCGGGTGTACAACCGAAACGCCGCCGGTCGGGTCTCCCGTGCCGAGTCCACGATCGAGCAAGGCCCTGGAAGCAACACATCTGCACACCGGGACAGCCTGGCACGGGTCCACCGAGGAAGAGCCCAGCGTCGCCCAACTGAGGGCATGGTACCGGGCCGTGGAGGAAGAGGCCGCCGGACAAGTTCGCGGCATCGTCTGGAGCGGAGTGGACGGGCGGAACAGGCGCATTGAATTCGGCTTGGTCCCGTTGCGCGGAGACCGCGAGCAGTTGGAGGCGGCGATAGCGCGGGCGAAGGTCCCAAGGGAAGCCATCGATATTGAAGTTGGATGCCAGGGCGGCGCGCTGCGGCGCATCGAATACGGAGCGGCTCCGAGCGAGGAATTGCGCCGGGCCATCGATTACTCGTTGGAGACGGTCTCCCAGGCTGATTACGGGGAGACGGTGTCGATGAAGTTGACACTCAAGAACAGCAGCGATCAACCGGTGCAGTTTTACACTGGCAGGCCTCCGCATGACTTTGTGGTCGCAACGGTCCATGGTCAGGAGGTCTGGCATTGGAGGTGCGGAAAGACCTTTCAGGCGATATTGGAGGAGATCAACCTGGAACCCGGTGAGGAGCTCGTGCTCGTCGGCGAGTGGGAGCAGATGGACAACTGGGGCGAACCCGTCCCGGCCGGAACTTACCTGATCAGAGGCATGCTCGTAATGGAACCGGCCGGCATACTGGCGACGCCGCCCCAGGAGTTGGAGGTGCTCGAGTGATGCCGGAGGTTTGGTTGGCCGTACGCCCATGGAGACCTTCATCGTCCTGGTGCGGTGGACGACGACGCCCAGGCCCTGCGGTTCGTGCGGGACGCCCTCACGGAGGCCGGATGCGAGGTAACCGCCACCGGCGACCCGCAGGAGGCCCTGAAACTGATGGAACGGGAGCAGCCCCGCCTGGTCCTGCTGGACCTGGCGCTGCCCGGAACCGACGGCATCGAACTGATACAGGACATCCTGCGCATCGCCGACGTGCCGGTGATCTTCCTGTCCGGCTACGGACAGGACCAGGTGATTGCCCGGGCCTTCGAGATGGGCGCCGACGACTACATCGTCAAGCCCTTCTCGCCCACGGAGCTGGCAGCTCGGGTGCAGGCGGCCCTGCGGAGGCGCACCGGCCCGGGCCGGCTGGCGCCGTCGGAGTCCTAGGTGCGGGGCGTCCTGACCATCGACTACGCCCAGCGGCTGGTGAGTGTGGCCGGCGAGCCGGTGCGCCTCAGGGCCGTCGAGTATGACCTGCTGCGCGAACTCTCCATCCACGCCGGGCG
>JAPOQH010000033.1 GCA_026710825.1 Chloroflexota bacterium | reverse complement strand
GTAGCGGGGGTGCTCTGGGAGCACGGGCCGGCGGACCCCGAAGGTTGCGGCCTCCGGCCGGGTACTTTAGTCTACCCCGCGTCGATACGACGAATCGCAGGAGGACCCCGCCATGGCGACGGTAATGGAACGCAGGATCAGGGGCAGGGAGCGACAGGACATCGCCGACGAACTCAGCAGCCGCGTGGACGGCGAGGTTCGGTTCGACCCCCATTCGCGTCTGCTCTACAGCACCGACGCCAGCATCTACCAGATGGAACCCGTCGGTGTGGTGATCCCGCGCAACGCCGCTGATGTCCAGGCCGTCGTCGAATTCGGCGCTCGCGAAGGCATCCCCGTACTGCCGCGTTCCGGAGGCACCAGCCTCGCCGGCCAGACCGTCAACCACGCAATAGTCCTCGATTTCAGCAAGTACCTCAACAACGTCCTGGAGGTGAACCCCGAGGAGCAGTGGGCGCGAGTGCAACCCGGCATAATCCTCGAACAACTCACCCGTCAGGTCTCCGGCCACGGTCTCCAGTACGCGCCCGACCCGACCACTGCCAACCGCGCCTGCGTAGGCGGCGGCATCGGCAACAACACCTGTGGCGCTCACTCCGTCATCTACGGCAAGACCCTTGACCACATCAGGGAACTGGACGTCATCCTGTCCGACGGCTCCACGGCGCACCTGGGCGAACTGACTCCGGCCGAGCTGGAATCCCGTCTCAGCGCCGGCGGACTCGAGGGCGAGATCTACCGCGGCGTCCTCCGTATCGCCCGCGAGCAGAAGGACGAGATCGACCGCACCTACGCCAAGATCCAGCGTCGCGTCAGCGGCTACAACCTGGACGAGTTCATCTTGGACGATGGACACAGCGGCCCCGTCAACCTGGCCAGAATGGTGGTCGGATCCGAGGGCACCCTCTGCGTCGTCACCGAGGCTAAGGTCAACCTCGTGCCGCGTCCCACCATGACCTCCTTGTCTATCCTCCATTTCCGCACCATATTCGACGCCAGCGAGGCAACCACCCGCGTCCTCACTCACGACCCATCGTCCATCGAACTGATCGACAAGATGGTGCTCGACCGCGGGCGCGAAGCTCTGGGCTCGTCGCGGAACCTGTCGTTCATGGAAGGCGATCCCGGCGCGATTCTGGTTGTCGAATTCTACGGCGAATCTGAAAACGAACTTGCCGCCCGCATGAATGCCCTCAAGGCCGACATTGGCCTGGCCTACGCCTGCGTCAACATACTCGACCGGGCCGGGCAGGCTGCCGTATGGAATGTTCGCAAAGGTGGTCTGGGCCTGCTGATGAGCACCCGCGGCGACGCCAAGCCCATCCCGTTCGTCGAAGACCCTGCCGTCGATCCATCGGTGATGGGCGAGTTCGTGCGACGGTTTGATGAGATTGTCACCGAGCACGGCACCACCGCCGGCTACTACGGCCATGCCTCCGTCGGATGCCTGCACATCCGTCCCCTGATCAGCCTCAAGAACGAGGAGGGCATCAACAAGATGGTCTCCATCGGCGACGCCGTCTCCGACCTGATCAAGGAGTTCGGCGGCTCCATGAGCGGCGAGCACGGCGACGGCATCGTGCGCGGCGTCTGGACGCGCAAGATGTTCGGTGACCAGATCTACAACGCCTTCCGGGAACTCAAGCAGACCTGGGATCCCCAGAGCATCATGAATCCCGGCAAGATCATCGACACGCCGCCCATGACCGAGAACCTGCGCTACGGCATGACCTACCAGGCGACGGAACTGCAAACATCGCTGGACTTCTCGGCAGACTTTGGGTACGCCGGTGCAGTCGAAATGTGCAACGGTATGGGTGCCTGCCGCAAGCTCGATGGCTCCATGTGCCCGTCCTTCATGGCCAACCGCGACGAGGAGCACTCCACGCGAGGCCGCGCCAACCTGCTGCGCGCCGCCCTGTCCGGCCGAATGCCCGACGGCGCGGAGAGTTCCATCACCGACCACCGCCTCCACCAGGCCCTGGACCTTTGCCTCGAATGCAAGGCGTGCAAAGCCGAGTGTGAGTCCGGCGTGGACATGGCCAAGCTCAAGTACGAGTTCCTGGACCATTACCACAAGGAACACGGCGTGCCGCTGCGCTCGCGGTTATTCGCCAACATCAACGTCCTGAACCGCTTGGGCAGCCGGTACGCTCCCATCAGCAACTGGCTGGCCGGCACTGGCCTGGGCAGGTCGCTGGCGTCCACGTTCCTGGGAATTGCGCCCCAGCGTCAGCAACCTGCATTCGCGTCTCAGCCATTGCCCCAGTGGTTCGCTCAGCGCAGCCGCAACGGATACGGCGCAAAATACGGTACGGTCGCCCTGTACAACGACACCTTCATGAACTACAACTATCCCGAAATCGGTATCGCGGCCGTCGAGGTTTTGGAAGCCGCCGGTTACTCCGTCGAGTTGGTCAACGGCGGTTGCTGCGGTCGCCCCATGATCTCCAAGGGCCTGCTCGACCAGGCTCGGGAGCAAGCCAACGCCAATATCGACGCCCTCTACGCGTACGCCGAACGCGGCATTTCCATCGTCGGTTGCGAACCCAGTTGCCTGCTCACCCTGCGCGACGAGTATCCCGAGTTCATCGCTGATGACCGGGCTGGGGCGGTTGCCGAAAATTCATTCCTCATCGACGAATTCCTGAGCCGTGCGCACTCTGCCGGAAAGCTCGATCTGGAATTTTCAGCCTTGAATAAGAAGGTCATGTTCCACGGCCACTGCCACCAGAAGGCCATCTCGGGAACCGGCGACTCCATGTTCGTGCTCAACATGCCGCCCGGCTACGAGGCGGAACTCATCAACGCCGGGTGCTGTGGAATGGCTGGTTCATTCGGATTCGAGAAAGAGCACTACGATATCTCCATGCAGATCGGCGGCCTGTCCCTGTTCCCAGCGATCGAGGCCAAGCCCGACGCGGAAGTCGCCGTCATGGGCGTGTCCTGCCGCCAGCAGGTCGAACACGGCGCGGGGCGTCGTGCTCGCCATCTCATCGAGGTCCTCCGAGATGCCGTCGTGCCGCCGACCCACTAGCGCACCAAAGCCCATACGCCCGGACATCCCGCTCTTGGGGTGATCCAACCCGCCGTCAGCCACTGAATTGCCGCGCACATCACCGGTGTCAACTCGAACTCTCGTTGGTTTGAGCCCGCGAGCGTCACAGTAGGCCGTCCATTTTGTGGCGCCATATTGCCGCCCAACGCCTCAACCAGTGCGATCCCCTGTTCCCCGTACACGCTCGTTGCTCCGTTCAAAGCAACGATGTTGCCGGGGTACTCGCCATACAGTCCGAGGCGTAGTTCCTTGATTGGCCCTGGCGCAGTTGGAACGTGGTCGCGTGCACCGAATCCCACCGTGATGTTCCGGTTCGTCAGGATCTCCGCCGGTGCTGTGTCTGATCGATTGTTGGTGGGATCGATATCATACTGAGCCTCAGATTCTATCTGCAGAATGTGCTCGCCCAATTCGTACCTCAAAGTCTTCCAGGTGAATTCAACCACGCCCGACTCTCCGGCTTCCAGGCTGATACTGCCCTCGTACATCAGCCTGTCATGCGTCGTGTTCCACAGGCTGATCGTAGCCCTCCCTCCGTATTGCCCGTTGTTCCGCACGAACGCCGCCACCTCTGCCCAATCCCCTTTCACAATCGGATACGCCGGATTCGGCGCGTAAATCTCCACTACTTCAAAGTCCACCGTCGGCGGCAGCAGTTCTATGCTGAATGTCTCGCTGCCTGACGCAGTTTCGATGCGGAAGAAATGTAATCCGGGCTCATACCTGCTGGTTCGCCAAATGAAAGTGACCGTGGCGGTGGCGCCGGCATTCACGTGCGGTCGACGCGTTTCCGGCTGCTTGTCCGCTGAGGGAAAGTGCAGCGTGACGGGCAGTCTTCCTGCCTGACCCCCGTGATTGGAGATCTCCACCGTGATGGTAACCGCATCCCCGACCACCGGTTCGTGCGGTGTCCATGAAATGGCTCCCCTCGAGAAATGTGGAGTAGCGGGCAATACAGGTTTGGAGAGTCGTCCGAGTCTTTGTGCATTGGGAGAACTCCCGCCATGACCGACGGTGATGTCCCGGTCCGCCACGATGGTGGTCGCCCCCATTGGGCCAACGTCGTTTCCGCGATTTGTATCGTTTTCGGCGTCCACCTCTACTTGCCAACGGTAGGCTCCGGCCTGGTAGCGCATGGTTTTCCACGTAAAGTCCACCACTCGAGACTCGTGGGCTTGCAATTCCACGCTTTCGCTGTACATGACCCGGCCGTGCGAAACATCCCGTAGCATCACCGTGGCGCGGCCCTCGTGCGGTCCCGCATTCCGCACGAGTGCGGATATGTCCACCCAATCGCCTTGGACGACCGGGGTATCCAGGCTCGGCCCATAGGTTTCAACCACTTCAAAGTCCACCGTCGGCGGCAGCAGTTCTATGCTGAACGTCTCGCTGTCTGGCGCAGTTTCGATGCGGAAGAAATGCAGTCCGGGCTCATACCTGCTGGTTCGCCAGATGAAAGTGACCGTGGCGGTGGCGCCGGCATCCACGTGCGGTCGACGTGTTTCCGGCTGCTTGTCCTCTGAGGGAAAGTGCAGCGTCACGGGCAGGCTTCCTGCTTGGCCCCCGTGATTGGAGATCTCCACCGTGATGGTAACCGCATCTCCGACCACGGGTTCGTGCGGTGTCCATGAAATCGCTCCTCTTGAGAAATTTGGAGTAGCGGGCAATGCAGGTTTGGAGAATCGTCCGAGCATTTGTGCATTGGGAGAACTCCCGCCATGACCGACGGTGATCTCCCGGTCCGCCACGATGGTGGTCGCCCCCAT
Source organism: Chloroflexota bacterium (assembly GCA_026710825.1). Classification (GTDB taxonomy): domain Bacteria; phylum Chloroflexota; class Dehalococcoidia; order Lucifugimonadales; family UBA3495; genus Bin87. The sequence continues at coordinate 7,513 of JAPOQH010000033.1, read as the reverse complement.
TGGGCCAACGTCGTTTCCCCGGTCTGTATCGTTTTCGGCGTCCACCTCTACTTGCCAACGGTAGGCTCCGGTCTGGTAGCGCATGGTTTTCCAAGTAAAGTCCACCACTCGAGACTCGTGGGCTTGCAATTCCACACTTTCGCTGTACATGACCCGGCCGTGCGAGACATCCCGTAGCATCACCGTGGCGCGGCCTTCGTGCGGTCCCGCATTCCGCACCAGGGCGGATATGTCCACCCAATCACCCTGGACGATCGGAACATCCGGGCTCGGCCCATAGGTTTCAACCACTCTGAAATCTACCGTTGGTGCGGCCAAAGCGGCGACAAATGTACGTTCGCCACCCGGTACCGAGACCCGGAATTCGTGGTCGCCCGGGTCGTAATTGCTGGTGCGCCATGTGAACTCGGCGTACACGGTGTCCCCGGGTTCAGCGTAGGGTTTGCGCGTCTCGGGTTGCTTCCTTGCAGACGGAAAATGCAGCGTGACCGGAACGTTCACCGACGCGAGGCTTTCGTTCCGCACTGCCACGGATACCAACACCGGCTCGCCTACCACCGGCAACTCCGGATCGATGCTGATCCCCTCTATGATCGCGGAGTTCGTCGGTGCCAGCAGATGCACCGTGATCTCCGATTCCGTGAGGCCTGTCGTGGTGTTGTTCTCCAGGATCAACTCGGCCATGAGAGAGTGCGCGCCAACGTCGTAATTCCGAGTTTTCCATGTGAAATTCGCGGTAGCGGTTTGGCCGGCCGGTATCCTCATGGTGATCGTCTCAGGTACCTTGTCCGCCGATGGAAACGACAGCCGCACCGGAATCTGTCCCCCCGCATTACCGTTGTTGACAACCGTTACGAAAATTTCAACCCACTGACCCTGCACCGCGGATCCGGATGGCTCGCTGGAAACTCCGACGATTTCCGCGTCAATAATTGGCGGCGGAGTGGCCGTCGGTGTGGGCGTCGGCGTCGGAGTTAGCGTCGCGGTCGGCGTGATGGTGGGAGTCGCAGTCGGCGTTCCCGTCGCAGTAGGAGTGGGACTTGGTGTGGCAGTAGCCGTGGGCGGATAAATGGCCGGTGTGGCAACCGATGGTTTCGCAACCAGGCCTACGATGCTCCCTGAGGTCTTTTGTGCGCCCCCAATCAGCACGAAAACCGAAACCGCATCCACGGATACCAACCACGCGTCGAACGACACCGTATCCAACGTATCCGCCTGGTCAGGCGTCAAAACCGACAGCAGTAACGGATGGACGCCGACCTCGTAACCGCCCGTATCCCATTCCAATTCCATCGCCGTGCTCGAGTTGGCTTCGATGGACACGTCTGATGCTTCTGCCAACAACTCAAACGTGCCGCCGACCATGTAGTGCAATTGCACCATTGCAGTACTATCCGAATCATCGGAACTGTGGATGGTCGCCTCGATGCTGAGACGTTCCCCCACCACGCCAACCAGCGAATCTACATCGGTGATTTCCAAACCCAACCGCGGCGGCTGCGCCGGAGTCGGAGTCGGCGTCACGGTCGGCGTGGGCGTATGGGTCAGAGTGACGGTTGGCGTGGGCGTCGCCGTAGCGGTCGGAGTGAGAGTAGGCGTAACCGTGGGAGTAGGGGTGCTCGTGGCAGTAGCCGTCGGGGTATGAGTGGGCGTCACCGTGGCGGTCGGCGTCTGCGTATTGGTCGGAGTGACGGTTGGAGTCGGCGTCGCCGTAGCGGTCGGAGTGATGGTAGGTGTAACCGTGGCAGTAGGGGTGGTCGTGGCAGTAGCGGTCGGGGTATGAGTGGGCGTCACGGTCGCGGTGGCGGTCGGCGTCTGCGTATTGGTGGGAGTCGGCGTGGGAGTGACAGTAGGCGTAGCCGTTGGGGTTGGTGTTTGCGTCGGAGTCGACGTCAAGGTTGGCGTAACCGTTGGGGTAGGGGGGGTCGTGGCAGTAGCCGTAGGGGTATGAGTGGGCGTCACCGTCGCGGTGGCGGTGGCGGTCGGAGTATGAGTCGGCGTAACGGTAGCAGTAGCCGTGGGAGTCGGCGTATTCGTCGGCGTCGCAGTGGCCGTCGCTGTGGGGGTGACGGTAGGCGTGGCCGTTGGGGTTGGCGTCGGAGTCGGAGTCGACGTGGGTGGTTCGCTCACCGGGCTTACGATGTTGATCCAGGCGGCAGACGTGTCTGTGTTGTCGGACGACGTTTGATCCACGAAGCCGTCTGGTCCGGTGATCGTAATGGTGCCAACTACGTACTCTTCTTGAGTGTTGGGGTGCTCGCCCAAATCCCATCCTACATTACCGTAGAAAGTTCCCTCCGCCGCGATGGTGCATCCCTCGAGACACGCGTCTTTGTCTGTGGGATCCCTGTTGACGATGGTGGACTCACTGACCGATCCATGAAACTCCACCGTTACGTCGACAGCCTGGCAACTGGAATTCGTGATCTGAAAATAGATGCCGAGGTCGTCCTCTGCGGTATAGTCCGGAGGGTCCTTGAACGTGAAGTCGACCCTGTCGAACAATCCTTGGATCTCGATGCTGACGTTGTCGGAGCACGTCTGTTCTGACAATTTCGATGCCGGCAATAGGATTGGATCCTTTCCCTGTCCCACGGCAATCGCAGAGGAGAAAAATGCCGACGCTATCGCCAGCGCCGCTACAATCCCTACCGGGATTGCGACCAAGACCCATCTCAGGGCTGTGGACACGGAGAGCCCGCGTATCGGCTGGTCTAGGGCCGGTCGTACAGCAGCATTACCACGCCAATGGCGACATTATCCGATGGGCCGTCGATCCTCACCCTGTGCAGGCTGGTACGTTCAACATCACGTGCGAGAGTAAAATCCGCTGATTTCAGCGGTTTATCCGCGGTAGCCGAAACAATGGTATTCCCGTCCACCGATAGATTCGACGTGGCGCTGCTGCCCACATCGACTTGCTCGGTCATCACCAGCGCCGCCGATGCATGCACGAGGGATATGGTGTATGGCACCACGAACTTGATCTCATCCTGCGTTCCGTTCTCGGACATCCCTCTGAAAAGCACAAACGAATCGCATTGTCCGCACGTCCAATCGTAGTAATCGACGTCGGACGGGTTGACGCCTCCGGTGGCTTGGTCTTGAGCTTTCAACACCTCATCGATCGCGATCACCAGCAAATTCCGTTCCAGGGCTTGCTGGGTTTTGGGATCATTGATCGTCGCTCCGTCTGCATCGCTATGCTTCCAGATCGCTGCCGCCGGTCTGTCGTGCCGAAGATAGGCGACTATCCATCCCTGGTCGTCGAAATAAACGCTCACATTCTCGACCGGAGCGGAACCGATTTCAGCTGCCCGCATGGGAAGTTCAACGATGCCGAAGTTGAGACCCAAATCGACCAGCTTGCCTTCGCCCTTGATCGATCCCGAATCCTGCGCCGACGTCAATTTATCGACAATCACCTCCACATCGAGGCGCGGGTCGGACCCTCCACCTGACCGTGAGTTGGCTCTGGTGTAAGCGGACATTCCGGCATCCTCCTCTCGGAATGCCGTGTTCGGGTCGGCCTCTGCAGCCGCAACACCGGATGGCGCGGATAATGGGAGAACCGTAACGTCCTCGGCGCTAACCGCCTTGCCGTCAGCTACTTGAGCTGACGGGAGCCAAATTACCGCTGTTAACAGGATGACGAGCACCCATAGAATTAAGTTGCATTTTTGGTGAATAATAAATCGATTTAACATAATGCGGACGAATATATCGCCATAGTTGACTTATGTCAATACGTCGATATGAGCATTGGTGAGCAAACGTACACAGGCATAGCAATCCCCATTGTCGTGCTCACTATCTTGACACCAATATAGTGCATATATCCTGGTGAATATATACTAGCACTGTCCTTCCCCATGAATCCCACTGATTGCTGTAGAAACCCGCCCAGGGTTCCGGTCCTGACAACAGCCCCCACCGGACAAATTGGCCATTAAGGCAAACCGTGTGGCTGATCAATCCAGATTCAAAGGACACGGTCCCGGCAACAGGCTAATCCCGCCTGCTCTGGCGGTCGCATATATGCAGCATCAGGAAGCTGCCGCTAAGCAGTGGCCCACCGAGGTATGCGGTAGCCAGGCAGCAAAAAAGGGAACCACGATGGATTCCCCCAACGAAAATGCAAGCGTCCCAGCGAATGTTCAGGCGCCTCCGGGCGGAGGAAATGGCCCGTGGCCCCGCCCGTTGCCGTTACCGTTGCCCCCGTAGGAGTCGTAGTCCGTATCGCTGAACACCCTTATCTCGGTGCCCTGGAATACGTGATACATATGCGCGTCCCGCTCGGTGCCTACCGTGTTCAGCATGTCGGCGTCTATGTCCGAGATGATCTCCTCGATCTGCTCCGGCGTGACCCTCTGGTCCACCGCGATCGCGATGTGAGCGATCCCGGGCATGAAGTGGGTGTCTATTCGACCCACCGTGGTATCCCCGTCAAGGATCAGGTACGCTTCTGAGTGCGCGGTGCGAACTTCCCGTTCGTAGTCGTAGGGCATGGAGACGCCCTCACTCCCTGACTTGCCCGGTGCCCCGGACAATCCACTTGTACGTCGTCAACTCGCGCAATCCCAGCGGACCGCGGGCATGGAACTTCTGCGTGCTTATGCCCACCTCCGCGCCCAGCCCAAACTGGGACCCGTCGGTGAACCGCGTGCTCGTGTTGTGGTACACCGCCGCGGCGTCCACCTCGTTGAGGAACCGTTGCGCCGCCTCCGTGTCCTCCGTGACGATGGCCTCCGAGTGCCCCGAGCCGTAGATCTCGATATGCTGCAGAGCGTCGTCCAGGCTGTCCACCACTCGCACCGACGCGATCAGCGCCAGGAACTCTTGCCCGAAATCCTCCTCCTGGGCCGGCACCAGGTTCATCCCTTCCCCTGGTCCCAGGACGCTCAACGCCCGGTGATCGCAGCGCATCTCCACCCCCGCCCCGTTCAACTGCGCGGCGATCTCAGGCAGGCAGCGCGCCGCCGCTTCGGTGTGTACCAGCACCGTGTCCATGGCATTGCACACCGTGGGCCGTTGCACCTTGGCGTTATACACGATATTGGCGGCCATTTCAGAGTCCGCGTCGCGGTCGACATAGGTGTGACACACGCCCACGCCACCCGTCACCACCGGCATCTCGGCTCTCTCCGCCACGAAATTGATCAGGCCGGTGCCGCCCCTCGGCACCAGCAGGTTGATGTATTGTTTCATCCCGAGGATGACGTCCACCAGGGCGCGATCCGTATCGTCCACAAACTGCACCGACTCGGTGGACAATCCCGCTTCGCCGATGGCCCGGTGAATCAACGACACCAGGGCCATGTTCGACCGCAGGGTTTCCTTGCCGCCCCGCAGGAAGCACGCGTTTCCCGATTTCAGAGCCAGGGAAACTATGTCCGTCGTCACATTGGGACGACTTTCGTAGATGCTGGCAATCACTCCCAACGGAGTCCGCCGCTTCTCCACCTCCAGCCCGTTTGGCAATACAAAAGACTCGATTAGCTCACCCACCGGGTCGGGAAGACTCGCCACGCTCCTGACGTCGGCTGCCATCCCGTCAAGCCGATCCGAATTCAGCAGCAAACGGTCCAGAAATGCTGCGTCGATCCCGGCGGCCTCAGCGTCTTTGTAATCAGCGGCATTGGCCTCCAGCACCGGCCCTTGCTCCGTTTCCAAAGCGCGGGCGATGTTTTCCAGCGCGTGGTTCCGCGCGTCGGATGGCGTACGCCCCAACTTGGCCGACGCCCGTTGGGCGGCCTCGCCCTGTTGATAAATTCGTTCAGCAGCGGAATTCACGACGTCCCCCAATCAAAGCAGAACCAGGTTGTTCCTGTGCACCACTTCTTGTCCGTAATGGTAACCCAGCGTTTCCACGATGCGGTCAGATCTTATGCCGCGGATCCGGTCCACGGCGCTGTTCGAGTAATTGGCGATCCCGCAGGCCACGTGAAATCCGGACGAGTCGCAGATGTATATGATGTCGCCGCGCTCAAAATTGCCCACCACGCTCTGCACGCCAGCCGGCAACAGGCTCACTCCGTTCCTGCGCAGCGCGGACACCGCCCCGTCATCCACCACCACTTGACCCCAGGCCCCGTCTCCTACGCAGCTTAGCATCCAGCGCTTGCGGGCCTCCAACTTGCTGCTGGCCGGCCGGAAGAACGTTCCCACCGGTTCACCTCTCGCTGCCCGCACCACCACGTCTGGGTCTCGGCCCCGACAGATGCTCATGGCGATGCCCGAGGTGGTCACCAGCCGGGCCGCGTCAAGTTTGGTGGGCATCCCGCCCCGGGCCCATGCGTTCCGGTGTTCCCCCGCCATGGCGATCACCCGGTCGTCCACAAAGTCCACCGTGTCAATCCGCGTCGCCGTCGGATCCGATTTTGGGTCGGCGGTATAGAGGCCGTCCACGTCCGAGAGAATCACCAACAGGTCTGCGTCGATCAACGTGGCGATCAGCGACGACAGCCGGTCGTTGTCCCCGAACACCTCTCCAATCTCGTCCGCCGCCACCACGTCATTCTCGTTCAGGATGGGGATTATCCCCAGGTCCAGCAGGGACAGCAGAGTGTTTTTAATGTTCAGGTACGCCTGCCGTTGCGCCAGATCTTTGATGGTCAGCAGAACCTGGGACACCACCACACCGTGCTGCTCGAACATCCCGGTGTAGGTGGACATCAGCCTGCTCTGCCCCAGGGCCGCCAGCACCTGCCGGGTGGGGATGTCGGGTACCGCCGGGACCGCCACTCGCTCAGCCAATGCCTGCCGACCCGCCGCGATTGCGCCGGAAGTCACCAGCACCAACTGCCCCCCTCCGGAGTCTGCCAGTCGCGCCATCTGGTCCACCAGGCTCGCCATCACCTCCGTATCCACACCGTCCCGAGAATTCCCGCCGGCCAGCACGTTGGTGCCCGCTTTCACCACGATGCGTCGATACGCAGGCTCCGCGTCTTGATCGGAATGCAGGCCGACGGCGGCGCGCGTTGACGAATATATGGGCGAATTCGGTGTTCCGGACATGGGACGGGTGCGACCCCAGGCAATATATGTGAATTATATCACTCACCCATTCCATCAACCGACACGAGACTCTTCATGGTGAAACTGGCGAACCCGGAGCGAACGACGAACCTCCAATCAGCGGCGAGCGGGATTCTAGGCGGAGACGCAACGACAACCGCAGCACCGCGATGTGTAGCCAATTCCCATATGTCGGGTGTACGCACAAACACAGCAGAGCCAACGCCCGCTCCCGTCAACTGAATAACGACCCTCCCTGGATCCCAGGGCCTTGCGATTATCGGTCTGAACCGGCCAAACCGTCATTCCCAAGAGCCGCAGGCCGGTATACAGAAGGCGCCGGCAGTCCGGAACCCTGGCGGCAGCATGACGTTCCCGGTTTCCGGATCAAGTCCGGAACGAGAGGTTGAGGGCATGGCTAGCGTGCCGGGGCGGGGAGGTCCCAGCGAAGGAGTTCGCAGTAGCGGTCTTTCCTGGCCCAGGGGAGGAGGCTGAG
>JAPOQH010000042.1 GCA_026710825.1 Chloroflexota bacterium | reverse complement strand
TCTTCCGCCGACAAATGTACCGCAAATTTCTCCTGAGCCATGGTTGCCGCACCTCCCGCACCGCTGTTTGCCACTCACGATAGCGACCATGGCCGATTCTTTCTTATCTATGACGATGCAAGTTTGACTGAATACTAGCGAATATCAGATGCGCTTTCTGAGGAAATCTTCCTCAGGGGTGGGGGTTCCGAAGAACCCCCGCAGTGCGCCGTTCAGCTTCCTGAGTCCGAACCCTAGCCTGACAGGCACGGGATGCCGAGGAAGCAGTTCGCCACGTTCTGCTCTTGGTTGTATTCCTGGATGACGTTGCTCCCCTGGGTCGCTGCGTCCGTTCCACCGTCCGCCGACGCCGTGCCCACGCCACCAAGCATGCCGAACCAGATCAGTCCGGCAGTGGCCAGCACCAATGCCAGGGAGAGCATGCTTCTCCGTCTTCCAACACGACCGTTTATACGTTGATTCATTTGGGACCTCCATTCAGTCCTGAAATGTATTAATATAGTTTGCGTTATCGCTTATCTATGTGGAATCCAGCAAAGTATTGTTACTTATTAGTATACCTGGTCCATCACGAAATGGGCGGCAATGGTATGTAAGATTTGTGTCAACATTATGGTTTATTTGTGAAAGTAAGTATATGCCAACGTGTCACGGGGTTCCCAAGAGGTTAGCGATAACCTCCGCGCGTCACGCTATGAAGGTGACGAGACCTCCGGAAACGGCGATCAAAGGGCTGAACAAACCCGGGTTCTTGGCAGGTATACGACGATCTGCTGATAATCACTAATCTGATTTGAACGGCGCTGCGAACGCACGGTCTCAAAATGGGAAAATGGTCGGGATCAAAAACTCGAAACTGCGCCACAAAATGGATGTTGACCGCGCGTCTCCAGAACCAATGGCACCCCGGTATCAAGTGGCAACGCGGTGAGACGCTGATAACGCTCATGGGACGCGTTGACGAATTCGACCCCCTGGGCAGTTGCAATTCAACCAAAATAAAACCCCCGCCGGGAGCAAGCCACCCGGCGGGGAATCTGTTTGGTCAACGTCGGTGTCGGCGTCAATGCTGTGCCCTTTCGCCTCCCTTGAACCCGTCTCGGGGCTGATCAGCAGGGGATTCCGGGGAGCAGGCAGGCGTTTATGGGTGGTTGCTCGTGCTGGTCTTGTATGACGCCATTCCCGACGGCGCCGCTATCCAGTCCACCGTCCGCGGACGCGGTACCGACGCCGTTCAACATGCTGAACCACATCACTCCGGCCATCGCCAGCGTCATCGCCAGCAAAAGGATGGCTTTCCGCCTTCCGATCAGGTTGCTTTTCACTGCGTTCATCTTGGACCTCCATTCGATCCTGTAATGTATGCCAATGTTTTGCGGGTCTTTGTTATTGCTGTTCCCCGGTGGAACCTGGAGCTATGCGCTCGATTCGCCGGTCAGTCCCACGGACGGGACTGGGGTCTTACCAGCAGGGGATGGCCAGGAAGCAGGTGTTGACGGGCGGTTGCTGGTCGTACTGCTGCGCTGCCTGGCCCGCGTGGGTTCCGCTGTTGGGGCCGCCGTCTGCCGAAGCGGTGCTGACGCCGTTCAACATGCTGAACCACATCACTCCGGCCACCAAGCCCGCTGCGGCCAGCGACAGGACGATTCCCCGTCTACCGATAATGCTTCTTCCCTGATTATGCATTTTGGACCTCCATTCGATCCCGTTTTAGTATCACCAACAATTCGCAGGCTCATTTATGACCGAGCAAACTACCAAACTATTGATATGAATTAGTATAGACACTTGATACGATCCGTGTAAAGGTGGTTTTTGTGAGAGATTCGTGAAGATTGGGGAGCACATCTCCCTTGGGAGCGTGGCGCGGTGTGTGTCATGATGCAAAACGCAGAGGGTCTCGCTTTACTCAGCACGGCGGGCAACAGCATCGTGGCAGGTGCTTTCGGTCACCGCGAAAGTCCGTCCGGGCTACCGCACCGCTGCAGGATCGTCAACGACGGACCAGAGCAGATGGTCGGCTCCGAAGAGGCGGGAGTGAATGGCAGACTTCGAGCCAAAACCTGCCACCGCCACTCCCACTGCGACGACACACAGTCGGCCTCCCACCCATCACTGAGTGGTTCGGGCCACCAATTTCTCCTGCCAACGGCAGCCATACTGCAGCCGGCGTCAACATTAGGCAGACGGAATCTCATTGTCCAACCCGACGAACATCAGACGAAGAGTAGTATATTCGTGCCCAGCAGAAAGGCTCCTTGAAAGTCAACTCCGACGACAACTCCGCAAACGAATCGAGGCTAACGGTGACCACCAATCAGCAAGAAAACTACCTGCTATGGCGATTGGGAGGACTCAGCCAATACGCCGCTATGGCCTACACTTCAACAGATTTCGTTGCAGGGGGAGCCTTGCCTCGGTACTTCATCACCGACCAAGCTACCTTCGGCCCTGAAGGCAGCGAGGATGACCGCAACGTTTACTACGTGCTTTTCCGAGAACCGGGGAATAGCTCAGCAGTGACCGTTGCCGGAGTACAAACTCTCATCGCGGGAATCAGGGAAGCCGAAAAACACTGGAAAAACCACCAAGGCAATGGTTGACCATAAACGATTTCAGAGGACGTCAACTCCACCAGATTGGCAGACCTTGAACCGAAGTCTGCCATCATGCTCGACCTTCGCAAGGAACATCCACGCACCCGGCGGTTCCCCCTACCCCTCCGCAACCACGTAGTTGCGCAGCGTCCCAATCCCGCTGATCTCCACCTCAATCGTATCCCCAGGGACCATGTCGCCGTCGGCGCCCTCGGTGCCCATCCAGAGGACGTCGCCCGGGTAGAGGGTGGCGTAGTTGCTGAGTTCGTGGATCCAGGTTTCGGTGTCCCAGATCTGGTCGGCGGACGAGAAATCCTCCCAGACCTCGCCGTTGTGGCGCACGATGATGCGGAACCCTTTGGGGTCCTGGTCGGTGACAATCCAGGGGCCCATGGGCTTCCAGGTGTCGCAGTTCTTGCCGCGGAACATGGTGCGGTCAGCCTGCTGCCACGGTCGCTGGCTGATGTCGTTGCCGATGGTGTAGCCAAAAACGTGGTCCAGGGCCTCACTCACCGGCACTTTGCGCGCCGTCTTGCCGATGACCACCGCCAGTTGACCCTCCGGCTGCACCGCGCCCGAGCAGTCGTCGGGCACCACGATGTTCTCCTCCGTACCGATGATGGCATGCACCGACCGGTAGTTGGGCGACGGCCGGTCGGGATACGACGGCGGCGCCCCCCGCCGTGCCGCCATGCCCTCCACGTGCCCCCGGTAGTTGGGGCCGGCGGCGTACAGCATGGGCGGCTTGATGGGAGCCAGCAGCTTCACGTCTGCAAGGGCGTGAGAGTGGTTGGTGACGGCGTAGTCCTCAAGCGGGTTGCCCCAAACCTCCGTCACGCGGCCGTCCTCGACGATTCCGAAGCTGGTCTTTCCGTCCAGTTGATAACGGCACCAGATCATGGGGGACCTCCTCACTCGAAGTTGCGTGGTTCGTGAGTTTTGCGCCCTGGCCCTCTCCCTTGACGGGAGAGGGGATATTACCGGATGGACGCTACTCGGGAGTGACCAGGGACTCCGCCTCGCCGCCGCTGAGTACGCGCATGATGTTTTCGCAGGCGAATTGGGCCGCCCGCAGCGCCGTTTCCTGGCTCTGACCCGCCATGTGCGGCGTGATGATCACGTTGTCCAGGTCGAACAGCGGGTTGTCCGCCGGCGTCGGCTCCACTTCGAGCACGTCCAGGCCAGCCCCTGCGATCTTCCCCTCGGTGACGGCGCGGTACAGCGCCGCCTCATCCACCACCGGGCCGCGGCACAGGTTGATGAAGAACGCCGTCGGTTTCATCAGATCGAACTCGCGGTCGGACATCATCCCCCGCGTGCGCCGCGTCAACGGCACGTGCATGCTCACGAAGTCGGAGGTCTGCAGCAACTCGTCGAACCCTACCGGCTCGGCCTTCACCTCGCGCTGCACATCCTCGGGAATGTCCACCACGTCATAAAAGATGGTCCGCGTGTCGAAACCGGTGAGCCGCTTGGCGACCTGCCGGCCAATGCGGCCCAGGCCCACGATACCCACGGTCTTGTCGGTGATCTCGGTGAGATCGGTCTGGTAGAGATTGCCCCGCCAGTTGCGCTCCTTGGTGGTGGTGTCCCACTGGGCCATCAGGTTCCGGCCGATGCCGATCATCAGGCCCAACGTCTGCTCGGACACCGAGATGGCGTTGGCGCCGCCGTTGTTGGCCACCGGGATGCCCATCTCCAGGATGGCCTCCAGGTCCATCCGGTCATAACCCGCGCTGAGGGTCTGAATCAATTTGACGTTGGGACAATTCTGCAGCACGTTTACCGACACGTCACTGGTGATAAGTGCATCGGCATCGCGGCACAGTTCGATCTTTTCCGCCTCGGACAGCGAGGGATCCACGAGCGTGATCTCGAATTCGTCCGGCGCCTCGTCCAGCATGATCTGGGGGCGTCCGCCTACTCCGCTGTAATATGCGATTTTCCAAGTGGGCATCTGCTAACTCCTTTACGCGCGGCCTCACGGGCCACGCGCCTCTTCGGCAATTATAGATGCACCGCCGGGGGTGTCAAAAGTTATTCGCGCGCTGGACGCTGAGGCCGCGCCCGCTCCGCAATGCGTGTGTAGAATGCAGAGTGCTACACCCCTGCGGATTACCCAGATTGACACCAACAGCCGTTTGAGGAGGCCGCCATGCCGCTATCGTTGATACGGGGAAAGCACGTCGTCTGCAAAGTCACCGGTGTCGAATCAGCCGAGGTAGTGTCGGATGGGGCCGTCCTGCAGCGGGACGGCGTGATCGAGGCGGTGGGGGACTACCGGGAACTCAGCCAGCAGCATCCCGACGCCGAGGGGATCGGCGCCGGCAATCACATCGTCATGCCGGGGATGGTCAACGACCACTTCCACGTCGGCCTGACGCCGTTCCAGATGGGCGCGCCCGACCTGCCGCTGGAAATGTGGAGCCTCCACCGCATCGGCATTCGTGCCATCGACCCGTACCTCGACCAACTGTACGGCGCGGTCCAGATGATCGAGACCGGCACGACCACGGTGCAGGCGATCCACTCGCCCGGGCGGGGTTACGGGCCGGTCAGCATGGAGATCGCCGACAAGGTAATCGACGCCTACCAAACGTCCGGCATGCGGGTGTCGTACGCCCCGTCGGTGGTGGACCAGAACTCGATGGTGGCGGGCGCCGGCGGCGGAGAGGCCGACTTCGCCGCCGCCATGCCCGCAGACCTGGCCGAGCGCTACCGGTCACTCATGGCGCCCAGCTACTGGCCCGCCGGCGAGATCATACCCGTGCTGGACGAAATCTGCCGGAAGTACGGGGACAACCAGCACGAACGGGTGCAGGTAACCATGGCCCCCAGCAACGTGCACCGCTGCTCGGATGAACTGCTCGTTGGCATCAAGGAACTGGCGGGCCGGCACAGCACCGGCATACACATCCACCTGCAGGAAACGGTGTACCAGAAACTCTACGGATTCACCGCTTACGGCAAGACTCCACTACAGCACCTGTACGACCTGGGGTTCCTTGGGCCGGAGGTTGTGTGCGGCCACAGCGTCTGGGCCACCGAGGAGGACCTGCGGTTGATGGCGGAGACGGGCACCAACATCTGCCACAACGCGAGCTCGAACCTCCGGTTGCAGAGCGGCATCGCGCCCATGGGCCGCATCCTGGAGGCGGGGATCAAGGTGGCCATCGGCAGCGACGAGGCCGGCCTGAACGACGACAAGGACCTGTTCCAGGAGATGCGGCTGGTGCTCAAAATTCATCGAGTGCCAGGGATAGAGCTGGAGCCTCCCACGTCATACCAGGTGCTCCAAATGGCGACGGCCAACGGCGCCTACGCCAGCTGGTTCGGCGACCGGATCGGCACGCTGGAACCGGGCAAACGGGCGGACATGGTGCTGGTGGACATGCGCAACATCGAGGAGCCGTTCCTGGACCCCCGGGTGTCGGTGGTGGACGCGCTCGTGCACCGGGGCCGGGGCATCGACGTTGAGACCGTGCTGGTGGATGGCGAGGTCGTGCTACGCGACAAGCAGTTGACGAGCGTGGACAAGGAGGCCCTGTTCCGGGAAGTCAGGGACGCCCTCGATCGCCCCCTGACCGCCCAGGAGGAAGAGCGGCGGGAGTTGGCCCGGCTGGTCGAGCCACACCTTCGGCGGTTCTACAGCGGCACGACGCAGCAGGACATGACGCCGTTCACGGCCTACAACTCCCGCGTGTAACGTTGTGTCGTGCGCTAGTACCCGATCGCGTAGGCCTCGCATCGGGGGTCGGCGCCACCCTGCAGTACGCCGGTCTCCGGATTGCGGGTGATCACGCAGTACAGGGCGGAACCCTCCCACCACTCGGGATATTGCTCGATGGTGTGGCCCTTTTGCCGCAGTTGCTCGGCCACATCGTCGGATATGCGGCCCTCCAGGCGCAACATCCCGGGGCTGTACGGCGACGCCCAACTCGAGCCGGGGAAGTTGTAGCTGTAGAAGCGAGGTTCCTCCACAGCCTCCTGCGAGTCGCGGCCGAACTCCAGCACGTTCAAAAGCAGTTGCAGTGTGCCCTGCGGAATATGGTCGCCGCCGTGAGCGCCCAGGGCCATGACGGGCTCACCGTCTCGCACCACCAGCGCCGGCGCGGGAGTGAGCCGGGGACGCTTGCCGCCGGCGACGGCCGCGGGATGGCCCTCGGTCAGCTTGGACTGGGTGCCGCGCAATGAGAACGCAAGGCCGGTACCTGGGATGATCGGGCCGCCGTTCTTGGTGCCCTCGCTGGGTGTGCAGGAGAATATGTTGCCATCCCGGTCAATGACGGCGAAGTAGGACGTTCCGCCGGCCGTCTCACCCGCAACGCCCGCAGAAGTCGCCGCGTCGTGAGGTGATTGGGGCGCGCCGTCAACGGTTACCCTGCCGTTGCGCGGGTCTCCCGCAGGAGGTGTGCCCGGCCAGGCGAGGTCGGGATCGATCAGCGCGCGACGCTTGGAGAGGTACGCCTCAGACAGCATCTCGTTGATTGGCACGTCCACGAAATCAGGATCGCCGACGTACTGCTCTCGGTCGGCGAAGGCGAGGTTCAGCGCCTGGCTCACGGTGTGGATGTATTGGGCGGAGTTGTGACCCATAGACTCGAGGTCGAAGCCCTCAAGGATCTTCAAGGCCTGAGGGAACGTCGGCCCTTGTCCCCACGGCCCGGTGCTGTACACGTCGTAGCCCTTGTAGTTCACGGTAACGCCCGGACCCACCTGGACGTGATACTGGGCGAGGTCGTCCTCGGCAAGCAGGCCGCCCATCTCCTGGTTATATGAAACAATCTTGCGGGCCAGTTCGCCGGTGTAGATGTGGTCCCGCGCCGCCTTGAGCGCGGTTTCCCGGCCCTTGCCCGCGTTGGATGCCTCGATATCGGCGAGTTTGGACAGGGTCTTCGCCAGGTCTTTCTGATAGAACATCTCGCCCTGCTTGGGTGCGCGGCCCCCGGGCAGGTAAACCTCGGCGGTGGACGGGTAGGCGTTGTACTGGTCGTAGGCGGTCTCGAAGCGGCCGGCCAGGTAACGGAACATGGGAAAACCGTTACCGGCAAGGTCAATGGCAGCGGACGCCACCTCCCCGAAAGTCATGGTGCCGAACCTGGACAACGACGTCATCCACGAATCGGCGGCGGCCGGCGTAAGGGACGACATGACACCACCGGGCATCCTGCCGCCGTGGTGCTTGTGGAAGTACTCGACCGACGCGGCCCTGGGCCACACTCCCAAGCCATCCACCGTGACGACTTCATCCCGGTCGGCCAGGTAGATCACCGTGGGCGCGACGCCGAGGAAACTGCAATCATCGACGTGCACCACATTCAACGCGAGGCCAACGGCCACGCCGGCGTCGATGGCGTTTCCGCCTCTCTTCAGTACTTCCAGGCCAGCCATGGCCGCGCTGGGGTGACTGGCTGCGACCATTCCGTTAACACCCTGCATCAACGGTCGATAACTGGTTAGCGTGGTCCCTTTGACTGGCATTTCTGGCCTCCGAAATAGCGATGTAATGTTTCTTCGATCTGGCCGGCTCTCGCATCAGATTGCCAAGACCATCTGGCATATGCAGCTTCAGGCGAAAGCGACGGCGGTCCACATGGGCTGGATCCGTCGTAAGGCTCAGGCGGCCTCGCCCATGGTCTGGTCCAAAGATGTCGCGACCGGTGCGGGTCAGTCCATTGTTGCCGCCGTCGCCAACATTCCTGGGGCCAGGTTTCCTGGCAGGCTGCGTGGCCTTGCCCTATTGTACGGTCTGGGCCAGCATCTTTCATTCCCTTCGGCGACATCCACGGATAGGGAACAACACACGTTCAATCACTCCCGACCCAACCCTCTTTGTAGAGCCTCGCTGAAGGCATAGCTCCCGGACTCGCCCTGCCGGCTGAAGTCGAGCCGTCAACGATCGGCCCGCGGGCTCAGGCTTATCGCCCGGCGACCCAGGCGCTCTCCTAACCAGCAGCAGCATACGGTGTAACCCGATCCACGGGAACCCGTGCATGCTCAACAAGACCCGCCGCTAGCCACGGCCTTTCGATTATTCGCGTAGCCGACCCATTCCGCTCATCCTGAGCAGCCGCAGGTTCATCTCTGGCGGATCGAAGGACGAGTGGACGGAGATTGTCGCGGCGTTCGAGTACCGATCGTCCCCTTCTGGATGGAAATTTGGATGATCGGATGAACCTGGGCGCTCCGCCGTTCTTCGGCGTGTCCAAGAAAATCCCTCTCCCCTGGTGGGAGAGGGTCGTGGTGAGGGAGTGTTTACCGAACAATCTGCTTCGGCTCGCACATCAGGATTGATTTTTTGGATACCCTCGTAGCTCGCGATATGTCGCGATCGTTCTCTCAGGGCAACGCCTCAGTTCGGTGTCGCACTTCGTTTGTCAAACCGCGAGTTTCGCGGCATCCTCACACGGCGCGCTTGTCGTAGAGAATTACCAGGTTCATTTTCGAGGTTTCGGGACCCTTCATGATGTGCCCGGTGAACAGCAGCCCGTTCTTCAGCGCCGCCACGTTTTGATAGTTGGCTGCCGCCAGCTCCGGAGCAGAAAGCACGGCCGGATTGAATATGCATACCCGATTGACGTTCCCGGTGCCAAGCCGGCCCCGCTTGGACACGTATCGCATCTTCGCAGCATCCTCCGCCACAACGCCGAACGTCTTGGACAGTTCCCCCCGCAGTTCTTGCGAAAGCGCTTGCACTTTTTTGCTGAATGGCCACAGTTTCATTGCGTCTCTCCTGTTGCGTGTTCGAGTCCAAAAAGGGGGAGACGCGCTTAGCGTCTCCCCCTTTTGCTTCGCACGGGATGCTAGAATCTGCCCGTGCCAGCCGATGTGCCCTGTCGTCTAAAGCAGTCGCTGCAGTAGACTGGGCGGTCGCCTCTCGGTCGGAAAGGCACCGTCGTGTTCGTGCCGCATTCGGCGCAAACTACCGGGTGCATCTCACGACCATCCCGTCCGAACCCGTCGTCGTTGCGCTGGCCTCGCTTGGCCCCGCGGCAGGACGGGCAGCGCTTGGGTTCGTTGGTGTAACCCTTTTCCGCGTGGTACGACTGGTCATCCGCGCTGAACGTGAAGGATTGGCCGCAGTCGTTACAGGAGAGAATTCGGTCCTGGTAAGTCATCCGTGACCCCTTTTTATTAGATAGTTGACAAGTAAACCAGGCCACCATGGCGAGAGCCACAATGGGCCGGGAGGTCCGGAAGGGAACCGACGAGGAACCGAAGGATAAGCTAGGGCGCCAGGGAGGCGACCGGGGGAACTCGGAGTACCGTCACCACATACAGCATAGCACACTACCCGCATTGAAACAAATTTTCCATCCACATGTTCAAACGTATCCGGAACCGACGCGCGCAATCAGCGCCCAACCCGCCCACCATTATCGCCATGGCCACTACTGGGATTGCTGCTATGGCTTACATGGTAGGATAACCCGCCAGACAGGGAAGTTTCGGAGATGGTGCAGGAGTACGGGGGAGATTCCACTTCTTCATTCGGGTTAGGGGTCTTCCCGTGATCTCCATACCCGTATCGCCCCGGCACTTGTCCGCACACCGGCCCAGAGTTCAGCCGCAATCATTCGCTCCGCCCGCCGGTGCAGTTCGTTCACTCGTGCATCAGGCATTCGGTACCGGTCCCAACCACATAAAACCATGGTCACAGTGCCGCCTCAGACTCGCAGTCCGTCCGTGATTGCGGCATCTGCCACCGTTTCCAGCATCACCGGAGGTCATCATGGTAAAACGCCCCACCGTCGACGAATTTGTGCGAATCGCCGACGCATACAATCTGAACCCGTCGCCCGCCGACGTGGAGTCCTACATCGATCTGAGCCAGCCTATCCTGGACTCGTACGCACGGCTGGACCAACTCACCGCGCCCAGCCTGCCGGTGAAACACCCGCGATCCCCGGGCGCTCGACCCCAACCCGAGGACAACCCGCTCGGCGCTTGGTACTGGCGGTCCGAGATCACCGGGCCTCAGGGCGGGATCCTCTCCGGCAAGACCGTTGCCATCAAGGACAACGTCTGCGTGGCCGGCGTCCCCATGATGAACGGGACCAGCGTCCTGGAAGGCTACGTGCCCGATGTGGACGCCACCATCGTCACCCGCATCCTGGATGCCGGTGGCTCGATCCTGGGCAAGGCGGTGTGTGAGAGCCTGTGCTTCTCCGGCGGCAGCCACACGTCGGACACCGGTCCGGTGCGTAATCCGCACGATCCCACGCGGACGGCAGGCGGATCATCCAGCGGCAGCGCGGCCCTCGTCGCGGCTGGCGAGGTGGACATGGCCATCGGCGGTGACCAGGGCGGTTCCATCCGCATACCCGCCAGTTGGTGCGGCATCTACGGACTCAAGCCGACGTACGGGCTGGTCCCGTACACCGGCGTATTCCCCATCGAACTGACCCTCGACCACACCGGCCCGATGGCCCGCACCGCCGCCGACGTCGCCCTGATGCTGGAAGCCATCGCCGGCCCCGATGGGCTGGACCCACGCCAGCGCTCCGGCCTGCCGGGGCAAGCCTACACTCAGGCATTGACCGGTGACGTTACGGGTCTCCGCATCGGCATCGTGCGGGAGGGGTTCGGCCTCCCGGAGTCCGAAGAGGACGTCGACCAGGCGGTGGAGCGCGCGGCCCGTTCGTTCGAAATCTTGGGCGCTCAGGTGGGAGAGGTTTCAATACCCTGGCACCTGGACGGAATCCACGTGTGGCGGGCCATCGCCGTGGAAGGCGCAACCATGCTCATGGTGGCCGGCAACAGCATGGGCACCAACTGGAAGGGCCATTACACCACCGGACTGCTGGACGTGTACGCCCACGGCTGGCAGAGCCGCGCCGACGACCTGTCGGAGACCACCAAACTGGTTGTCCTGATGGGGCAGTACATGCAGGACCGGTATCACGGCCACTACTACGCCAAGGCTCAAAACCTCGCCCGGTCCCTGACTGCCGCCTACGATGCCGCGCTCAGCGAGTACGACCTGCTGGTCATGCCCACCCTGCCCATGAAGGCGACGGTCATTCCGCCGGCCGACTGCAGCCGCCAGGAGTACACCGACCGGGCGCTGGAGATGATCCACAACACCTGTCCGTTCGACGTCACTGGTCATCCCGCCATCTCGGTGCCGTGCGGGTCGTCCGACGGCCTGCCCATTGGCATGATGTTGGTGGGACGTACGGGCGACGACGCAACCGTGCTGCGCGCCGCCGACGCCTACAACCGTAGCAATTAGGAGGTTCCATGCCAGAGCCCAGGGTGATTTACCAACCCAAGCCGGGAACCCCGATCGACGTGGACCGGGATTTCTACGGCCGGCTGGGTCGTGAAACGGAATCCCGCAGTCCCGTGGATCAGTTCGTGGTGCCGATGCGCTCGGGGAAAGCCTGGCCCGTCTTGGCCGGTCAGATCTGCCGCATCGTCGTGGTAGAAGGCGCGCAGGTGGCCGACTTCAACGCGTGGAACCTGAACAATCCCCGGGAGCGGTTCTGGGCCGCGCGAACCAAGCAGTTGCACCGCGCCCACGTGTCGACGTTCGACCGCCTGTGGTCGTGCCTGCCCTACCTGCGGCCCATGCTCACCATCACCGGCGACACTGTTGACTATCCGCTGGACGAAGACGGCGCGGGATGCCACGACCTGCTGGGTACGCGTTGCGACCCGTACGTCCACAAAATGCTGAACGGCGAGGATTTCGACTACTGCTGTCACTCAAACTTGGTGCGGGCGGTCGCTCCGTACCACCTCAACGAGAGCGACGTGCACGACGTGCTGAACATCTTCCAGGTCACCGGACTTACCACAGACGATCGTTACTTCGTGAAACCGTCGCCGGCCCGGCAGGGGGATTTCTTCGAATTCTTCGCCGAGATTGACCTGCTGTGCGCCATGTCCACCTGCCCCCACGGGGATCTGTCGGTGCAGGTCTGGGGCGAGGATGCCGGCGATCCCATCGACACCTGCCACCCGCTGGGAGTCGAAATCTACCAACCGGACGCGGGTCTCCTGACGGGTTGGCAACCGCCGGCAACGGCTGATTACCGGGGGATCCACGGGCTCGATCGGCCATAAATCCCCGGTTTTTTATCTACGGACCTATTGTCCCAACGATCATCAATTGATCACGCGGAGGCATCAATGATAGTTGTAACCGGAGCAGCGGGTAGACTGGGACGCAGGGTCGTGCAGCTGCTGGTCGACCGAGGCGGGGAGGTACTGGCAACCGACCAGGCGCAGGCTGATAACCTGCCTGCGGAGTTCGTGCGGTGCGATCTCGGCAATGCCGACGCGGTGCATGACGTTCTCAAGGGCGCGGAAGCTGTGGTCCACATGGGAGCCATCCCCGGACCCCAGCGGGCGGAGCCGAGAGCCATCTTTGCAAACAACACACCGGCCGACTTCAACGTCATGATGTCGGCGGCGGAATTGGGATTGCGACGGGTGGTGTACCCCTCCAGCGCTTTCGGCATGGGGTGGGCCCACGACGGCAACGCCTTCGTGCCGCGGTACCTGCCGCTGGACGAGGAACATCCCATGATGCCATTCGAACCCTACGGCTTGACCAAGCAGGTCGGTGAGGACATCGGCAGAATGATCGCGCGCAACTCGGACACCACCGTCGTAAGCCTGCGGTTCACCAACGTGGCGCTCCCCGAGGTACAGGCCGAGTTCCCCTGGCCGGCTCCCACGCCGGAGAACCCGCTGACGCTGGTTATGTGGGCCTACGCCGACGCCCGGGACGTGGCAGAAGCCCACGCGTTGGCGCTGGACGCCGAGATCGAGGAGGATGAGGCATTCATGCTGGCCCAACCCTCAAGCCGGTTCACAGAGCCAACGATCGACATCGTCAGAACCAACTTCGGCGACCAAGTCGAGATACGGGATGGCCTCGAAGGCACGGCCAGCGTGATCAGCACCGCCAAGGCGCAGCGGATGCTGGGCTGGCAGCCCCGCCACGACTGGAGGCAGTAGGATCACTGGATCGATCCGGAATACGGCCGCGGATAGCCACCGCCGGGCGAATCAAGCCGAGTACTCGGACATCCTCAGAGCCGTTCGCACCGCCGCGCCGATGGGCGTGAGCGGGCTTTGTTCCGGCGGGCCGTGCGGAACCATCCGGTTGTGGTGAATCGCGACCGCCAGCCGATGCTGTGGGTCGGCCCAGCCCAGCGAGCCGCCGGCCCCATTGTGCCCGAACGCCAGCGGGTTGTTGCCCATCGCCCCCATGCCTGGGCTGCCCGCGAAGTGGAATCCGCCGATGGTCCCATGATGCGGTACGCCGTGCACCGGGTCGTAGTCGCTGGGCGGGCGGGGTATGTGGAATGTGCGGACCCGATCCTCGGATAGCAGCCGCACGCCGTCCAACTCGCCTCCGTTGGCCAGCATGGCCCAGAACCGGGCCTGGCTGCGCGCGTTCATGATCCCCTGTGCGCCGGGGATGCAGGCCCGGCGCACGTCGGAGCGGCCGAACACTTCCTGGGTCGTGCCCACCTCGGGCGGAGTGGCGCGGAAACGCAGGGAGTCGGGAGGGAGTCCCGGAGCGCCGGGAGGGAGCGGCGGCACGTTCGTCAGCTTTGCTACCCGCGGTTCGACCTCTGGCGGAATGCCGGCCCACAGGTCGGTGATCCCCAGGGGTTCGCAGACTTCGTCCTGGATGAACTGGCCGAATGGTCGGTCTTTGGGGTCAGTGCGGCGGACGATCTCGCCGACCACCCAACCGAAGGTGTAGGCCATGTATCCGCTGCGTGTGCCCGGCTCGAAGAGCGGATGCATCTCCGCTATCTGGCCTACCATCCAGTCCCAGTCGCACATCAACTCGGGCGTGACGCCCACGGGCATCAGGGGGACGCCGATGCGATGGGTCAGCGCGTCGAACACGGTGCCCTTGTCCTTGCCGTATTTGCCGAATTCGGGCCAGTACTTCGCCACCGGCTGATAGTAGTCCACCAGCCCCCGCTCGGCCTGGATGTGGAGGGCGGTTGCCGTCACCGCCTTGATGTTGGAGAACACGGGGAACAGGGTCTCGCCATCAACCTCCTGCCCATTCGTCTCGTCAGCCAACCCTCCCCATTGGTCGATCACCAATTCGTCATCCACGTAAGCGGCGACCTGCACTCCGATTTCGCCACGCTCTCCGATCGCAACGTCAATGGCGTTCTGCACGATGCTGTTCAAATTCTCCGCCATGGCAACACCCCCTTTGATTCAGTGGTCATCGAGCGGTAGGATAACGCACATTTCACCCTGTACCTACTTCCGCGCAGGTTCGCCGCCAGGGTCGCATCGGTGCGAACCCCCATCTGCGTGTTGACCACTGGCGCCGTGGTAGCGTAGATTCAACGCCAGAATCACTTGGATCAGCATAATTCGCGGCAGCCCACACCGTGCCAATATTGCCGTCGAATCGCATGCGCCGACGCTGAACACCGACCGAGCACCCGAGCACGGAGAATCTCCAAGGAGGACAATCACAATGCCGTTCTATGAAAGAGGCGACACCCGCATTTACTACGAAGAGTCCGGTTCCGGATTCCCGCTGCTGATCGTTCCCGGCGGCGGTCTCAATTCCACCGTCGAAGGCTTGAGAACATCGCATCCCTTCAACCCATTGGAAACATACAGCGGCGACTTCCGCTGCATTGCGGCCGACCTGCGCAACTCGCCTCCGGGCCAGTCAACCGGCCCGCTGGACATCGAACGAACGTGGGACGCCTTCACCGACGACCACATCGGCCTGATGGATCATCTCGGCATAGACAAGTTCGGCGTGATCGGGTTCTGCATCGCCGGCCCCATGATCCTCAACCTGCTCAGCCGGGCCGGCGACCGTGTCGTAGCGGCGGCGTTGATGCAGCCCAGCGGGCACCGGCCTGAGTTGCCGGACCTGTTCTACCAGAACAACATCTCCGGTTGGGCGCCGCCTCTGTGCGAGAAGCGTCCCGATATCACTATGGACATGGTGCATGACTTCTTAATGAACATGTACAACAATCGGGCGGACTTCGTTTTCACCGTGTCCCGCGAGTTCGTGAGTTCGTTGCAGACGCCTATCCTGATCGCGCCCGACGATGTGCCCGCGCACCCGTATGCGCGTGCGATGGAGGTCGCCAATCTCGCCCCGAATTCCGAGGTAACCATCTACCCTTGGAAAGATTCCCAGGAGCACATTGACGAGGTGGTGGCCCACGCCCGCCGGTTCCTGAAGGCCCACGCGCCCGTGGCTACCGCAGCCTGACCAATCCGCCCGGGAAACAACACCGGCCCCGCCTGTGCTGATGTTATCGGTTTGAAAACACGGCCCAGGCTGGGGCCTACATCATTCCGTCGAGCAGCGCATCGCAACAAGCCAACGCTGCAGCGTTACCGCCAAGCCTGCGCTTCCTAGTGGGCTGACCTCCAGCCAGAAGACGGCCGGCATGCAGCGCAGCGAAGTGCATACCCCAAATGTGTAAACGGCGCCCGGAGTATCCGGGCGCCGCGCGATTTTCCGAAATCCGGAGTCGCTCCATTGTCAAATCATCGGGTCATACAATACGCTCCAATGCGTCAGGATTCGTCTCCGCTCACGGAGAGAACGGGTTTGCGAACACCATTCCGTTGATCGTGACCTTCTTGGTATTCAGATCCCCATTGCTTCCGTGAGGCACGAAGTGATACCGGTCCACTTCGGAAGTCTTCGTCTGGTAGGTCACCTCGGTGGGCACGTTGTCCAGGTCGGTGGTATCGGTCGCTCCGTTGCCCAGCCTTGGGTTGGGTTGCCGGCGCGGGAGCTAACGACGTTGGTCAAAGCCGTTGGCGCCGTCCACCAACACGGATTCCCAACCCACGACGTCACCATGCGTGATGAAATGGTAAAGGTCCATCTCGAAGGCTTTGACAGTGTAGTTGACCGTTGTCGGTGCATTGATCGGGTCGGTCGCGTCGCCGCTCCATTGCTGGTAGCTCCGGTCAGACACCCATAGGCCCGGCGCTTGCAGGGATGATGTCCACTGAGTCTCATCAAGGTTGGCGCCAACGACTGTGGATCGGGTCGGTCGGCCGTTCATGTCTTCGTGGTAGTTGGTCCGCAATTGACCATCGCACTTCCAGCGGTTGCCGGTGAAGCTGCAGCTTTCGTAAACGTTCGCCAACACCATGCCGTCCACCCGAACACCGTCCCGGTAGTAAGTCTTGTACACCATTTCGTCCAGGGTGATGGTGTAGCCGGTGACGTTGGGGTTGGCGGCATCCCAGTCGCTCCAGTCGATGGTGTAGCGACCGTCCAGTTCAACCCTGGATACGGCGAACGGGTTTTTCGCGCAGTTTGCCACCAGGCCCGCGCGCAGATCCCTGTTGCACTGTTCGTGGAAACTGAGGCGTTGTGGCGCACTGCTCTGGGAGCCTCCGTCATGGGAACCTCCGTCATTGGACTTGACCCGTTCCGTCGCCATCTTGTTGGCGTTCTTTCCCGGGCCGTGGTCGTCGGTGTACTCCACCATGGCGCGGAGGTACTTGCCCGCATCACCGGCTTGCGGGGTATAGCTGTCCGTCGTTGACCCGTTGATGGCCTCCCAGTTGCTGGATCCGTCCTGAGACCTTTGCCAACGCCACTGCGGGGAGGCAACTCCATTGTCCGGATCGGTGAGCGAAGCGGACACTTCCTTCCCCACCTCCGGGCTCATGGAAGAAAGTTCAACCACGCCGGACTCGTCAACGTTCACCACCGTGATGGTGACCGTGATGGTGTCGTCGATACCCGTGTCCGGGTTGCCGTGGCCGTCCTTGCCGTCAGCCACCTGCACGACGACCTGGGATTCGTGGTCGGTCTCATAGTCCAGCGTAACCCCGGAGGCCACCGTCAGTTGGCCGGTGGTTGATCCGATGGCGAACCGGTCGGCGTCCCCTTCGCTGGCCAGCGTGTAATTCAGCGGGTCGCTCTCGGGGTCCAGCGCAACGACGGGCGCACCCACGACTGCCCCGGGAGCCGCGTCTTCAGCCACCTGGCGCTCTGTGGTCGCACCGCCAAAGAACCGCGGCGGATCGTTGACCAGGCCGGCCACCGGCGTGTTGAGGATGCGGAAAGCCTGTTTTCCGCTTCCCTGCGGATCGGTGTACCCGGCAGTGGCACGCAGGTAGAACCCCGCGTCCGCCGCCACCGGCGTGTAGCTGGAGGCGGTGGCGCTGCCGATGTCCTCCCAGCTGTCCTCACCGTTCGCGGATTTGGACCATTGCCACGCGACGGACGTTACCGCGCCGTCAGGGTCGGTCAGGGATGCGGTGACCTCATTGCCTTCCGACAGTTCAGTGATCGAAAAACTGACTGAACCCTGCTCATCGACGTTGATCAGGTTGATGGTCACGGTGATGGTGTCGTCCACGGCGCTGTCCGCATTGTGGTCCACATCCACGCCGTCCGACACCTGCACTGCCATTGACAGAGACGGCTTGGTTTCGAAGTCTAGCAGTGCCCCGGTGGCGACCTCAATTTTTCCGGTATCCGGATCGATCACGAACAGCCCAGCGTCGTCGCCAGCAGCCAGCGAGTAGGTCAACTCGTCGCTCTCGGCATCCGACGCGAGCACGGCAGCGCCAACCTGAGCGCCCGTGACGGCGGCTTCGCTCACGGACCGGGTGGCCGTTGCGCCTTCGTCGAACTCAGCCGGTTGGTTGGCCGGCCGAGGTGGGACGGCATTGGTCGATACCACGTGAACTGTTTTGCCGGTGCCGTGTTTATCGTCGTAGGTCGCCTGCACGCGCAGGAACTTCTCATGATCAGCAAGCGTGGGTGTGTAGTCACCCGTGGTGGCGCCAGTAACGTCTGTCCAGGTGGTGGCGTCAGCGGTGTCTGCTGTCTGCCACTGCCAGGAGACATTGCTGACGGGACTATCAGGGTCTTCCAGCTCAGCGCTGATCTGCTGTCCGACCTGTGGGTGTTCCTCGGAAAGGGCAACCATGCCAGGCTCGTCGACATCGAGCACATTGATTGTAAGGTCAATAAAAGCATCCCACGCGACGTCGTCTTCGCCATCGGCGTTCCTGCCGTCGCGGACTCGCACGGTCGCGGTGTAGGAAGCCCCGCGTTCGTAACTCAAAAAGGTTTGCGCCGTGCGGTAGATCTGGCCCGTATCGAAATCCATGCGGAATGGAATTGCGCCCTCACTGAGCATGCGGTAGGTCAAAGTGTCATCAGTATCCGGGTCGGTGGCGACAATCGGCGCGCCAACGAGGGCGTCACTCTCTGCGTTCTCGGCGATGGATCGTGAAGTCGTGGCTCCCTCGGTGAATGAAGGCGGCTGGTTGGTAGGCGTACCGGCCAATACGGCGTTGCTCGCGACTCCGAAAGCCGTTTTGTCCATTCCCTGTCCGTCGTCGTAGGACGCCAGCGCCCTGATGAACTTACCGGCGTCCCCTGATACGGGAGTGTAACTGCTTGCCGTGGCGCCGCTGATATCGGTCCAGGTGGCGGCATCCACGGTAGCCGCTGTTTGCCATTGCCAGGTGAGATCCGCGACGGATCCGTCGGGGTCAGTGTGCGATGCCGTCAGCGATACGTTGACCTCGGGGTTGTTCGATCCCAGGGTGACGGCGCCGGCCTCGTCCACGTTGCTCACCTGGATGGTGATGGCGATCTCATCATCCCACTCGGTGTCTGCTTCGTCGGCTTCGTTCAGATCGTCTCGGACGCGCACGGTGAGGTCGTAAGAAGCAACGGTTTCGAAATCGAGTGTTTCATCACTCTTCAGCTCGATCTGACCGGCAACCACCCTGAAGGGATATCTCGGTGAACGTCTGATCCCGATCACCAGGGTATCGTTGTCCAGATCGGTGGTGTCGAGCTGGGCGACGACGCCACCGGACGCGATATCTTCGGCAACCGTGAACGTCGTGCCATCTTCAGTGACAAATGTGGGATTGGCGTTGTGAATCACGTTGACGACGACGTTGACCGAGTCATCGGCAGAGAGATCGGCGCCGTCCAGCAGGCCCTTGCCGTCTCTGACGGTGGCCACAAAAGACAGTTGCTCTCCGGCGGTGAATGTCGCGTCCGACTTGGATTTGATCTCGCCGCTTTGGGAGTCGATGGTGAAACGTCGGGAATCCGCGCCTTTGATTGCGTAGGTCAGCGGGTCATTGTCCACGTCGGTGGCAGCGGGCGCCATTCCGACGAGGCTGCCTCCGGCGAGACTGTGATGGATCTTGAATTGCACACTGCGCTCGCTGAAGGAGGCGGGGGTGTTCTGCTTGCCGTAGGCGTACAACTGCTGGTCATCGGTGTCCACCACCCAGAATCGCAGCCCGTGGCCGGTCATGCCGCCGCTGAAATTATCGTTGCCGGGTACCGGCCGGAACTCCTCGGTGCGTTTCCGGTTGCCGGTGCGCATGCTGTAGGCGTAGGCATTCTTGTCGGTGGTGTCAAACACCCACATGGTGTTCCCGTCGGACCAGATGTTGCCGGGATCGTCATTCCCGGTATCAAGGTCGATGTCGTGGTCGCTGCTCCTGAGAAACGGGGACGAATCGTAAGCGTAGAGCTTGCCGTCGGTGGCATCGGCGACCCAGGTCAGGTCGCCATTTGACCAGAAGCCGGTGGGATCCGAGTTGTCAATCGGCAACACCCTCGAATGTATGGCGCTATAAGCGCCCGAATTGTCCAGCGAGTAAGCGTACAGGGGCCGTCCATCCTCCTCGCCCACCCAGATGTGCGTCCCGTCCGACCACATGGCAACCGGGCTTTCGTTGGTGTCTGCCAGGGTGAATTCCTTGGCGGTGTCCCGGGCGCCGGTGCTGAGGTTGTACGCAAGCATCGTGCCGTTGGAAGCAGTGGAGTATGAAACCCACATGGTTTCGCCGTCGGTCCAGATTCCCCGGGGATCGGTCACATCGTCGATATCGATGTCATCCCCGGAGTGCCGGAAATCCTTGTGGATCATCGCGTAAACGTGGTCATCGTCATCATCAACCATCCAGAAGATTTCGCCATTGCCCCAAAGACCCATGGGATCGCCGTTGCCCAAAGGCAATCTGAATTCCTGCCCACCCCGCGTGGATCCCAGACCGGTATAGTAGTAACGGTAGAGCATCTCGTCGGCGAGGTCGGTTACCCAGAAAACGTCCTGGCTGCTGCTGGCGGTGATGCCCCAGGGACCGTCATTGGAGTCGTGAAGGTCGAATTCCGCAGCCACGAACCGAGAGCCGTCGGACAGTTTGTATGCGTAAACGTGCTTGTCGTCCTTGTCGACCACGTATATCGCCTGCGTGGTGCCGCCAACCCCCCGCGGAGCGGTGTTGTATCTGTTGAGTGAGATATCCCGGTCTGACTGGCGCGCTCCGGTGTCCAGATCGTAAGCGTACAGTTTGTTGTCGTCCCAATCCGCGACCCACATGACGCTGCCGTCGGACCAGATGCCCATGGGTTTGTTGTTGCCGTCGGTCAGCGATATGTCCTTGCTCGAGGTGCGGGCGCCCGTAGTCAACCGGTAGGCGAGCAGTTTGCTATCGCTGCCCGAGGTGTCCACCACCCACATTGTTGTCCTGTCCGACCACGCGCCTCTGGGCGAGTCGTGCCCCAGGTTCAGGTCGAAACCGCGCGAGTGTGCGTTGATGCCGGCATGAGCAATGCCGCGTTCGGCGGCGAAAATCAGCACGACTGCCACGAAGATGGCGGTTGCCAGGATGATTGTTAACAGAAGTGCTTTTGGATTTGACGTTATGGTTGTAAGCACGGTTATTCTCCGTCAGTGAGCCAATTATGTTTGCCCACTTTTCGCTGTAGTTATGATTGCGGTTTGAGCCGCGCCGGACTCCGAACCGGACTCCGAAAAGGCGGTTATCGTGCAAAGTTGTTTATGGCGTGTCGGAACCTCCTGTGGGTAGATTTCCGCTTGTCATCGGCCTGCTGGGTACATCCGCATGCCTCCGACGTTTGACATCGCGCGCGGGCGCTGATAGCGGATCGGGATGCCTCGACCCGGATCACCGTCTTATCGATTTCCGGGACAGGACATGATCGGCAATGATTCCTCCGATTTTGTATTGAGAAGCTTCCGTAAAGAGGGACGGTTGAGATTCCCGTCGGTCTCAGGGATGCCAACGGGTGGTCTTGCCAACCGTTCCCGCTCGCCGTACGCCGGCAACTAGGTCCCAAATGGCATGCCGGAGCCCCAATAGGAACTCCGTCTGGCAAAGAAGGGGACAACTCCCAGCACAAGACCGCAGACTGCCTGGCAGGGCGGAGCGATGATGGGGTCTAACCGAAAGCGCGTTCGCTGCGCTCTATGGGGATATCCCAGTGCCTATGAATTTATGGACGGTTCAGGTTCATCTACCTTGCAAGTATTTGGAGGTGCCGCCCCTATGCGGGCGGCTTTTCGATTTATCAGACGAAACGCCGGTGCAAACTATCAAATGGCGCACCTGCTATACCGTCTGTATAAATGCTAAAACACTGCCGCTGAAATGTCCGTGCGCTACTGAAAACGCACAGTTCAAGTAGCGACCGATAGTTTTATCAAGCGGCCGATGACATTGTGCGCGGCCATCGTCACTGGCATTTTCATCACCGCCCAATGCAGCCCGTCGCGCACGGACTGCGCCCGAGCAGTTCAGAGCCGTTTCCCGCTCCTTGCGGCGATGAATGTTGCGCCCCGACCACCGTTGCACGTCGTTGGGCGGGGTGGCCCGGGGATTCAAACCACAGCGCGGCGGTTGCCGCTGCCAGATTGAAGGCCGACTACGCGTCACGCTCCGGGCACATTGCATTAACACGGGGCTAACGGCTGAGCCATTCGAACCCACGGCAGGGAGGATGTCTCCCCGCAATCGACACCCTCGCGGCGGCGGGATCGTTCGCCACCCTGCCCGATCACCGTTCTGGCGGCGCGGTCAAAGACTTAGCGGGAACCCGCGCCAGCGGCAGTCCGGGTTGTATGGTCTGACAAAGTCGCCGCGTCGCTACCGGTATCGGCGCTGGGTCCCCTGAGACCGGAGTCGGACAGTCGGAAAACCGCCACCAGAAGGCTTCCACCCACCACCATGACCATGTACACATATGTGCACATGCTGTGCCACACGTAACCTACATCAAGCCCTTCGTAAACCTGTTCCTGGGTGTAGCCCAGCAGTTCGAAATCAATCTCCCATGACGCAAACAGGGTATGATCGGGCAGCGCCATGGGCAGATCTGGCGCTCCATGCACCAACACTATAGCCGCTGCACCGAGAATAGACGAAATGATCACAATTGTGAACGAGGCCTGGAGCAGGAAACGGCGTTGGCCTTGGTCCGGGTCAGTTTGGCGGTTTTGGATCGCCAGCAGCGTGATCAGCGTCGCGGCCAAAAATGGCATGGCCACCGTCGATTGGATCCATACGATCGAGCCGGAGAGTACCACCGCCACGGCGTAGGACAGCAGCGTTGGCGGTATAACCGTCCAAACCGCCCTGGCCAAAGGACCGCGTTCCGCCCTCGCGCCCGAGGACTGCCACATCCAGAGTAACTGGAATGAAAGGGCCGACAATCCTGCAAGGACGACGCCCACCAACAGCATCAGCAGGTAAGGCATGTGGGAGCCGAAGAGTCCGCTGATCCGGTAAAAACCGAACTGGTCCAAACCCAGCGGGGCGAACCGGAAAGCGGGAGACACCAGCAGGATAAACATCGATGCCCAATAGAGATCGCGTAGATTCTGCCGCCTCTCCGTCCAGACAAACGCCTGCGCCAGGACCAGCAGGGACGCCATCATGACGTATGCCAGGGGCATCCAGTCATTATTCCAGCCCAGCATATTCAGCGCGAAGCCTCCAATGCCGATGCAGGCGGCAGGCAAAAGGAACCGGAACGACAGGAAACGCAACGCGGTACTCCACCACGCTGGGGAATCAACCTCGTTGACAACCACATCGGTTTCCGTTGCGGAGAGATGCGTTTCCGACTCCGGCAGTTCTTCGCTCACCGGCGTCGATTCAAGGCCGGTTTCGTGTGCGCCAATCGGTTCTGGCTCCTGCTCCAGGCCGGCCAGTGCGATGAGACCCAGCACCTCATCGTCGGACAGGTTCAATGCCTTTCCGAATATGCGAAGCCGTTCCACCGTGGGTCGAGTGGTGCCCGCCTCCCAGCGCGTCACGGTGGCGTGGCTGAACCGCTGGGCGAAGGATCCATCAACCGCCGACATCCGACGGAGCAACTCGGCCTGCGAAATCCCCCGTCGACCATCTTCTTCCAGAAACGCCTCCCGGTAGGCGCGCATGACGAACCCAACCTGAGCGGATCGCGCTCGTTGCGGTTCCCTGTCTGATCCCATCACCGGAGCTTTCCTCGGTTCTCCCCGCGTATCGTCGCCGCCCAAAGCCGAGTGAACGCGACGCGACAATTATCCCGAACTTGGCCCATCAGAGCAATCGCACAAATGGGTAATATGCCTCAGGACAAGCCAGAATCCCGCGCCTCCCCACAGCTGGACCCAAGTCCGCGTTTGTTGTCTTTTCCACGGCGCCGCTTCTCTCCTCAGAAACCTCACATTGCCACTCTACCCTTGAGGTGGTTACAATGCCACAATTGCGGATGCCCGGTTTTCTACCCGCTATTACGACGACTTCCGGCCAGGTGTACGGCCAACTATCCTGATTCCTGATAATGGAGAGTGATTCGGTTTGAATATCGGCTTGTCGGACTGGACGAATTACCTGCGTGAGCAATACCACTACGCTTGGCTCGTGGTCGGCATGGGTACCTTGCTCCGGGTGACCGCCAATTTCGTCAGCCAGGCCTTCGCCGTCATCTTGGTTGTCCTCCAGACTGATTTCGCCTGGGGCGTCACCGCCATCGTCCTCGCCCAGGTTTTCCGCAGCGTCGCCAGCGCCCTCCTGTCTCCCGTCTCCGGATGGCTCGGAGATCGCTATGGGGCACGCCGCTCGTTGTTTGTCGCGGCAGCCCTGTACGTCGTCGGGATGCTGCTGCTCAGCACCGTGAGTCAACTCTGGCAGCTCTACATCTACTACAGCGTTTTGCTGGGGTTGGCCCAGGCTCTGTTCACCGTCAATATCCCCACCACCGTCGCCGCCTGGTTCAAGAGAAAACTCGGCGTCGCCGTCGGTATACAGCAGTCCTTCGGAGGAATGGGAGCCTCCGTCACAGCCCCGGCCCTAGCGCTGCTCGTGGCCCTCACCGGATGGCAGATCGGGTTCTGGATCATCGCCGCCGTAGGTGGCACTATCCTCTTTGGCCTGCTCTTCTTCTTCCACAGTGAACCCGCCGACCGGGGCATGAAACCCCTGGGCGCAACCGACGACGACCCACCGCCCATACCGTCAAACACCGAATTGGCCAAGTTGCGCAGCAAGGTATTCCTGCAGCACGCCCGCCGGACCCGGGCCTTCTGGAACCTGCCGTTTATCCACTTCCTCGGCTGCATGGGCCACGCCATCGTTATCTGGCACGTCGTATTTTTCGCCACCCAGCAGGGGTTGTCCCTCGCGACGGCGGCATGGATCGTCACCATCTACACCATGGCCAGCGTCAGCAGCCGCCTGTTCATCCCCATCCTGGCTGACCGCTTCGGCGCCAAGGCAACGATGATCCTGCCCTACGCGTTGCAGGGCGTTACGGTCGTGATGCTCTTCTGGGCACAGAGCGCATGGGAGTTCTACCTGTTCGCCGTCCTCTTCGGCATCGGCTTCGGCGGGGAGATGTCGGCCTTCCTCATCGCCAACCGCCAGTACTACGGCATGGGCCCCGTGCGTTCCATCTTCGGATTCCAGCACCTGGGCTCCGGTTTCGGGATGGCCGTCGGGGGCCTCGTCGGCGGCGTGGCCTTCGATTTCCGCAATGCCGAAGCTCCCGTGCGGTACCTCGGCTTCATCGACGTCGGGGGAGGCTCATATGACCTCGCTTGGGCGATCTCCATTGTCGCCAGTCTCGCCGGGGTCATCTTCATACTGTTGCTGGAATCATCCTCCCAGGTCCTGATCCCCAATTGGGAGGACTCCCTGCCCCGGGAAACTCAAACCTCGACGGCAGCTTCCTGATCCGAAGCTTGGGGTAACTCTAAACGCCGGACGGCTGCGTGGCGGTGGTCGGAGTCGGAGCCTGTGGCGGTGTGGCCGCCAGCGCCATGATCCCCGCCAGGCAAACCGCCACGGCGAAAAACGCAAACGGAAGCTGGTAGCTGTCGAAGTAATCAAACATGAACCCGGCGATCACCGGCCCCAGCGCCTGTCCGCCCACCTGCACCGACATCGTCAGTCCCCGAATCGTCCCTAGGTTCTGCCGTCCGTAATAGTCCGCCCACACCAGGCGGATCAGGAGGTGCAGGCCGCCCACGCCGAACCCGACCCCAGCCGCCGATATGATCTCCGGCAGCAGCCAGTCGCTCATGACCGTCCCCACCGCGGCCAGCGCCACGACGAACGACGCGGCCGTCATCAAAAACCGGATGGGAATCCGCCGCGCCAGGGCCGCCCAGAACAGGCCCGCCGGCATCTGTGCCAGGGCGAAAGTGCTCGCGCTGATGGCGGCGAACCGCGGATCGACTCCCTGGCTGATGTAATGGGAGACTTGGTGCAGGCTCAGTCCCGCCTGGGCCATCATTCCGGCACCCGAAAAGACCGCCAGGATCCAGAACGCCCGCGTTCGCAACGCCTGTCTCACCGTGAAGTCGATCTCGGCGAAACCCCCGGATCCACCGGAACCTTTGCCAGTCTCGGAATCCTGCTCGGCCGAATCCTCCCGCGCCGGCGCCGGGTCGGGTTCCAGACCCATATCCTCGGGCCGCCGCGCCACCAGCAAAAGGGACGGAACGACGCCCAGAGCCAACGCCAGTATCCCCAGGGTGATCCACGCCGTTCGCCAGTCAAACCCGGTGATGATCAACTGCATCGCCCAGGGCACGATGGCCAGGCCAGCACCCTTGGCGATGTGGTCCACGGCCAGCCCCACCGGACGCCGACGGATGAACCAGTTGCTGATGGCCGTCGGCAGCCCCATCTCCAACGGCCCGGAGAAAATCATGCGCCCGGGGACGTACAGAGCGTAGAACGCCAGCGGATGCGCGACGAACGCCAGCCCGATTGCGACGACCCCAGTTGCGAATGAACCCACCCCCAGAATGACCCCTGCCCCGTACTGGTCCAGCCATCTCCCGACGATGGGCGAAACGAAGACCGCTGCCAACCCACCCAGGCTGACCGCGCCGGAGAACATCCCCACCGACCAACCCATCGATTGGGTCATTGGAACCACAAACACGGACAGGGTCGCCACCGCCATCACGGTACGGGTGGACAGGCTCATCGCCACGCCGTTTCCGGCGATCACCCAGCCGTAGTAGAACGGCAGGGCGTGGGCCATCCTCGTCCGCAGTCCAGTAACGCTGGTCATCGGTGGGCTCCAATCGTCCGACGTAACACGCCGGAAATGCGATCAGCGGCTATCATGCGGCTCCAATCGCCCCGATTACCGATCACGGGCCCGCCCGCTCCTACCCCAGCCAGAACCAGACTATCTCGAACCTCTTCGCGCGCGTGCCTGGGGTTATCATCGCCGCACCCGGAGTCGCGACCACACCGATCGTCGAAATCGTACCCGGTCCAGATGGTTCGGTAGGCAAGTTTGCTCATCGTTCGTACACAGTGCGCCAAGTCTAGCGACGGCACAATTCATTAGCAACTCTGCCATTCGCAATTGCGAATCAGATCCCCCTCTCCCTCCAAAGGAAAATAGCGATTATCAAACCACTCCGATGACCAATACCCCGCAGGACGCATCGCGACTCATTCCCCACCACAGCTAACCGTGCCAGGGTCCGGATACATAGGTCTGCGCTGACATTCACGTGACGGCGCCCATCCGGCAGGGGCCAAATTCCGGTATTGCCAGCCTGTGGTTCCCTGGCAACTGGGTTGCTACACTACACGGTCAGGACAGAAAAGAGGTGAACCATGACCAGAGCCCCCGCGACGCGCATCCAACGAGTACAACCCCCGGCCACCCTGGCTGCCGGCGAAAAAGCCCGACAACTGGCCCGGCAGGGTCACGACGTAATCGACCTCGGCCAATCAAGTCCGCACCACGTGACCGCGCAGCACATTATTGACGCTGGGATTGGGGCCCTGAACGCCGGACTCACCAACATCAGTTCGTCCCGTGGGCTGCCCGAACTCCGCCAGGCCATGTCCGAAAAGCTGGCCGCCCACAATGACCGCGCCATTGATCCCGACGGCGACATCCTGGTTACTCCCGGCAGCAAGATGGGGCTGTATGAGGCCATCAACGCCTACATCGAGGCGGGGGATGAAGTGCTGGTGCTTGAGCCCACGTGGGTCAGCTTCAGCCAGCAGGTGGAAATG
>JAPOQH010000036.1 GCA_026710825.1 Chloroflexota bacterium | reverse complement strand
TATTCTTATGCTCGGTATTCTCCGTGGCCCACATCGGCAATCCGCCATGACGTGCCCACCGGGGCCGGTTCATTGGGACAGACGACGCAGCACGGAACGCTGTGGCTGGCGCTGGGACGCAACTCCACACTGTTGACAAGGTAAACAGACGTTGGCAGTCACGGAGCCTGGTATGCGATTTTTGCTGACGGGGTTGGCCGTCGATGCTGGGAATCCTGCCTCACTGATGTTGGGTTACAAACGCGCGCTTTATCTAGATGAATCTAGGATAGGCGGGTTGTGGGGGTGTGGGCAACGGCGCGGTGTCAGTGTTTTTCGGATTTGCAGGGATGGGAGCGGCGATGGCGCGGGGGTCCGATTCACAGGATGATCGGGATGGACAGTACGAGTTTGGATGCGGACATGGGGTTTTCGATCGCCTGCAGGGGGACGCGATGAGTGGAGAAATTGACCGACTGAAAATAACCGCAAAACGTCGCCCCGGGATTGGCAGATTTTGAAAAAGGCAGACTTTGTGATAAGATGCGCAAGGCATTTTGCCAGAACCCCCAAAAAATAGGAGTAATCATGGAAGGAAAGGTTCAGATCGAGATAACCTATTGCGTGCCTTGACAGCACCACGCTACCGCCACGTGGATGGCGAACGAATTTTTCCGTGCTTATGGTGGTGACGCTGCCATCACGATTTCCCCGCGCGGGCAGGGAATCATGGAAGTCTTTGTGGACGGCGAGAAGATCTTCGACAAGAAGGCCGAGGGCAACATCTACCCCGAGCTGGGCCGCGTCCGCCAGATGAAGGAAGTCATTGCCGCCAGGATTGCCAACGTCGACATGGCTGTCGCCGCCGACAACTAGCATCCGGCAGAACATCCGAATTTCGGGCCGCTGCCTCTGAAAGGGCAGCGGCTTTTTCTTTTTTGGGTCCACGCATGGGCTCAAAACGAGCATGGGGTGAACGGTGGATTAAGTGGGTGGATGTGGTATAATGACTTTGGCTAAGTGTGTCTATATAACCTAATTGACTGATATGACGCAGATTGACGACGTAAAGAGCAGACTGGACATCGTCGAGGTCATTTCCAGCTACGTCAACCTGCAGCGCTCGGGAAGTTCTCTGAAGGCCAATTGCCCGTTTCATCAAGAGCGGACGCCTTCCTTTTTTGTATTTCCGGACCGGCAATCGTGGCGCTGCTTCGGGGCGTGCGCTGAGGGCGGCGACGCTTTCTCATTCGTGATGAAGCATGAGAAGGTGGAGTTCCGGGAGGCGTTGCAAACTCTGGCTGCCCGGGTGGGCATCACCCTGGTCAACAACGAGGAATCGCGGAGCAACGCGCGGGAACTGTTTGAGATCAACGACGCGGCGCGCCGGTTTTTCCAGCAGATGCTGGACACCGAAGAAGCGCGGTTCGTGCGCGAATACCTGGAACGACGAGGAGTCAATGAGCGTTCCATCCAGACATTCGAGATTGGATACAGCCCGCCACGGGACAACCGATTGCTGGCGCACCTGAGGCAAGCCGGACACCACGACGAGTTGATAGCTCGGGCGGCCTTGGCGCGGGAAACTGAAGACGGGCGACTCTACGACTTTTTCCGTGGCCGCCTGATGATCCCGATACGGGACTGGGAAGCCCGCGTTGCCGGTTTCGGCAGCCGCGCGCTGGATGAAAACGCAACGCCAAAATACCTGAACACGCCACGCACACCGGTGTTTGACAAATCTCGCATCCTTTACGCAATGAACCTGGGCAAAGAGCCGGTACGCCAGCACGGCGCGGTGATCGTAGAAGGCTATATGGATGCCATCATGGCCCACCAGCACGGCTACGATAACGTGGTCGCCTCAATGGGTACTGCCCTCACCGAGCGGCAGGTGGACCTGGTGCGGCGGCTTACCACCAACGTGACGATGGCTTTGGATGGCGACCCGGCGGGACGCAACGCGACGCTGCGAAGCCTGGAATCGTCGTGGGGAGTGTTCCAGCGCAGGAACTCCCAGAATACGTCGGTATCCATGCTGCAGCAGCCGGACGCCATGGAACTGCGCGTCGCCGAACTGCCGGCCGGCCAGGACCCGGACGATTTCATCAGGTCGGATCCGGGAGCGTGGCCCGCGTTTTTGGAACGGGCGCAGGAGTTGTTCGACTATTTGCTGGACTCCCTGTCGGAACGCGCCGACATGGACAGCCCCGACGGGCGGTCTTGGGTGGCGAACACCATGCTCCGGTTCGTGGCGCAGATTCCGGATCCCCTGCGGAGTGATCTGTACCTGGACCGATTGTCCGCGCGTCTGGCTCTGAACAACGATACGCTGCGCCGGGCGCTGGGCGACATAAAGCGTCAGTTGGCGCGGGAGCAGCGAGGACAAGCCGCCGCGGCCGCTGCCGATGAGGCGACGCCGCAGCCGGCGCGAGAATATCACGCCGTGGAGGAGGCGCTCCTGGCGTTCCTGTTGCAACATGGAACGGAACCGCTGGAGGGCCACGAATCCACGCCGTCCACGGAGTGGTTCAGCCGTTCAGAAAACCGGGAAATTTATCGCAACGTAATTGCCGGCGAGGACGCCGAACAGATGCCGGTGCCGCCGGAGTTGCAGGCGCACCTGGATGCATTGCGTTCCCGCGAATTAAGGCTTTCCAACCAGGCGAAACGTGACAAGGCCTGGCTGCAGATGAG
This sequence comes from Chloroflexota bacterium, assembly GCA_026710825.1. Taxonomy (GTDB): domain Bacteria; phylum Chloroflexota; class Dehalococcoidia; order Lucifugimonadales; family UBA3495; genus Bin87. The sequence goes on along the minus strand of JAPOQH010000036.1, from coordinate 38,054 downwards.
CCTCGCCCTGGAAAAGGAACATCTCAATAACGAAATCAGGCAGCTGTCCAGCCTGCCGGAGGTCATGGAAGACCTTGACTCTCCGCTGGCGCAACGGCTGCTGCACAACAATATCCGCATCGGTGAAATCGACCGGTTGCTGCGGCCGGCTTCACCGAACAACACCTGACGGAGGGTCTATGACCATCATTAGCAATCGGCGTAACGTTATTGTTGACGACGATGAGCAGGAATATGACGAGGGGGGAGATATCTCAATTTCTTCCACCATCGCCACCGACGCTGACCGGGACGAGGAGGAGGACGCTGTCGACGAGGAGGAGGAAACCGCCTCTCCCGTAGTCGTGGACGACCAGGACTCGGCAGAGGACGAATGGCAGATCCGGCGCGCCGCCGCGGTCCGCACGGTGCTGCCGGAACTGGACGGGCCCTCCGCTCGCGACATGGAGCGTGAGGAGCGGGACTGGGCCGAGGTGGACACGTCGGACAGCACCGACGCGCTGGATGATCCGGTTCGCATGTACCTCCGGGAAATCGGGCGCGTTGACCTTCTGACCTCCGCGGACGAGCGTCGCCTCGCGCGGGAGTTGGAGGGGCTCAACCACCTGGTCAAGCTGGAAAAGGAACTGGCCGAACCTCCGCCGGAAGAGGAGGCGAGGGTCGACTTCCTCGGCGAGGACGAGAACGTTCCGCTGGAGGCGGCCGCATGGGAGGCCGCGACGGTGCTGCTGGCCCGCATCGCCAACGCCGCGCCGCTGGTGCGTTCGCTGGCGCGGTATCTCGACCTGTACGAGTTCGTGACGCTGGCCGAAGTCAAGGAATCACCGGAGTTGCGAAAGGCGATCGACGCCGAGGTGGCGCCGGCGATGGTGGAGCACGTCGCCAGAGACCTCGATATCACGACAGAGGTGGCCTACCAGCGCATCGTGCAGCTTTCGCTGGACACCTGGGTGCTGCCTCCCCGGGTCGTGGACGTGGTGACCGGATACGTGCCGATCTGGGCGGAACTGCACCCGGACGGAGTGGGCGGCTGCTACAACCCCGAGCAGGGTCTGGATGTGCCTCCGCTGTACGCGCAGGACGACCATTGCTCGCTGTTGCTGCTGACGCAGTTGATGCGGGAGCCCGGGTTGAGCGACCTGATTGAGCGGGAAAACTTCGACGCCGCCATGTACTTCGACCAGACCAAGAGGAATGGCGAGCGCGCGCAGACCCACCTGACCGAGGCGAACCTCCGGCTGGTGGTCAGCGTGGCCAAGAAATATATCGGACGCGGCATGGCGCTGCTGGACATGATCCAGGAAGGCAACATCGGCCTGATCCGCGCGGTGGAAAAGTTTGACTACCGCAAGGGCTACAAGTTCAGCACCTACGCCACCTGGTGGATTCGCCAGGCCATCACGAGGGCCATCGCCGACCAGGCCCGCACCATCCGCATCCCGGTGCACATGGTGGAGACCATCAACAAACTGATGCGCCACCATCGCCGCCTGCTGCAGGAGAAGGGACGGGAACCCACCACGGAAGAGTTGGCGGAAGCCATGGAGATGACTCCGGAGAAGGTGGAGGAGATTCAAAAGATCTCCCAGGAGCCCGTCTCGCTGGAGACTCCGATTGGCGAGGAAGAGGACTCTTTCTTGGGCGACTTCATCGAGGACCGGACGACGTTGGCCCCGGCAGACGCCGCCTCAGCCCAGTTGTTGCGGGAGCAGGTGCAGGAAGTCCTGAACTCGCTGACTGACCGGGAGAGCCGCGTGCTGAAACTGCGCTTCGGCCTGGAGGACGGGCGGACCCGGACCCTGGAAGAAGTCGGTCGGGAATTCGGTGTAACCCGCGAACGTATCCGGCAGATCGAAGCCAAGGCGATCCGGAAGTTGCGGCATCCTTCGCGGTCGAAGAAGCTCCGGGATTATCTGGAATAAACATCCTGGCGACTTCCACTCTGCCAAGTCTGGGGACGAATTACGGTTCGTCCCCTTTTTTATAAAACTCCCAAATTCGTTCGTTCGATAAGGGAAATATTGCTGCGCCCAACGGTAAACTCAAGATTGAAACCCCAGTAAAAGCCGGGGGTCAGGGAGGTTATCTTGGTGGAAGCAATGGAGTTCCCCGTCTGTCAACAGTGCAATATCGGAGCGCTGGTGCCGCTGTCGGACTATGGAGCGCAGGGGGCGGCGGTCCACTATAAGGCGTGGACCTGCACGAATCCCGGGTGTGGATACAACATAAAGATCCGCAACGGGGACATTTTCGTGAACGAGCCCATTCGCTCAGGGCGGCACTGATCACGTTGTTGGAGCGGGAACCGGCGATCGGCTGACGATCGTCGGCTGATTGCATACGTCGGCATGGCTCTGCCTACGGGGATACCCGCTCGGTAACTAACGAGCAAGGCTTGCCAACGGATAAGGCGAAGATATGGAAATCGGACTTGATTACATGCAGATACGCACCCAGGCGCAATACTACGGTTTGCGCTGGGCGGGCATCGGGATGCTGATAACTGGCATCGTGCTGGTGATTGTGGGGCTGGCTTACTACGGCAACCTATTCTGGCTCAGATCCACCGTTGATGATTATGCCGCAAAGAGGGGGGACGTGGTGCAACTGCCCAGCCGTGATGCGCCGCAGGCTCCCGGCAACGGCAGCATTGTGTCGGCCCTGGCCCTGCCGCCCGGGACTTACGACGAATCGGCGGGCCGTCTGGGCTTTACGCCCCTGGCGCCGACCGACGCCCACGACCTGGGCACATTGCCGGAGGCGCAACGCCTCATCGTGCCTGAGCTCAGGATCAACGTGAAAATGAGCCACGCCGACGTGACCGGAACGTCGATACTCAGCTCCAACAAGGCAGGGGAGCAGGAGAACGCTGACGTGGTGCAGGCGAACCCCGGCGAACGGGGCGCGCTGTGGTTCTTCGGCGAAGCCGGTCAGGGAGCCAACACATTCGGCGGGCTGCAGGACGCCCCCGGGCTGCTGGACGACGACGAGGATATTCTGATGTTCGTCGACAATGGCTCGTCGGTCTATCTCTACGCGGCTACCCACACCGACGTTTTTCGGTCTGACGAACTGCACCTGAGCGGCAGCGACAGATCGACGATCCACCTGACGGTGCCGGTCCCCAACGGACTGTTCGACCACTTCCTGGTGTTGAGCGGCGAGTTGGTGGGGGTCAAATAACTAGGCGCGAGTTTCCGCCGCGTCAGCTTCCCGTTCACCCAGGACGTCGCCAGGGGCCAGCGACAACCGCAGCTGCTGGATTCGGCGTCCTCTAACCTGCAGGACTTCGATCTGCACGCCATCGTTGCAGATCACGTCGCCGGTGGTTGGCATTCGCCCCAGCTCGGTGTAGACAAAACCGCCGATGGTGTTGACGTCGTGGCCGTCGAGTTCGACGCCCACCATGCGATTCACGTCCTCCACCGGCGTGGTGGCGTTGACAATCCAGGAGCCGTCCTCAACGCGGGTGGGCGCGTCCGGATCATCGGGGGCGGCGAACTCGTCCTCGATCTCACCGACGATCTCTTCCAGGACGTCCTCGAGGGTGACCAGGCCTTCGACTCCGCCATACTCGTCCACCACGATTGCCATCTGGAGCGATTTGGACCGCATCAGGTGGAGGAGGTCGTCCACTGCCATGTTCTCCGCCACGAACTCCGGGGTGCGCATGAGGTCGTCCAACTGGACCGCGGATTGGCCGGTGGCCAGCGCTGGTAGAACGTCGCTGATGTGAACTATCCCGACGACATCGTCCATGGAATTGCGGTACACGGGAAGCCGGGTGTGCCTGGTGGAAACGAACTGCTCGACCAGTTCGTCCAGGGAGGACGTGATGGCGACGGCGTCCATGTCCAGTCGGGGCACCATGATATCCAGGACATCGCGGTCATCCATCCGGCTGATGGAACGCACCATATCGATGTCGTGCTGGTCCAGGTTCAGAATATCGGCTGGCGTGAGCCGGTCGGTTTCCTGGTACTCCTCGTCGGAGCCGTTGGCGCCTTCCGTGCCCGCCGTCGGGGGTACGCTGAACTCCCAGTCGATAGTGGCAGGTGAGCGGCCGGCCGGAGCCGAGCCGACTCTGCGGAACCATTGCCTGGGACGCGAAAATTGCCGGGCAGCATTGGGGTAAAGAGAACACCATCGGTCCGTGAGCACCTGGATGGCAAACAGGGCCGCGGCCGTGATTGCAATGGCTGCCAACAGGGCGAGAATATCGGGCAGAGTGGGCATCGTCCGCAGGGCGACGAGGCCCATCGAAACGCCGGCGATGCCGGCGGACAGCACGCGAATAGCGCCCAAGCCAGGGGATGGGGAGTAGCCGAGCAGCGCGACCAAACCGGGCCGCCGCCTGCGCGTGGCGACTACTATGCTGACCCAGCCGAACGTCAGCAAAGATGCGGCGAGGAACAATAACGGGGGTAAGCTACTGTCAGTATCCAAAGTGGTGGCCCTTTGCCGATCTTATCAATGTATTGGGAGACAGACCGGGCGGAAACGGGTCAATATCACTCCTCGTCATTCGATGGGAGCAGTCTAGCAGGAACACCCACGACTCGTCCACCCGGCGGGACATCTTTGGTGACCACAGACCCGGCGCCCGTCAGGCCCTGCGGGCCCACGCTGACCGGGGCCACCAGCATGGTGTCGCTCCCGATAAACGCCCGGTCTCCCACGACGGTCCGGTGTTTATCCACGCCGTCGTAGTTGCAGGTGATGGTTCCTGCTCCGATATTCACGTCGGCGCCGATGTCCGCATCCCCAAGGTAGCAGAAATGGCCAGCGGCGGTGCCCGAACCCACGCGGCTGTTTTTCACTTCAACGTAATTGCCGAGGTGGACGCCGCTTTCGATCACCGCCTGGGGACGCAGGTGGCTGTACGGCCCGATGCCGACGTCCTCGTGGACCAATGAACCCTCGATGACGGACGCCATGATGTGGCACCGGTCGCCGATTTCAGAATCGCGCACCACGGAGTTGGGGCCGATTTCGCAGTCCGCGCCAACGGTGGTGCGGCCGCCCAGCATGGTATTGGGCTGGATAACGGTGTCGGGGCCGATGGTGACCGCGGCGTCGATGTAGGTGGTCGCGGGATCGACGATGGTCACGCCGTCCAGCATCCAGCGGCAGTTGACGCGGTCGCGCAACACCGCCTCGACGGCAGATAGTTGCTGACGGTCGTTGACGCCCATGGCCTCGTCGGCACAGGCGAATGGAGCGGCCACCGCCTCCTGGCCGTTGTTGGCCGCCATGCTGGCCAGGGCGGTAAGGTAGTACTCGCCCGACGGGGATTTGGGAACCTCGTTGATGTGCTGGGTCAGCCACGGCCCATCGAAACAGTAGACTCCGGTATTGACCTCGGCCGGGCCGACCGAGTTGGCATGGCGGTCACGGGCCTCGACGATGGCCGAAATCGGGCCGACTGTATTGGAATCACTGGCGTCCGCTCTCTTGATGTGGCCGAGGTCAGGCCCGAACGCGTCGGGAGCGGTGAGGATGGACATCCGGCAACCGGGCCTGGAGCAGTGTTCGTCGATGAGCATCCGCATGGATTTGTTCCTCACCAACGGGGTGTCGGCGGCCATGACGGTCACCGTGCCTGGAACCGAGTCCAGAGCCTGCAACCCGCGCGACACAGCCTCAGCGGTGCCCTCCGGAGTGGGCTGGACGGCGTAATTCACCCGGTCGCCCAGAGCGGCGGATATCGCGTCGATGTTGCCCGGGGAGGCGACCACCACGATGGTCTGCATGCCGCACTCAGCGAGCAGATCAACCGAGTACCCGATGAGTTCCTTGCCGGCCGCTTTGTGCAGAGGCTTGGGGATTTTTGAGCGCATCCGACTTCCGTGGCCGGCGGCAAGGACGATTCCCACGCTATCGATCCGGGTGTGGGTGGCGCTCATTTCTGTCCTCCGACCAGTGTCAATGGGGCTGATTCAGCCGAATTATAGCAAGGCTCCACCAGTGCTCCGGCGTCGTCGGCCGCGCTGGGGGTCGAACGCCGGCGAGGACCCGGGGGCGTGCCGTTGGTCCTTGGGATCAGGCGCCAATACAAAAGAGCTGTCGTGATATTACGGAATTCGTCGAAATGCTGTATTTCGCCTGTTGATGCAGTCGGTCGAATAATATGATTCATGGCGACATTGACCTGATACCGCGCGATTGCTAAAATTTGGCAAATCAGCACAGTGCGCTGCTGGCGTACGGCACGCCGGCGGCATGGTCTGCCGTGAATCACTGCGGGAGGGACTATATGGTTACCACGTTTAACGAAAACCTGTTTTCGCCTGAGGTCGTGCAAGACCCCTACACCTATTTCGGGCGGATGCGGGAGGAAGACCCGGTCCATTGGAATGACCCCTACAAGCTGTGGGTCATCACGAAGTACAAGGACCTGGTTTGGGTGACCCGTCGCCCTGAGGCCTTCTCGTCTGAAGTGTTCCACCGCGACCCGCTGCCTCCGTATCCCTCGATTGACGAGTCCGACATGGGCCTCTATGAGGACGTGCGGAACTTCTTCAGCCAGTGGTTCATCCAGACCGACCGCCGCGCGGTGAGCGCTCACCAGGAAATCTCCGAGCACGGCGCCCCGGACCACACTGACATGCGCAAGGTGATCCACGGCTACTTCACCCCGAAGGCCATGGAACTCTGGCGGCCGCTGGTCCAGTCTGCCATCAACCAACTGCTGGACGAGGCGGAAGACCGCGGCCACATGGACGTGATGCGCGACTACGCCACCCCTCTGCCCCTGCTGGTCATCGCCGCCATGATGGGCATCGAGACCTACGACCGGCAGTTCATCCGCTCGCTGGCTGAGAAGCTGCTGTTCATCGGCCGCGGCAACGCCGACCGGATGCAGCCGCTGACCGAGGGCATCACCGAGTTGCAGGAGTACCTGCGGCCGATGGTCAAGGAACGCATCAAGAACCCCAACGGCGACCTGCTCGACCGGATGACCGACGCCGCCCGCATGACCAACGCGGCCGGCAAGCAGATCATGTCCGAGGAGCAGGTGGTGGCAAACGCCATCCTGCTGCTGCTGGCGGGCCATGAGACCACCATCAACCTGATCTGCAACGGAACCCGGGCGTTCATGACGCATCCCGACCAGTGGGAACTGTTCAAGACCGACCCGGCCGCCAAGATGATCAGGGCGACCGAGGAATGCTTGCGTTACGACGCGCCGGTGAAGTCCATCACTCGCATCGCGGGAGAGGACGTTGAACTGGGCGGCAAGACCATCCAGAAGGACGAGCGCATGCGCTGGTTCGTGACTTCCGCAAACCGTGATCCAGAGGTGTTCGACCGCCCCGATGACTTTGACATCGAGCGGTACCCGAACCCGCACGTGGCCTTCGGCAGCGGGATTCACCACTGCCTGGGCGCCACGCTGGCCCGCCTGGAAGGGCAGGAAGCGTTCAAGGCCATCGCCGAACGGTTCCCGAACCTGAACATGGGCTGCGACCCGGACGACCTGTCCTACACGTCGAGCATCACGTTCCGGACGCTGGAGACGCTGCCGGTGAACCTGTCGTAAGCGTTCAAGGAACAAGGCCTTCATAGCATGGGGCGGGTTCATCACCCGCCCTTTTTTGATGCCAATATGGTGGAGAATCGGAATGGCATCAGCACTGTACTACGCGTATTGCATTGTTTATAATGTTGCAATCCGAAAGCCGTAACAAACGTATGATTAACCGACGCATTACCCTTCGATTGGGAGGTTGCCGCTATGGTCAGCACCATCAACGATGATCCCTTCTCTCTTGAGGCGATGTATCAGCCGTATGATTTCTTCGCCCGCCTGCGGGATTGGGAACCGGTCCACTACAACGAACAGTACGAAGTGTGGATGGTCACCTCATGGGAGCACCTAGTGTGGGTGACCCGCCATCCCGAGGTGTTTTCGTCCAGCGTGTTCGCGAGGGATGTGCGGCCGCCCAATCCGCCCATCGACGAAGACGACATGGAAATCTACAACTTCATCAGGAATTGGCAGGTTTCCCGTTTCATCCAGCACGACCAGAAGCGCTACAACTCGGAGATATCCGGCCCGGACCACGTGGACATGCGCCGGGTGATGCACGGGTATTTCACCCCCAAGTCCATGGAAATGTGGCGGCCGCTGGTGCAATCGGCCATCGATGAATTGCTGGACGTTGTTCAGGACAAGGGCCGCATGGACGTGATGGCCGACCTCGCGACGCCGTTGCCGCTGCTGGTCATCGCGCGCATGCTGGGCATCCCCGACAGCGACCGGCCCATCATGCGGAAACTCGCCAAGGACCTGCGCCACCTGAACCGCACGGGTCCGGACCGGATGGGTCCCCTGTCGCAGTCAGTGCACAACCTGCAGGACTATCTTGGGCCGCTGGTGGCCGAGCGGGTGGAGAATCCCAGGGATGACCTGATTTCAGTGGTGGCCGAGGGCGAGCGACGGGGGATATTCACGCGCGACCAGGTGATCAACAACGTGATGCTCCTGCTGTCCGCCGGGCATGAGACGACGATCAACCTGATCTGCAACGGTACCCTGGCGTTCGCGCAGCATCCAGACCAGTGGGCGAACCTGAAGTCAGACCCCGAAGGCAAGACGGTTCGAGCCACCGAGGAATGCCTCCGCTACGATTCCCCGGTGAAGTCGATCCAGCGCATCGCCATGGATGACATGGAGTTGGCGGGTCAGACGATCCACAAGAACGACCGGGTCCGCTGGTTCATCTCCGGCGCGAACCGTGATCCCAACGTGTTCGACCGGGCCGACGATTTTGACATCGAGCGGTACCCCAACCAGCACGTGGCTTTCGGCAGCGGCGTTCACCACTGCCTGGGCGCGACGCTGGCCCGGCTGGAGGGTCAGGAGATCTTCCGGAATCTCGCCAACCGGTTCGACAGCCTCGAACTGGAAGTGCCGGTCGGGGAATTGGAGTACGACCAGTTGATCGGCTTGCGGGCGTTGGAAAGCCTGCCCGTAACGGTGACCAACGCGCGTTAGTTCGTGCCACGAATACGTCGCCAATCAGGAGGGGCGGGTCGCGAACCTGCCCCTCCATCGCTGTACGCAGACCGAAAATAGGTTATAATCCGGAAATCAGCAATGGTCGGGCTTCTGAAGCCCGGTTCACGCACTATTTCCAAACCGGAGGCCTCAACCAATGGTCAGCACCTTCAATGACAACCCCTTTTCGCCGGAAGCGATCTACCAGCCTTACGATTTCTACAATCGTTTGCGCGAGCACCAGCCCGTCTACTACAACGAGGCGCTGGACGTGTGGATGATCACGTCGTGGGAACACCTGGTGTGGGTTACCCGCCACCCCGAGGCGTTCTCGTCGAGCGTGTACGCGCGCGACACGAAGCCGCCCAATCCGGCGATTGATGAAGACGATTTGGAACTCTACAACTTCATCAAGAAGTGGCAGGTATCCCGGTTCATTCAGCATGACCAGCGGCGGTACAACTCCGAGATGTCGGGCTCCGATCACGTGGACATGCGCCGCGTGATGCACGGATACTTCACGCCCAAGTCCATCGAGATGTGGCGGCCACTGGTGCAGTCGGCGATCGACGAGTTGCTGGATGCCGTGGAGGAAAAGGGCCGGATGGACGTGATGGCCGACCTGGCCACGCCGCTGCCCCTGCTGGTGATCGCGCGCATGCTGGGCATTCCGGACAGTGAGCGACCCAGGCTCCGCGAACTGGCCAAGGACCTGCGGTTCCTCAACCGCGAGGGGCCGGACCGGATGAGGCCGCTGAGCCAGGCCGTGCAGAACCTCCAGGATTTCATTGCGCCCATGGTCGAGGACCGGATGCAGAACCCTGAGAAGTTCGATTCGCTGGATCTGATGATGGTGGTCTGCGAGGGCGAGCGCAAAGGCGTGTTCAACCGCGAGATGACCATCAACAACATCATGCTCCTGCTGTCCGCAGGCCACGAGACGACGATCAACCTGATCTGCAACGGCACGCTGGCGTTCACGCAGCATCCGGACCAGTGGGCGATCCTGAAGTCCGATCCCGAAGGCAAGACGGTCCGCGCCACCGAGGAGTGCCTGCGGTACGACTCCCCGGTGCGTTCCATACAGCGCATCGCCATGGACGACATCGAGTTGAACGGGCAGCAGATCGGCAAGAACGACCGCGTCCGCTGGTTCATCCCCGGCGCCAACCGCGATCCCAAGGTGTTCGACCGGGCCGATGACTTTGACATCGAGCGGTACCCCAACCAGCACGTCGCTTTCGGCAGCGGCATCCACCATTGCCTGGGCGCGACGCTGGCGAGGCTTGAAGGCCAGGAGATCTTCCGCAACCTGGCCAACCGGTTCGACAAGGTTGAGCTGGAAATCCCCGTCGAAGACGTCCAGTACGACCGCGTGCTGACCTTCCGCGCCGTGGAGAGCCTGCCGGTGACGGTTACCAGCGCGAAATAGCCAACGGGTCTTCGACAAGGTCCCGAGACCAGGCTGGCCCATCGCTTACATCGAGCGGTGGGCCACCGTTTTTGAGCACATTCACCGTTTGAATTAAGGCATTGCGTGTGATAATTTGACCGCGCACCGCCCAGTTCCCACGGGGGTTATCCATGCCTGCTTTTGCCCACGATGATTTGTTTGCGGTCGACGCGATTCGCGATCCCTATGGTTATTTTGGAGCGCTCAGATCCGAGGCGCCGGTCCACTGGAACGAGCAATACCAGATGTGGGTGGTGACCAGCTACGAACGGCTGGTGTGGACGGCGCGGCACCCTGAATACTTCTCGTCCGAGGTCGCCCTGCGCGACAACCGACCGCCGGCTCCGACCATACCCGAAGAGGACATGGAACTGTTCGGCGCGGTGCGAAACTGGATGGCGGCCCGGGTCACCCAGAACGACGGCGCGACGCACAAGGAAAAGCGCAAGGTGGTGCATGGGTACTTCACTCCCAAGGCCATGGAGACGTGGCGACCGCTGGTGCGCCAGACTGTGAACGACCTGCTGGATGATCTGCAGGGCGCGGGACGCATGGACGTGATGCACGATTTCGCGACGCCGCTGACGTACAGCATCATCGCCGGCCTGATGGACATCCCGGCCAGCGACCGCGGGTTCGTCAAGGAACTGTGCGGGCAGATGTGTGGGTTCGACGGGAATGATCCAAACCGCATCCGCGATTTCGCCGCCGGAGTGCAGGCAGTCACGGACTACCTCGCCCCCATCGTGGCCGAACGTGTGCGCGATCCCGGGGAGGATCTGCTGTCGGTTATCTGCAAGGGTGAGATCATGGGCGCGTACACGCGGGACGAAGTCCTGGCCAACGCGCTGCTTCTGCTGGTGGCAGGCCACGAAACCACCAACGATCTGATCTCCAACGGCGTGCTGGCCTTTGCCCGGCACTCGGAGCAGTTCGACCTGCTGCGCACCGACCCCGACGGCCGCATCGTTGACGCCGTCGAGGAGGTGCTGCGTTACGACTCGCCGCTCAAGTCGATACAGCGCATCGCAACCCAGGACGTCGATATGGGCAACGGGCAGGTGGTCGGCAAGGACGACCGGGTGCGCTGGGTGATCTCGTCAGCGAACCGGGACCCTGAGATGTTTGCCAACCCCGATGATCTGGACATAACGCGCAACCCGAATCCCCACGTCGCATTCGGCAGCGGCGTGCATCACTGCCTGGGCGCGACCCTGGCCCGCCTCGAGGGGCAGGAGGCGTTCGCCGAGTTGGCGCGCCGTTTCGAGGGCTTCGAGTTGGAAACTGATCCCGAGCAATTGGAATACCTGCCCAGCGTCGGCCAGCGAACCCTGTTGAATCTTCCGGTCGCCATGCAATAACATCGATTTGTGCGACCGCCGCGCCGCTTACCACTTTTCTGAAGCATGCACTTACAATCCATGAGGAGGTTACCCCAATGGCCCGACAGTTGAAGATCACCGTGGACTACAACGTTTGCGTTGGCAACGCCATGTGCGAGACGTTCGCTGAGAACACGTTCGGACTCAACGATGACCGCCAGTCCTACGTGAAGGACGCCGCCGGCGATCCGGAAGAGACCATCATCGAAGCCGCGGAGAATTGCCCGGTGACCGCCATCACGGTTGAGGATGCCGAGACCGGAGAGATACTGTTCCCGTAGGGCTGATCCGACTGTAATGCACTCAGGGGCGACGGATCCGTCGCCCCTGTTTCGTTGTCAGAGTTCGGCGCCGGTTACGACTCGTGCGCGATCACGTCCTCGCCGAACCTGCGAATGATGTCGCCCGGGTCGTGGCTGATGGCGGTGATTTGCAGAACGTCCACGCCGGAGGAGCCGATCTGAGATACCTTGGCGCGACATTCCTCAGGCGTTCCAGCCACGGCGAACCGGTCGGCCAAGTAGTCGGTGACGCCGAATTCGTCGGTGATGGCGGCGTTTCGGGTGTCCCCCACCTGCTCGTGTTCGGAGGGTACGTATTCCCCCTGGATCGCCATCATCGCCTCGTGCAGGTGCTCGGGGACGTGCTTGCCCTCCAGGGTGAACCGGAACGCGTGGTGGGCGCTGGCCGCCAACGCCATCTTGATCTCGTCGATGGCATCGTCGTGGTCGTCTGCGATGTTGCACTTGGCGAAGGCCCAGACCTGCGTGCTCCCCAGGGCCTTGCCGGCGTTCCACTCCCCGGCGCGAACGTGGTCGATGGTGTCCTCCAGGATTTCGGGGGTGAGTCCGGTGTGGATCATGGCGCGGTCGGCGATCTCGCCGGCGATGCGGAGGGTACGCGGCCCCTCGGCGGACATCATGATCGGGGCCGGCTCCTTGCTCCAACTGACGTGTCCCTCCCGGCCCAGGTACTCGGCGGATTCGCCGGACATGAAGGAGCGCAACGCGCCGATGTACTCCCGCAGCGTCGCGAGGCGGGCGGGGCGCAACCCCAGGTTGAGAATCGCCGAGTCGCCGGTGCCGATACCCAGGAAAGCGCGGCCGTCGGACAGTTCGTTCAGGGACGCGATGGCCGACGCCAGCACCGCCGGATGCCGGGTCAACGGATTGGTGACGGAGGGCCCGAGGTGGACCCGCTGGGTGTCCATGGCGGCCACCGCCAGGGACACGGTCAGTTCGCGGAACAGGGACTGGGAGTCGGCGACACCGATGTAATCAAACCCCACCGACTCGGCGAGGCGGACGTGGCGGCGGAATGATTCGTAGGATGTTGGCAGCAGGGTTACGCCGTATTTCATGGAAATTTTCCTCGGATTACAGGTCTGTTAATTCCGGTTGCGCGCGTCCCTGACGGCTGCGGCAGCGATGCCGCGGATCATGCCACGGAACACGTAGGAGTGCAGCGGCCAGAGGCTGTACCAGTATATTAGGCCGGCCAGCCCAACGGGGTCGAATTCCGCAGTCTGGCGAATCAACGAACCCTGATCGTGGGGTGACACCTCGAATTCCAGCCACGCGCGGCCCGGCATCCGCATCTCGGCAAACAGCTTGACCCGCCGGCCGGGTTCATAACTTTCGACGCGCCACCAGTCGACGGTATCGCCAACGGCCAGGCGGTCGGGATCCCGACGACCCCTGCGCACTCCCACGCCGCCGGTGAGCAGATCAAGGAATCCGCGAATGCTCCAGAGGTAGTTGGCGCAGTACCACCCGGTGTCGCCGCCGATCTTGCTGATGGGGCTGAACGCAGATTGGGGAGGCGCCGGCACCACGACGGTTCGCGTGTCGACCAACCGGGAACCGAAACGGACCGTGCGGTTTTGGCGCTGGGCGCCGGACGACGATAGGGCATCCGACCAACGCGTTTCCGCGAACTCACGGTCCTCGTTGTGGATCGCGGCGGCGATGGCATCCTGGACACCGGCGGGTTGGATATCGAACGTTCCGGCGGGCGGCGGCGCGTCCACCACGCTGGCGTTCCGCAGGCTGTCGATCAACTTGCGGCCGATACGGGCGTATACCGGAGTGACCAGCCCGAGCCAGAGGCTGGATAACCGGGGAGTCAGCACCGGCACCGCGATCATCATGCGACGCAGGCGGCGCTGCCGGGCGTATTCGCGCATCAACCCGCCGTAGGAAACGACGTCCGATCCGCCGATCTCAAACACCCGGTTGTCATCGCCTTCGACCTTCAGCGCCGATGCCAGGTATTCGATGAGGTCGTTGATTGCGATGGGTTGAGCGGGCACGGATACCCAGCGCGGGGTGATCATCACCGGTAGACGTTCCACCAACGCCCGCACCATCTCGAATGACACGCTGCCGGACCCGATGACGATGGAGGCCCGGAACTCGATGACTGCGGCTCTGGAGGTTCGCAGAATCTCGCCCACGCGGCGGCGACTGCGCAGGTGCGATGACGCGGAGGCTGCGTCACCACCCAGGCCGCCAAGGTATATGATCCGACCGACCCCTGCATTTCGGGCTGCGTCCGCGAAGTTCTGTGCGGAGGCAGCCTCTTCAGCCTCAAAATCGCCCGAGGAACCCAGGGAGTGCACGAGGTAATATGCGACGTCAATTTCGCACATCGCCTGATCGAGAGAGTCGCGGTCGTTGAGATCCCCCCGGACCACCTCGGTGCTGTCGGCCACTTTGCCGGCCAGGTTTTCCGGCCGGCGGGCCAGGCAGCGGATGTGACCACCGTCAGCCTCGAGCCGAGTCAGCAGTCGTCCGCCGATGTAGCCGGTTGCGCCGGTGAGCAGGATGCGAGGGCGCTCGGCGTCGGGTTCCTGGAATGACATAAAACCGCCATCAGGCGGTGCGGCGCGCTGACGACTGGCCGGGAGGCTCTATCCGCCGCCGGTCCAGGTCTGGGTGCGCGCCATGTCGATGGTGGTCTGCACGGTCAGGTTATGGCCGGCCTGGTTTTCCGAACGGGCCAACTCGCGTCGTCGCCGCATCATCTCGGTGTCCACCTGCAGCCGGCCCCGTCGGCGCGACCAGAGTTTCCCGGAGATGACTACCATCCAAGCCAGCGTGCGCGTCATCAATCCCATCGGAAGATTACCTTCAGCTATACCGCAGGCGAGGGCCCACCGTGGCCTGGTATCCCTCGAAGTTGCGGCGAGTTTCCGGGATGCTGTCGCCGCCGAATTTCTCCATGAATGCGTCGGCCAGCACCAGCGCGACCATCGCCTCGCCGATGACGCCGGCCGGCGGCGCCTGGCAGACGTCGCTGCGCTCGAAGTGGGCCTGCACAGGTTCGCCGGTGTCCAGATCCACGGATGGCAGGGGGTTGTGCAGCGTGGCGATTGGTTTGATGACGAACCGCGCCACCAACGGCGGGCCGCTGGTCATGCCTCCCTCGGTGCCGCCCGCGCGATTGGTCCGGCGCTGCCAGGGTCGATCGGGATCCGTGACGGGTTCGATCACGTCCTGGAACTCCGAACCCCATGCGTCCATCAACTCCCAGCCGGGGCCGATGCTGACCGCCTTAACCGCGTTGATGCTCATCAGGGCCTGGGCGATCTTGGCGTCGATCTTGCGATCCCAGTGGACGTGGGAGCCGAGACCGATGGGCACGTTTTCGGCGATGACCTCGACGGTGCCTCCCACGGTATCTCCCACCTCGCGCGCGGCGTCCACCTCGGCCATCATCAGGTCAGCGGCGGCGGAATCGGCGCAATGCACCGGGGATTCCTCGACGGCGTCCCAATCGATGGCGTCGTGTTCGGGCGGGTTGGCGTGCACGCGCCCGATGGATACCACATGGCTATGCAATACGATCCCGAATTCCTCGAGCAGACGCATCGCGACGGCGCCCGCTGCCACACGGCCGGCGGTCTCCCGCGCGGACGCTCGTTCCAGGGAATTGCGTACGTCGTGAAACCCGTACTTCATCGCGCCAGGAAGGTCGGCGTGTCCCGGCCGGATGCGGGTAACGCGGGCGTTGCGTCCTTCCTGCGATGGGTTCTCGACGTATTCCACCGCCATGGCGTCCTGCCAGTTGACCCAGTCGCGATTCTCCAGCAGCATGCCGATGGGGCTGCCCAGGGTGTAGCCGTGGCGCACGCCGGTCTGGATGTGGGCGTGGTCGCGCTCGATCTGCTGCCGGCCGCCCCGTCCGTATCCTCGTTGGCGGCGCCCGAGATGGTGGGCGATGTAGCCTTCATCCAGCGACAGGTACGCGGGTATGCCCTCCACGATTATCATCAAGCCCTGTCCGTGCGACTCGCCGGCCGTGAACCACCTTATCATCGGGATTGCTACTCCTGTTGGGGACTCGACACGCGGGGCATGTCGCTCGAACGGTATTGATCGGAGAGATCGAGATTCTCGTCAGGCGCCGGATTCGCGCTGGCGCATCGCTGCAAGCGCGGCATCCATCATCACACCCACCGGGGCCGGCCGCTCGAGCCAGATTTCAAAGGACGCTGCTCCCTGGTACACCAGCATGGAGATTCCGCCCAGGGTGTTTGCGCCGGCCAGCTCGGCGACTCTGAGCAACGGGGTCTGCATCGGATTATACACCAGGTCATAGACCAGGGCTGTTGGCGGGATTTCCTCAGGGCGCAACGGAGAGGCGTCTTCGTCGGGGCCGTGGCGCATGCCAAGAGACGTGCAGTTGACGATCAAATCGGCCGACAGCGCGGCGGGCCCGGCCTCGGGCGAGGGGAGGGAAATTGCGTTGGCCTCTACACCCCGGGGTCCAGCGAGTTCCGCGAGCGACTGGGCACGAGCCAGCGTGCGGTTCGCGATGGTCAGGGCGCCAATGTCGGCGCGAAGCAGGGCCTGCACCACGCCGCGGGCGGATCCGCCGGCTCCCAGGATCAGCGCGGTCTTGCCGGCCGGTTCCAAACCGCCCGATTCGCGCAGGGCGCGCAGGAATCCGTAGCCATCGGTGTTGTAGCCGGTCAGATGCCCGGAGCGGTTGACGATGGTGTTGACCGCGCCGGCCTCGGCGGCCCATTCGTCGATCTCGTCGAGGAACGGCATGACGGCTTCCTTGTGGGGAACCGTCACGTTGATGCCGCTCACCGAGTCGGCACGGAGCGAGCCTACGAACGATCCCACGTCGGCGGGGTCGACCTCGTAGGCACGGTATTGCGCGCCGATGTCGAGATTGTCCAGCGCCGCCTGCTGAAATATCGGTGAAATCGAGTGGCCGATCGGATAGCCGATGATTCCCAGCGCGGTACTGATGGTCATACCAAAGAAGCCCGCTACCCGACGGTCAGATTTCTAATCACGCGGCAGCCCCGGGAGGTAATCGGCGTGTCCTGGTCGGTGTCGTTCCCGGCGACGAATATGTCAAACCGCATGTCGAAGTTCGTAATGGTCAATACGTATTGGCCATCGGCGTTGGTAACAGTCTCGACGACGATATCCGCGGTCTGGCTGCGGGCGAACACGGGGATACCCGCCGGCGCGACAGAACTCCCGAATTTGACGACTCCGGCGATGATGCACGGCGGGCCGCTGGATTGCTCCGGAAGCGGCGTCGGGGTGGGAGTGGGAACCGGTGTGTCGGTCGGGACCGGCGTAGCGGTCGGATCAGGCGCTGGGACCGCGGTCGCTTGAGGCACGGCGGTGGGTGGCTGAGCGGCCGCGAGGGCAGCGGCCACGGTGGCGGCGATGTCAGGCGTCGGCGGAACGGTCGGTTCGGGGGTGTTGGTTGGTTCCGGCGTCGGAGTATCCGGCGGGGTCGCGGCTTGAACGGCGGCGTTGATGGTGGCTTGGATGTCCGCCGTGGGTTCGGGTTCCGGTTCCGAACCCCCGAAGCAACCTACTATCGTGCCGAGCAGTAAGCCGGCGGTCAGACCTAGTAAAACAAGTCGGATAATCAAACGTCTCATCTATGGGCTCCTGCCAATGGCTACAAATGTTTACAGCCCCAGACCATGCCAAAGTTTCGCCCGGGATGCTCCGTATCCGACGTGCAGATTATGGCAATCTTGCATCAGGCGGACAGTTGCGCCATTATTTCTTCGATGCGCTGTCTCTGTTCGGACAGACCCTGCAGCCGGTCGCGTTCCTTCTCCACCACCTCGGGGCGCGCTTTCGACACGAAATTGTCATTCGCCAGCAGTTGCTGCACTCGCGCCTCGTTGCGGCGGACGTCGTCCAATTCCTTGCCCAGACGCTGTGATTCAACGTCCAGGTCGACGATGCCGGTCAGCGGGAGGCGCACCACCAGCGGGTTCACCACCAGGCTCACTCCCGCCGGGTTTTCGGATTCGGCGGCGTGAAGGACCGTCAATGGTTCGACGCGCGCCAGCACGCTGATCGCTTCGCTTTCCTGCTCTACGACAGATTGCATGCCATTGGTTTCAATGGCGGCCTCCAACTTCTGACCGGCGGGGATACGGAACTGGGCGCGCATGTTGCGCACAGCCCGAATGGTCTGCATGACCACGTCCATCTCCGATTCGGCATCCGGAGCGGCGCGCATGCTGTCGGCCTGCGGGTATTCGGCGATCATTATTGACGGCGGCAGGCCGGATGCCGGGGCCGGCACGCGCGCCACCAGGTTCTGCCAAATCTCCTCGGTGACGAACGGCATGAACGGGTGCAGCAGGCGCAGGGATCTTTCCAGCACGTGCACGAGCGTTGCCGCTGCGGTGGCATCTCCGCTGCGCAGCCGTACTTTCGCCATCTCGATGTACCAGTCGCAGAAGTCGTTCCAGATGAAGTCGTACAGCCTCTGCTGCGCTTCGCCGAGTTCGAATTCCGCCAGCCGTTCGTTGACGGCCACGGTCAACGCGTCCAGCCGGCCGATGATCCAGCGGTCCTCCCGGTGTTGGGGCGTGATTGGGTCGCTCCAACCTGCCAGGTCGTCGCGGCCCTCAACTGCGGTGATGACGAAACGGGCGGCGTTCCAGATCTTGTTGGCGAAATTGCGCGCCGATTCCAGCTTGTCAGTGCTGAGCCGCAGGTTGTTGCCCGGCGCGGTGCCGGTGGTCAGGGCGAAACGCAACGCGTCTGTGCCGTACTGTGCGAGCAGGTCGAGCGGGTCCAGGGTGTTGCCCCGGGTCTTGCTCATTTTCTGGCCCTCGGCGTCGAGCACCATGCCGTGCAGGTACACCGAGCGGAAGGGAACGTCTCCGGTGTTTTCGATGCCCAGCATGATCATCCGGGCGACCCAGAAGAAAAGGATGTCGTATCCGGTCTCCAGGACCGAGTTGGGGTAGAAATGGTCCAGGTCGTCGGACGCGTCATCGGGCCAGCCCAGCGTGGAATGAGGCCACAAGCCGCTGCTGAACCAGGTGTCCAGCACGTCGTTTTCCTGCTCGATGTTCGGGCTGCCGCAACTCGCGCACGCGTCTGGGTCGTCAACGTGCGCGGCAAAGGCCCCGCAGTCGCCGCAGTACCACACCGGGATGCGGTGGCCCCACCACAACTGCCGGCTGACGCACCAGTCGCGGATGTTTTCCAGCCAGTTGAGATACACGCGGCCGAACCGCTCCGGCACGATCTCGATGTCGCCGTTGACCACGGCGGCGTGCGCCCGACCGGCGATGCTGTCGGGTTTGGTATGGGTGCCGACGTTGAGGAACCACTGCAGGCTGATCAGCGGCTCGACGACCTCGCTGCAGCGTTGGCACTGCCCCACCGAGTGGTGGTAGTCCTCAACCCGTTCCAGCAGGCCCAGTTGTTCCAGTTCATCGGCCACGGCTGACCGGGTGGCGAACCGCTCCATGCCCGAATACCTGGGTCCGGCGGCGTCCGTCATGCACCCGTCGAACCCGATGACGTTGACGATGGGAAGGCCGTGACGCTCGCCGATCTCGAAGTCCACCACGTCGTGCCCGGGGGTAACTTTCAGCGCGCCGGTGCCGAACTCCATTTCGATCGCGGTGTCGCCGACCACTGGAATCTCGCGCCCCACGATGGGCAGCATGACCATCTGACCGACCTTGCCCTGGTAGCGCTCGTCGTCGGGATGGACCGCGACTCCGGTGTCGCCCAGCATGGACTCCGGCCGGGTGGTCGCGACGGTTACGAAGTCGTCGGGGTTGTTCGCCAGGGGATACCGGATGTAGTAAAGCTTGCCGTCGCGTTCCTCGTAGTCCACTTCCAGGTCGGACAGCGCGGTGGCGCACCTGGGGCACCAGTTGATGATGCGCTCGTGACGGTAGATCAGGCCCTTCTCGAAAAGGTTAACAAAGGTGGTCCGCACTGCCCTGGCGGGTCCCTGGTCCAGCGTGAACCGCAAGCGGGACCAGTCGCAGGATGCGCCCAGCCGCCGGTGCTGCGCGTCAATGGTGTTGCCATACAGGTCAACCCATTGCCAGACCCGTTCCTCAAACGCCTCGCGACCGAGGTCGTGGCGGTTCGTACCCTCCTCTGCGAGGGCGCGCTCCACGACCCATTGGGTGGCGATGCCGGCGTGATCCTTGCCGGGCAGCCACAGCGTGGGGTCGCCGCACATGCGGTGCCAGCGCGTCAGGGCGTCCTGCAGGCTCGCGGTGAGGGCGTGGCCCAGATGCAGTTCGCCCGTGACGTTGGGCGGCGGCATCACGATGCAGAACGGCGTACGCGACGGGTTGGCGCGGGGTACGAAGTATCCGGAGTCCCACCAGTCCTGATATATGCGCTCTTCAACGGCCCCGGCGTCATAGGCGCGGGGGATCGTGTTGGCAGGCTGAGTCATCGCACCGTCCCGAAATCAACCACGCATTTTGACGTTGCCGGCAATGCGGCCGTGGTTTGCGATAGCTAAAAATTCGTCAAAAAAAGGTTAGCACCGTCGCAGTTCAATTGTCCATAAGCGGCGTCGGACTCCGATACCGCCCGAGGTCGCACGCCTGCGGAAATCAAACTCAGGGCATCCCGGTTGCAATTTGAGACTGGTATAAGTATTATTAGGCAGGCGGATTGTAAGTTTAAGCGACCGACCAATCGATTGGTATCTTATCCCAGGCTGAAAGCCAGCCGTGTCGCCCGTAGTAAGAGTAAGGAGCAACAAAACTGATGGTAGCCCAGGACCCGTACGCAGTCACCGATATGTCTGAACTCCCCGAATCGGCATTTTCGCCGAGGGAGTACCGCAGAGGAGATTTGGTGACCGGGGAAATAGTGCGCATTGATGAGGAAGGTATGGTCATCAGCGCCGGCCTCAAAACCGAAGGAATCGTCCCGCCGCAAGAGATGCGGACGTTGACCGACGAGAGGCGCGAACAAATGCCTCCAGGGACGCGGGTCATGGTGATCCACGTCAACAACCGGGGCCCGGGCGGCATGGCCGTCTTCTCCTTCGACCAGGCCCAGGAAAAGCAGGTCTGGGAGGACCTCATCGACCTGCACCAGAAGGACTCCGAACTGGAAGCCAAGGTGGTGCAGCATAACAAGGGCGGCCTCGTGGTTGACTGGCAAGGTGTCCGCGGGTTCGTACCGTTCTCGCAGATGGCTCCCGTGCCCAAGGAAGGTCGCGTCGAACACCTGGACGCCCGAATCGGCGAGGACGCCAGGTTCAACATCCTGGAACTGGACGCGCAACGGGAAAAGCTGGTGCTCACCGAGCGCCGCATCTGGCGCCAGATTCGCAACGCCGCCAAGGAACGCCTCCTGGAAGTACTCGAGGAAGGGCAGATAGTGCAGGGCACCGTCCGTTCGATGCGCGGATTCGGCGCGTTCGTGGACCTGGGCGACGCGGAAGGGCTGGTTCCCATCTCCGAACTGTCCTGGGCAATGGTCAAATCGCCGGAGGAAGTGGTCAGCATCGGCGACGACCTCACCTTGAAAGTCCTTCGGGTCGACCGTGAAAACAGCAAGATATCCCTCAGCCTGAAGCGCACTCAGCCCGAACCGTGGGACTCGGTTCCGGAACGCTACCATGTCGGCGACATCGTCGACGGCACCGTCACCCGGTTGATGGACTTCGGCGCGTTCGTAAAGCTGGAGGACTGGGTTGAGGGCTTGGTGCATATTTCGGAGCTGTCCGCCCGCCGGATGGAACACCCGAAGGAAATTGTGTACCAGGGCCAGCTGATCAAGGTGCAGATCCTGAGCATCGACACGGAGCGCAAGCGCATGAGCCTGAGCTACCGGCGGGTGTACGGCCTCTAGGCCAGAACCGCATATCGACTCAAAAAACAGGGGCGACCGGAAGGCCGCCCCTGAAGTTTTTTGGATGCTTGGCTCCGGGCTACGGTCGGCCCATCAGCATCGGTGGAGGTTCGCATTCGCCCCCCACAAACGAATGGGTTCCTTCGTATTCGTCGGAATCGTGCAATTCGCTCAGCCGCTGCAATCCACGCCGGGTATCGCTGGCCACTCGCGCGGGGTGCCACTTGCGCACGCGCCGCTTGAAGAGCCAGTAGGTGAATTCCTGCCATTCATGCAGCGCGAGTGTATCCGAATCATCCTCGCATGCCGTTGGCCGCTCACCCCGAAACTCGGCGATCAGGTTGGTTTGGGTGTCCCCGTATAGGTGGCGGTAGGCGTCTTCGATCACGTTGTCGCTGTCCTGGTAGCAACGAGCCAGGCGGCTCTTGCGAATCGATTCCTCCGCGACCAGTTGCAGCGCCTCTTCCACGACAATGCCATATCTGAAGTTGAGGAGGGCGGCGTACCGATAGGGACCGATCAGGTAGCGGATCTGGTCCGGACTCATGGGCTCCGGCCAACGCCCCAGGAACAGCAATGATTCCAGCTCGTATTCGGGCACCACGTCGGGGATCTCCAGGCACAACCGCTGGGCCAGGGTGAGGCCGTCCAAAGCCTCGCCGCCGATCACATACTGCCAGTCGCGGTCATTGACGGTTTCGTGGGTCAGGCTCCATTGGCCCATGGCTCGCAACACAGACTCGTGCCATGACTCGAGCTTGCCGGCGCGTTGTCGCAGTTCGGCGATGACCCCGGCGTGGAATGAATCGAGGGCCGCGCCGGTGATCGCGCCATCTCGGCGAAACTCATCGATCTCCCGCGCGGGAACCAATATGTCCGTGGTGGTCATGCCGCCGATCCGGCTCGAGCGCCGGCCACCATCGCGTCGAACCGGGCCGCCCGTTCTGCCTTTGGCGCGCGCAGCCATCCCAGGAACTCGGACGCCGGGTATGCGTTCAGCACGTGTTGCGGGCCGCACCATGCCCGACGCGCCACTGCCACACCGTACCGCTGATTGCTCAGGCTGTCGGTGTGATGCGAATCGGTGTTGATCACCAGGGGTACGCCCAGTTCGCGGGCGCGGGCGGCGTGGGTGTCCTTGAGGTCCAGGCGCTCCGGCGCGGCGTTGATTTCCATGGCGGTGCCGGTCGCCCGGGCGGTCTGCAGCAGTGCCTCGATATCGAAATCCACGGGATCCCGACGGCCCAACAGGCGGGTCGACGCGTGCCCGATCATGCTGACGTGCGGGTTTTCCATGGCCCGGACGATGCGGTTGGTCATGGTTTCCCGGTCCTGGCTCATGGCGTTGTGCACGGACGCGATCACCCAGTCCAGCATGCCCAGCACGTCGTCGGGGAAATCCATCGCCCCGTCCGCGCGGATGTCGACCTCGGAGCCACAGAGGATGACCATACCGTAGCGGTCCTGCAGGCCTCTGAGGATTTCGATCTGCGCGGCGAGTCGGTCCGGCGTGAGGCCGTTGGCGACGCCCAGGCCCTGCGAGTGGTCGGTGAGCGCCATGTATTCGTAGCCCATGGCGGCCACGGCGGCAATCATCTCTTCCAGCGGGAACTTGCCGTCGCTCCAGTCGCTGTGCATGTGCAGGTCGCCCCGCAGGTCGTCCACGGTGATGAGGTTGGGCAGTTCTCCGTTGCGGGCCGCATCCAACTCGTCCGCTCCCCGGCGCAGTTCCGGCGCGATCCACGGCAAGCCGAGCCGTCCGTAGAACGATTCCTCGTCTGGGAATTTCTCGGTGACGGCGGTATCGACGACGGTGATGCCGTATTCGTTCAGCGAGAGGCCCTGCCGGTTGGCGTAGTCGCGCAGGCGGATGTTGTGCTGCTGGCTGCCGGTGAAATACTGGAGCATCGCGCCCAGTGCGTCCGGTTCGCCGATGCGCAGATCGATCTGGATTCCCGGATCGACGACCACCGAGGTCTTGGCGTCGCCCTGCACGAGGGTTTCCCGCACCGAGGCAAGGCCGGCCAGGGCCGGTCCCGTTTCGGCAGGGTTTTCAGAGATGGCGATCAGGTCCAGGTCGCCGATCGTCTCCTCCCAGCGCCGCAGGGATCCCGCGGGCGTCAGGCTCACCAGGCCGGGGCAGGCATCGAAAAGCTGCTCGGTTACGGCCGCGCAGGTTTCCGCTGCGATGCCCAGGGGAGTCCGGTCGGAGCGCATGCGTTGGGCGTGAATGTGGCGCAGGATGTTCTCCGCTGAGCGCTTGCCCATGCGCGGCAGTTGCGCCAGACGTCCGTCCAGGGCGGCCTGTTCCAACTCAGCCACCGAACCGATGCCCAATTCGTCCACAGCGGCCTTGACCGTTTTCGGGCCCATGCCCGGCACTTCCAGCAACTCCAGCACGTTGGGCGGCAGTTCCTCGGCCAACCGATCGTAGGCCACGACGTGCCCGGTGGCCACGTACTCCTGCACCTTTTCGCTGATGGCTTTCCCGATGCCGGGGATCTTCTTTAGGTCCTCGCCGTTGACGGCAGCGGTGGCCAACGACCACGATAGTTGGTCGATGGTGTTGGCGGCCCGCTGGTAGGCGCGGATCTTGAACACTGTGTCGCCCTTGATCTCCAACATGGCTGCCATGTTGTTGAACAGAGTAACGATATCGTCGTTGCTGATTGGCGTAGTCATGGGACTACACCTTACCATCGGGTCACAAATCCGGGCAAGCGCGAGGCCACACGCGCGCGCGTGGATAGGAATCGACTGTATTGCGTTCGCGATTGCGTGGACATAATTTTGACCGTTGGTTAGGATGTATCCATCATGCGTTATCGAATTTCGTCAACGGGCGAATCCGCGCTGCCCCTGCCGGGCACCCTGGCCGACGTCGTAATTCCAGAGGCCGGGACAACCGCGAGATTAGTCCGGGACATCATCCTGATAGTTGCGGGCAGCCTGCTGGTCGCGCTGTTCGCGCAGATCAAGATTCCCCTGGGGTTCACGCCGGTGCCCATCACGGGACAGACCTTCGCGGTGCTGGTTGTGGGCGCGATGCTGGGTGGCTGGCGCGGCGGCCTGGCGTTGGCGTTGTACGCGATCGAGGGAGCGTTCCTCCCCTTCTTTGCCGGAGGCGCATCCGGGTGGTTCTGGCTGCTGCCATCGGGCGGTTACATCGTCGGGTTTATACCCGCGGCCGCCATGGTCGGATTCCTGTGCCAGTGGGGATGGAACCGGAAACCCTGGGTGCTGCTCGCCATGCTCCTGGGCAACGTCGTGATCTACGTCCCCGGGTTGATTCAACTGAACTACTTCCTGCCCGGCGACGCTGCCAGCGCCTGGGGATGCGCCGATGTCTGGCAGTGCGGTTTGCTGCCCTTTGTCCCCGGTGACCTGGTCAAGTTGATCGCCGCCAGCCTGGTGATTCCCGCCGGCTGGGCCCTGATGGACTGGATGACCGGGCCCCCACGGAACGGCTGACGGCACTTCACCCAAGGGACTATCTGATCGGGCGCAGTCATGGATATTTACTGGCTTGGACATGCCTCATTCCGCCTTCGTTCGGCCACGACCGGGCTCTCCATAGTCACGGATCCCTACGCGGCGAACGCAGGGTTGGGCATGCAGATCGACCCGCGCCAGATCGTGGACGTGGTGGCGGTCACCGTCAGCCACGACGACGTCATGCACAACACCCCCGCCGATCTGAACGGCGACCCCCGCGTGTTTGACACGCCCGGGGAGTACGAGTTCCAGGGTATAACCATCAGGGCCGTCATGACTGCCCTGCCCGATGGCGCTCCGCGGAGTCGGCGCAATGTCGCGTACACCATCGCCGTGGACGGAATCACCATCTGTCACCTCGGAAACATCGTCAAACCGCTGTCCGCCCAGCAGATCGATCTCATCGGTCCTGCCGACGTCGTCCTCGCCCCGGCCGGCGGCGAGGAGCATGACCTGCTGTCGCATCGCGGCGTCAATCAGACCGCGCAGCAGCTGGACGCCCGCTGGCTGATCCCCATGCACTACCGGGCGCCGGGCGAACCATCGGAGATACTGCCGGCAGACCCGGCGGCGTTCCTGCGCGAACTTGGCGTCGCCGACGGCTCCCTGCAGTCGCAGGGGCGCATGCAGGTCACCAGGAACAACCTGCCGCCGTCGTTGCAGGTGGGTTTGCTGACTCCCCAGATCCGGGCGCGTTGACGGCCCGGCCCGCGAGACCGCGAGGCTCTTACCGTCGCATTTTCGGTCAGCAGCGTTTCCGGTAGTCGGGCGACCTCATGCCAACGGCCGGCGACATCAACATCACGCCGATGCTGCCGGACGACTGGCCCTCCGTGCAGCGGATCTACGCGGAAGGCATCGCGACCGGCAACGCCACCTTCGAGACCGAGGTTCCTGATTGGGAAACCTGGGACCGCAACCATCGACCCGAATGCCGGCTCGTGGTCCGCAGCAGCGATGCGGTAATTGCCTGGGCCGCCCTTTCGCCGGTTTCGGCGCGGGCCTGCTATGCCGGCGTCGCCGAGCACAGCATCTACGTGGACGAATCATTCAGGGGCCGGGGGATCGGCAAGCTGTTGCTGGCGGCGTTCGTAGCGGAATCGGAAGCCGCCGGATTCTGGACGTTGCAGAGCAGCATCTTCCCGGAAAACCTGGCGAGCATCGCGGTCCATCTGGCCTGCGGGTTTCGCGTCGTGGGCAGGCGCAAGCGGGTCGCGATGCTGAACGGCGTGTGGCGCGATACCGTCATCGTCGAACGCCGCAGCGCCGCCGTGGGAATGGGCCAGCGCCCCGGTTGCGCCTCCGATGCCCCGTGTTAGAATGACGCGACTGT
The DNA here is from genome assembly GCA_026710825.1 of Chloroflexota bacterium. GTDB lineage: Bacteria > Chloroflexota > Dehalococcoidia > Lucifugimonadales > UBA3495 > Bin87. The sequence continues at coordinate 11,257 of JAPOQH010000036.1, read as the reverse complement.
TCCAGGAACCAATTGCCAACTTAGGAGGCTCCCAAATGACCGTCCCGGCGCGTATGAAATTCGGCGTGTTCATGGCTCCATTCCACCGGGTCGGCGAGAACCCGACACTGGCGCTGGAACGCGACCTCGAGTTGCTCCAGTGGCTGGACCACCTGGGATTCGACGAAGCCTGGATTGGCGAGCACCACAGCGCCGGCTGGGAGACCATCGCCTCCCCCGAGGTGTTCATGGCCACCGCCGCCGAACGCACGCGCAACCTGCGGCTGGGCACGGGCGTGGTCAGCCTGCCGTACCACCATCCGTACATGGTGGCGAACCGCATGGTCCTGCTCGACCACCTGACCCGCGGGCGCGTGATGCTCGGCGTGGGGCCGGGCGCGCTGGCGTCCGACGCCTACATGTTCGGTATCGACCCGGCCCGCCAGCGCGAGATGATGGACGAGTCCCTGGGCGCAATCAAGCGGCTGATGGACAGCCCTGAACCCTACACCTACGTCTCGGACTGGTTTGAACTCCACGACGCTCACCTGCAACTTCGGCCGTACCAGCAACCCTTCCCGCTGGTCGTGGCGTCGGTGCAGTCGCCCGCCGGCGTGACCACTGCCGGCAAGCACGGCGCAGGAGTGATTTCCCTCAGCGTCCCGCGCGACATGGTGCGCTCCACCAGCCTCAAGGACCAGTGGGCCATTGCGGAGGAGACCGCCGCGGAACACGGCCAGACCGTGAAACGCTCCGAGTGGCGCTTGTCCGTCGGCGTCCACCTGGCCGATTCCAAGAAGGAAGCGCAGGCAGATATCCGCGAGGGTTCCGCCCGCGTGGTTACCGAGTACTTCGGCAACACCCTGGGCCACGAGGTGCCCGACGTTCCGCGCGACCAAATCGTCGACTTCATGACCGACAACAAGCAGTGGATCGTGGGCACGCCCGACGACTGCATCCAACGCATCCACGAGTTGCAGGAAATGTCCGGCGGATTCGGCGGCATGCTGGTCCGCGTCGAGGACTGGGCGCCCCGCGAAAAGTTGCACCGGTCCTACGAACTCATGGCCCGTTACGTGATGCCCCAATTCCAGGGGACTCTCACCGGCATTCAGACGTCCCAGCAGTGGGCGTCCGAGCTGCGCGACACGCTGCAGGTGAACCGCCGCGCCGGGTTGGAACGGGCCACGCAGGCTTACGAGGAATCCCGCCAGAGTAGCTAAGCGGCGCACCGGAAACCATTGGGGCGGGTGAAAACCCGCCCTTTTGCTTATATCCATGCCGCTGTGCCGCAGCGGGATAATCGCTATAATGCGATTAAGGAAACATAAAGAGACTCGAACCAGCGCTCAGACAGGGGTACCAGCCATGCGTAAGACTAAGATAATAGCCACCATTGGACCGGCCTCCCGGTCTCCGGAGACGCTGGACCGGCTCGTTGCGGCGGGCATGGACGTGGCGCGGTTGAACTTCTCCCACGGAACCCTGGAGGAGCATGCCGAGGTGATCGCCAGCGTGCGCGCCGCGTCGGAAAAACACAACCGGCCGGTCGCCGTCCTGCAGGACCTGGGCGGCAACAAGTTCCGGCTCGGCCAGATGGCGGAAGCAATCCAGCTCAACTTCGGCGACCGGATATCGATTGTCAACGAATCCAGCGCCGATACCCCAGATCGCCTGCCGTTCCCGGAACCGACCATCCTTGCCAGCCTGCGTCCCGGCCATCTGGTCTACCTGTCCGACGGTACAGTCTGCCTGGAAGTGCTGGACGTAACCGAGGACCTTGAGATCAAGACCCAGGTGCGGAACGGTGGCAACCTTTCCTCCTACAAGGGCGTCAACCTGCCCGACGTGGCCATCGACATGCCAGTGATCACCGAAAGCGACAAGGTCGCGTTGCAGTTCGGCGTGGAGCAGGAGGTTGACTGGGTCGCCCTGTCGTTCGTGCGCTCGGGCGAGGATGTTCGCTACGCGCGCGCCTACCTCAATCAGCTCAACAGCCAGGCTCCCGTGATGGCGAAACTCGAGCGTCGCGAGTGCATCCAAAACCTGGACGATATCCTGGAGGAAGTCGACGGCATCATGGTGGCTCGGGGCGACCTGGGCGTGGAGATGCCCATGGAAGAGGTGCCGGTCATCCAGAAGAACATGGTCACCCGCGCCAATATGGCCGGCCGCATTTCTTCCGTCGCGACCCAGATGTTGCGGTCCATGGTCAACTCGCCCACTCCCACCCGGGCTGAGGTGTCAGACATCGCCAACGCGGTGCTGGACGGCTGCGACTCCATCCTCCTGTCCGACGAAATCGCAGTGGGAGCCTATCCGGTTGAGGCAGTGCGTATCGCGGACGCAGCCATCGTCCAGGCCGAAACCATGTACGCCTACTACACCGAATATCCCCAGACCAACCAGACCCAGGCGGTGACGTGGGGAGCGAACCAGCTAACCAAATCGCTGAACGCCAAGCCCATCGTCATCACCAGCACGGGTCGGGCGGCGTTCGAGATGTCCCGTTTCCGTCCGGAGAACGACATCATGGTGTTCTCTCACGATGCAGCGGTACAACGCCGGGTCTGCATGGCATGGGGCCTCCATCCCAAGGGCGTCATACCGGCGGAGCGCGACGTTGCCAAGCTGGTGACCCTGTTGGTCGATGCGGCGATGTCCACCGGCATGGTGTCCGAGCGGGATGTGGTCACATTGGTCCACGGTTTCATGACCGGTGTGACGGGAACCACCAACACCATCCAGGTGCTCAATATCCAGGAATACCTGGACCACATCGGACGCAGCGCGGTGGCTCACGCGGCCCCTCAGGTTGTATAGTTCCGGGCCCGTTGGATTGCCGCCGCCCGCAATTGCGGTTGTGCAGCGGGCGGGGTATTGCTAGAATATTCTGGTCGCACCGGCGTGGTGTAGTGGTAGCGCATCGGTCTCCAAAACCGAAGGTGTGGGTTCGATTCCTTCCGCCGGTGCCAGAGCATCCCCACCTTGAGTGGGGATTTTGGCTTTTGGATGGGTTCATCCATCCCGTTTCATTCGCGGCCTTCAGGATCATCACCCGGCTGCGCCCACCATGCGGGGTGTGGTTGCACGGCCGGACGCGTCCCGCCCTGGCAGCCTGATATAGACGCCGTTGCTCGGACGTTTGGATTCCCCGTGATTGTGGCTAGTCGAGGCTGGCTCGGCGCAGCGTGTACGCGTCTCCGGCCATGATCTCGGGGATCCTCGGCGGCATCGCGCGAAAATCATCGGTCGCCGCGGAGATCAGCCTTCCCGTGAGCGCTCCGCTTTCCCCCGAGGCCAGCCACACGGCCAACTCGGCGCACTCGTCGATGGACGCGCCGCCGCCCGAAGTTACCCTCAGCCCAAGTTCGTGGATGAAATCCGCCCCCGCGTCTGCGGCCTGCTCCGTCATGCGGTCCCACATGCTGGTGTGGACCGAGCCCGGGCCCAGAGCGTTGACCGTGATTCCCTTTCCCTCCAGTTCCTGCGCCAGCACCTCGGTGAGCCTGACCACGGCCGCTTTGCTCGAGCAGTAGGCCGACATATTGCTCCACGCATTGGTCGCCCCGGCCCCTGACAGGTTGATGATCCTGCCTGCTGATTGCTCCAGCATTACCGGGATCACCGCCCGGCATACCAGAAAGGTGCCGGTGAGGTTGACAGTGATGGTGTTGACCCAATCCGCGACGTCGTTCCCCTCCAACGGGCCGATGGGACCGGAGCTGCCGGCGTTGTTGACCAGCACGTCGATACGCCCGAATCGTTCCACTACTTTCTGGGCCAACTGCTCCGTGGCGTCCTGGCTGGTGACATCGGTGGGGACTGCGATGGACTCGGCGCCCAGACCCAACGCCGCGGCGACCGTTTCCTGCAACTCGGTTTCATTGCGCGCCGCCAGCGCCAGCTTTGCTCCCTCCCGAGCGTAGGCCAGCGCGATGGCTCGCCCAATTCCTCGACCAGCGCCGGTGATGACTGCTATTTGACCATCCAATTTCATGGCACAACCTCGTGAGCGGACGCGTTGCGTACCCTACTTATGTTCAACTCTCGCCGTATCGGCGTTCGGATTGAAGGGTTGGCGAGATTGCCGCTGTATCCGGTACGTCCCTGACCGTGGCCGACTCCGGCGCTGTCATGTAGCGGCCTGCCCCATTGACACATTGCCGGCTGACATTTCACTGCAAGCTTGGTCCAGGCGGTCTATGCCGGTTTATGCCGGCGCGGGTACCTGTTCCGGACGCCGCAGGGGGAGGAACGCGATTATCACCGCGGTGATCAGCGTCAGGATACCAGCGTAGTAGTACACCACTCCGAAGCCGGCGTAATGGACCAGCGCCGACGCCAGCAACGGCGATCCGATTCCGATCACGCCGTTGATCCCGAACAGCAATCCGATGGACGTCGCTTCCCGGCCCTGGCCTGCGTAATCCAGCACCGAGGCTTGGATTATCTGGTGCAGCGCAAAACTGAACAGCCCCAACCCCGCCATCACCGGGATCAACAACCAAGTTCCGCCCACGCTTACCACCGCCATGGACAGAAGCGCCGCCACCGCGAAGCCGGGCGCCATCACCGCCTTCCGGCCGAATTTGTCCGACAGCCAGCCCAGCACGGGCGCGGATATGATTCCCATTCCGGTCATCAGCGAATAGTGGAAACCGGCCTCAAGTGTGCTCATGCCCAGCGTTTCCCGCAGGTAGAACGGCGTCCAGTTGAACAGCGCGTTCAACCCGATGCCCCTGAGCAGAGCCGCCAGGATTAGGCCCATCACCACGCGATGCTTCAGCAGGCTGACCGCGTACGTGAACCGCGTCGCCAGATCCCCGCCCTCCGTGGTACTCCCGCCGCGTCCCAAACCGCGCAACGACCACCAGACCAGCATCGCCATGAATATGGCCATACCGGCGTAGATGAAGAACACATGCCGCCAGGTGATGAACGCGGCTGTGAGCAATGCTCCTGCCACCACCGGGCCCGTGACGTTACCCAGGTTCGACCCGAACCCGCTCATGGATATCGCGAAGCCCCGTCGGTCCGGGAACCGTTGCGAGATGGCCGCCGTTGACGGCAGGTGCCACAGCGAACCGGGCATCGACACGAACAGCACGGTCAAAGCCACCACCACGAAATTGGGCGAACCGCCCATCGCCGCGTAGGTAACCGAGTGCCCCAGCATGCACGCCGTGAGGATCAGCCCCCAGTACGACTTAAGGGCGTCGGTTAGCGGCCCGCCGCCCAGGCTGATCGCGCTGGACCCTGCCTGACGCACCGAAAACAACGTCCCGACCATGAAGGTGCTGAGACCCATTGTCCTGGCGATCTCGGTGATCAGCAGGGGTAAGCCCTGGTCGAACATGTGGGACAGGCCGTGCCCCACCGAAAGGCTGCCCAGGACAAACGCCCGGTTGTTTTTCAATCCAGGGGCTTCGGGAGCAGCCGGCGTGGCGGCTTGCACTAGCTGATGTCCTTGAGTTGGCAGGAAAGCACAGTGCGCTGATTGTAACCACGCGCCCCGGTATCGGCAAGCGAACGGAAACAAGGCCCCCGGTCGCTCGCCACGCCAGCACAGGCTCGCCGGCTAGTGGCGCTCCATGTGGCACAAATCCGTCGACCGCGAAACCGGAAAACCGTCGTTTCCGACGGGTCGGCTGCGAGTCTGACGACGCTTTTGGGGCGTATGATTAAGGGTGTAGGGACGCGAGTCGACGTCACCCGCACACACAACTCGAGGAGGCAAGCCATGGCCACGGCCCGCAGAGCAATCGGAGTCGGCATCCACGCCCTGGTTTTCCTCGCCGCCGTGGTGATTTTCTACTTCGGTCTCGGCGTCGGACTGGCGTTCAATCCCACGCTGGGCACGCTCCTGTGGGTGGCAGCCTTCGCCGTCGCTGCGCTGAACGTGGTCTGGATGATACGAAGACCCCTGTGGCGCTAGGTCGAGATCTCGCCTGGTTTAGGTTCAAGCGGGATGGACGCGCACCCGCCCAGACTATGCGCGGCGGTTTGACACCCATGGGGTAATTCGATAAGTTCCAGGCGCACGAATACCCACCCCCCGGCATGTTCCGTTCCCATCAATCCCGCATATCGTCGCCAGTAACGGCCCAGGAATCAGGAGTTCAATAAGCATGGTCACCCGAGGATTTTTCGGCCGGCGCCGCGAGACGCCGCCACGTCCCATTCCACCCGGTCAATACCTGGAACGAGGCTTTCCCGTCCTCACGGCCGGCCCGACCCAACGCGTCCCGCTGGATCAGTGGTCGTTCACCCTCGTCGGGGCGGATGGCGAACCACTGGGCGAGTGGACCTGGGAGCAGTTTCGCAGCCTGCCTGAGACCGAAATTTTCACGGACATTCACTGCGTCACCAAGTGGAGCAAGCTGGACACCACGTGGAAGGGCGTAACCATCGACGATCTGCTCATCGCCGCCGGTGTGACCGAACCGCCTGCGTACCTGATGGCCTTCTCATACGGCGGATACACCACCAACCTGCCCACCTGGGACGTGATCGAGGGTCGTGGCATGGTGGCGTTTGAATTCGACGGCCAGCCCATCGCGCCGGAGCATGGGGGGCCCGCCCGCCTGGTCGTCCCGCACCTGTACTTCTGGAAGTCTGCCAAGTGGCTGCGTGGCATCCGGTTCATGCCCCAGGACCAGCCGGGCTTCTGGGAGCAATATGGCTACCACATGTACGGCGACCCGTGGAAAGAGCAGCGTTACTGGGGCGACTGAATGTCCACGGATTTCAATCAGCACGGGGCGGGGCCAAATCCCGCCCCTTCGCAACCGTCCCCTGCCCCTGCATCTCCGTCGGCCTGGCAGACCGCTGTGGTTGAGCGGGTCACCGTCGAGACGTACCGTGCCCGAACGTTCACGCTTCGGCTCGCGGAGCCACGCCCTTTCCTGGCCGGCCAACACTACGACGTGCGGCTCACGGCACCCGATGGCTACCAGGCCCAGCGTTCGTACTCCATCGCATCCGCTCCATCGCATCCAGCGGGCATAATTGATCTCACCGTCGAACTGATCCCCGATGGCGAGGTGTCTCCGTACTTCCATGAGGTGGTGCAGCCCGGGGACGAACTGGAGGTGAGAGGTCCAATCGGCGGACCGTTCACCTGGACGCCCGCAATGGGTGGCCCGTTGCTTTTGATCGCCGGCGGGTCGGGCATTGTTCCCTTGCGGTCGATCCTGGCCCACCGTGAGGCAGTCGCTCCGTCGCTCCCGACGCTGCTTCTGTACTCCGCCCGTACGCTGGAGGACGTGATCTACCGGGATTGGCTCGATGCATTGCCCGAGCGCGCGCCTGTGTCACGGGCGATATACACGCTGACCCGTCGACAGCCTGACGGATGGTCGGGATACCAACGCCGCGTCGATCCGGCCATGCTGGTTGAATGCCTGTCGTCGCTGGCGAAGTTGGCCGGCGATCAGCCGACCGAACAGAGCCCGTTGTGCTACGTCTGCGGACCCACCGGTTTCGTGGAACACGCCGCCGACGCGCTGCTGGCGGTGGGCATCCCCGAACCGGCCATCAAAACCGAGCGGTTCGGCCCCACCTCCTGACCCGGCTAGAATCCGGTCGAAAGCCCCGCCAGCCACTGTGCCGCGGGCAACACCGTCGCCCACAGCAATCCGGGCCGCAGCACGTAATCGGCGGCGATCAGCGCCACCAACAAAATCGGCGCGAACCGCTGGAACCTGCGGTAGGTTTCCGATCCGCCCTCCGGCAGGAAAACGGCCAGCACCCGATAGCCGGCCAGCGGTGAAAGCGGGAGCAGTTGGAAGACTGCGTGCAGCAGGTTGTAGATGATCAGCAGGCCGACGACATCGGAGATACCCGACCGCAATCCGCCCGTCATCACCAGGGTCAGGCTGTCCGGCGATGGAAATGACCATGACAGCCAACCCGCTTTCACCGGCGCCGCCAGCAGAAACCCCACGGTCAGGTTCCCCAGCGGTCCGGCCGCCGCGATCGCCACCGATGGCCAGCGGCCCTGGCGTCCCGGTTCGCCCGGCAGCTGCCTGCCCCAACCCAGGCCTGACACTGCTCCCACCGCCAGGCCCACTGGGTCGATGTTACGCAGTGGGTTGCCGGTCAGTCGGCCCTGCGCCCTGGGCGCCGGATCTCCGAACACCGTCGCTACCACGGCCTGGAACCAGCCGCTCACCCACATGGCCGCCGCCGCCGAAATGATGCACAGCACCGCCAGCCGCAGGAAAGCGGCGATGTCGTCGGGCAGCAGGTTCGCGGATGAGATCAACATGGCGGCTGCATATTTTACGCCACTGTCACCAAAAACAAGGGCGGGATGTCCTCCCGCCCAAACGCAATTTTGGTTCGATCTTGATAATACGCGCTACCGCAACACAGCCGTCAGTTCCGGGTGCAGCGCGCTTTCCTGCTTGTCGATGCCGGTGTATTGCAACCGCGCCAGGTACTGGCGAACGTAGTCCGACCGCAACCGGTCCACCGCGGCCTTGCCTTCAGCCATGCCGCTCACCGACCCGCCGCTGATAATCGCCATCGCTTCCCAGAGGACCGGGTCCTTCATTTCACTGGCCATGTCCTTCTCTATCGAACCTAGGATTCTCCTGAGCGACACGCCGAAATCCACGCCTTTCACCGCGATGGTGAGTTTCAGCATGGCGAGCCCATAGGCCATGTGGCGTGCCTTGTCCTGGAGGCACAGCCCGAAAATTCGCCGGTCCACCGGGTTGGTCGCAAAGTGCGTCCCGAACCGGTAGAGCAACATGGTCAACGTGCCGCGAGCGATATACAGGGAGACGGATACTTCCGGCCAACCGGCGCGGGTCTCCATCATTCGGCGGCTCATCATCCCCGGCGATTCGAGACCCAGCGCGCCTCCGTTGCACAGCGCCCGGTGCCGCATCGCCTCGAAATGGCGCGCCGAATCGAATTCCTGGGTCGCCAGGAACATCTTCGGCTCGATGTAGGCGTAGTTCATCCGGTGCAGCCACTGGCCGATGGTGTCGATCTCAACGGTGGCGTGCTGGCCCAACTCGGTACACAACTGGCACCAGGCCAGTTCCATCTCCTCCGGCAAAGAGGGCAGGTCGTCCCAGGCGATATCCTGCATGGCGTTCCACCGCCGTTGGATCGCCTCTTCATACAGGGTCGCCGCGTTGTCCGACCAGAGTTCGTCCTTGCGGTTCACCGAATAGTTGTCCAGTCGCGGCATCCCGGGCGTTGCGTAGGATCCCCGCGGCATCCGGGTCATCTCCCTGCTTTCGTCGGGAATCTCGCCGTAAACGCCGGTGGCGATGGATTCGATGGTCAACCCGTGGGGAGTCAGGGGAGCCCGAACGCCCCATTCGCGCGTATCTTTCATCCACGGGAACCTCTCGACGGGCGACTGGACGACCTCCGCTTCCGGCTGGTCGTCAGCGGCGGGTTCGACCGGCGCTTCGGCCTCACCGTCATCTGCCACGTTCTGCTGCACCTGCTCCGCCGCCGATGACCGATAACGCCCGGTGGGGTCGCTGTCGTCCACCGGCCCCGGCTGGTTGGTCGGTTCGGGATTCTGGCCGTCATTGTTTGTGGTCATGGTGTCTCACCGTATGCAAAATGGCCCGCCGGCTGTGACACGACGGGCCATCGATATTGCTGATCCCGCAGATGTTCTGGCTAGGCGGCCGCCTTGTAGGCCTCGAGCAGGGCCGGGTTGACCCGTCCGTTCTCGATGCGGTCGTCAAAGCCACAGGACTTCAACCGCTGGAAGTACTCCTTGACCTGGCGTTGCCGGATGGCGGCCAGGATCTTCTTGCCTTCGTCGGCCTTGTCGGAGCCGCCGCCCAGGAGGATCGCCAAGGAGTCGGCGGTCAGGTTTGCGCTGCGGGCGGCCGGATTCTCGCCGCCGTTGCCGGTGGCCTGCCGGTCTTCCGCCTCGTCCAGATAGGCGTGAATCTCTTCGCGCCGCTCGGGGGTGCATTCGTTCATATAACGCGCGTGGAGGACGCCAAAGGCGACGTGGCGCGCCTCGTCCTGCGCGGCCCGCCGGTAGATGGCCTTTTCGGCGTCGTTATACGCCATCAGCTCGCCCAACCGGAACAGGGTCAGCACGTTGCCCTCGCCCACGATGTGCAGGCGGCTGGACATCTCGGTGAACTCACGGGCGTTGTCCGTGCTTCCGCCGGTGACGTCGCTCACCGAGTCGATCATCCGCATCAGGCCGCCGCCGTTGGCCAGCGCCCTCTTGCGGAACACTTCCATGTGCCTGGATTCGTCCATGACCTGGGTCAGGAGGAACATGCGGACTTCGTGGTAGTCCGGCGACATCTGGGCGATGAACCGGCCCGGCACGTCCGCCGCCACGAATTCCACCTGGGCGAAGAAGGTTGCCAACTGGCACTGCGCCGCCTCGATGTCATCGGGCAGCGGCCGCAGGGTTTCCCACGGGATGTCGGTCGCCGAGGACCACTGGCGCGAGACCGCTTCCTGGTACAACTTGGTCAGGTTGTATCCCCACACTTCCTTCTTGTCGCGGAAGGTGTAGGCCGAGTACTGCGGGACTCCGCTGCGGGGAATGGCTCCCCGGGTGCGCTGGGTCTGGTTGGGAGATTCGTCCAGCAGCTCAGGCGTGTGCTCCGCGAGGGTCGGATCGTTGGCCAACTCCTCCGCGGCGCCCGGAATCTGCTGCTTCAACTGTTGCAGCCATGAAAGGTCGAAACCGTTCTGAACCGCCTCTTCCATTTCGGCGCTGGGGCGATCCTGCAATATCGTCATATCTAATCCTCCCAATCCCGGACAATCGCGATAGTGTTCGCACTGTACCCGATTGCCGTCGGAAACGTCAAGAAAAACGCGGTGCCGCGAACGCCGTTCGCTGGTTCCAAACTCTGCTGAGTCTCGTGGGCGCGACCTGGTGCTCTAATGCTGAACTCCTCGACGGGATGAGCCCGCCCGGGCGCGGCCGCCTATGTCCAATGCGGCCACGTTTCGTACGGCGGAAATCATTGGGTGATCCCGAGCGTGCGGCCCAATTTGACACCTTGACAAAGCGAACGCATGAGCCCATAATGGTCTCACTCGAGTTGGAACATAACATCCAGCACCGCCTTGCCAGAGGTGATGCCGGTCTTACACGGCCAACCCCGTCAGACTCCAAATCGCATACCCGTCTCCGCCAGGACCAGCGACCGGTCGCTCTAGCCGGTGTGGTCGCAACGGGGCCAGCGCCTCCCCACACGCTGGGAGGTCAGCGCATCCACCTCTCCCATCTTTTCCGGGAGAGGCCAGGGCCAGGGATTCC
>JAPOQH010000037.1 GCA_026710825.1 Chloroflexota bacterium | reverse complement strand
GTTGGACATGCAGAAGTTCGTCGTCCAGATCTACCAGCACTACACCGGCAGGAAGCTCCTGTAAAGGCAGGCGAAGCGACCATGACGCCAACACCAACCAATACACGAAAAGCCGAGGGGTACATCCGGGTGTCCGGCCGTAGCCAGGCCGACAACTTCTCCCTCAGAAGCCAGGACCAGGACGTGCGAGACTACTGTGCCATTGAAGGTATCCCCTTCGACCGCATGTGGACTGACGTCGGCAGTGGGCTCTCCACCAGGAGCCGTCCCGATTTCCTCGACATGCTGGAGTACTGCCTTGACCCCGCAAACAAGGTCACCGACGTGGTGTTCTGGGACCTGGACCGCTTCACCAGGAACATAGAGGAGTTCTTCACCTACACGAAGGGCCTCATCAACGCCGGCATCACGCTCCACATTGCACTGGACGGCGAGAAGTACGACTACCAGTCGGAAGAGAAATGGCACCAGCGGCTGATCGCTGCCCAGGCCGAATCCAAGAGAATCTCCAGGCGAGTCAAGCGCGGCCAGCGCCAGGCCACCATGCTGGGCTACCACGTGGGACCTGCACCCTGGGGCTATATGCTCCAGCATGAGCCGGACGAGCAAAAAGTCCCCGAAGAACTGCGAGAGGTTCATCGCATCAACGCCAAGGGCGGGCAGTTCCAGTGCGGCTGGCTGGTGCCCGACCCCGAAAAGTGGGATGGCGTCCTCAAATTCTGGGGTCAGGTTACGGAAGGGTGTACCCCGATGCGTGTCGCCATTTACATGAACCTGCACAACATTCCGGCTCCCAAGGGCGGACAATGGGGTGACGACACAGTGCGACGCGTCATCCGCAATCCCAAGTATTACGGCAAGCTGGTCCGCGGGGCCAAACCCCAATCCAGGATACCCGGACCCAAGGAAAACGCTCCGCCGACCATTGTCGAAAACAACCACCAAGCGGCCGTCGAATACGACGAGTGGTTAGAAGCAAACAAAGCCATCGACGACCGGAGACCGACCGAGGCTCCCGCCCGCTCACATTCCAGCCCGAACCCACTGAGCAACCGGATCAAGTGCGGCGAATGCCAATCGAAAGGCATAAATTCAAACCTCGAGCTCGCCAAGATCAACGGCGTTCCCTACCTTCGCTGCTCCCGCCGCAAGAAGATGGGCACCGACGTTTGCACCTTCACCAGCGCACGGCTGGACATCCTGCTCGAGCAATTGAACGACAGGCTCAGGAACCATTTCCTTACCTTGCCAAACCTCAAAATAATAACCGAGGGAGTCGCTGAAGCCAGCAAGTCATACCTGGAGAACCAGCAATCCGAGCTGGCGCCCATCAACGCCCGAAAGAAAGTCGTCCGAAATGAAATCGACAACATCAACGGCACCCTCAAAGCAGCCGGCCCGGCAGCCAACAACTTCCGCTCGCTACTGAGAGACCTCAACGCACTGGAAACGGAAATTCAGGAACTAGAGGGGAAAGCCGCCCAAATCGCCGACAATACCGAGGAGGCCCGCCTTTTCATCAACGACAAGGACGGCATCATTGCCACGGCGCTCGACCGGAAGACGCTCACCAATCCTGACAACCTCGACGAGGTCAGGGATTTCATGCGCATCTTCATAGAACGAGTCGAGGTCTTTCCCCGTGAGGGCAAGACCCAACGGGCAACCATCCAATACGACCTGCCGGTCCGATTAGCGCCGTCAGAAGGCGACCCCACCACCGAGACCATCTATCTCGGCAAAAAAGGGGGGCGCGTATCAACTAAAAGTTGTGGTTTTAAGGCGTGCACAGGAAGGCGCCCACGGGCAGGTTGGACGGATGGCTGGAGCCAATCGGCTGCGGCACCTCGCCGGACACGAGGTAGAACTGCCCCAGGTGGGCTTGCAGGGCAATCTGAACGTCCAGCAGGGAGATGTCCAGAAAGCGCCCTTCGCCGGTGCACCGCCGCCCGTACAACGCGGAGGCGATGCTCAGGGCCGCCACGTAGCCGCCGACCATGTCGCCCACCGGAAAACCCATGAACACCGGCGGCTGGCCGGGGTTGCCGGTGACGCTCATCCCGCCGCCCATGGCCTGCACGATGCCGTCGAACCCGGGCCGCTCACGGTACGGCCCCTCTTGCCCGAAGGCCGACAGCGAGCAGGCGATGATGGACGGGTTGGTTGCCTTCAACGATTCGTAGTCCAGTCCCAGGCGCTCCAGCACCGAAGGCCGGAATGCGTCGAGCACTACGTCGGACACGGCTACGAGCCGGCGGCAGACTTCCCTACCCTCCGGCGTTCGCAGGTCGATGGTTACGCTCTTCTTGTTGCGGTTGAAGTTCAGGTAATAAGCGCTCTCGCCGCCGAGGAAG
>JAPOQH010000065.1 GCA_026710825.1 Chloroflexota bacterium | reverse complement strand
GCGTGTGGGGAAGCGCTGGCCCCGTTGCGACCACACCGGCTAGAGCGACCGGTCGCTGGTCCTGGCGGAGACGGGTATGCGATTTGGAGTCTGACGGGTTGGCCGTGTACGACCGGTATCACCTCTGGCGGGACGGTGCTGGATGTTATGTTCTAACTCGAGTGAGATCATTATGGGGTCATACGTTCGCTTTGTCAAGGGATGACTTAGCACGGAAAAATGGAGGCAAAATCGGCGCACCGCGCGATCCTTCCGCCGCGCAGGCGTGAATTGCGATTGGGACCAGACCACCACGGTGCAGGCCCAGGTGGAGGCGATCGCGAATCGCCCAAGGGGCAGGGCGAGGCCGTGTGGACGATCAGTACTCCAACATCATCCGCTGGAGTTCAGCAGGATCCGAAGTTCGGGTCAGGCCGAGCATCAAGAGGATTCGGGCTTTTTTGGGGTGGAGGTTATCGGCCACGATGTAGCCCTCCTCAACAAATCGGCGAGTCTGCAAAACCCGGCCCGTTCCCACCTGTGTCGAAATAACCACCGGAATGCCGGCGGCAACCGCGCGACGCAATGCCGCCATGAAAGTAGAGGGCGATCCACCGCTGCCAAGTCCGGCGGCGACGATGCCCTTCACGCCGGCCGCCACCAATGCGTCGACCACGATGCCATCAACGCCGGCGTAGGCGTATGCGATTTCGACCTGGGGCAATTCGTCGACGCCGGACACGTCGAATTCTGAATCAGAGGTATGGCGACGTTCAGGTCGGCGGTAAAACACTACCTGACCATCGGAATCCGAATAACCCAGGAACCCCATGTGGCCGGACTGGAAAGTTTCTACGCGGTAAGAATCCGTTTTCGTCACATCACGCGCGGACTGGATTTCGTTATTCAACACGACCAGAGCGCCCCGACCGGCAGAATTGGGCGAGGATGCGATCCGTATAGCGTCCAGCAGGTTGTTGTCCGCGTCGGTACCCATGGCCGACGGCGGGCGCATCGCACCGGTAACGGCCACCGGTCGAGAATCGAGCACGGTGAGATTGAGGAAATACGCCGTCTCCTCGAGAGTGGCGGTACCGTGGGTCACGGCCACTCCTGCGGCGGCAGCGTCGGCAGAGAGCTGCTGGTTGATACGATTCGCCAGCGTGAGCCAGTGCTTGGGGTACACTTCCGTACTCCCCACATTGATGACCTGCTCGGGGAGGACCTCTGCCACATCCTGGGCCTCCGGCACCCTGGCGAGCATCTCCTGGATGGTGAGTTGTCGTCCCTGATAGCTGTAATTGGCGAAATCGGTACGCGATTCGGCGACGAACGAGATGGTGCCGCCGGTGCCGAATAGATACACACGAGGGAGTTGATCGTAAGTCACGGTAGGACCTCCTGGGATCAAGCGTTGAAAGAGTGACACTCCACGCCGGATACGGCACGTATCGAACGACGAGATGTCAGACCGGGGCCATTTCAGGACAAATTACGAAATCCGCAAAAACCGGTGAAAAGAGTTTTGCAATTTCAACTGTGCGCCGCTAATATGATAGCCTAACCTGCGGCCGCGAACCGGGGCTCATGCCGGCCGAATCACCCGCCACTTAGGTATGCCATGACCAACAATCGCTGGGTCCGTAACAGCCTAATCTATCTCCTGATCATCATCGGGGTGATAGTGATCTTCTACACGCTGATTCCGAGTTTCGGGAGCAGCGAGCAGATGTCGTTGAAACAGGTGCTTGATCAGTCCCGGGGCGGACAGATCAAGCAGATCATCGTCGACGGTGAGAAATTGACGGTCATACCAGAGACCGGCGCCGGCGGCGAGATGGTCAAATATTCCAGCCGGATCGGCAAGAACACCGATCTGATCCAGTTGCTGTCGGACCACGGAGCCCTGAACGGCCCATCGGCGCCCGACGTTGAGTACAAAGGGTCCAGCGGCTTTGGCAGCGTATTCGGAATACTGCTGAACTTCCTGCCACTCATATTCTTCGGCGGGTTGATCCTGCTGATGATGCGGCAGGCGCAGGGTTCCAACAACCAGACGATGAGCTTCGGACGCAGCCGCGCCCGTATGATGCCGTTCAACCGGCCGTCGGTCACATTCAATGACGTTGCCGGCGTTGACGAGGCGAAAGCGGAACTGGAGGAAGTGGTCGAATTCCTCAAGTATCCAGAGCGGTTCCTCCAACTGGGGGCGCGGATCCCCAAGGGAGTGCTCCTAGTGGGACCGCCCGGCACGGGCAAGACGCTCCTGGCGCGGGCAGTGGCCGGCGAGGCCGGAGTGCCGTTCTTCCACATTTCCGGCAGCGAGTTTGTGGAAATGTTCGTGGGCGTCGGCGCAGCGCGCGTGCGCGACCTGTTCGAGCAGGCGAAGCGCAATGCCCCGTGCATTATGTTTGTGGACGAAATCGACGCGGTGGGCCGCCACCGAGGCGCAGGCCTGGGCGGCGGACACGACGAGCGCGAACAGACGCTGAACCAGATCCTGGTCGAAATGGACGGCTTCGAAACGAACACGAACATCATCGTGATCGCGGCCACCAACCGACCTGACATCCTGGATCCGGCGCTGCTGCGCCCCGGCCGCTTTGACCGGCGGGTCACGCTGGATCTGCCCGACGTGGCCGGCCGCGAGGCGATTCTGAAGGTACACGTGGCAGGGAAACCACTGTCCAATGAAATCAAGATAGACGTTGTGGCACGCGAGACACCGGGCTTCAGCGGCGCAGACCTGTCGAACCTGGTGAACGAAGCCGCTCTCCTGGCGGCGCGTAAGAACCAGTCCAGCATCTTCATGCAGGACTTCGAGGAAGCAATCGAGCGCGTGATCGCCGGCCCGGAGCGAAAGAGTCGGGTCATCAATCAACGCGAGAAGGAAATGACCGCCTACCACGAGGCAGGGCATGCCCTGGTGGCGTGGAACCTGCCGCACGCGGACCGGGTACACAAGATCAGCATCGTTTCACGCGGGAACATGGGTGGGCACACCACGCTGCTCCCGGAGGAAGACCGTTACCTGTGGACCAAGAACCAGTTCCAGGACATGCTGGCCGTGATGATGGGCGGCAGGGTCGCTGAGGAGCTGATATTCGATGAGGTGACCACGGGCGCGAGCAACGACATCGAGCGCGCGACCAAGACCGCGCTGGGCATGGTCAAGCGGTACGGAATGTCCCCCAACCTGGGCCCGCGGACGTTCGGAAAACGCGAGGAGTTGGTGTTCCTGGGTCGTGAGTTGAACGAAGAGCGTGACTACGGCGACAAGATCGCGGAAGAGATCGACGTCGAGGTGCGGCACCTGATCCACAGCGCGTATCGCCAAGCCCAGGAAGTGCTGATCGATTACAAGCCGAAGCTGGTGCAGGTGGCGGAATACCTGATCGAGCACGAAGCTATCTCGGGCGACGCGCTAGTCGGGTTGTTCAATGACGAATTGCCGGGGACCGAGCTTGAACCCGTGGAGCCGACTCCGGCGCCCCAATCGCCCTACGCACCGCCGGCGCCGCCGGTCACACAGGGTGCACCCCTGCCGAACCCCGCGCCGTCGTTTGCCAGCACAAGCTCAAGCGATCCGATGCAGAGCGAGGCGTCCAGCGACGACTGACCGGGACCGGGCGATCTTATTCAGCAACAGGGCGGTGAAAAACCGCCCTGTTTCATTGTTGAGATGACGTGGTTGGTAAACGCCCGCCCCGACCGGAGAGAACGACGGCTATCAATCCGACGAATACCGAACCGGCCAGACCCAAACCAAGGTCACCAAGGGTGTCCGTGTACGCGGTGGCCAGTTCAGACGACGAGCGTATGAACGCGAAATATTCCGCAATTTCCCAGAGGATAGCGGTGACCGCACCGAACCCGACGACCAGCCCCAGCGTCTCGCGAGCACCGTACCTATTGCGAACGCACAGTGCGGCGATCGCGCCGGAGAGCAGCGCCCAGTTCACGAAATGGTTGGCGTCGTCCCACCATTCGACGGTGTCGTAGAGGTCCAGGCTGTTGCCCACGGTGTCCACCAGGAATGGCAGCGTCAGCAGGATATCCGCTGCATAGGGGAAAGGGGACCTTCTCGCGAATATCGCCCAGATAACTGGGACAGCGAACGCACCCACGGGGTAGGTGATAAGTCGCCAGAGGAATGCTTTTCCCTCAAACTGCTGGAGCCCAGAAAAGGCTCCAAACGCCAGCAGGCCGATCAACGCGACTTTGATCGCTACTGCGATCCAGAGGGAAGGCGACATCAGGCGGGCTCCGGTCATCTCTTTGGCGGCGCCGTGCGACGGCCGACGTACGCGTTGGCTAGCCTACGCCTCGTTGTTTGCTTCAGTCTCCGAATCCAGGGGAAGGCTGCGGTAGTAGAGGCCCCACTGTTGCATGAGCGATTCGACGCGTGGGTCGTTGAGTGCGATGAGCTCACGGAAAAACCCGGCCATCGCATGCGCGGGTCGCAACTCGTCCGTGCACACCCAGCTGAGATCGCCGGGGACCGCGTATATGAGGCCGCTCTGATGAGGGCAGGTTACCTGGACTCGCGCCATATCCTTCCCGGTTTTGACAGTGACGCCCTGAGGTTGCTGGATGGGTTCGGAGGAGTTGGAGGACATTTGAATGGGAGTGGTCATCGCTCAATCTCCAGGCGCATGGTGTATCCAAAACAGGTGACCGGACGCACGTATGATGCCATCCTTGGGTGGCGCGACGATTATAAACCAACAGCATGAGGATGGTGTTATACTATCGCGGCTATGATTTGTGCGTGCTCCTGCAGTCGCGTTGATCGCGATTGGCGGAGCATCATCGATAACGACCTCACTGCAATTGGCAGACGTTCCCCAGACGAAAAGGACTCATCCAAATGTTTTCACCCGGCGGCGGTCAACAGCAACCACCACGGCAGCCTGAATTCGACGTAGACCAGATATTCGGACGCATCCGTGGAATTTTCGGCGGCGGCGGTCGATTGGGCGGCGGAAACCTGGGCGTAATCATCCTGGCGGTGGTTGCCCTGATTATAATTATATGGGCCGCGACCGGGGTGTACACGATCAGCCCTGGTGAGAATGCGGCAGTGCGCCTGTTCGGCGCGGTGCAGGGTGATCCGATAGCGGAGGAAGGTTTGCAGTGGTGGTGGCCCGCACCGGTTGGAAAGCGGGACGTGGTGCTGGTAACCGAGACCCGGCGCATGGAGCTGGGTTTCCGCTCCAACGAGGCGGCGGTGAACACACCGTTCCTGGACGAAGCGTTGATGATTTCAGGAGACCTGAACATCGTGGACGTCCAGATGGTGGTGCAATACCGCATCAGCAATTTGAACAATTTCCTGTTCAACGTCGACGATCCGGGAGAGCAGATCCGCGCCATCCCCGAGGGCCAGCCGGACGGCCGGACGCTGAAGGATGGAGCGGAGGCGGCCTTGCGCCTGGTCGTGGGGCAACGGTCCATCGACGACGTGCTGGTACGCGGCCGTGAACAGGTGGAAACCGACACCCGCGAACGGCTGCAGGCGATCATGGACAGCTACCTGTCGGGTATCGAAGTGATATCGGTGCAGTTGCAGGACGTGAAGGCTCCCGAAGAAGTTCGAGACGCCTTCGACGATGTGCTGCGCGGCCGTCAAGAACGGGAGACGCGCATCAACCAGGCGCTGGCGTACGAAGCCGACGTGATCCCGAGGGCTCGTGGTGACGCTCAGCGGATTATCGAAGGCGCAGAGGCTTTCCGGCAGGCCCGCATCGAAACCTCCACCGGTGAAGCTCTGCGATTCGAATCAGTGCTGAACCAATACCAGAGTTCGCCCGAGGTCACGCGCCAGAGGCTGTACCTGGAATCCCTGGAGCGGGTGTTGCCCGGCGTGTCCAAGATCATAGTTGACCCCAACACCGACCCGGTGCTCATTCTGGGACAGGACGGCAACGTCATACCTGCCCCCATAGGACCGACCCCGTAAGCTGCTCGCTCATGCGAGCAACCTGACGGCAGAGTATTGACTGTTCCACCCGCGGGGAGAATTCTCCAATGCGCAACCTGATCATAATTGCCATTGTCATTATCGTAGCGTTGGTGCTGCTGCGCCAATCGCTATACGTCGTCGACGTTACCGAGCAGGTAATCATCCTGCGTTTCGGTGAGGTCGTGAATCAGAAGCAATCGCCAGGGCTCGACGTGAAGGCGCCCTTCGTGGATACCGTGGTCAGGCTTGACAGGCGGATACTGCGGATCGACGCTCCGCCCGTGTCCATGCCGGACCAGGACAAAGAAAACCTGGTGATCGACATCTACGCTCGATACCGCATCACGGATCCGGTACAGTTCCGCAAGACTCTCCAAACTGAGAGCAACGCGCGGAGCAGGCTCGGCGACATCGTCACATCCACCCTGCGCGACCGCGTGGCATTGCGTGACCGTACTGACATCATCGGCGCCAGGACGCTGCGGGACGCCGACGATAACCCCGTGGTGGACGACGAAGGCTTGCCATTGGTCGAACCGCAAGAGACCCGAACTGATATCCTCGATGAAGTACTCTTGGAAGTGCAAAACATCACCGGCGACAACCCGGAGACCACACAAAGGGAAGACTTCGGAATCCAGATGATTGACGTGCGAATCAAGAGGGCCGACTTCCCTGAAGCGGTCACCGCGTCGATCTACACCAGGATGCGTGCCGAGCGTAACCGCATCGCTGCCGGTTTCCGCGCCGAAGGTGAAGAGGAAGACCGAAAGATCCGGGCTACTACCAACCGCGAGCGTGACGTCATTCTGGCGGTAGCGGAGCAGGAGTCCAACCGGATACGCGGTGAAGGCGAAGCGGAGGCCATCAGCATCCTGGCCGATTCGCTAAACCGCGACCCGGAGCTGTTCGCTTTCCTGCGTAGCCTTGAGGCGTATCAGAGGATCATCCAGGCACAGGACACCATCGTGATGTCTTCGGATGCCCCGCTGTTCGATTACCTGGCGGGTCCCCTGGCACCGGGGGCTACCGGCAATTAGCCGTAGCCCGGGACATCCAGCTATAAGTAAAGGGCGGGTTTGAAACCCGCCCTTCGGTTTTAAACAACTGTATTCGGATGGCCGTCAGCGGCCGGCCAGGCGGCGGCCTTCCGCGACTCCGTCGGCGGAGCGGGTGGGCGCGGTGATGATGATGTTGAATCCCTGTTCCAGGCGCATGGGGACCTCTTCGGCGGTGCATCCGGTTGCGCACGGCACTCCGGCGTCCTTGCAGGTGGCAAGGATGCGCAGGAGCATCTCCTGGACCTCGGGGTGGCCGGCGTTGCCGCGGTGCCCCATGGCGACTGACATGTCCCCGGGGCCGGCCCAGATCGCTCCGATGCCCTTGACCTGGCGCAGGATATCCGGAAGGTTCTGGACGCCCGTGGGTTCTTCAACGATGCCCATCAGCAGGAGATTACCGTCCGGATCCAGCGGCCAAACATCGGCAGCGTCATAGTATTCGGCAGCCGACAGGCCCCAGTAACGGGGGGCGATGCGCTGCCACCATCCGCGTTCGCCGTGGGGCTCAAAGTCGGCGACGCCGGGGACCTGGGGATAGCGGGCCGCCTGGACCGCCAGCATGGCGCCTTCGACGGTGTCCAGATGAGGCAGGATCAGGCCGTACACCCCGGTGTCCAGGGTCTGCTTGATGACCCACTGGTTCGTTTCGCGGGTGTTGGGCGGGATGCGCACGACAGGCGTAGGGTCGGCCTGGAGTCCCCCGCCGTCGGCGATGCGCTTGCGGTTGAGCAGGAACTGGAGGGAGGCGCGGAGGTTGTTGAACGACAGGCCTTCGTGCTCCATCTCGATCATGACCAGGTCATAGTCAGAGTCGGCGAAGTACATCATCTCGTCGAAGTTGCCGTTCCAGATCAGGCCGGTGCCGAAGACCGGCTTGCCCTCTTCAAGAAGCTGGATGACCTTGTTGTATCGTGTGGCTGGCATGGGGTCGTCTCCTTACGCTGGGGGACTCAGCATGGCTGGCCGGCCCATTGTGTCATTGGGCGCGCGAGGAGGCAACGGCGCGGGGCACCAGGGTAACCGAGTGCCGTCAGTGCGCGGCCATCTACCTCCGCACACTTCAGGCCCTCACTTTACATCACAACCATGCCAAAGCCAGCATGGAGCAAAAGCGGTCGAAACCGGTTTGTGGCGCCCGCTAAATCGCGGTCAGGGCCGATTCAAACTCCGCCCCATCGTCGTGCGGTCCGACGATGGCGAGCCGAAACGCCTGGCCGTCCAGCAGACGTTCCGCGGTGCGCACTACATCCCGAGGAGATACCTCGTCGATGTTCGCAGCGGTTTCGTCAGGCGTGGTGATGTCGCCCATCAAAAGCTCCTGGGACGCCAGCCATGCGGCCACGGAGCGTGAGTCCTCCAGGCGCATCAACAATCGTCCCTTGATGTACTCCCGCGCCTTGCGGATTTCAGTTTCCGGAGCGGGGTTCAGGAGACCGGCAATTTCCTGCTGAGTGGCCGCAACCGCCTCCACCGCTCGGCTCGGCTCAGTGCCGCACGAAACCACCAGCGCGCCGCAGTCGCGGTAACTGCTGATGGAACTGTGGCAGTCGTAGGTGAGGCCGCGATCCTCGCGCAGACTTTGAAACAGGCGACTGCTCATGCCATCCCCGAGAATCCCATTCAGCACGGTGGCCGCGTAGCGGTCCTCGTCATTGAGGGCAAAACCGGGCAAACCCAGGCAGATGCTGGTCTCTTCCGTTTCCCGACGGTCGACGAAAACCCTGCCTGTGCCGGGGACGGTTACCGACACCGGTTCCCATCCCAGAGGCTCGCCTGCTTCCCAACCGGCTGTTGCGGTGGCGACCATGTTGAGGGCGTCCGCGTGAGTGGTGGCTCCGGCAATGCCGATCACGGTATTGTTGGGCCGGTACTGCCGCTCCATATAGCTGCGAACGTCATCGAGATGGATTGCCGCCACGGTTTCCGAGGTGCCGCCGACGTCTCGACCCATGGCCTGGTCGGGCCACATCGCGCGGTCAAGCAGCAGGTCGCAGACCTGTGCCGGGTAGTCGTTGGTCATCCGCAGTTCATCGAGGATGACCTCCCGCTCTTTTTCCATCTCCGCAGGATCGAGCAGCGGGTGCAATATCAGATCGAGCAAAACGGGAATGGCCTGGTCAGCGTGGACGCTGGCCACCTTGCACCAGAACGAGGTCATTTCCCGATCGGTCGCCGCGTTCATAATGCCGCCGACACCCTCAACGGCCTCCGAAATGGCAAGGGCGGTGGGCCAACTCCGCGTGCCCTTGAAAGGCAGGTGCTCCAGGAAATGGGAGAGGCCAGCCTTGTCGGAGGATTCGTAACGGGAACCGGCGCCGACTGCGATGAACATAGATACGCTGCGGGTGTGCGGCATTTCTGCCGTCAACACCCGCAGCCCATTATCCAGAGTTGTTCGGCGATACATCTAGGTATTCAGCCAGTCGACGTCGCCCTGCAGGTCGGCAGGGTGGGACTTGGACATGAACACGTCGTACCGGCGCTTGGCCTCGCCGATGGTGGTGTTGTCAGCGCCGTGGCCGGGATATACGTAGGTGTCGGCCGGCAGCGTCAGCAACTTGGCGCTGATGCTGCTCAGTTCCTGCTGCAATGCCTCGGGGCTGCGGGAACGGCCGGGGCCGCCCGGGAACAGCGTGTCGCCCGAGAACAGGAAGCCCCCTACCAGGTAGCAGGTTGAGCCGTCGGTGTGGCCTGGGGTGTGGAGGCACTGGATGGTGCGGTTGCCGAACTGAACGGTATCGCCGTCGTTGAGCGTACGCTGGACTGGACTCGGCGGCAGGTGGGCGTCCTCGGTGCCGATGGCGGACGGGGCCCCGATAGTACCAGTGATCTCGTTGAAACCGGCCAGGTGGTCACCATGCCCGTGGGTCACCAGGATGGCCTGCACTTCGACGCCGCTCTCGCGAACCTCGTTGATCATCTTCTCCGGCTCGTCGGGCGTATCGATGCACACCGCCTGGTTGGTCTCCGGACAAATGACGATGTATCCGTTGTTGCCCAGGCTGCCCATGTTTTCGATCTTGTGGACGGTTACGTCTCCCGCCCCCTGCGCTTGATGGTGAACTGGCATGTTGCTGCGCCTCCTGTGGATCGCAAAAATCGTGGCTGCATTGTAGCAAAGGCCGGACTACCCGCCCAGACGGGCGCGCATGCTGTCGGGCACCTGTCGGATGCGCCGGCTGAACGCCGTATCCCAACGCATGGATACCTGGCGGGCAGCCTCCGTGATCAACGCCGCGCCGTTCAGGTAGTCATTGCGGTGGATGTACTCGGCCGCGATGGAACCGTCCTCCGCGCCGTTATGGTAATTGCCCAAAGGGAAAGCGACGCCCGTGGAATGGTAACCCCAGGCGTTGAAAGCGCTCGCCTCGCAGACGCCGCCGCTCATGAGCTGGCGCTGGCTGCGGAAATCGGAATTACTGCGGCCCAGAACCTCGCGGGCGCGAATCAGGGCGGCTTCGGCGTCGGAGTTGAAGGTGCTGCCGGCGTCGCCGACGCGGATGACCGGCCCGCCTCCAATCTCCGCGCCCGGCAGGGTGCGGGACGATTCCAGCGAGACGACGAGGGTATCCAACGGGAGCGTGCGTGCCTCGGCCAGGAGACGCGCGCCAACCAATCCAACCTCCTCGGCTCGAGTGAAAACGCCGTATACATCGCCGTCGGGAGGGTCGCCCTGGAGCGAGTCGAGGGCAGACAGGATGCAGCCGCAGCCGGCCAGGTCATCGGCGGCGCGCATCACGATGTGGTCGTCCTCGATGCTGAAATCCGGCAGATCGAAAACGGCCGGCGACGGCATCGGGATGTCGTCCGCCGCAGAGCCGGTCAGGCGGATCTGTGCCTGGCGATCGCGCTCGTCGCCAAGCGGGCCCACGGTTTCGGCGGTGAGCCGGCGGCCGGCTGGGAGGATGATCTGCAGGGGCACGCCGGCGGCGAACGCGCCGGGCGGGATGCCGCCAGATGCCTTGCCGATCAGATAGTCGCCGTCGCGTCCGACAATCTCAAAGCCGGGATGGTCCATGTGGGCCATGAACGCGATGGGAGCGACGCCGTCACGGCGCGCGCCCGGGATGCGGGCAATGATGTTTCCGAAGTTGTCGGTGCGCCAGGATGTCCCAATTTCGGTGAGGGCTCGGCGAACGGCGGTGGCGACGCCGTTCTCATGGAAAGCGACGGCCGGCTGGGCGCCCAGGCGGGCGAGGAAATCGAGGGCGCGGTTGGCGGTTGTGTCAGTGGTCATGGTGTTCTGCACCTTCCGGTTGGGTGGACGTATTGTGCCACCGGCGGTACCGGCGGGCAATGCGACCGCCGGGTGAGTGCTATACTGCGGGCCGGAAATTTTGCTCTCACCGATCAGCCAGGAGGTGTGCCGTGCTCCCCAAGTTTCGAGTCAGTCTGGACGAAGCCACGATGGTGCCGGGGGACGATCTGAAATCCACGGTCGCCGCCGTTTTCGAGAAGATGGGAGTGCCGCCGGACGACGCGCTACTCGGGGCCGACGTCCTGGTACTGGCGGACCTGCGCGGCGTGGACTCGCACGGGGTTTCCAACATGCTCCGGAGTTACGTGAGCGGGTACACCAGCGGACAGATCAACCCGAATCCGGACCTGCGGATCGTGCGCGAGACCCCCAGCACCGCCAGCATCGACTCGGACCGGGGTCTCGGAATCATCACGACGCCGAAGGCCATGGACATTGCCATCCGCAAAGCATCAGAGGTCGGCGTGGGCATGGTGACCATCGGCAACGCGCGGCATTTGGGGATGGCGTCGTATCACGCCATGATGGCGCTGGAACACGACATGATCGGCGTGTGCATGACCAGTTGCCCGCCGTCGGTCGTGCCGACGTTTGGCGCGGAGCCCCGGTTGGGCACCAACCCCATCGCCATCGCTGTGCCGTCGCGCAACGAAGCGCCATTCGTGTTCGACGCTGCCACGAGCACTGTGGCCGGCAACAAGGTCGGGATCGCGCGACGCCTGGGCGTGAAGTTGGAGCCCGGCTGGCTGGCCGATGCGGAAGGCAATCCCATCATGGAGGAGGCGGACGCGCCGGACAACTACACGCTGTTGACTCTGGGCAGCACGCGCGAACTGGGGTCGCACAAGGGTTACGGCCTATCGTGCATGGTGGACATCCTCGCCGGAGTGCTCACCGGGTTCGGTTACGGCGCGGCGCCGGGCCGGCCGAATTTCGGCCACTATGTCGCGGCGTACAACGTGGCCGGTTTCGACGACCCCGACCACTTCAAGGACCAGATGGACGAGTGGCTGCTCATGATGAAAAACACCCGACCCGCGCCGGGCGAGGAGCGGGTGATGGTTGCGGGGCAGCCCGAAGCCGAGATGGAGGTCATTCGCAGAGTCGAAGGGATCCCGCTGCACGAGGAGGTAGTGGACTGGTTCCACGACACCTGCGGCGAACTGGGTATTGACTGCCCATTTTAGCGTTCAAAGCACGTTCTGAAGATTTCGCACCCGGTTCTCACCGGGTGCGTTTCGTTTGGTAGGCATCGCTGCTAAATGTTGGTGGTGAACCACAGGCAGGTTACGGTGTTGGTGACGCCGTTGATGGGACGGATTTCGTGGCGCAGGATCGCAGTGAGATCCTCGGGGGTGCCGGCTTCGAGTTCCATTACCACATCGTAGGGTCCGAGCACTTCCCTTACGGCTGCGCCGCTGACGGTGTTCAAGCGGTCGATAACCTCGCGAGTTTTGGCGGGTTCCACGTTGATGAGTATGTACGCATTCGCTGCCATAGGAGCACCTCCATCCATATAAATATTCGCTATGATAATACATATCATCGCGATACGCAATGTTATTGATGCTCAACAAATCGCCCGCCCACGGCAAAACCTCGAACCACGGGCGGGCATACGATCAGGCGTCCAAGAGATCAATCCTTCAAAGCGGGGATGACCTCCTTGCCGAACAGTTCGATCGAGCGCATTGTATCGGCGTGGGAAAGCTGACCGCCCTGGGCTTCGAGTAGCAGCGAACCGATCCCCAATTCGTCGCGGATGTGGCGGAGTTTCTTGATGACGGTGTCGGGGCTGCCGACCACGAGGTGATAGCGGTCCTGAAGTTCCTGGTAGGACATCTCGTGTAACGGCGTCGGCCGACGGGCCGCCACTGCTGCAGCGCCGGCGCGAGATGTGTATCCCGGCGGCGACCAGTATTCGCGGGGGCCGC
Organism: Chloroflexota bacterium; assembly: GCA_026710825.1. GTDB lineage: Bacteria > Chloroflexota > Dehalococcoidia > Lucifugimonadales > UBA3495 > Bin87. Next base: position 17,634 of record JAPOQH010000065.1, on the reverse strand, counting down.
GCAGGGGGTAGTTCATGCGCCAGAGGAACGCCTTGCCTGATTCCTGCGCCTTCTCGTCGGTTTCGTTGACGTGGGCGCAGATCATGAAGGCAAACTTCTCAGGCCCGGGTTCCCAACCGTCGGCGGCGGCGTACTCCCGGTAACGGGCGAAGAGGTTCTTGGCGACGTCCAGTGGCGTCAAGAACGCGGCGTAGGTGTAGCGGCGGCGCGCGGTCCACTCGACGGTTTCGGGACTGCCGGTGCCCGGCACCCAAACGGGCGGGTGCGGCTTTTGCACCGGGAGCATCCAGGGGTTCACGGCGCGGTAGTGGTAGTGATTGCCCTCCCAGCGGAACGGGCCGGGCGTCGTCCAGGTCTTCACGACCAGATCGTGGCACTCCTCGAATCGTTCGCGGTTATGGATGGGGTTGGTGTTGTTGGCCCAGGACTCGATGCCGATGCCGCGCACGAAACCGGAGATGATGCGGCCGCCGGATATGACGTCCAGCAGCGCGATTTCTTCCGCGAGGCGCACCGGATTGTCGGAGGTGGGCAGCATGTTGCCCAGCATGAGGATCTTGGCGCGGTTGGTGATGCGGGCCAGGATGCCGCCGGTTATGTTGACCTCAACGTCCATGCACGACGGGGTGTTGTGGTGCTCATTAATCATAAGGCCGTCGAATCCCGTCTCCTCGGCATACTGGTACTCGTCGAGGTACCGGTTCATCAGGCCGCTGGCGGTGTTGGGATCGAAATAGGTGTTGGGGAACGTGAGGCGCATGGATGGGTATTTTTCCGCCTCAGACTCCGGAAATTCGGCGTAGGGCATTTCGGTGAAGTAGAAAACGTCCATGGTGCTGGCTCCAATGCAATCAGGCAGCGACCGAGCACTGCCTGATTAGTAGTCTGGGATTGCCTCCGACTGGGTTGCGGGAGAGGTTGGCCTACAAAAAGGCCAGCGCGGCCTGCACGAAATCGTCGGGCTTTTCGATCTGTGGTGAGTGGCCGCAGTTGGGGATCACCGTCACCTGCGAGCCCGCGATGGCCTGATGGAAGAGGCCCGCGCACTCAACCGGAACCAGGTTGTCGTTCTCGCCCCAGAGGATGTGGGTCGGGACGCTGACGCGGGCCAGTTTGGCGGGCAGTCGCGGATTGTGCATGTAGGGCCGCCACGTGAGGCGAATGGCCATCTCGCGGTCGCCCTCGGCCTGCTGCGCCTGCTCGGGCGTGGGATCAGTACCGAACATCTCGTCCCACTCCGGAACCTGGGAAGGGTCGTGATACACGAGGTCGCGGATCTGCTGCGGGTTGATGATGAAAATGTCGGTGATCTCGCCGTCGTTGGGCTTGATTCCAGCGGCGCCAACCAGCATGACCTTGCTGAATGCGTGCCCGGTCATGGACAGCATCTCAGCCGCCAGCCATCCGCCCATGGAGAACCCGATGGCGCGGACGTTCTCCAGACCTTCCTGTTCCTGGAACCAGGTGTAAAAGCAGGCGAGGTCCTGCATGGACTCCACCCATCCCGGGCGGTCACTCTTGCCGTAGCCGGGATGCGATGGCAGGTATACGGTGAATTTCTCGGCGAGAGCCTGGGCGTAGCGACGGGGACCCGCGTTGCCGCCGGCTCCGTGCAGCACCAGCAGCGGATCGCCGGAACCGCCCTTGTAGACCTGCAGGTTACCGCCGGCTACGGAGATGGTTTCCTCGGTGAAATTAGGCATCGGGTTTGTTGCTCCTTGTACAGATAAACCAAGTTTGCGGGATTGGTCCCGCTTCACGGTAGGGGCGAATGATCATTCGCCCCCAACAAATTGGTCGAATGCGTTAGGTTAGATGGAAGTGAGGCCAGGCATGACTCCCTCTTTCTGGAAGGGGTCGGTGAGCTCGAGCTCCTCGCCGATTTCGCGGAGGGCGGGCAGGACTTCCTGGCCCATAAGCTCGAGGCAGCGCATGGTGTCCTCGTGGCTGATGGAGCCATCGTTGGTCCACACGGCCAGAATACCGGGCCGCATGAAGCTGAGGACCTCGCGCAACTGGCTGATGACGGTATCGGGGCTGCCGATGATCCAGCGCTTGGAGTCGAGGATCTCGTCGTAGTGCGCGGAATCCAGGCCGCCGACACGGAACGGGTCGCTGCGGATCTGTTCGCGCAGGCGCAGGAAGCGCGGATCGTCGCTGCGGCTGCCGTAACCCACCGGCGACGCGTAATCGCGGGGCAGCGGGATGCGGCCGACGCCGATATTGCCCACCATGTAGCCCTTGCCGACGTCGTAGGCTTTCTCGTCGGTGTCCTGCACGTGGATGCGTACGAGGTAGCCGAAATTCTCCGGGCCGGGCTCGTAGCCGTGCTCGCGGGCTGCCTCGGTATAGATGGACTTCATGTCTTGGGTGCCCTGCGGGTCGGTTTCCAGGAAGATGTAGGGGTAGTTGCGCTCGGCGCACCACACCAGGGTCTCGGGACTGCCGGTGCCGGGGATCCACACGGGCGGGTGCGGCTTTTGCACCGGCGTCTGGAAGGGATTCACCACGCGGAAGTGGTAGTGGTCTCCTTCCCACCGGAACGGGCCGGGAGTGGTCCACGTCTTGATCACCAGGTCGTGCGCTTCCTCGAACCGCGCGCGGTTGTGCAGCGGGTTCGTGTTGGTGGCCAGGCTCTCGACACCGGTGCCGCGCACGAATCCGGAAACCAGGCGGCCGCCGGAAATCATGTCGATCTCGGCCAGTTCCTCGGCCAGTCGGATGGGGTTGTCGAATATGGGCAGCGGGTTGCCCAGGAGGACGATCTTGGGCTTCTTGGTGTTGCGGGCCAGGATCGCCGCCTCCAGGTTCATGGTCGCGCCCAGGCAGGTGGGCGTGTTGTGATGCTCGTTGAGCATCAGGCCGTCGAACCCGACCTCCTCGGAGTACTCGTACTCATCGAGGTACATGTTGTAGAGGTAATGACCCTCCTGCGGGTCGAAATTGGAGTTGGAAAAGGTGAGCCGCACCGCCTCGTTGGGCGAGTTGCGGACGTCCTCCTCGGAGTAATTGACGTAAGCCCGTTCGGTAAAACGCATCAGGAACATGGAATGGCCTCCTGCCGTGGGTCAGCCTGGGCGGCGGTTCATCTCAATTGCCGCCATCATACACCGGGACGCGGCGAGGGGTCGGCTAGATTTCTTCAGCGAAGTAGTTTTCGTCCAACTTTTTGATCTCGTAGGTATATTCGGTGACCACGCCAACGCCGTGTCTGATCATTAGTTGGGCCAATTCCTGCCCGTCAACCAGCCTGATAGTCTCGTTGCGCCTGGAAACGTTAGCGGCGGTCTCTTTGGCGGTGTCACTGAACGCCGCGGTGGTGATGAAGACGCCTTTCGTGGCTCCGTTGGCAATCATACTCCCGGCGAAATTACGAATCGGTGGTTCGCCCACCGAACCAGTTGTATAGCGTTTGGCTTGGATATAAACCTTTTCGAGCCCGAGAGCGTCCTGACTGATGATTCCGTCGATGCCACCGTCGCCGCTGCGTCCAACCGTTCGACCTTGACCGTATCCCATTTTTTCGAGCAAATCGACGACCAAACGCTCGAATTGATCAGGTGAAACTCCCACGATATTTTCCAGCATCTCCACGACTAAACTGGCGTGCAACCGGTTATAACCTGCGTCGATTACTTCTTTAGGCGTTCCATCTCGCAAGGTTTCCGGATTACGGAGTTCCGCGTCGGCTATTGGCGCCATGGTGGTTTGGTCTGGCGGCGGTTGAGATTGCAGTTGCCTCAAGTCCCAATCTGTAACTACGCCTTCGTGGTCTTTCAAGAATTCTCTTCCGGACGTGGTAATTTCGCGATATCCGCGTTCCGGGCAATTTAAGAGGCCAGAGAGTTTCAAATCGTGACATGCGAACGAATAACGATCTCGAAACCGATTGGATCCAGATGCCGACTTATCCGACAAGTCTGCGTCCGTTAGTGCCAGTCGTTGTATCAGCAAATCTCTGATTTCACGACGATGTACTTTACCGCCGAACTCGTCGGCGATCTCCAATATTGGGCGGTGCAAATCTTTTTTTGAAGGAACTGCCATTTTCTACGCCACCGCTTGCTTCTTGAAGTGCGGTATCACCTCCGCCGCAAACCGACCCATCTGGTCCTTGAACTGGTTGGTGGTGGCGCCCATGGGGAAGGCGATCATGATCTGCTCGAGGCCGGGGTATTTGTCCTGCAGTTCCTCAAGGTAGGCGATGGTGTCCTCGGGGCTGCCGGCGAACCAGGCACGGTTGTCGATCACGTCCTGGAAGTTGCTGCCGGCGGCGATGTGCCGGGCCACTCCACCCGGGCCGGTGGCGGAAATCTGCTGGTCGCTGTAGCGCAGCATGCCCAGCGGAGCGGCGAACTTGACGTGCTCCTCGAACAGCGGCTCCAACTGGCGGCGCGCGGCGGCGGTCGAGTCGTCCACCATTGCCCACAGCCCAACACACAGTCCCTCGCCCAACGCCAGGTCCCGGCCGGCGCGCTGGTTGGCAGCCTGATACCGGTGGATCCATTCGGACACGTACTGCTCGCCGGTTCCGAGGATGACGCCCTTGATACCCCATTTGGCCATGAAATCCAGGGCGCGGTCGGACGCGCTGACGATGGGCTGCCAAACGTCCACCGGGCGAGTCCTGGGACGCGGTACCAGCGTCACTTCCTTGAGGTCGTAGCCGCGATAAGGGATGTCCGGCGGTATGGTGTAGTGCTTGCCATGGTGGGAAAAGGCGTCGCTGTTGAACGCCTTCATCATGATTTCGAACTGCTCCTCGAAGAGTTCACGGTTGGCGTCGCCGTCCATCATCGGCGCGCCGAACGATTCCACCTCGCGGGTGTGGTAGCCGCGACCGATGCCGAACACAACGCGGCCTTCGGTGAGGATGTCCACCATGGCGAAATCCTCAGCCAGGCGGATGGGGTGCCACATGGGAAGGACGTTGAACCCGCAACCGAACTTGATGCGCTTGGTGTGCTGCGCCAGGTATTGGCTCATGATCAATAGGTTGGGGATGCACTCGTACCCCTCCCGCTGGAAGTGGTGCTCCGCCATCCAGAGGATGTCGAAACCGAGATCATCCAAGAACACGGCGGCTTCGCGGGCGATGTCCAGGGCCATGGACAGGCGGTCGTGTCGTACCAACGATCGTTGGCGGGCGTACCGTCGAACCCTATGCCGTCGCCCTCCAGGACGTGGCCGGCATAAAGGACGGAAAAGTTTTTGATCATGGGGATCGCCTCCGAAAATGCAGGGGTATTTCGTACGGATGCCACCCATCCATGGGGCGACGGGGCTGACAATCGAGCAGGATTGTGATAGTATCGTCATGCTACCATCGCAGGCAAAGACTGTCATTTCGTCCCGTATCGTGAGCCGCAAGCGGTAGCCCTTGCACAACGTTTTACCAGCGTCCGGCCGATCGGGTTCCAGATTGGAGGAGGCTGATTTTTTATGCCCAAAGTACTGATTACCGACAACGTAGCCGCCGAAGGTGTCGAACTGCTGCAGAAGCACGTCAGCGTTGACATCAAGCGCGGCCTCTCGCCCGATGAACTCATCGCCACCATACCCGAGTACGACGCGCTGGTTGTGCGCAGCGAGACCAGGGTAACCGAACCGGTGATTGCCGCCGGCGGCAACCTTCAGGTGGTCGCCCGCGCGGGTATCGGCGTCGATAACATCGACCTGGATGCCGCGACCCGCGCCGGAGTGGCCGTGGTGAACGCGCCCATCGGCAACACCGTTGCCGCCGCAGAGCATACGGTGGCCCTGATGCTGGCGTTGGCGCGAAACGTGCCCCAGGCCTACGCATCGATGAAGGATGGACAGTGGCAGCGTTCCGCGTTCATGGGCATCGAGGTTCGCAACAAGACTCTGGGCATCGTCGGGCTGGGACGAGTGGGCTCCGAGGTGGCGCGCCGGGCGGCGAGCTTCGGGATGAGGCTGATCGCATTCGACCCGTTCGTTGCTCCTGACTTCGCCTCCCGCATGGGCGTGGAGGTAATGTCGATGGAAGAACTGTTGCCCCAAGCCGACTTCATCACGCTGCACACACCGCTGACCGCCGGCACGGCGAAACTGATTTCCGCGCCGCAGTTGGCCAAGATGAAGCCCGGGGCACGTCTGATCAACGTTGCCCGAGGCGAACTGATTGACGAGGACGCGGTGCTGGAAGCGCTGGAAAACGAGCAATTGGCCGGCGTGGCCCTGGACGTTTTCACCAACGAACCGCCGGGAGACCTCCCGCTGCTGAAGCATCCGCGGTTGGTTGCGACGCCGCACCTTGGGGCGTCCACTCAAGAGGCGCAACGCGAGGTCGCGATCGAAGCCGCCGAACAGGTAATTGCGGTGCTGGACGGCAAACCGGCCCGAAACACCGTCAACGCCCCGTTCGTCTCACCGGAGGTGCACGCCATCCTGGCTCCGTACGTCCCGGTGGCATCAATGGTCGGGCGCCTGCTGACCAGCATGGCACGCGGGCAGTTCGTGGGCATCACCTTGGGCTATCAAGGGGAGATCGCCGAGCACAACACGGCCATCCTGAAAGCGTCCGCGCTGGTCGGCCTGCTCGGCCAGGTGAGCGGCGAGGCGGTCAACATGATCAACGCGCCGGTGCTGGCGCAACAGCGCGGCTTGCAGATTACGGAGCAGACCTCTGCGGACAGCCGAGAGTATGCCAGCCTGTTCACCGCGACGCTGCATACCACCGGGGACGACATCACGGTAGCCGGGACGTCCCTGCGGGACGAGCCGCACCTGGTCAGGGTCAACGAATATTGGATGGACGTTGCGCCGTCGGTGCCGTACCTGATGTTCGTCGACAACCAGGACCAGCCGGGGGTGGTCGGCGCGGTTGGAACGGTTGCCGGACAGCACAACGTCAACATCAGCTTCATGGAGGTCGGACGCATCGCGCCGCGAGGCCAGGCCATGATGGTGCTGGGGCTGGACGACCCGGTGTCCGCCGACGCGTTGGACGCGATCAAGGCGCTGCCGCAGGTGGACGACGCGCGGGTAGTGGCGATGTGATCACATCCCAGTGATTCGGCGAAAATGTGGACGCTGCGGCAGGGTAAAACCGAGCCGCAGCGTTGTTTATTTGCGTCAACCAGTAAACAAAACTCAGCGCCCGTGGCAATACACCGGGCGGTCTCGTCAGCCCTTTCCTAGGGTACGCGATCCCAGATTGGACAAATCCCGCCTGCCCTGCAAAAATGCGAACGAACACATTGCACCAACATCGGAGATGACATCATGGGAGACCGCATCGCGATCATGGGTCCGGGAGCCGTCGGGAGCTACGTCGGCGCGTTCCTGGTACAGGCCGGAGAGGACGACATCACTTTCATAGACATGTGGCCCGATCACGTTGAGAAGATGCGCGCGGAGGGGTTGCGTGCGAGCGGCAGCCAGGGCGATTTCACGGTGCCGGTCAACGCGATGCACCTGACGGACGCCCAGAACATCACCGAGCCATTCGATTACGCGTTCATCACCGTGAAGTCATACGACACGGAATGGGCCACCCATTTCATCAAGCGTTATGTGAAAGACGACGGGGCGTTTGTTTCGATCCAGAACTGCTGGAACGACCCGACCATTGCCAATATTGTCGGTCATGACCGGCAGTTGGGCTGCATTGCCTCGCACATTGAGGTGGCGCTTTGGGAACCGGCGCACGTGAACCGCGGTGGCGCCCCGGGTCGGGACCACGGCCACACCGTATTCCGGGTCGGCGAATTCACGGGGGCCATCACTGCGCGGTCAGAGGCACTGGCCGCCAAACTGGACCACATCGATGCCGCATACGCCACCGACAACCTCCCGGGCGAGCGCTGGGCCAAGCTGTGCCAGAACGGCATGGGCAACGCCATCTCGGCGATGAGCCAGTTGGGCAGCCAGGAGATGGCCGGCGACGCCCGGATCCGCCGGATCCGCATCAACCTGGCGAAAGAGGGTGCGCAGGTCGGACTGGCGCAAGGCCTCAGGGTTGTGGGCATCAACGGGACGCCGGCCGAAACCTGGGCCGAAGCCGACCGGGGCGATGTTTTCGAGGACCTCGACGGGAAACTCTCGGAGGCCGGGGGCCGCGTCAACTGGTTGGCCTCCATGGCCCAGGACGTGCACAAGGGCCGCAAGTCCGAGGTGGACTTCATGAACGGGCTGATTTGCGAGAAGGGCCGCGAGACCGGCGTAGCCACCCCGTATCATGACGCCATTGTCGAGGCGATGCGCCTGGTGGACAGCAAAGATGTCGCGCCGGGGCCGGAGAATGTTGACCGTATCATACGAGCGGTCGAAGGCTAGTCGCGCTCACCTCCATCGTTAGCAAGAATCCGCTGCGGATGCGCCAGGGAGGCGAACCATGTACATCACCGTAGAACCTGCCGGATTGATGATGCACACCGTCAAGCTGGTATTCGACCCGTCGGATCCCGCTGCCGAGGACCAAAAGGTCCGCGACTACCTGGGCGAGCACGAACTGGAACCACGTTATCATTGGTTCGCTGAGATCGAAGGGCTGGAGGGGCGTGAGTGCGAGATCATGCAGTTCGGCGGGTGCTACCTGGGCCGAAACCTTCAGAATATCGGGATGATCCAGCGGAGGGTCGTGGAGGATGAGTTGCTGACGGCGGAGATCAACCGTCATCTCGCTGCGGGCAATCTGTCGGACCTGGCCAACGCGTCGGACTCAAAAAGGGAGGACACCATCGCTGCCCTGGTCGAGGAATTCCGCGTGGAGGAAAGTTTCGGACAGGACGACGCCGGGGAACTTCGGGCGACTGTCGATGTGGATGCTCTGCAGGAAGCGGCCACACGAACGCTGGCGACCGCGGGCGAGGCGTAGAGGTCAGGCTGATGGCTACGCAATCCGTCCATTGGGGATATTCCGGATCCGAGGGCCCTGAGCACTGGGGCTGCTTGTCCGATGAGTACCGGCCCTGCTCGGAAGGAGTTGAGCAATCGCCGGTCAATATCGCTGGATACGAGACTGGCGGCGGTTCTGCGCTGCAATTTTCGTACCCGGGAAAGGCGGTCGCCGCGCGAAACAACGGGCACACGGTGTACCTCGACTTCGAACCGGGAAATATACTAGAAATCTGCGGCGGCGCCTACGAGTTGCAGGGTGTCCACTACCACTCACCCGGCGAACACGAGGTGGATGGCGAGCAGTTCGCCGCCGAGCTGCACCTCGTGCATCAGGATCCCAGCGGCAACCTCGCGGTGGTGGGCCTGCTCTTCAGGTTGGGCGCTGCAAGTCCGCTGGTGCAGGATTTGCTGGACGCCGCGCCCGATACCGATTCGACCAATGAGTTGGCGGATGGGCCCGTGGCATCAGCCTACGTCCCCGAATTGCGGAGTTACTTCGGCTACGCCGGTTCGCTGACCACGCCGCCCTGCTCGGAAGGCGTCCGCTGGATCGTCATGCAATCCGTGGGAACAGTGTCGCAGGAACAGGTCGACCGCCTCCAGAGTATAACGGGAGGTCCCAACAACCGGCCGGTACAGGAAATAGGCGCGCGCACGATCTCCGCGATCGCTGGGTGAACGGTTGCGGCATTACTCACCCTCACATCGCCCGACAATACGCAGTAGAGCGGATGGGATTTCGTGAAGACGATACTGTTTACCCCCATAATCAGCCTGGTTCTTATTGCCCTGCTTGGTTGTTCCGACCCGACCGAAGAGGACATCGCAGCCAAGGCAGACGAGGTGGTTCCTCGGGCGCAAGAGCTAATGATAATAGCCAGCTTCTCCCCCGAGGCGGAATGTCGTGAGTTGGCCGGAGAGTTCGCCGAGGAGTACTCGGTCGGCGAAATGCCGTACAACGACTACGAGCCCGGCGAGGCGATGTCCAGATTGAAGAAATTGGACAAAGGCCTCGATGGCCTCGAAAAGGACTTGGAGAAAAGAGGCTGCGAGCCCTGACGCCAATCGGCGGTACGACCTGGGCCCGCGATCAATCGGCGCGTGGCGGCCAGGAAATCGTCCGGCTACACCGCCCCTCAGGATTGGCGGTCCGCCATCAGCCGGGGGGAGCGCCTGATACCTGGACCTGGCAGGCGAATGCGGCGTCGAATAACGGGGCGGGAAAACCCGGGCCCGAGTCCAGCATCTGCGCCATCCGTTCCGGTCCTCCAACATGTTCCAACACGCATTGGAAGTTGTCGTATTCCTCGGGAGAGACTCCCAATGCGGGACCGGCGACTCGGAATTCGTTCTCATTCAGGCACGACAATGAAACCATGAAGCTGACCATGGCAGTGGCGGCCGCCGCTTCCGGGTCGGCGTTGGTCCCGGGTTCGCCGGCGGCTGCTGACATCAACGCCCCCACGTTCGTGCCCCCAAATCCGGTGCGCAGGCATTCTGAAGACTCGGCGCTCAACGTTCCCGCAGCACTCAATACGGGAGTCAGAAAGAGGCGCAAAGCCTTGTCTTCTTCGAGGCAACCGATCACAGACTGACGCTCCTCAGCAGTATGGGATTCCGGAGAGTCCATGAGATCCACCCAACGCTCAGCGGGCACGTTCCCGGACAGGCACGCCCTCTCTGCATCCGACACGCTGGACAACAGCGACTCCGGATCTGAGATCGGCAGGGGCGCAAGCGGTTTCGGCCCCGCGGGCGCACTTGGTTCAAGTTCGGAGCTGGTCCCGGCGCTCAGGCCAAACGTGGGTACGACGATGGGCGTGGCAGGTAACGTGGGTGAAACAGTAGCGTCAGCGATGGGACTGGCCCCTGGGCTTTCGGCATCACGAGTGGCTGAGACCTCAGCCACCACGGCATCAATCGTCGCTGCGACGCTCTGCTCGTTGTCCGCCCGTTCCTCATCGCCGCCGCACCCTGTTGCGAACCACGACAGGAGGGCCAACGCCGCCAATATCGCTACTCCGGCCGCAGTTCGTACGCTAATTGTCGGCATGATGAACCTCATTGATCTGTGAACCACCGGACCGTTTTCTACGGGAAGGGCCGCGCAGAGACTGGATGATTAACATAATCCCTCGTCGGTGGACCATTTTCAACAAATTTACGAGCGAATATCAGCGGAAATCCTCCGCGCTTTCCTCGGCGGCGCGGCCGCATGCGATGGCAATGAAAGAACCCTCCCGCTGTCGGCGGGAGGGTCGAGTTTGGCGATGCGAATTCCCTGGTGCTGGGACGCGGACAGCATACTGCGTATTCCACTACGGCCCGCATCCGGGTTTGATTTTCACGCCATCCCCTGCGTGTGCGGCGATGTGGAAAGCATTGCAACTGTTGTTATCCGGATTGCCGTCGCCGTCGTGATCGTAAATGTCCGAGACGATGACCCAGTTGCCATTCGCATCTTGAGAATAATGCTTGTGATCACTCCACCCAACACTGGTCCACATTCTCCCATGTTGTGATCCGGCAGTGCCCGAATCGATATCGTCAATACTGTCGATCAGATTTGCGTCCAAGCAACCCACTGTGCCGCCCCAGTAGGTCGAATCGTTGGTATGAGTGTGCCCGTCCCACTCTCCGGAGCCACACCTACGGTTGACTATTGGGCGGTAGTCGTTGGGGTCCTCGAAGTCTGTGGTGGTGACGACGTCCTCGGTGTCGGTAGTACTCTCGGTGTTTGAAACTTGGTCATTGTTTCCCTGGCCGTCATTTTGCGGAGTGTTTTGTCGTGTGCCCGTGGTCTGGGTGCTGGCCGCGTTGGACCACGCGCTCATGCCGACCACGTTGCATGCCGCAACCTCAATCAGGTGGGAGGTGCCGGATGCCAGACCGGTTATGGTATGCGTAAAGGTGGTGGCGCTCATCACCTTCTCCATCTGGGCAGTCCCGCCGGAGGGCGTCCACTGCACGGCGTACATCTTGATCTGCGATCCTCCGTCGTTGTCCGGCGCCGTCCATGTAACGGTGATGGTGGTGTCGGTGGTAGTGGTAACGGTCGGTGCGTCAGGCGTGCTGGGCGTGCCGGTGCTTCCAGCCAGCGCTATCCCACACCAGTTGTTGGGGTCGCCCTCGGTGTTGCCTCCCGTTGTACTCTCGGTAACGGCGGTGAAGAGTAATCTGCCGGGCGACCACGGCCCGAATCCCACGGAGTTGCACGCCGAGACGTTGAACTCGTAGGTGGTGCCGGCAGTCAGGCTGCCAATGATTTCGCTGAGCCCGCCAGCCTCGTGTTGGACAGCGGTCCCGTTTTGCGGGGTCACCATGACGGAGTAGCCGAGAATCTCGGAACCGCCGTTACTGGGAGCAATCCACTGCACTCCCACCATGGTTGTGTCCTGCGTGAGCGCCAGGGTGGGAACCCCCGGGGTGCCCGGCGTTCCCGTGCTGCCACGGTCAGCATCTCCGCATTCGCTGATAATCACGGTGGTTGTTATTGTTTCGGTCTGACTGCCCTGGCTCCCGCCGTTGTTGTTCTGGCCGCCGTTGTTGTTCTGGCCGCCGTTGTTGTTCTGGCCGCCATTGTTGTTCTGGCCGCCATTGTTGTTCTGGCCGCCATTGTTGTTCTGGCCGCCATTGTTGTTCTGGCCGCCATTGTTGTTCTGGCCGCCATTGTTGTTCTGGCCACCGTTGTTGTTCTGGCCACCGTTGTTGCCGCCATTGCCTCCCTGGCCGGACTGCGAGCCGGGTTGAGCCCCGATCACCAGGAACCCGGTGCCCTCCGATATCGGGTCGGACAGATCGGTATCGTCGCCGGCCCCCAGGGTCACCTCAATGCTGTAGGTACCCACCGGACAGGTACCGGGGATGGTTGCCGTTTGGATCGATGAACCGGTGTTGGTCTTCAGCTCAAGGATGTCGTTCATTCCGGAACCCTGGCACAGCTCGTCGATTATCGTGCCCTGTTTCACCACAACGCGGTAAAGGTAGTCCACAGTATCCGCGTCGGAATCGGCCGTGAGGTCGGACAGGGCGACGGCGATCGTGAGTTCCGTGCCGTAATAGGCAAACCAGGCTAATCCAATGGTGGCCAGCCCGGTCGTTTCCGAACCTTCCGAGCCCTCTGAACCCTCCGAACCGTCCGAGGATTCGGACAACGAGAATGATGCGGACGGCGTCGGCGTCGTTTCAGTACTGCTGCTCGACAAATCGTCGTCATCATTGTCATCGTTGGGGAAGAATATCTGGACGGGTGGATCGAGGTCCGCATCATCGTCCGGCCCGCGCACTTTCAGCACGCAGGTTTCATGAGGTGAGCTGGGAATGTAACCCGCATCGTATGCAGTGGAGGCGACGTAAGCTTGTACTGTCGTGTGCCCTGAACCAGAGGTCTGGCGAATTATGAACCAGCGATTGCCGTCGGAATCAGTCCAGAAAGTCTCGCCATCGGTGGCGGGTAAGGAACTGGGACAGGCCGGAGTGTGCGCCGAGGCAACGTTTTCGACGACGCCCGAGGTACCGGGAAAGACTGCGACCAGCGACAGCGCGGCGAGCGCCAATAACCCGGCGACGCCTATGGCCATCCGCTGTAGACCGGCTTTTCTGATTCGGGATTCCGAAACGCCCGACTTGCTGTTGCTCAATGCCGCGCCGATTTTCAGAAATCTCGCGAATCGGGCCGCGAACCCGAATTGGTGCCCCAAGGGAATCGCCTCACGTCTGGATTAGTGACGAAAACTAACAGACGACCAACGAATTCCCAAAGGGAAAGCCCGGGCACAATTCCAACGATTTCGTATAAACGCCAACACCCTGGACCCGGTTTCAGCAGGGTTTTCGTCCGACCTCAATGCTGCAGGGCGTCGTCGCAGACGAGGACTGAGTCATCCGCAAATTTGCCTTGGCGAGAGCCTTACACGGAAATAATCGTGATGCCGGTCGTTGCCTGACTCCACCAGATAGGGTGCCGGTGGTTGTTATCTGCGAAACCGCGTGCGTCATGTATGGTAATCGGCGTCGGGCCGCACGCGCAGGAACAGCCCAACGACGAACGAGAGGGCCACCGCTACCCACAGCACCGTGAACACGTCGCTCAGGGCATCCGTAAGAGCAATGTTGAGCGAGTTCAGCAGGCTGTCAGCCAACGCAGCATTCCCGGCGCCGGCCTCGGCCACCTTTTCCTTCAACACCTCCGCGGTGTCTGGATCCAACAGCGCCTGAGGATCTTGCTTTATCGAATCAAGCAGCCCTTCCGGGAGGGTTGTTCTGACGTTATCGGGAACGATCGCCGTTGCACCGGACCGGAAGCCCTGGACCATCACAACGCCCGTTGCGGCCAGGCCGATCATCCCGCCCAGGGAGCGGCAGAATTGCACCGCGGCCGTCGCAACCCTCACGTTCCGGAATGGGACTGCGTTCTGCACCGGCACAGAGAGGATCGCCACGACTCCGCCAAACCCCAGCGCCGTGATTATGAGATATATCTGGCTATAGAGAATCGGGCTGCTTTGGGCGAAACCCCATCCGTCGCTCAGGGTGGAAAGGAGATACATTCCCGCCGCCATCAGCGTGGTACTCACCAGCAACTGGATCCGGTAGTGGCCGCCGGCCCGGGAGAGCAGTTGGCCGGCCAGGATCGCTCCCAGCACCATCCCCAGCAGCATCGGCGCCAGCATCGTGCCGCCCTGGGTAACGGAAACTCCCAGAGCCACCTGGAAATATAGCGGCAGGAACAGCACGAACCCATGCAGGCTGACGCTGGTCATCAGCGTCACGATCACAGCCACGGCCACCGCCCGATTCCGGTATATCCCCAAGGGCATGATCGGCGACCCTGGCCTGGACTCGATCACCAGGAAGAGCGCCGCCATCGCCAATCCGAAAGCCAGCAGGCCGATGTTCTGTGGCGCATTCCACGGGTACAAGACGCCGATCGACGACAGCGCCAACGCCAACGGCGCCACTGCCAATATCAACGCCGCCATGCCCGGATAGTCCAGTTCCCGCCGCCCGGAATGCGAGTTCGGCCTTGGATAAATCCGCATCGTCAACGCCAGCGTTGGCACGCCTGCCAGCGCGTTGAACAAGAACACCCAGTGCCAGGAGATCCCCTCGGCGACGAACGCGCCCATCACCGGTCCCACCACGGTCGCCACCGCGTACAACGCGCCCAGGAGGCCAATAAACTTGCCCCGGTCTTCGGGCCGAAACAAGTCTGCGAGGGACACGTAACTGCACGTCATTATCATGCCCCCGCCGATGCCCTGCACCAGGCGGAAACCGATGACCTGATTCATGGACACGCTGACTCCCAGCAGCGCCGAGCCGACGATGAAAATCGCGATGCCCGCAATGAGGAACGCACGGCGGCCGTAGATATCGCTGAGCCGGCCCACGATTGGGTATGCCACGGTGGCCGCCACCAGGTAAGACGTCGACGGCCAGGTGTAACGGTCGAATCCGCCGAGGTCGGCGACGATGAGGGTCATGATGCTGGCGACCACGGTCTGGCCGAGGGAGGCCAGAAACATTGCCAACCCCACGCACACCAGCGACAGCGTAACCTGCCGGCGCTGCGGCGGCGCGAAGTCCCCTTCCGGCTCCGTGCCGGCATCGCCTGTTTGCCCGGCGCCCGCCTCCGGGCCGTCGTCCATCGCGGCCAAGCCGTCCCGAGAGCCGTCTGCGCGCCTTCCGCGGCTGCTCATCCAGCGCGACTCCGGCGGGGCAGCAACCGGAGCGCCAGCCGGTACGGCGGGTATGCGCACCGCGATAGCGTGGCAAAGCCCCATCCCTTCGCCAGGAAAGACTCGCGGGGGGCATGAACTCCCATGAGTCCAAATCATCGATGGCGGTCAGCACACGGCTCAGCAGTTCCCGCGTCTGGCTCACCAGCGCCGGGTCGCTCATGTCCATCGCGCCGCATCCGATGACCATGGGCATGAGGGTGCCGAGAACATTCTGCCGGTAGCTCCGCCAACAGTCTTCAGCGGTGCAGTTCTGCGCTCCCGCGCGGCAGACGTTGTCGTGGTAGTCTTCCAGGACGTCGCGCTCGATGCGGCGACGGACGTTGCTGGTGACGCTGGTTCCGAGAAAGAAGGCCACGTCGTACATGCCGCACCCAATTCCGACCCCCTGCCAGTCGATAAGCGTCGCGCCGTCCTCTTCCCTCACGTCGAACAGCATGTTGTCGGCCCGGAAGTCGCCGTGTACCACGGTCTTTGGACCGGCGGAAAGCGCGGCGAAATGCGCGGCTATTCGGAACCCGAACTCGCGTGCAAGTCGACGCCTCTGGGCGGTGAAAAGGTCACCGAAGCGGTCAAACGCCGCCGGGAGGGTCAGCAGGTAAACCGTCTGCGTGATGCGGCGTTGTCTGGTGTTCAGGAATTCGCCGCAGGCAGACAGGGCCGGCTCATTGGCAGCCTCCCAGAAACGCCCCTGCAATCCGGCGATTTGTTGGATGGCCTGGCGTGCCTGCGCCGCGTCAACGCCGACACTTTGCGGAATCGCCCTCATGTGTCCCAGGTCTTCCAGCACCAGGACGAAGCGGTTGCTGTCCGGGTCGTAATCGCCGTGGAACAGGGTGGGCGCCCGTACGTAACCGAGCGGTGCTACGTCCCGGTAGAACACATATTCCCGGCGGTGCAGCGACAGCCACCTGCTGAACCGGAATGCCATGGCATCGGAACTGGGCAGCTTGACGATGACGGAAGTAGGCTCGGCCGCCGTGCCGTCCCCGTCAATGAGACGACAGCGGTAAAGGTTGCCGAGGGCGTTGGCCACGTCGGAAAGTTGCTGGACCTCCACTGCGGCAATCTCCCGCGTGGCTGACGATCCGCCGGCGAGCAGCGCCTGTTGGATCCACTGGGCGGTTATCTGTTCAGCCTCGTTGATCAGAGGGACTGGGTGCGAGTCCATCGGGTTCCTTCGCTTCGGTCCGGCCGGTGCAGGCTACTGGTTCGCCCCGCTGCAGGGCGTCACTGGGTTCGGCGACGCACCAGGCGCATCCGCACCGACTCATCAGGGTGGGCCGCCGGCAAGCGCTTGATCTTCAGTGGACGATCCGGCCGCTCCAGCACCAGGTCGGCCTCGCGGACGATGGTCGCCAGGGTGAGGGCGATCTGCAATTCCGCCAGGCTGCTGCCGATGCACCGGTGGCGGTCCACGCCGAAGGGGGCAAACGCGCCCGGCTGAAGATGCTCCGCCCGGTCTCTCGAATAGCGCTCAATGTCGAAGCGGTCGGGCTCGGGGAAGTACTCCGGCATGTGGTGCCCAACCGCGGTACCCAGCATAACCTGGGAGCCGGCGGGAACACGGTATCCCTCAAACTCGAACGAGTTCGCCACGGTACGCGTGAGCGCGGGGACGACCGGATACATCCGCATTGTCTCCAGGGCGACCCGGCGGGTAACGTCCAGCTTGCGCAATCCTTCCGGAGTGGGCGGCCCGTCCTCATACATCTCGTCCACCTCCGCTCGCATCTGCTCCAGTATCTCGGGATGCTTGAGGAGGGCGTAGAGCATGAACGCGCAAACGCTGGCGGATGTGTCCATGCCCACCAGATAGGGAGCGAGAACGTTCGCAAACAGGTCCGTCTCCGGCAGGAACTGGGGATCCGTCCGGCTCGCTTCCAGCAGCTCATCAACAAAGTCCAGCGGTTCGTCCGGGCTCCTTTCCCGCTGATGGGTCTCCATGATCCGTTGGTAAAGCTCCGTGACCCGTCGCTTGGCCCGGCGGAACCTGGGCAAGCGCTCCATCGCCTTGGGCAGACGCTTCGTG
>JAPOQH010000063.1 GCA_026710825.1 Chloroflexota bacterium | reverse complement strand
GCGGTGATGCGCAAGTTGCTGTTGCAGCTGAACGCTCTCGCCCGCAGGGGAACGCCATGGGTGCCGTTGGCAGGGTAGACGAACCTTATCGGCAACTCCCAAAAAGCTTGACGTCCAACCACGGATACTGTTCGGGCTCTGCTTATAGGGAGCGCGGCGACCCTTGCTACCGGACGGTCTGTCGTGACCCAGGGGCACCGGTCTGCCGCGCTCGGCTCCATCGCCAAAGTCAAGATACAAGGGGGCAGATTGAAGGATTCTATTGGAGAAGGGAACGTGAAACCGTTGCGACGCATCACCCTCCGCAGGGCCTGGACAAGATTCGGAGCTTTGCCGACCGGCACCAAGCTCGAATCCCGACTAAGCTGGACGACGATGGCACAAGAAGGCCACCGACTGGGCACGGCAGATGGTCATGCTACTGCGCCCCTGTCTACTACAGCACCCGCTGGTGCTGGTGGACGACAGTGGTTATGCCGTCGAGGCCCGAGTTTCGGCCACAGAGCCACCAGGACGGCCGCTGCAGGCGCTTAGGGATACATCGCGCCAGCCTCTTTCGAAGCCCACACACAGACCCAGCAGCGGCCAATGAATCGCGAACCGCGGCCGCTGCTGTTGTTCACTCAAACGCGAACTCAGTTCCCCAATTTTCCGACTCAGCCCGTCGCCACCTTTTGGCCAGCGTTGACCACCACCACCGGATGCCCGAGGTCAGCAGCATTGCCGGCGCTGTCGTACACTCCGCCTCCACTCGCGCTCAGGCTGTTGGCCGAGATGCCGATGCCATCGGCGTCGGCGTCGCCGCCCTGCACCACGTAGTGGACCACCGACGAGTCACCGAATGTCAGGGTCGGCGATGCTTCGACCGTCGCCTGGCGGGCCACTCCCCCGATGTCGAGCTCAAGGCTCAGCACTCCCTTGCGCACCACCCGCTCGTCAAATGTCACCTCTACCGTGATGTCCTCACCGGCAGCGTAGGCTTCGCCGTTGGCCGGCCGAGACGTGAATCTGATCGACGACACACTCGGTGAACTCGAGTCAACCTTGTGCTCCGCCTGGTGGCCAGTACCCAGGTAGTAGGGGTTGCGCTCCACGTCCGTGCCCTTGGCCTTGATGGTGCCGTCCCCTGCGAAACCGTTCTCCTCGGAGCCCAGTACGATCCCCACGCCCTCGGCGTCCATGTCGCCCGGACGCACGGTGTAGCCGAAGACGAGCGTGTCCGTGCCAGAACCACGAAGGTACTCGGCCTCTCTGATCACCCCATCCCAGTTGTAGTCCACGACCCCCAGATGCAGCTCCACCGACACATCGCCATCTACCACAACGTCCGTGTCAAACCTCATCAAGACCTCGATGACCTCGTTGGCGCGGTACGCGGTCCATCCGTCCGAAGGTGAGGAGATTATCTGCGCCTCCTGTACGTAGGGTCGCCCGTCAACCTTCTGCTTCCAGCCACCGGTCACGCCATCGTGACCATACTCGACCGGCACGTCTGTTCCTTCGGCAAAGATGTCGCCGCCGAAGCCGTAGGCGGGGCTACGGTCATCGCCCGTGGCAGCAGCGGCCACCCTGAACCCGTCGCCGTCGAAATCCTCGGGCTGCACCCGGTAGCGAAAGATCAGGGACCGGGTCCCAGAGCCAGCCTCGTAGCTGGCGCCACGCCAGGTGCTGTCGTCCTCGTCGCCGAGGTACAGGGCGAGATTCGCATCGGCGCCAGCGTCCACCTTCTGGTCGAAGTCCACCGCGATGTCGATGGCGTCGCCGTTGTGGTAGGCATACTGGTCCACGGGTTGCGAAGCGATGCTCACGTGGACGATCTCAGGCGCGTCGTCGTCTTCAATCGTCACGACGCAGTGGTGCCACACGTCGTCGTCCCAGAAGCCGATGGCGAAGGTCTCATCGTGTTCCGGCAGCGTGTCCTCCTTGGTCACGATGGGAGCGCGCAGCGTACTCTCACCACCGCTGGACTGCACCTTGAAGCCGTGGTACTCCACGTAGTCGTCGCCATCGGCGGTATGGTACCGGTGATCCGTGAAGAAAAATGCCGACTTGATTTTGTGGCCAGAACGGCGCACTCCGATTGAACCGGTGTTG
>JAPOQH010000040.1 GCA_026710825.1 Chloroflexota bacterium | reverse complement strand
GCGGTGATGCGCAAGTTGCTGTTGCAGCTGAACGCTCTCGCCCGCAGGGGAACGCCATGGGTGCCGTTGGCAGGGTAGACGAACCTTATCGGCAACTCCCAAAAAGCTTGACGTCCAACCACGGATACTGTTCGGGCTCTGTTCGGAGAGAGGTGCGGCGACCCAAGCTTGACAACGGTCTTCTGCGACCCAGGGCGGATCGGTCTGCCGCACCCCGCGCGGCTTATCAGATAGAAAACTATCCGGCGCTAAGCCAAGATACAAGGGCGGAGGAAAGGGAGTGTTGAAAAAGTCGACATTGAAGCCGATTTCAGTGGGGTGTTGCGCTACAATGCCGGGGCAGTCTATTGTTGCCGAGAGCACTGATGATCGAACCGCTGGACTGATCCCGTAGGGATTCCGCCCTTTCCCAGTTCACCAGCAAACTGCTGCGGGATTTCATCGACCCCAACCATCTGTTGATCCGGATCGGCGAGCAGTTGGAGTTTGGCAAACTGGTAGAGCCTCCGGAGGAGTATTTCGGAGAGGGCAGCACCGTGGAGCTGGAGTCGTACCTGCGAACCGCGGCCGAGCAGGTATTCGACGTTGACAATGCCGAGGTCCACCCCGAGCTGGAACCGCTGAACCAAGGATAACCGGTGCCGGGAACGAACCAAGGCCCGCGTCGGTGAACGGCGAACCAATCGCGGCGCGCGTACCGCCTTCAGCGAGGTTGAATGATGCCTGAACTCTACGAACTTTCGGTGGTAGAAGCCGCCGCGCAGATTTGCGAAGGAACCCTGTCGCCGGTGGCGCTGGCGGAGTCGTTGCTGGCGCGCATCGACGCGCTGGACGGCGACCTGCGGGCGTGGGTCACCATCGACCGCGACGCCGTGTTGTCGGCGGCCCGAGAGCGCGAGGCGGAAGTCCAACGTGGCGACCCGCTCGGATTGATCCACGGCGTGCCCGTGGGCCTGAAGGGCATTTTCTACACCGAGGGCATGCTCACCGCCTGCGGCTCGAAGGTGAACGCCGAGTTCGTGCCGGCATTCGACGCCACGTCGGTGGCGAAGATCAAAGCGGCTGGTGGCATCATCCTGGGCAAGGCGGTCACCACCGAGTTCGCCTCGGGCGACCCCCTCACCGACGCGCACCCCTGGAACCTGGAGCACACTCCCGGCGGCTCCAGCAGTGGCTCGTCGGCGGCGGTGGCGGCTCGTATGGTTCCGGCCGCGCTCGGCTCACAGACCGGTGGGTCCACCTGCCGGCCAGCAGCCTACAACGGCATCGTCGGCGTGAAGGCCACCTACGGCCGCATCTCGCGGTACGGGGTGGCCCCGCTAAGCTGGTCGCTGGACCATGTGGGCATCCTGACCCGGACGGTGGCGGATGCCGCGCTGATGCTGACCGTGCTGAGCGGCGCGGACGACAATGATCCCGGCTGCCTGCGCGAACCTGTGCCCGACTTCAGCGCGCAGATGGCCGAGCATGACCGGCCCCCGCGCATCGGGCTGGTGCGGCAGTACTTCCAGGACTATGCCACTCCGGAGATGTGGGCGCACACCGAGGCCGTGGCCAATCAACTGGCGGAAGCTGGAGCCGAAGTCGAGGAAATACCCTTGCCCGACAGCTTCGCCGTAATCCACAGCTTCCAGCGCATCGTGTCGAACGTCGAGTGCTCGGGAGTCCACGAGGTCAATCACCGCGTTCGCGCCGCCGACTACGGCCCGCGCATCCGAGCCGGTATGGAGATGGGCATGATCATGCCGACGTCGGCGTACCTGAAGGCGCAGCGGCTGCGGCGGTAGTTCCGCGCCGACTTCAGCGAGATGGTCGACAAGGTCGATGTCGTCATGACGCCGGCCATGCCGGCTCCGGCTCCCCGCGACCTGGAACACCACCGGTGATGCGGCGTTCCAGGTGCCGTGGACGGCCGCCGGGTTGCCCACGGTCGTGGTATCGACTGGCCTGGGCGAACTGGGGATGCCCATTGCGGTGCAGTTCGGCGGGCCGTGGGCCCAGGAAGGCAGGGTCTTGGGCGCAGCGCAGTGGTGCGAGCGGATTGCCGGGTTGAAAGAGGTGCCGCCCAACTATTGACGCCTGACGTCCATGAGGTTGTGTCCGTACGCGAGCGGCACAGAATCAGGGTGCCGAATGACACCTTTCGCCTTTACCATGTTCACGCGTTGGCGCCGAGGTTGGCAACGAGATTCGACAACCATTCGACCGCCTCAGGGTAGTGAGTGAGGTCGAGCACGAACTCCTGTCCCCTGCCAACGCTCCGCAGGTAGGCGTGGTCAGCGTCGCGCCGCCAGCGCCTGCGGCCAGGGTGGTAGGTCTAGGGCGGCTTGTTGCCGTCGGGATAGAACCACCGCGGTAGTCTCTAATTCGAGACGCCGGCGCCATGCGGGTCGGTCAGAACCAGCCTTTGGTCGAACTTGCGAAATACTCCCCATCCCGCGATTTCGCGCCCGTCGTCGTCACCGCCCAATTCGAGCTTCGTTGACGCCGCGTAGACGGTGTTTCTGTCGTCACGGTACTTCGAATAGAGGTGTGGATGATGGCGTGCCCAAGGGAGGTCATTTGGCCCGAGGTCGGCCACCGTGTACTTCTGGTCGACTTGGAGCCAGCCCCACAGGACGTGCAGGTCCGGCGCTCCCTTGATGAAGCGCCGTCCTTGGGCGGTTTCCTCCACTTGGCGGTAGAGGCCAAAGAACAGGAAAGGGACGGCACGAAACGCATAAATAAACGGAACTAACGCAAAACCCGCTGCGCAAACAGCGGGCAAGTGTGCAACCTCGCTTTGACGGTCACGGTTCCTGTGTCTTGGACGTGCTGATAAGATCAGCGCGTCCAGGACATTGGCAAGAGCACCTCCGGCGACGGTTTCGTGGCGGAGATGTTTCATGTTTGGGCATGGCCTTTGGGCTTTTGGTATCTTCCTCGTGGTCGCGGTTCCCTTGGGGGTCGTCGGCTCGGCTATCTGAAACGCAACCGACAGGGGATTTGAACAATGACGCAACCACAAGCGCACCACGTTATCGTACACACCAGCGACGGGAAGGCCGAAACCCACATGTTCCCTGTGGGAGACACCCCAGAGGAACAAAGACAGATACGCCGTGAGCTTGCCGAATTGATTCAGGACGTCAACAAGAACAGCGATGGGACGCTCATCCTCGGCAGTCCATTTGTCGCTTACCTTATCAGCCACATCACCAAGATCGTCTGGGTAGATGGCTATATCGAAGCTGACGAGAAACCACCGATGGGTTTCATAAGACCCCGCCAGGGTTGAATCTCAGCCACGTGTCGACGACGAGCCGTAACGAATAAGTGACTGGCGCAAACTGGCGAATGTAGGCAACAGCTCGGAGAGGTTGCCGTCTTCGTCAATCACGTCTTTTAGCGGAGGCGCATAATGCCGAAAGTTAGTTCCGAAACCTTGGCAGAGATCAAGGAAGCGTATTCGCGCTATCAATTGGAGTGTGTGCGGTCCCCGCTCCAATCCGGGGCCGTTGATACCTACACCCAGTACGTCGATATGTTCATCCGTTGGCTAGAAGGCCGGTTTGAACCCGGTGGCACCCTGAAATCGTGAACGATGGAACCTCGTATAGAATGTCCATCACCACAAGTGAACGGAATCTGCTGTGCAGGTCCTTGGAGACGAACATCTTCGCGTGATCGCGCGCGCACTGGTTGAAACCGTCCGCAAGAACATCAGCATTGATTGGACGTTGCGAGAAGACATGCGTGCCAACCTGCAGCCGATGGTTAGCCCAAACGCCAATATCTGGTGCCATAACGCCCTCTTATGCTGAGTGTTCGGGTTCGCGCCGCTGGCATCGCCGCCAGAGCGGCAACATGACGACGGGCGAAAGCGCCCCGGTCGCAGGGAGACCCAAAATCAGCACGGCCAACAACACCGGGTTCGTTACCCTGCCTCCCAGACCGTCCGTTGCCGCGCCAACGACTCCGGTGACGGCCGCCCCCACGATTGCCAACCCCATCCCCAGAAGCGCGCCTTGACCGATGAACCGGATCGACGTTTGAGGCATCAAAAACGCGACGGCCGAGCCGACCAGGAGCCCAGCCGCCGGGAAGCCGACAACGGCATACACCACAAGAAGGAGAATGTCGGTCTCGTTGCCGCCGGCTGTGCTAGGTTGTGGGGGCATTTCGTACCGTCTCCAAAGGCCGATCTACGGGGCCGCCGCGGTCCCTGCCGCCCAATTGGTCCGACCGGAGGGTGGCGACCGCACACTCCCCGGACGTGGTTTTAGATGGAATAATAGAGGCGGGCAGGTGACAGAGTGGTTTATCGCGGCGGACTGAAAATCCGGTAGACCCCTCCGGTCTCACGGGTTCGAATCACGTCCTGCCGGCCATGTTATTATACACCCGCACGCGAAGGCCCGAATAGTTGCCTATCTGCGAGCCTCCGGTGTTGGTTGTTGTCGTTTTGTCCAACTGTTGTTGGTAGTTGACGGGAATCAGTCGCTCACACCCCCTCATTCCCGTACACAGGCAAACGCCGGTCGGTTTGCGGCGAAGCTGGGGGAGTCTAAAACAAAAATCGTGGGCGGCAGGCCGACACGTCGGCTTGCGTCGCGGCGCGGGGCGTGATCAACTGTCACCGATTGGAGAACGAATGGCGGCTGTTTCGGCGCAATACATCAACCTGACCCCAATCATCATTATCGGCCTTTTTATGTACATCGTCGCCCCCGTCTTGGCGTGCGTTGTGGCGGGCGCGCTCCGCATCGGCTGGAAGGGTGCGCGTCGCGGCGCGCTCTGCGGGGTGTTGACCATGATGGTGGGGGGATGCGGCGTCGTCACGGAAATCACCGGCTCCAGCTTGATCATCTTAGTGATCCAGGCGTTGGCGACGACGGGCGTGGGGGCGGTTGTGACGTATTGGGTGGCGGGACGGAAATTCTGGGACAACTGAGGTGGTGTGCCGTGTGGAAGCCAGGTCGCGGCCTTCGTTCCGGGTTTTGTGTTGGGATCGCTACCGCTGTGGGAAAGCAAGTGGCGGCAGGGGTGTTGTTGGTCCTGCTGCTTGTTTTGGGTTGCACGACCGCACCGATGCCAACGCCAACGCTCGGACCCGTGCCGACACCCGAACACGCGCCGCCGAGGCCCGAATTCGTGCCAACGCTCTCACCGGCGGAAGCCCAGGTCCGGAGCGAAGGCAAGGAGTTGTCGCGCGCCGTTCGCGATCTTGAGGTCGAAATCTACCGTGTGGCCGAACGATGTTGGCCTGAGAAGAAGGGCCTACGACTCGCAGAAGAAACTCGGCGACTGGCCGAAGACACCGACCGCAAATTCGACGGCGATTGGGTGGTTCACAGGCGCGACCTTACTGAGCTCGAAGGCAAGCTCCGGCCGATCCTACGGGAATTGGAATCCTGCGAGGTGGACCGGGAGACCGCCATTCGTCGTCGGTTGCGGTCGGCCTCAGTCGATCTGACCGACACGACGGTGCTCCTTGCCACACGCGGATTCGTGTCCGCTTTCTCCTTCTATGCCGTCTTTGGGCTCATCACCGGCGGGTTGTGCGGGCGCTACATGGTGGGGCTCACGACGTGGCGTGGGTTGTTTTACGGCCTGGTCGTCACGGCCCAAACGGCGGTAGTTGCGGCGTTTGTACCGTTTCTGGGGCGGGAGTTTGTTCCGCTGGTGGTTTGGTATGGCTTGGTCATTTTCGGGACAGCCGCCGTGTGCTGGCGCGCTGCCCGATGGCGCGCCACTCGGTTGGGGACCGATAGCGCGGGGCAATAATGCCGAAGCGGCAGCGTTACGGGCAGCACAGGCAGACGTTGTTGTTCCGGGGGTGTGTGTCACTCGCCTCAGCTGAATGTGCTGCGAACTGGCGGCGCTTGTGGTTGCGGGTGAGTCCCATATAATTGATGAAAAGTTGGAGGCGTGATATGTGGGAAGGCGGCTGGGACTTGGGGGTGGTCTTCGCTGGATTGTTCCTTGTGCTTCTCTACGCACCATTACGACGGCGGCCATTTGCGGCACCGCCGGATGGCTGCTTCCGAGAGTGGGCTTGGGGTTCGGTGTTCTGGTTGGCGTGCCGGTCGGCATCGCCAACATCGCCCTGGGGTTCTACCTCTACGTTGTAACGGATTGGGACCTTGGGGGCGGAGACATGATGGAGCTCGCGGTTCCGTACACCGCCGCGATCTTCGCAACATCGGCGGTTGTCGTTCTGTTGATGGTGGGGATCAGCAGATTCAAGTCTGCGAGGGGTAACGATTAAGCCCGAATCCACCGAAGGGATGCGGGAGGGCTGATCTGACAAGGTACGAAAGGTGAGGGGAAGGGCCGTTGGGGCGTTGGTCCCGACGGATTGGGACGGGTGCTGAGTGTGTCAGCGAGGCGAAGGGGATATTTGCGGGCCGCAACGCGGCTGCAGGCGAGATCGGCAGCCAACGTGCAGCAGGAGACACTCGTGGGCCGACCTGGCGCAAATCGGCCAGGCGGTTCAGTAGTTCAGTGGATGGGTCGGACGCCGTCAGGAAGGGAGCGGGAGGGCGCGCAGTTTCGGCAGGGCGCTGCTGAACTGGTTTTGCCAAGGCCATCCTTGGGAATGTGTGGGGATAGTCGTCCCGCTAGTGAGAAGCGCCGCCGGAGAGTGTTGGCGGTCGCCACGGCCTCGCCTAGGCCGATGCGCGTTGTCCAGCGGGCCAGATTGTGTGCCAGCACTTGCACCGCCAGCCAGGCGTTGGCGAAACGCCGCGGTGCGAATCTGGTACATTGCGACGGCGATTTTGAACCACGTTCGGAGTGTGATGACCGACACAGGACAATCGGCGGTGCGCCTGCCGCTGGTCAACAAGCTGCTGTTCTCCGCCGACCACGTCGGGTTGCAGGCCATGTCCTACTTTCGGCAGCAGTGGGTGCTGTTCTTTCTGGCGCCGCCGGCGCTGGTGGGGGTAAGCCGGGTTCCCGACGTGGCGCTGCTGGGGTTTGATATTGACGCACGGGTGCTGGCTGGTATTTTGATCTTTGCCGGTCGGTTCATCGACGCGTTCACAGACCCGCTGATTGGCTGGTGGAGCGACCGGACGCGGAACCGTTGGGGACGCCGGATACCGTTCATCCTATTCAGCACGCCGTTTTACGCGGTGTTCGGGGCATTGGTATGGTTTCTGCCGACAGAAGGCAGCAGTTGGTGGAACGCGCTGTATTTCGTGCTGATGCTCGAATTGTTCTTCACGGCGGCCACGATGTCCAGCGGCGCGCTGGAGGCGCTGGTGCCGGAGTTGACCAGGACAGCCCAGGACCGGATGAGCGTGGTGTGCCTGATCTTCCTGTTCGCAGTGGTCGGGGCTGGGCTGGGGCTGGTGATGGGCGGTTTTCTCAAGGATTCCTACGGCTTCCAGGTCGCGGGGACGGTTTTTGCGCTGATGGCGCTGGTGTTTCGCTATCTGTCCCTGCGGGCGGTGTGGAACCGCGCTCCGCGCGACGTGACACCGGCACAGGTTCCATTCTGGCAGGGCCTGAAGGACACGCTGAGGAATTCGCAATTCGTGGCGTTCCTGCCGACCTTCGTGATGTTCACCACCGGGGTCGGGCTGCTCCAGGGATGGGTTCCGTTTTTCGCGGTGGGAGTGCTGCTGCAGGACCGGGACGGCACGGCGTCGAGCTTCCTGTCGATGAGCGTCATCGCCGGCGTGGTCGTGGCGGGCATCGTTATCTGGGCGCTGTTTGCGGCGGGCCGGGTCACCAAACGGCGAATCTACGGAGTGTGCCTGGTGGTGAGTGGCCTGCTGTTCCCACTGTTGGGACTGGTCGGAATGGCGCTGCCCGGCGGCCTGCTGACGCAGGGGCTGGTGTTCATGTTCATCGCCGGCATGCCCATGGCTGCGGTATTCCTGCT
>JAPOQH010000088.1 GCA_026710825.1 Chloroflexota bacterium | reverse complement strand
AGGTGGCCTGAAGAACATGGGAACCTCAATAATGGTTGGCAACACGGTTTTCGGACGCGCCCCAACGCCGGTCGAGATGACGCGCGACTCCCGCTTCGGCGTCCGCGTCATCCAGCTGGCGGCCACCAGCGTGGCTGCCCTGGGATTGATCTGGGGCTTCCAGTTCGCAACCCTGCAAACCCCCGCATTCGTGGGCATCTCGCTGGCGGCGGGTTGGGCGTCGATGCCGGTGTTGTTGATCGCCAGTCTGCGCTGGCCGATGGCCCGCTACGGACTGGCGCTTCCCTCGACCCTCGTCGGGTTCGGCCTCATCACCATTTGCCTGACTGCGCTGCCGGCAGGCTGGGGAGCCGACCGGGTCGGTTGGTTGATGACCACCGCCGGCGTGCTCATGGGCGGCGTCCTGGGTCTCTGGTTCTGGTTCCGCCTGGCGCCGGTGCCGCGTTTCCTGGACGACCCCTTCAGTCCGGGTCGGTGGACCCTGGTTGCGATCCATATCGTGCTGATCGTTGTGGGCCTGGCACTGGTTGGTTCAGGCGCATTGGCCCAACCGTAAGTGAAGGCCGGCGGCAAAACATGCCACTAGCGGACAGCTTTCGCGGTTCGCCCCGATGTTGTGGACGTGGCGGGTGAGTCGTCCTGGCGCGAACAGGAATCCGGCCCCGGTGGTGGACAGGGACATGAATCCCAGCTCGTCGATGGTGAGGAGTTTGAGCGAAAGCGATTGGCGTTGCAGGCTGAGAGTTCCGCGCTCGTTCCTGGCTGCCCTGCGTTCGTGGGTTAACCCCCAGGCTGTGGTGAAACCCCACCGACATGGCGCTCCGGCAGGTGGGCAGACTCAGTACCCAGGCCACCCGCACTGGTGGATGGAGATGAGAATGGTATCAGGTGCGCGATGACCCTCGGCGGAACTGGCGGCAGGCGTACACCGTTACGATCGATGGGACAGCCGTTAAGTAAATGGACAACACAGTGCGACCACTCAACGGCGGGGGGCTGAACAGCTCCATGAATCCATCGGAGTCAGGCCCGTTCCTCAAGGCTTGCCAGACCTCGGCGATGACGCCGCCGGTCACGACCACCCGGTTACGGCCCGTCAAGTGGTGGGATAAGCGTCATGCTTGTTTATGTTGTTCAGGCAGCGGCCTCCAGGATGTTGCTGGCCGGTATGGCCTCGGTGTGGAGATCCTGGACGAAGGTGAGGTGGCGACGACCTTCGGTCCATTCGTCGCGCTGCTCGGCCAGAACTGCGCCCACCAGACGTCGAGCCGCGGCCCGGTTGGCGAAGATGCCCACCACATCGGTGCGCCGGCAGATCTCCCTGTTCAATCACTCCAGCGGGTTGTTGGACCAGAGCTTCTACCAGTGGGACACTGGGAAGCCAGTGAAGGCCAGGATGTCGGTAAAGGCATCTGCCAGCATCTGGGTAGCCTGGGGGAAGTGTTATCTGAGTTGGGCTATCACCCTGTCGGCTTGGGCGTGGACCTCCTCCGGTGAGATTGCTGGTATATGGTGCGCACCATGGTGGCGACGCTTGGCTGGGACCGCGTGGGCACTCGGGTCAGCAGGTTGGTCATGAAGTGGGTGCGGCAGCGTTGCCAACCGGACCCGGCAAACACGGTGGCGATGGCGTACTTCAAACCCTGGTGAGCATCGGAGATGACTAACTCCCCCGCTGAGGCCTCTGGCGTTCAGGGAGCGCAGGAAAGCCAGCCAGAACGCTCCATCCTCGCTGGCGCCCACGTCCATGCTGAGGACCTCCCGCTGACCCTGGCTGTTCACGCCGGTGGCCACCACCACGCTGACGTTCACGATGCGACCACCCTCTCTGACCTTCTGGGTCAACGCGTCCGGCCATACATAGGGATTCGGGCCAGCGTCCAGGGCTCGCCCCGGGAAGTTATCCACCACCTGGTCCAGGTCCCGGCAGATGCGAGAGACCTGGCTCTTGGAGATGCCATCGCAACCCAGGGACTTGATCAGATCATCCACCCTACTGGTGGACACACCTTCCACGTAGGCCTGCTGAACAACGCTCAACAATGCCTTCTCGCTGCGCCGGCGCGGATCCAGCAGGCGAAAAAAGCTGCCCTCGCGGATCTTGGGGATGCGCAATTCCATCGTCCCCACCCAGGTGTACCAATCTCGGCTGCGATAGCCGTTCCGGTGGGTGATCCCCTCCGGGTTGCGCTCGCCCCACTGGGCGCCGATCTGCGCTGCCACCTCAGCGTCCCCCGTGTCGGGGCACAGGGCAGGCTATGATGCCCTCCACCAGCACCTGCAGGGCTTCCCGCAGGAAGTCCACGTTGCCCTCCATGCCACGCTTGCGTAGCGGTTACAATAAGTCCATGCTGTTTTTGGCCATCACGGTCCTCCTTCATCGGGTTGGTTGTTGTTCAGATAAGGATGACGCGGTGGCTCTTTTCTTGCCACCCGTTTCCTGTTACACCACTTCCTGGGACTCTACTCCCGGCCGTGGCGGGCCAGGTGATTTTCGGTCGGACGGTCAGGTTGCCCAGTAACGCCGGAGCGGACACGGCGTCGTTACGCCGTGCGCGACCGTTACGCTGGCGCCGGCTAGACCGCCCGGGTCGGCGCCGAAATTGCATAAAATTTGTGCTTGGATAAGACGGCCGGGGACCCTGAAAAAGCATCCCTGTCGGCACTCTGCGCCACGCCAGTTGCCAAAAAACTGTGGCTGCGCCGGGCAGTCATGGCCAAACGAAAACAGGCGGCACACAAACTATGCCAGGAAGAGACAGAACCATGGGCCTTGGTGGCCTCGGCGATGCCCTCTAACGACGGTCTGACAGGTGAACGTAGTCCGGAAATTCATCAACACCGGCCTGACCGTCGCCACGCTGTTCGAAACCATGAAGAGACCCACCAATGATGAATTCTCGGATGGCTCGGAAGGGATCACCCACCGGCGGACCGAGCTGTGGGATTGGAAGCTTGGTCAGCCGAACCGTCGTCCAGGCCATCACCAGAGCGTGGGTACCAGCACTGGGCATTTGACGGCGCCGTGGTTCACCACAACCGCACGCTGGGGTCTCCACGGCGACCATCGGCTGACGGCTTAGCGTCCGGCGACTCAAACCAACTCCGTTGCTCTGCATTGCTGCCATTTCATAGACGATTAACAACCGCGCTAGGTGATCGATGGATTTTTTGGTTTGCGGAGGCGGCTGGCAGTATCACTACTCCTCGTGTATAGACCGTTCAACCAGCGCACGCTGGTTTTTGCTATTGGGCGCCGTTTCACCACGTTCCCACCGCCTCAAAGTACGTTCATTGATCTCGAGGCTATGCGCGAATCGCTTTTGGCTAGTTTTCCCCGATTTCCGCACGTGCTTGATGCGCTCACCTTTCACTGACACCGAGGAAGGGGATTGCTTGAAATCGACCAATATCGCGCCTGTCGCAAAGGCAGGAGCGAGCCCTCCCCCGTCTCCACCATTCCGTGTAAATTCCCCATATGGGGTGGGCCAAACTTCGACGTCTTTTCCGTAGTCCATTGCTTGGAAGAGGGCGTTGAATGATTTCATGGGCCGAAATCCCACTACCTCCCGGTTTTCCAGATCAACATAGACGCTGTGGAACACCGCCAACAACAAGCGATTGCGCTGACCGGCGTCGGCTGCTTCCAGTAGTTCTTTCAGGTCGGCCCAGATCTTGACCGCCTCGGCGGCGTCATCCAGTTCCGGGACGTAGATCGTGGCCAGTTCAGCCTCGGCGTGTTCTTTGATGATCAGATAGCGTTCCTTCGATACGTCGCCTTCCAGGTACAGTTCCTGGCCCCGCTCGATCATTCTCTGCAGAGCCTTGCGCCTTTTGAACCCCTCGTTCCGGTCGGTTCCTTCAACGTGCGGTCGGAGTGAGAAATGCTTGTGCATTTTTCGAACAACCCGACGACTCGTAGTCGGGCGTCCGGGTTTATGTGGCAACCGGTGTGGGTTGCGCCGCTGCAGAGGCCGAAGCAGTTCGCGTCGCAGTGTGCATAGCCAAAGGGAGGCTCCCCGTCGAACATTCCCTGCATTGCCCTTCCCCGCAATCCTTGCCTGCGTAGCATGAGAGGCCGTTTAAGAAGTACCTGGCAAGAGCGCGGAGCATGATCATGAACAACCTGCCCCCTGGCGTGGAGAAGCCTGTGCCTTGCGTGATGGACACATAGGTCACGTTGTTCTGGAGGAGCCTTCCCAAAGCCTCCGATACGGAAGTGCGTTTGGCACCAGGGTTACGGGGCGTTCACACGGTGGTCGGCCTGGTCGGGCACGGCGCAGTGATCCACCGACGCGTCGGCGGTATCCCCTGCGTTTCGCACGGACGCTCCATGTATTGAGATAGAGTTGGCGGCGACCTCTATGTGGCCGCCGGGGGCGTAGCTGAGGAAAGGACCGGGATCGCTGATGATTTCGACGCTGTCGATGTGGGGCGTTATGGGATAGAACGCTGCCACGACGTAGGTGGGCCGGTACCTGACGGGATTGGCCGCGGTGATGCGGATTTCGTTGTAGCCGTAATCGAGCGCGATTTGGTGGCCGACGCCGCAGGTGTGGTTGGAACCCGGGGCCGGCTCAGAGAGCATTTCGATTCCCCGACGGTCGGATGGACTCGCGGCGTGCGGTGGATGTTGACTGTGTACGTCCGGGGTCTATGTTCGGGCCTAGAGGTCGTGATCGTCGCCGCGTTGTCGCCTTCGTTCAAGGCGATCTGATGGCCGGGTATGCCCGTGTGGGCATCGGCGGGCTCGATCACGAACCAGTTGTCGGCGGTTGTGGAAAGGTCGATGAAATTGTCGTTGGCGCAGCCTTGTGTGCATGTGATGGTCAACTCGTAGATTGTGGACGGTTCTAGTTTGATCTTATTAGGATCTGCGAATTTGCAATCAGCGTGGTTGGTGAACTTGTCGCTGTTCGTGAGGGTGGTGAGGACCGTGCCCTCGTCCTCCCACTTGCGTATGGCGGCTTGCAGGCGGATGTATTTCTTGTCGTTGGTGCGCTTGATCTTTACGGTGATCGAGCTCAGGCGATTGCCGGCCTCGGGTCCAGTGGTGAACTACTGTTGGACGAACAGGTCGTGCTTTTGGAGGCGCATTGATCCGTCGTCGTCGTTGACGAAGTTGCCGACGAGCTGGATTTCTGCCTGGGCCTCGGCCGCCGGAGCGGAGGCGAAGCTGGCAATCAGCACGAAAGCGACGCAGCGAGAAGCGCGGCCGCCAGCAGCGCGCCGCCGGCGGATCGTGCGCGTGGGATTCGGCCCGGTTGGGTTGATAAAGGCATTGGTGGTTCCTCATGTGGCCGGCGCCGGGCTTGTGGCCTTAAGCGCTCGGGGTGTTACGGTGATTCGCCGGCAACGACGCCCCGCGGGATGGGCTATGCTCCGGATGCGTCGGCGCGTCATAGCCGGCGTGGTTGCGGCGATTTACGGGGTGTTCACCCGGTGGTCGTGCTGGTCCTCGACCCAGGGGTGTTTGACGAACGCCCAGTCGGTCTCGCCGGCGGCCTTGATCGTTGCGCCGTTCAGTTGCAGTCCGTTGGAGCGCATGTAAACTCCGTCGTCGTCGCGGTCATCCGGTGCAACCGTGTAGTGGAAGTGGAGCGTGTCGCGCGTGGAGTCCTGGGCTGAGTATTGGGCCAGGCGCAGCGTGTCGCCGATGATCAGCCGGAAGAAGGGCGACCCGCCGGCGGTGTTCAGGTCGATGTCGTCGTTGAACCCCACGGTGGCGGTGATCACATCGCCGGTGCGGTAGGTTCTGTCATCGCCGGCGTCGCTGGCGAGGGTCAGCTTGGCGATGTAGCGGTAATGTCTGGGCAGGATTTTGTGGACAGGGTAGTTGCCGTCGTGGCGACCAGGCCGGTCGTGGTCCAGGATTGCGTCCCTGCCGGTGGTGGCGTGCCGTATGGTGCTGCGGCCCGCGTGGAGCTGGTTGGCGGGCATGTAGATACCACTATGGTCCCTGGTTCTCTGTGGAATGGTCCAAGAGAAGTGCAGCGTCTGGCTGCCCGAGCCGCTCGAGTAGCGGAGGTAGGGCGCGTTGTCGGCGCCGCGGGATTCGTCGACGCGCAGGCGCATGTATGGCCGGCCGTTCGTTGTGTCAACCACAACGTCGGAGTCGAAGGTGACGCTGAACGATATGGTTTCGCCGATGCGGTAAGTGTCGCCGTTCCGGGGACTGGACGTGATCCTGACACCCCGGTTGATGATGCGTGGTACGGCGTTCACCCGGTGGCTGGGCTGGTCGTCCAACTCCAGATGGAACAGGATGGCGTGGAATGTTTGGCCGCTCAGGTCGACCCTGACGCTCTGGCCCGAGATCGAGTTTCGTGGGATGGAAACGCCGTCCGGGTCCCGGTCCTGTTCGACCACGGTGTACGAGAAGGTGAGGACGTGGCCGGATGAGTCGGTGCTCGAATAGTGGGCTTCACGCTGGCTTTCGCCGATGGTAAGTGGCAACCAGAGCTCGCCGCTGGGGGTTTCGAAGGTCACGGTGACGGGTTGGTCGAGGGTCACGGTCGCGGTGATGACGTCGCCGGCGGCGTAGGTGCGGTCCGCGCCCGGGTCGCTGCTGATGGCTATGCCGGTGATCACCGGTCGGGTGGCGGCGACTGTAGATCCGTCCACCTTGTGTCCGGCGAATATGCCGGGCGCCGGGTGTGTGAGGTCGGCGTTCGTGCCGATCTGGGAGTGGGTGATCGACGCGCCATCCAAGTTGACGGCGTTGGCTGCGATGGATACGCCATCGTCGTCGCTGTCGGCCTGGACCACGGTGTACGAGAACACCAGGCTGCGGTCAGACGAACTACTGGCGTCATAGGCGGCGGTGCGGAGGTTGTCGCCGATGGTGAATTCCAGGTACGGAGCGCCGTCAATGACATCGACCGTCACGTCGGAATCGAAAGCCACGATGAACGTGATTATTTCGTTCCGGCCATAGGTATCGTCGGAGGATGGCGTGGATGCGATCTGCACTCCGCCAGTGACGATCAGCGGGATCTTGTTGACCACGTGGTCAGGATTGTCGGTGAGGGCCGCGTGGTCCAGGGACGCATCGACGGTGTCGTCGCTGTTCCTGATGGTTGCGCCGTTCAGCGAAATTGCGTTGGCGGCAATGGACACGCCGTCCTGGTCGCTGTCCTCTGCGACGACGGTGTAATTGAAGTGCATGTCGATGGTTCCGCTAACGGAGCCGACGTATGCGGCGTTTCGCACCGCGTCGCCGATGGTCAGCGCGATGGTCGGCGTCCCGTTGGTCTCGTCGATGTTCACCTCCTCATCGAAAGTCACGATGACGTTGATGGTGCTGCCGGTGATGTAGGTCTGGAGCCGGCTGGGATCGCTGCCGAACGCGACGCTGCTGATCATGGGCCGCGGGATGTTGATGGTGCTGCCGTCGACCTTGTGCTCAGCGAGGGTCCCGCTGTCGCCGGCCGGGTCGTGCCTGAGGTTGGCGTTCCGTCCGGTGGTGATGTGAGTGATGGTTCCGCCGTCCAGGAACAGCTGGTTGAGGCTGATGAATATTCCGTTGTCGTCCCGGTCGCCCGACTGGACGGTGTAGTCGAACTCCAAGGTTTTTGTACCGGAGCCGCGGGCGTAGCGGAAGCGGGCTCTGTCGTCGTCATCGTGGTGCGTGCCGAACAGGACGTCGACTCGGGGCGTGCCGTTGCTGGTGTCCACGACAACCACGGAGTTGAAAGTGACGCTGATGGTGATGGTCTCGTGCAGGCCGTAGGTCTCGTCGCCCAGGGGAGACGACGTGACGTCGACACCGTTGTTGACAATGGCCGGGGCCCGGTTGATCCGGTGGCCCGTCTGGTTGGGTAGCGCCGGATGGGTCAGGTATACGTCGTTTGTGGTTCCGGCGTACCTGATGGTGCCGCCGTCCAGTGTCAGGGAGTTGGCCGCTACGGACGGGCCGTTGTTGTCCCGGTCCTCCGCGACGATGGTGTATGAGAAGGTGAGGATCAGACCGGTTGCGTCGGTGCTGGTGTACGCGGCGTTGCGGGTCCGGGAGCCGATGGTGAGCGGCAGGTAGGGCGTGCCGCCGGTGGTGTCCACCGTCACCGCTTCGGTGAACGTGACCGCCACGGTAATGGTGTCGCCGGTGGCGTAGGTGGCATGGATGCCGGGGTCGCTGCTGATGCTCAGGCCGGTGATATCCTGCCGACCCACCTGGTGCTGCGGGAACACACCGTTGGTCCCGGGCAGCGGGTGGGTGAGATCTGCGTCCCTGCCGGTGGTGAAGTGTTTGATGGCGCCGTTGTTGAGCGCCAGGGCGTTTGCCGCGACGGATACACCATCCGCGTCCAGGTCGCCGGATACCACGGCGTAGGAGAACGTCAGGATGCGGATAGTGGCGTCGATGGTGGTGTAGGTGGCTTGCTTTGCAGCGCTGCCTACGGTGAGCGCCAGGCTCGGTGCGCCGTTGGTGGTATCCACGATCACGTCGGAGTCGAAGGTGACGCTGAATGTGATGACCTCGCCGGGCGTGTAGAGGATGCCGCTGGCGGGAGTGGACGTGATGTCCACGCCGTCAGTGATTATCAGCGGTATCTTGTTGACCAGGTGGTCGCTCTGCATGGAGAGGGCCTCGTGGGTCAGGGACGCGTCGACGGTGTCGGCCTTGTTCCTGATGGTGCCGGCGTTCAGCGCCAGCGAGTTGGCGCTGATGGATATGCCGTCCTGGTCGCTGTCGCCGGAGATCACGGTGTAGGAGAAGGTCAGGACCGTCTCGCTGGAGTCGATCGACGTGTAGCCGGCGCTGCGGGCAGTGTCGCCGATTGTCAGCGCGAGGCTGGGGGTGCCGTCGGTGGTGTCCACCGCGATTGCTTCGCTGTAGGTCACGGCGGCGGTGATCGCGTCGTGGGTGGCGTAGGTGTTGTCGGTTCCGGCGTGGCTGGTAAGCGTGACGCTGGTGATCGTGGGCGAGTCCGGGATGGCGTCGACCTTGTGACCGGTGAACACCCCGCTGGTGCCGGGCAGCGGATGGCTGAGATCCGCGTCCCTGCCGGTGGTGGTGTGTTTGATCGTGCCGCTGTTGAGGGACAGGGCGTTGGCGGCGACGGATACGCCGTCGGTATCGAGATCGCCGGCAACCACGGTATAGGCGAAGCCGAGGGTCTTCCCGTCAGCGCTGGTCGAGTTGTATGCGGCGCTCCTGGCGGTATCCCCGAGGGTGAATGCCAGCAGGGGGAACCCTCCGGTGGTGGTTACGGTGACGGGAGCGTCGAAGGTGGCGGTGAACGTGATCGTTTCACCGACCAGATAGGTGTCACCGGATGCGGGGTTGGATGTGATCTGCACGCCGCCGGTAACGATCAGCGGTATTTTGTTGACCAGGTGATCGCTTTGCATGGAGAGGGCCGCGTGGGTCAGGGACGTGTCGACGGTGTCGGCCTTGTTCCTGATGGTGCCGGCGTTCAGCGCCAGCGAGTTGGCGGCGATGGCTATGCCGTTCTGGTCGCTGTCGTCGGAGACCACGGTGTATGAGAAGGTCAGGGTTGTTCCGGCGGAATCGATGGTGGTGTAGCCAGCGCTGCGGGCGTTGCTCCCAACGGTGAGCGTCAGACTGGGCGTGCCGCTTGTGGTGTCCACCGCGACGGCTTCGTCGTAGGTCACGGCGGCGGTGATCGCGTCGCCCGTGGCGTAGGTTTCGTCGGTTCCGGCGTCGCTGCTCAGTGTGACGCTGGTGATGGCGGGCGCGTCCCGGATCCCGTCGGCCCGGTGGTTGGGGAAGCTGCCGCTGGTGCCGGGCAGCCCGTGGCTGAGGTCGGCGTCCTTGCCGGTGGTCGTGTGCTTGATCGTACCGCCGTTCAGCGCGATGGCGTTGGCTGGAACGGACAGACCGTCCTCGTCCATGTCGCCGGCCGCCACGGTATAGGAGAAGGTCAGGATCCGTTTCGTGGGGTCGATGCCGGTGTAAGCGGCCTGCCGGCTGGCGTTGCCGAGGTTGGTCGCCAGGTACGGGGTTCCGTCAGCGGTGTCGACGTCGACGTTTGAATCGAAGGTCACGGTGAAGGTGATCGTTTCGTCGAGTTGGTAGGTGACGCCGCCGGCGGGGCTGGACGTGATCTGCACGCCGCCGGTGACGATCAGCGGTATTTTGTTGACCACATGGCCGGTCTGGGTATCCAAGGCGGCGTGGGTCAGTGATGCGTCAACGGTGTCGGCCTTGTTCCTGATCGTGCCGTTGTTCAGCGCCAGGGAGTCGGCGGCGATGGCAATGCCGTCCTGGTCGCTGTCGTCGGAGACCACGGTGTAGGAAAAGGTGATCTTCCGGCCGAGGGCGCCGGTTTCCGTGTAGCCGGCATCCCGGGCGTTATCGCCGATGGT
>JAPOQH010000127.1 GCA_026710825.1 Chloroflexota bacterium | reverse complement strand
CACAAGGGGCATAGGGTCGCCATTTTCCGCGATCAAGCCCTCTGAACCCGGCGGGTGCCACCACCGCTCCGTGTCGTGGTCTCCGGTCTCAACGATCGGCGGACTGCGGGACATGGAAGTCTAGGGCAAAACTTCTGCGCAAAAACAGTGTTGGCCGTGCTCCAACACGCAACCCGAACCCCACACCTGACACCCAAAAACCAGTCAATCGCCCGAAAGGAGAAAGCCAACCCAAACAACACAATACCAACCACCAATCGAAATCGTAGGGGCGAATCATCATTCGCCCCCCCGTAATTCAGTCCCATCGTGGGGACCGCGCATGCGTCGCCCTCCGCTCCGGACGTGCCGTCGCGTGTAGCGAGCGCCCGGATCGGCCGCGGTCCTCCCAACGCGCCGCCGGACCATCCTGTCGCCCGCATTGCCGCGATCGCTGCGTATGCTACGATACGCGGCGCGACCTCGCATAAATCAAGCACCAAGGAGAATCCCAACATGGCCGACTCAGCTCTGGGCCTCGACGTCAGGGCCTGCATCTTCGACGTCTTCGGTACCGTCGTCGACTGGCGTTCCAGCATCATCGAACAGTGCGCCAACATGGGCCGCATCAAGGGCATCGAGCGCGATTGGGGCGCTTTCGCCGACGCATGGCGCGGCAAGTATCGTCCCTATATGGACAAGGTTCGCAACGGCGATCTGCCTTGGACCAACCTTGACGCCCTCCACCGCATGTCTCTCGATGACGTCCTCAACGAGTTCGAAATCAGCGGCTTCAGCGATGACGAGAAGATGGAGGTAACCTATTTCTGGCACAACCTCCGCCCCTGGGCCGACAGCGTCCCCGGTCTCTACCGCCTCAAAAACAAGTTCATCATCTCCCCCATGTCCAACGGTAACATCGCCCTCATGACCAACATGGCCAAGAACGGCGGCATGCCCTGGGACTGCATCCTCGGCGCCGAGGTCGCGCACCACTACAAGCCCGACCCGGAAAGCTACGGAACCGCGGTCAAACTCCTCGGACTCAAAGCCGAGCAGGTGATGATGGTGGCCGCCCACCAGGGCGACCTGTTGGCCTCTGCCAAGGTCGGCCTGCGTACCGCCTTCGTACCGCGCCCCCGCGAGCACGGTCCGGATCGCACTCCCGATCCCACTCCCGACCCGTCGTTCAACGTCGTCGCCGAAAACTTCGTCGACCTCGCCGCCAAACTCGGCGCTTAGCCCTGCATCAATGGGCACATGGAGGGGCGAATAAACATTCGCCCCCAATGCCTAACCGACCACCAACCGTATCGAGCCCCGCGTGGTTGTAGGGGCGAAAAATCATTCGCCCTCGAACGCCCGAACGGCTCCTGATCCGGTCCGGGATCAAAAAGTAGGGGCGGGTTTGAAACCCGCCCCTACTTTCCTTGCATCACCGAACTCCGCCTAATCGTCCCCCAACGGCTCCAACCCGCACACCTCCGCAACCAACTCATACGACCGCACCCGGTCCTCAAAGTGGTAACAGATGGTCACCACGCTCAGATCCTTGGTCTGGTAGTCCTCCGCAACCTGTTCCAGCCCGGCCTTCACTTGCTCCGGGTCCCCATCCACGCAGTTGCGCATGTACTGTTGAATAAACTGCCACTCATTGGCCAGGTACTTGTAATTGGCCGCCAGTTCCGGCGATGGGATGCCTTTCGCCCTGCCGGTAACCGAGCGCAATCGCCCTAAATTCCGGCTCGACGCGATCCGCTGCGCCTCCTCCTCCGTGTCCGCGCACAACACCTGCACCCCCACGTTCACCAGCGGCTCAGCCAGGTACTCGGACGCCTCGAAGTTCTGGCGATAGGATTCCACAATCTGCGGTCCGTCCGTCGCGCCCATCCCAAAAAAGTGTGCGTACGCAAACGGCAGGCCCATCTTGGCCGCCATGAACGCCGATTCGTACCGCGACCCCAGCAGCCACACTTGCGGCGTGGTCTGAGATTCATCGTCCGGCGACGCCGCCACCTCGTGAAATGGATGGTCGTCCGGTTGCGTATCCTCCAGGTAGTTGATCACGTCCCGCACCTGCTGCGG
The DNA here is from genome assembly GCA_026710825.1 of Chloroflexota bacterium. Taxonomy (GTDB): domain Bacteria; phylum Chloroflexota; class Dehalococcoidia; order Lucifugimonadales; family UBA3495; genus Bin87. The sequence continues at coordinate 20,838 of JAPOQH010000127.1, read as the reverse complement.
AAAATGCCTCACGTCTTTGGGCATGCTCGGGTACGCCAGCGCCGCCGCCGTGATCTGGTCGCTCCCCGGAGCGCGCCCGATCCCAAGATCGATCCGGTCCGGGTACAGCGAGTCCAGGATCCGGAACGTCTCCGCCACCTTCAGCGCGCTGTAATGCGGGAGCATCACGCCACCCGAACCTACCCGGATTTGCTTCGTCTGCGCCGCAATCTGTCCCACCATCACTTCCGGGGCTGTCCCCGCAAAATTGGGTAGGTTGTGGTGCTCCGCCACCCAGTATCTCTGGTATCCCAACCGTTCCGTCGCTTTTGCCAGTTCGATGGTCTCTCGCAGCGCCGTGCCGGCGTTGCTGCCCTCCCTCATCGGGGACTGGTCCACCACGCTCAGTTGCAGTTGCTCGCTCAAATCTACCCCTCAATCGTTCCGGAAACGCTGTGGCGATTATCCGGTCTTGCTATGAAAATTATCCCGGTATTCCCGGTTGCCGGATTCTCCTGACTGCCTTATTATAATCATGTCAAACGGCATTCGCTGCGGCCGACCCTCCAGCCGCGAACCTCAGGGGTCGACCTGTGCCTGAAGGTGATTAGGTTTGCTTTTCGATAAGATAATCGGCGATAAGCCGGGGGTGATCAAAACCCCGGCTGCAGGAAAGCCGCTAACCGGCAGTGGCAACAAGTACCTACTTGAACGTTTAGTCAAGTGGGTACTTTTTCTTTTAGCGACCGTTTCGGTTCTCACCACCGTCGGCATCGTGTCTGTCCTCCTGTTCGAGGGCGTCCGGTTCTTCACCGCCGACTTCTACCAGGAGAAACGCAGCGAACTTACTGCGACCAGCGAAGCGCCCAGCCCATCGGACGCCACTGTCGCCCCCGATTCCCTCGCTCCCGGGATGATTCCCGTCCTCTCCGTGCGGTCCACCTCCGATGCTCTGATACACGTCGCCTGGGAAGAACCTGCCTACGGCCAGCCTCCCACGGCCTATGATGTTTCTATCCTCCCCAGCCTCGGCTTGGATCTCACCGATTGCTCCAACCTCCCGGACGAACGGACCTCCTGCGTCATTTCCAACGCCGGCTTGGGCCGTTCCTACCGGGTGTCTGTCGCCGCAGTCTCCGGTGCGGGTAAGGGCGTCGCCCTCGAAACCGAGTCCTTCCAGGTCCCGGAAGAGGTCGTATGGTATCGCTACCTCACTGACACCAAGTGGCGCACCCTGCTGGTCCCCCGCTCGTACGGCATCTGGCCCCTCTTGGTCGGCACCATGATGATCGCCGTGCTGGCCATGCTGGTCGCGGTCCCGCTCGGCCTGCTGAGCGCGATATTCCTCAGCGAATACGCCCACCCCAGGCTGCGCGCCATTACCAAGCCCATCCTGGAAGTGCTCGCCGGCATTCCCACCGTCGTATACGGTTTTTTCGCCCTCTTCTTCATCACTCCCCTGCTCCGCACCATCAGCGACGACGTTGGCATATTCAACGCTCTTTCCGCTGCCATCGTCATGGGTGTGATGATCGTCCCCATGGTCTCCAGCCTCAGCGAGGACGCCATGCGCGCCGTCCCAATCTCCCTCCGGGAAGGGGCATACGCCCTGGGCGCCACCAAGCTCGAAGTTGCCATCAAGGTGGTGGTCCCTGCTGCTCTGTCCGGCATCGTCGCGGCTTTTATCCTGGGAATGTCCCGGGCCGTCGGCGAGACGATGATCGTTTTCATCGCCGCCGGTCAGAACGAAAAACTCACCTTCAACCCTCTTGAGCCGGTCAACACCATGACCGGTTTCATGGCTTCCACCAACTTCAGCGACAATGCGATCCCCGGGACCGCCCAGTTCCAGGCGCTGTTCGCGGTCGGCATTACCCTCTTCGTCATCACGTTGCTGATGAATATGCTGAGCCAGTTCTTGGTCTCAAGGTTCCGCGAGGTGTACGAATAATGGCCGTCGTATCACCCAACGACTACCAACGTCGGCTCGCCACGCGCAAGCGCAATGCCGGGCTCTTCTACACCGTGTGTGTGGCAGCGGTCGTCCTCGCCTTGATCATGTTGGTGGCGCTCCTCTACAGCGTCATCTCCGAAGCCTTAGCATGGCTGAATCTGGACGGCGCCTCCATCGGGACGCTTCTCACCGAAGGCCCGTCGAGCAAAGCCATCAAATCCGGCCTATTCCCCGCCATCGTCGGTACCGTGTGGGTTATGGCAATCTGCGTCTTCGTTTCATTCACCGTCGGAGTTTCTGCCTCGGTCTATCTGGAGGAATACGCTGGTGGGAGCCGGATCGCAGAGTTGATCCAGACCAACATCCAGAACCTCGCTGCCGTCCCGTCAATCGTCTACGGTATCCTCGGACTGAGCATATTCGTAGCCCTGTTCGCTCTCGGCAAAAGTACCCTCGCTGCCGGCCTCACTCTGGCCCTCCTCATCATGCCCGTCGTCATCGTGTCATCCCAGGAAGCGATCCGCGCCGTTCCGTCGTCTATCCGGGAAGGCGGGTACGCGCTCGGAGCCACCAGGTGGCAGGTTATCGGGCGGCTTGTGCTCCCCCAGGCCATGCCCGGCATCCTCACCGGAATCATTCTGGCCGTCAGCCGCGCCATGGGCGAAGCCGCTCCTCTGGTCATCATGGGCGCCCTGTCCTTCGTGTCATTCGCGCCCTTCCATCCGCTCGATCGTTTCACCGTCCTGCCAATTCAGATCTACGTCTGGATCTCCAAGCCTCAGGAAGAATTCCACCAACTGGCCGCCGCCGGCATCATTGTGCTGCTCATCATGCTCCTCGGCATGAATGCCTTTGCCATCTTCCTGCGCAACCGCCTGCAAAAGAACCAACGGGGGTAATCCGAGATGGCTGCAACTACAGTTGCCACAAGCCCGGTAGTCCGCGCCATCGACGTCGGGGTCTATTACGGCTCCAACAAGGTCGTTGAGGGCGTCACGATGGACATGCCGGAAAACGAAATTACTGCGATCATCGGACCCAGCGGCGCTGGCAAGAGTACGTTGCTGCGCTGCATCAACCGCATGAACGACCTTATCGAAATCTTCCGCATGGAAGGTGAGATGTGGTTCGGTGATTTCAATCTCTACGCGCCCGATTCGGATCCCACGCAGATCCGCTACAAAATCGGCATGGTGTTTCAACGGCCGAACCCGTTCCCCAAATCAATCTACGAAAACGTCGCGTTCGGGCCCAAAATTAACGGCTACTCAGGCCGGCTCGATGATATCGTGGAGCAATCTCTCCAGGATGCCGCGCTCTGGGATGAGGTCAAAGACCGTTTGAAGGAATCCGCTCTCTCCCTGTCCGGTGGGCAGCAGCAACGCCTGTGCATCGCCCGCGCTCTTGCCGTCGAGCCCAGCGTGATCCTCATGGACGAACCCTGCTCGGCTCTCGACCCCATCGCCACCCTCGCCATCGAGGAGTTGATGCAGGAACTCAAAAAACGCTATAGCATCGTCATCGTTACCCACAACATGCAGCAGGCCGGCCGCGTCTCAGACAAGACCGCCTTCCTAATGCCCGACGAGAATCGGGTCGCGCACCTCATCGAGTTCGGTGATACCCGTACCCTGTTCACCAACCCCACCGACGAACGCACCGAAGCGTACATCACCGGAAGATTCGGCTAACCTTCATCCGGCTGTCCGGACTGGCATCCCACGTCCGCCCCTGGAGAAACGATATGCTACGTTCCGACTACGACCGCTCTCTGACCGATTTGCAAATGCGGCTCGCCGAAATGGGGCAGCACGTGGAGTCGGCAACCCGTAGCGCCCTCAGCGCGTTGGAGCATCAGGACCTCCAACTGGCTCGCGAGGTCATAGATGCCGACGATGAAATCGACCGGCTGCAGGACTCGTTGGAAAACGACTGCGTAACCATCATCGCCACCCAACAGCCGGCGGCCCGGGACTTGAGGTCGGTGTTGTCAGCCGTCCACATCGCCGTGGAGTTGGAGCGAATGGGCGATTATGCCGAGGGAATCGCGAAAATATGCATTCGCATCGGCGATCAGCCCCTGCTCAAGCCTTTGATTGACATCCCCCGGATGGCGGATCTCGCCCTGAAAATGCTGGACGAGAGTTTGCAATCGTACGCCGACCAGGACGAATGGTTGGCCCGCAAGGTGTGTGCCGATGACGACACCATCGACGACCTCTACAACCAGGTCTACCGCGAATTGTTGACCTACATGCTGTCCGACCCCACTACCATCGAACGCGCCACCTACCTGCTCTGGGTCGCCCATAACCTCGAGCGTATTGCCGACCGCGCCACCAACATCGGCGAGCGCGTGTTGTGGCTGGTGTCCGGCCACACCGTCGACTCGCGCCCCGAAAATCGTTCCCTGCGCTAGTCGCGAAAATCTGGTTCGCCGCATCGTTGACAATTCCCGACCCCGACGGTATAGTTTTCGCAAATGCAAAGTAACTGCAAAAGCTCCCGCGTCTGCACTTGTTCTTGTCCACGTAAATCGGGGGCAGGATTAACCTGATTTAACCCATACAGGCGCCGCCCGCTCCCACCGGTTTAGCCATTTGGCTCGGTGGGTTTTTTTGTGTGACAACGAGGAGGACACCTTGACCACCCAAGCACAATCTCCCAGCCTGGAAGACATCCATTCGTCCAGTCTCGAACTTGCGCAGGATGCTCAGAGCATCATCCCCTTCATGGAGGATGAAATTCAACGCTTCGACGCCGAGGTCGACCGATTCCGCACCGGCGAACTCGACAACACCGTGTTCACGCCCTTCCGGCTCCGCCAGGGCGTCTACGGACAGCGGCAGGCGGACGTGCAGATGATCCGGGTCAAACTGCCCGGCGGCATCATCTCCGCTGAAATGCTCGACAGCTTCGGCGACATATGCGAAAAATATGCCCCGTTGCAGAAGGGTCATATCACCACCCGCGAGAACATCCAGATCCACCACATACCTCTCGAACAGACCTCGGAAGTGCTGCGCATCCTCGGCAGCGTGGGCTTGTCCACCCGCGAGGCCTGCGGCAACACCGTCCGCAACGTGGTGGGCCCGGCTACCGCCGGCGTAAATGCCCAAGAAGTCTTCGACCCGACCCCGTACCTCACCGCGTACGTCCGCTTCGGCGTGCGACATCCCATCACCCAGAACTTCCCCCGCAAGTTCAAGTCCGCTTTCACCGGCAACGATAAGCGGGACGAAGTGGCCGCCGCTATCCAGGACCTCACCTTCGTGTCCCAATACAAGGAAATCGACGGTGAGCAGCGCAAGGGGTTCAAAGTCTACTGCGGCGGCGGAACCTCCATCATGCCCCGCCTCGCCAAGCCGCTCTACGAATGGGTGTCCGAGGACGACTTCCTGAGGGTTGCCCTCGCCATTTGGACCGTCTTCAACAACGCCGACATCCTTCGTAAAAACCGCATGATGGCCCGGCTGAAGGTTCTCATCGACAAGATCGGCCTCGACGAGTTCCGCACCATGGTCGACGCCGAACTCGCCAACATCGGTCCCATCGATTTCCGTTCGCTCATGGTCGCCGAGGATATCCAGACCGAAAATCCACCGGCCCAGCCCGCCTCCACCAACGGCGCGGACGGTGATCCCACCTACCAGGCGTGGCTCGATAGCAACGTGGAAGCCCAGCGTCAGGACGGCTACCACGTCGTTTATGTCAAGATCGTGCGGGGCGACCTCGATCCTGCCCAATTCCGTGGCCTGGCCGACATCGTCCGCCAATACACCGGAGGCAAGGCTCGCACCACCCAGGAGCAGAACATAGTGCTGCGGTGGGTACCCACCGGACACCTGCATGATGTCTGGGAAGCGCTGAAGTCATTGGGACTGGGAGAGCCCGGGTACAACCACATCAGCAACGTCGTCTCCTGCCCCGGTACCGATAGCTGCAAGCTCGGCATCACCTCTTCCATGGGTCTGGCGAAAGCCCTCAACGACGAGATGTCCAATTGGAACGGCCTCGGCGATGACGCCGGCGTCGGGGACATCAAGATAAAAATGAGCGGATGCCCCAACGGCTGCGGACTGCACCACATCGCCAACATCGGGTTCCACGGCGCGGCGGTCAAAGGCGTCGAAGGCCAGCAAATCCCGTCCTACGAATTGTTCTTGGGCGGCAACTACGGCGACAACGAAGTCGAGGACTCGCGTATTGGCACCCGCGTCCCCAAGGTAAAGGTGCCTGCAAAGCTCGTCCCCACCGTCCTGAAGGACATCGTCTCCTACTACAAGGATCACCGCAGCGACGATTCCGAAAGGTTCAACGATTTCCTCGACCGTGTGGGCTTGGAAGAGGTCACGTCCGTGGCGGCGCGGGCCCAGGAAGTGGGCCACGAAGCCGAAGGCGGCGGCGAGATGTACTTCGACTGGGAACGCACCAACCAGTACGTGTTGGAGCGCGGCGAAGGTGAGTGCGCCGTCTAACGGCCTCACGGCGGAGCGATGGCTTCGGCATCCTTGAACGGAAAAGTGCTGGCCTTCGTCGAGGCTCGAAAGCCCGACGAAAAGGCCAGCCTTATCCGTAGGCACGGCGGCGTACCCGACGGTGCGCCCGTGCTCCAGGAACGCTACCTTACGGATAGCCCCGAAGTTCAGCGGGCTATCACCGACGTTTGCGATGGTCGCGTCCATGCGGCCATCTTTCTAACCGGGGTCGGCGCCGGAGCCATGATGGGCATCGCGGATGCGATGGGCCGGCTCGCCGATTTCGAGGACGGCCTCCGCAACATCACAGTTGTCGCCCGGAGCCCCAAGCCTGGTCGAATCCTGCGCCGCCACAAGATTCCAATCGACATTATGCCCCCGGAACCCTATACGTCGTCCGACCTCACCAACGCCATGGCCGGCTTGAACTTGGACAACAAACGGGTGATCTTCCAACGGTACGGCGGCCCCGACTCCGAGTTGCCGACCTACCTGCGCGAACAGGGCGCAAACTACCAGGAACTTACTCTGTACGACTGGGGACTCCCGGATGACACGCAGCCGGTGCTGGAACTCATCGGCCGCATGGAACAGGGCGAGGTCGACGCTCTGGCATTCACCAGCCGACCCCAGGTTCCCAATTTGCTCGCCATCGCCGAATCCGGCGGCCGCACGGAATCACTCCGGCGCTGTCTGGCCGAATCCGTAGCGGTAGCGTCCGTCGGTCCCGTGTGCACCCGAAAACTGCGCGAGTCGGGCATCGATGTGCACGTCGAACCCGATCACCCCCACATGGGCAATCTGGTTATGGCCGTGGCCGAGTATTTCGACGCCCAATCCTAGTATTTGAACTCCTCGCGCACCGGGCTGAAGATGTCCAGCGCGATGGCCTTGGTTCCCTGCCCCTGGGCGTAGTGCTCCACGTTCCCCGGGATGATGTACATATCGCCCGGTTTTAGAACGCGCACCTCTCCGCCAATCCCCATTTCCAACTCGCCCTCCACGATGATTCCGCCCTGCTCGTGTGGGTGCGTATGCAACGGCACCAGCGCTCCCGCTTCCACCTCTACCAGCGAGAAAAGCATCTGCGCGCCCCAAAAAGTGCGGGTTCGCGCCCCTTCTGCCAGTTCCTTGTATCCCCGGCCTTCCGTCTCGATGAAATATTCGCTCATCTGTCGATCTCCCCGTCCCTCAAGTTTAGTCAAACCCAAGTCGTTTTTCTTTCAGGCTAACAAAACGCCCGTGTTGTCCTATCACCAAATGGTCCAGAAGTTCAATATCCAGCAACTTGCCCGCGTCGAACAGGTCCCTGGTCACTGCCGCGTCCTCGGCGCTCGGCGATGGATCTCCGGACGGGTGATTGTGTATCACGATGATCGACGGGGCGTTCTCCCTCACCGCCGGTCGCAAAACCTCCGCCGGACGGACGGCGCTGCTGTTCACCGTGCCGATGTAGATTTGTCTCTTGCCCACCACCTGGTTTCGCGTGTTCAGTAGCAGGACCACCAGATGCTCCTGCGGCAAGATCGACATTTCGGCGGCCACCAGGTTGGCTGCGTCCTGTGGGCATGAGATTTGCGTCCTCTCCTCTGGCGCCATCGATGCGATCCGCCGTCCCAATTCCAATGCCGCCAGTATCTCGCACGTCTTGGCATGGCTCAACCCGCGCTGCCCAAACAACTCCCCGTATCCCGCTCTAGCCAGGCCGCCCAGGCCTTCAAATTCTGCCAGAATCCTCGTCGCGACGTTGATGGCGTTTTCGCCGGCGATCCCGGAGCGCAGCAGGATGGCCACCAGTTCCGCATTGTTCAGATAACGCGGCCCATGCTCTCGCAACCGTTCCCTCGGGCGCTCCCCCGAAGGCAAATCTTGAATCGTGGGCCGGTAGGCAACCGTGAGCGAATTCGCTCGTTCACTCCGGACACAATCTGAGGCCGCTTGGATTTCCGACTCCCTCTCTATCGCGGGCTCATCATCCGGTTCCCCCGATGCCCCGGACAGTATTCTATCCAGTTCGGCCCGAAACTCCTCCATGGTGTCCGAACCAACCGGTAACTCTTTGGCCAACATCTTGCACCCCAACGAAATTAGCGTCGCGGCGCAGTGTAAAACCGTCGGCGGCCTAGGTGCCACTGCTTGTTGTCATCAATTCCTACAGCCGAGAATCGTTGGGCCAACGCTACGCCTCAGACGTGAGGAATTCGCCGGCGTCCAGATCGTCCATGGCCGTTAGGGTGCGCTGCAGAAACACCCCGGCCAGCCGCTGACTCCTTTCGTTGGTGAGGTCCAGCTGACCCCCAGCGATGATTGGGACCCGGAAGCATGCAAGCATGGCCTGTCGATATGAACGCCAACATCCATCGGGCGTCAGGCTCCCGGGCCGGTTGCTATTGACAACCTCCCTGTACATCTCGAGCGCGTCCCGTTCGATCGCGCGACGGACTTCGGTTGTAACGCTTGACGACATAAAATATGCAATGTCATACAGACCGCTCCCGACGCCATTCGCCTGCCAATCAACCAGCGCGACGCCAGGATCATCACCGTCGTCGAAGAACATATTGTCCAACCGGAAATCGCCGTGGATTAAGGTCTGCGCTCGGTTGGTCATCGCGGCGGCGTGCTCAGCAAGACAGGAGCCGTAGGATTCCGCCAGCTTGCGCATCGGCGCCGAAAACTGGTCGCCGAAGAGATCGAACGCCTTGGGAAGGCTGCGTTGGTACACAGATTGAGTCATCGCATGATGTTCCGGCGCCGGCGGGCTGTGGACGGCCGCTACCGGAGGCTGGCCCACTCGATCCCAAAACTGCCCGTGCAAGCGGCCGGCCGCGCGGATTGCGGCCATCGCCTGTGGTTCGCTGGCTCCATCCACTTGATCCGCTGTTCTCATGTGTCCCAGGTCTTCAAGAATCAGGACGAAGTTGTGCGTACCCGGATCAAAGTCGCCATACATCAGCGAAGGCGACCGCACCGGTGCAACCAGCGCCAGCACGCGATAAAAATCCCACTCGCGTTCGTACAATCTAAGTTGACGGGCGGTTCGCCTGGTATTGTCGTCTGAACTCGGTAGCTTGGCGATGACGCCCGTGGGAGCGAAACCCTCTCCGCCTCCGTAGGTCAGTTGGCACCGCACGATGCGCCCCACCATGCCAACGCCTGCGCCGATCTCCTCGTATGTGACGTCGCGTATCGGTGGGACGGACGACCCCGCTCCGACGCTCAAAGCCCGTCGAAGCCAGTCCACGGTCAGGCCGTCTCGATCCTCCGGAATGTTCAGTGCGTCGGCCAAGCTGAGACGTCCATTAGTCGGTGAGGGTATCTGGTCGGAGCGGCAACAAATCAGGGGCGAACCTAGATCCGCCCCTGGTTGGACTTCCAGAATTACCGGCCAGGGTTCGCTAATCGAACCGGAACTTGGAGAAGGTACCCTCTTCCTTGGTGATGAACTCCAGCAGAGCGGGGCGTCCGTCAGCGTTCGCCTGCATGGCCCGTTGCATCGCCGGTTTGATCTCATCAGGGGTGTGGATTTGCTCGGCGTATGCGCCCAGCGCCACTGCCACCTGGTAGAAATCACCGCTGAGATCTTTCAGCCCATAGCGTTCCACCGCTGTCGGAATCCGGCTGTCCGGGTATATCGCCATGGTGGAGTTGTTCATCACCACCGTGGTGATCGGAATGTTGGCCCTGACCGCCGTTTCAACGTCCAGCCCCACCATTCCGAATGCGGCATCACCCATGAAGTTGATCACCATCTTCTCCGGCGCTGCCATCTTGGCGCCCATCGCCAACCCCAGGCTGTATCCCAACTGGGTGGACTTGCCCCAACCGATGAAGCTGCGCGGCGCCCGGGCTTCCCAGAACGGCGACACCTGCTCGCGCGGGCTCCCCGACTCGTGCGTCACGATGGTGTTATCCAGATCGACGGTGTGCATGATATCCCACACCACCCGGTACGGATTCAAAGGCACCTCGTTGCTGGTGAGGCGCGGCAGCCATTCTGCCATCCATGCCTCGCGGCTCGCGGTGATCTCATCTGCCAACTCTTGGTTCGGGGAACGCTGTTGGACGCCCTGCGCCTTCAGTTCATCGATGAATTGCCGCAAAGCGAGCTTGGCGTCGCCCAGGATCGGGTATTCAGTCCGGTAGTCCTTGTTGATGTCGCTGTCCCCGTTCGTGAGGTGGATCAGCGTTTTCCCCGGCGGAATCGGTACCGTGAAACTGCTCTTGGTAAAGCTGACCCCGGCTCCAAACACGACGTCCGCGTTGGTGAGGAACCGGTGTACCGGCCCGGTCTGGCTGGAGCCGCCTACACCCAGCGAAAGTGGGTGATTCTCTGGGAACGCACTCTTCCCTTCCAGCGTCGTCATCACCGGAATCTGCAGAAGCTCAGCCAACTCCATCAGTTCGTCCGTGGCTTCGGCGTACAGCACTCCCTGTCCGGCGATTATCACCGGCCGTTGTGCCGACATGAACCCCCGCGCCGCCCGAGTCACCGCGGCCGGATCCGCCGCGACCCGCATGTGCACCGGCGGAATGTAGTCAAAATCCTCTTCGCTGATTTGGTCCGACGACAGATCGGACGGAATCTCCAAAAGCACCGGTCCCGGCTTTCCGGACCGCAACTTGGTGAACGCCTGCCTCATCAACTCGGGAACCCGATCCGCGAAGTTCACGTGCGCCGCCCATTTGGTGATGGATTCGTACGCTCTAACCGGATGGAAGTTGGGTTCCACGCCGATGCGATTCCTTGCCACTCCCGCCGGCAATACCAGGATCGGCACCGAGTCTGCGTACGCCTGGGCAACGCCACCAAACGCGTTTTCCGCGCCAGGCCCGTTCTGTGCCAGGAAAATCCCGATCTTCTTGCCATTCGTGATGCGCGAAAATCCGTCGGCCATATGCACGCCGGTACGCTCCTGCCTGCACACCACCGGCCGGATGCCTGCAATGGCAGCCGCTTCGATCAGCGGGTTGGACGGCATGACTGCGATCCAGTCCACTCCCTCCATTTTCAATACGTTCGCTACAGCGGTAACTCCGTCCACGATTTTGTTCCTCCAGGTTCGGTTGGCGTGGGGGCACGACGCATCCCGGTCGATTGACTTATGTCAACGCGATCACATGCGTCCGTTGCCGTTCAGTCTATTTCCGCAAGGAATGCGTCCAGCGCCCCGTTGAATTCGTCAGGTTTTTCCACCATCGGAAAATGGCCCGCGGCTTTCATTTTGATCAGTTTGGAACCGGGCACCGCCCGATGAATCTCCTCTTCGTAGTTTCCGGTGGCTAGCGGGTCGTCCACTCCCTGCACCAATAGCAGAGGAGTCTTCAGGCTGTGGATGCGGTCCCGCACATCAAAGTGATCGATCGCCACGAGATCCTGATATTGCGCCACCGGGCCGACTTCTCGATGCCGTTGCAGGAGCCTCCCGCGAAGGTCGGGTTCGATGAAATGCATGATGCCGTCCATCATGCCCAGCCACTTGTCGTGCGTTTCGTCGTTTTCGGCGGCGTCAAGCCGGAACTGTAGATCACCCGGCCGGCGTTGCTTGGGCCGCATGGCGATGGTCATGAGCGCCAGGCCTTTGACCTCCTCGGGATAGTCCAGCGCGTACTGCATGGCGATGCACGCGCCCAAAGTGAAACCGCTCAGGACCAGGTCGTGATCGTGGCCTTGAGCGTGCAGCCATCCCCGTAGCCAATCTGTATATCGCTCCACGTTGCTGCACGGCGCGCCGTCGAGATGCCCGGGTAGATGCGGGGCCAGGCTCCCCGGATAATGTTCCAACTGGTAAACGTACGAATCGGCGCAACCGCCCGCGCCCGGGCCGTGAATGAATACTACCTGCGTCATCGTATCCTCGCCGACTCTATGAGGCTGCGGGCATTCTAGGCGTGCTGGTGAATAGGGTCAAGGCGCGTGCCATTCGGCGCTTCACCCTCCGTTCCAGCCGGTGACCCGCTCGGGCGTGATCCTGATCATCGGATTGTCTGCGAGGTCCATGTCGTGGTACTGAGGATACTTGCCGCGCAATTCCGCCAATGCGGCAGCGTGTTCGACGCTAGGCTCCAGCAGTTCGGCGATCCCCTGTATCAGGAGGAACCAGAGCTTTGACCAATCTGCCTCATAGTGGTCAATCACTACGGAAACTCGAGGGTTATCGACGATATTCCTCACCCGGCGTAATCGCCTCAAGTCTGAACTCTTCGGCTTGGCGTCTAGCACAGAGTAAATCCGCCCGCCGTTGCACACAAAACAGAACGGCACCACGTAAGGCCGCCCGTCCGTATCCGCCGTCGCCAGGTGCCCCACTGGAGTTTGATTCAGCAGCTCAACTTGTTGGTCGCTCAGCATTTCAACCCCCACGAGTACGCGGTGAACGCGCCCGCAGTTCCTCCATCAATCGTGGTATGCGGTGCAACAGGTCTGTCGCCACCACGCCGGAGGTGCCCATCTCAGCCTTGGCTTCCTCTCCCGCGGTCCCGTGCAGGAACCCTCCGAGCCTGGCCGCGTCGTACGTCGACGATCCTTGCGCCAGCAGACCGCCAATCAACCCGGTCAACACGTCCCCCGTGCCGCCGGCCGCCAGTGCGGGATTCGCGAAAGGCAGTACGGTCGTGCGCGAGTCCGGCGCAGCGACCAGGCTGTGCGCCCCCTTCAGCAGCACTGCCTGTCTCCATTGTTTTGCAAAATTCGTCGCCGTCGCCAGCCTGTCGGATTGGACCTCAGCGGTCGGTTGTCCCGTAAGGGTTGCCATCTCACCGGGATGCGGCGTCAATACCGCTGGGGCATTCAGTCGCTGTGGCCAATCATCGCAACGGGATAGGCAGTTCAGCCCGTCCGCATCTATCACGGTCGGCAAGGTTGGTTGGTCGCCGTCGTTCAGTAACAACTGCTCTATGAATTCAACGGTTCCATCCGACCAACCCAACCCGCATCCCACTGCCAACGCGGAGTACCCTGCGATTCGCTCTCGTATCAACCGCGCGGCCGAAGCATCCACCCTGCCGTCGCCATCCTCCGGCAACGGCAAATGGATGGTCTCTGTGAGCTTGGATGCCACTATCGGGTACACCGATTTCGGGGTGGCCAGCGTAACCAACCCTGCGCCAACTCGATGCGCGGCCGTGGCCGCCAGCGATGATGCTCCCACGAAATTCCGTGAACCCGCGATGATCAGCAGGTGGCCGTACGTGCCCTTATGTGAATCCAATCTGCGATTCGGCAGCAAATCCCGGACGGTTGCGGCGTCCATCCATTCCACCGGCAAATCCATCCCATCCGGCGCCACCGGGTGTAGCCCGACGTCCAGCACCACTATTCGCCCTGCGCGGCCTGCGCCCGGGAAATTCGCGATCCCGAACTTGGGATAGCACAGTGCCAGGGTCACACCGGCGACGATGGTATTGTCGTCTGCCTCGCCGGTGTCGGGGTGTACTCCCGTGGGCAAATCTATGCTGATGACGCCGCCCGTAGTGTCACTCCTCGCGCGGTCGTTGATCGTTTCCGCCACCGCCTTTACCGCACCCTCCAGCGCTCGGTATCGACCCGCTCCCAATATTGCGTCCACCACCGCGGATGAACTCGACAGCCAACCCTTCAACGCGCTGAAATCAGGGTCGTCTTCTGCGTGTGTGACACTCACACCATACGCCAACGCGGCGACCATTTTCGGATCTTCAGCCGGCCTACCGCGAACCACATAGCAACAGGTGTCCGCTCCCCAGCGTTGCAGATGCCGCGCGATCACCAACCCGTCAGCGCCGTTGTTTCCAGGCCCTATCAACAGCAGGACTTTTCGTCCCGCCGCTCCCCGCATGTGCTGCCGGACAAATCGGGCGCACTCCAACCCGGCGTTTTCCATCAGCGTATCGGTGCTGACCCCCAGCCGTTCGGACGCAGACTCCAGCGCCTGCATTTGCGCGACGGTAACTACTTTGGTCGGGGTCAACACCACCACGGAATGCACTACGCCTCAGTCGCCCGGCGCACAGGCATCGTTAGCTTGATGCAGGCGCCACCGGTTCACCCCACAGGGTGTCCTCGATGGCTTGCCGGATTTCGGCGCTGTCTGGCCGCGACGCTACGGCGACCACCATGGCGAATCCCCGCGAATGCGAAAGGCTGATCGCGATCTCGGTAACCCCCAGTCGTTCTGCGCGCCGCAGAGCCCGGCCGTGCAATCGCGCGCTCGGCGCGCCGCTCGGTGCCCGCACCACCTCAACATCACGCCAACCCACTCCTCGAAACCCCGTTCCCAACGATTTCATCACCGCCTCTTTGGCAGCGAACCGGGCGGCAAGGTTCGGAGCGCGACCTCTGCAGTAAGCGATCTCCCCCGGGGTGAACACCCGCCGCAGGAACCGGTCTCCGTGTCTCTCCAGCACGCCCGCCACGCGGTCGATCTCGATGAAATCCACTCCGGTAGTCAGCATGTCGGCGTGAGTCGTGAGCCTACAGCCGCTCGCTAATCGGCCAGGTTCCCCGAATGTTCCCCGATGTTTAAATCGCGGAGGATATGCGATATGGAATAGCGGCGGTTCAACACGTAAAAGTGAATACCCGGAACATCGTTCGCCCAAAGCTCCTCTGCCTGCCGTGTCGCGTGTTCAATGCCGATTTCACGCACCGCCCGGTTGTCTTCGGCGTGACGCTCCAATTGCGCGTCCAATTCGGCCGGAATGGTCGCGCCGCAGAGGGATGTGAATCGACGGATTTGCGGGGTGCTCAGGATCGGAAGTACCCCCGGGATTACCGGTACCGTGATTCCGGCGGCCGCAGCTCGCTCCTGGAAATCAAAGAAGTACGAGTTGTCGTAGAACAACTGCGTGATCAGGAAGTCTGCGCCCAGGTCCTGCTTCATCCGCGCGTATGCGATGTCCGTATCCAGATTATCCGATTCGGTGTGCCCTTCCGGGTAACAGGCACCGGCTACTCCGAAATCGAAATTGTCGCGTATGTGGGTGATCAAATCCGACGCGTGCGGGAATTCATCTGGCCCTGGGTCGGAAGACTCGGCATCCGCCGGACGGTCTCCTCGCAGCGCGATGACATTTTCAATCCCTGCCGTTTGCAGCCGTTTTAGGACGCCGTGTACTTCGGTGCGAGTTTGGGCCACGCAGGTCAGGTGCGCCATCACCTCCAGGGGAGTTTCGGCTTTCAACCTCATCGTGATCTCTTCGGTGAAGGCCCTGGTCCCGCCGCCTGCACCGTACGTCACTGATACAAAGTCGGGGTTGAATTGCTGTAGGCCCGCTATGACGTCTATGACGTCCGGAACACCATGCGCTTCCCTGGGTGGGAAGAACTCGAATGATATCGTGCGCCGTTGGTTAAGAATGTCTCTGATCTTCAAGTCTTTGTCCTGTGCTCTGTCATTAGGTTCAAAATTCGGGCTGGCGCTTCTCCTTGAACGCGGTGATCCCCTCCCTTGGATGCGGAGAGGTGCCAAACAGGCGAGCGAACGTCGCACCCTCCAAAGCCACCCCATCTCTGAGCGGCACATCCTGGCTGGCACGAGCGAGAGATTTCATCAGAGCCAACCCGGTTCTGCTTTTGGTGCGCAAGCCAGCGAGTAGCGATTCTAACTCGCTCTCGATCGAATCCGCCGGTACGGACCGCAGCGCTAGACCCCATTCGACTGCTTCTGGCCCGGAAAGCCAACGACCCGTCGTGAGCAATTCCATCGCCCGCGGCATGCCGACTCGACGCGGCAGGCGTTGAGTGGAACCGCCTCCCGGAATCAGGCCGAAGTTGGCGTGTTGGTCGCCGATGCGGGCATCGTCGGAAACAATCGCCATGTCGCAGGCCATCATTAGTTCCATGCCCCCAGCCAGCGCGTATCCATGCACCGCTGCCACCGTCGGTATCGGCAGTTCCTCAAGCCCGCAAAGAGCGTTGTTCAGGTCCTGTATGTAACCGGGCAACAGCGATAGGTTGTCGAGAGCCTCGTCAAAAAAGAGCAGGTCCGCCCCAGCGCAGAACCCTCGGCCCTCTCCTCGAATCACCAGCGCTTTCAGGTCGGGGTCATGAGCAACGTCTTGGGTGGCGTGGGCGAATTCGCCAACCAAGTCGTGACTCAGCGCGTTCAGGGCATCCGGACGATTCAATCGAATCGTTGCGACTTTGTCCATTCGTGCCAGCGTAATGTTGCTATACTGCATGCGGTTCTCCGATCATTTCCGGGACTGCGCATACGCTTGCCCGGTGCCATTAC
Source organism: Chloroflexota bacterium (assembly GCA_026710825.1). Classification (GTDB taxonomy): domain Bacteria; phylum Chloroflexota; class Dehalococcoidia; order Lucifugimonadales; family UBA3495; genus Bin87. Next base: position 4,213 of record JAPOQH010000127.1, on the reverse strand, counting down.
TATACCAGACCATTCATTTGCGGTTGATGTCCGAGTCAGGTCCAGCCATTCTGAAACTGCGGGTGAGCCCTAACGCAGCCAGATCTGAGATCGCGGGCTGGTATGGCGGCGCGCTGCGGGTACGCGTGAACGCTCCCGCTGTCAACGGCAAAGCCAACTCTGCTGTCGTGAAAATATTGGCCCGTTGTCTCGGCGTCAGTCCCCGGGATGTGGAAATCGTGCGGGGACACGGTTCCCGTGATAAGGTAGCGTGCGTGCACGGTATCGACTCTTGCGCGGTGAACGAACGATTCGGAATCCCAACTCGAATTGCTTGCACCGATCCTGCCTGACGGAAGCGACGTCGCATCAGAACATTCCGGAGACACCCATGCAAGATAATTTTCGAAACTTTAGCTGGATCCTACAAGGCTCTTTGGCTGGTGCCATGGGACCAACCGATCGCAGGCATCTTATTTATTTCGAGCGTCAGGACATCACCGCCGTGGTTCGCATGGAGGAAAACACCATCTCAGCGGACCCGTGGGGATTTACCGAACTGTTCGAGCCCGTGCCGGATTTCGAAGCTCCGACCATCGAGCAGATCGACCGTATCGTGAATTTCGTCGAGCAGCAGATCGAGACTTGGGAACGCCCCACCGTCGTAACTTGTGCTGCGGGCATTGGACGCACCGGCACGATTTTGGCCGCATACCTGGTCAACACTGGCTACGATCCCGACGAGGCTATCGATTTTATAAGGCAGTTGCGACCGGGTTCCATCCAAACCGCCGGGCAGGAACAGGCGATCCGCGAATACGCTACATTCGTCCAGGAACGCAATTCTGATCGACCCAGGCGCTACCGTTAATCGCGGCGGTAACTTAAACGATTAGGGGTTGACTCGTTGGACGGTCAAACCCCTTGGATCCAAACCTATTCCCAATTGGGTCAGGCGATCTTGAGCTCCTCGACCTCGATATGTTTCGGCATTATGGCGGGGGCGTTATGCATCGGGGCAACCAGTGCCGCCGGGTTGATTTCCCGGCTGCACTGCAAGCACTGGTGGTAAGCACCGTAAACGTCCCGTATCAGGCGTACGTTGCCCCCGCAGTGAGGACAGGACCGGAGTCCCGCCCGCCGGCGAGTCTCCTCTCCAAGTGGCCGATTGCTGACTATGTTTTCCATCATCGATACTCCTTATGCGACGGTGGTTGCCAACATATTTCGCTGTTATCGTGTTGTTCGACTATCGTTTTTGGCGGCGGATGGGTCTGTCGTCGTGAACGAAAAATTGAAAACGGCCTCGGAGACAAATCCGAGGCCGTTGCCTGGGGTTGTCTGTCAACGTTTGATGGTCAGACCATCAGCGGTTCTTTCTTTTCGGTGTGGTTGGCGGGAGCATTAATCGTAGTCGGTGGTATCGTTACTGCCGGTTGGCGGCGGAATTCGCGCCCGCACTGAGCGCACAGGTGATACACTCCGAATGTGTCTCTCATGCGGCAGACGTCGCCTCCACACCGGGGGCACGCCTTGCGCATCAACGACTTGCGGGAACGGGTTTGCGTCTGCATTTTCTTCAATCCTGATTGGCTGGCGAGGCCGTTATTTCGTGTGCTTGCGGGTTGTGTGGTTTCATTTTACCGCCACACTATTACCGGAGTATTACGGCCAACCCACAATTTTCGCGGAAATCAGCATACCACCTTACGGTTTTCGTAACAAGGGGGTTACATGACCGATTTTACGAATCCGCTGGAAATTCCTTCCGACATCCTCGCAATGGTCTACAAGGAGGCTCTACAGGCGTTCCCGGCAGAATGTTGCGGATGGCTGACCGGCTCGTCCGGTGGCCAAGCAGTGAACGCCGTTCGCCCTGCCGACAACGACCAGGCCAGCGGCGGTCATCCCACGGCATCTGACCGAACGTCGGAATCAGCCTATGTATTCAACTCAGCTGACTTGATGGCGCTCAACCGCAGCCTCGATTCGGACGCCCCGGCACTCATCATCTATCACTCCCATCCCAACGGCCGCGCCTATTTGTCCGACACCGACCGAACGGTCGCTACCAGTCCCTGGGGCGATGGCCCAGCATACCCGGTCCAGCAACTGGTGGTAGGGATCAATGCCGACCGGGTCGTCGAATCTGCCCTGTTCGGTTGGGACGACGATTCCGGCGAATTCGTCGAGTTGGCGCGCTATCCGGGCGCCCAGGCCTAGCTCAATGCGAGCCTTGCATCGAGCGTCAATCGGAAGTGCATCGGGTTGAGATCAAGATAGGTTCCTTCTTTTGAGTGGTCAGTTTCTACGAAACCGATTTTCTGGTAGAAACCGACCGCTGCCTGCATGTGGTCCCGAGTCCACAACTCCAGGAAGCGGGCGTTCCAACGATCAAGCACGTGGTCGATGCAGTGGATCATCAGCTTTTTTGCTGTGCCCCCGCCCTGCCTCAGGGGATCCACCGCCACCCGTTGGAGTTCGGCGCGATCTTCGTCCAGTTGCATCACTGCCGCCATGCCGTACGGGGTGTTGTCGGGCGTCACCGCGACGAACAACGCCCGGTCCGAGCGGTCTATGAACGACGGAGATATGTCCCTGAAATCCCCCAGTGCTCCAGCGTCCAGCATCTTGACCAACTGCTTCATCTTCGGAAGGCTGAGGTCCGATTTTAACGCTGCGTCCAGGTTCGCGAAGTAGTAGATCTTTTCTAATTCGTCGGCATCTGCCGGTACCGCTGGTCTGATTATCGTAGGAGTCTGTGGCGCGTGTGCCATGGAAATTATCCGATCCTCGATTCTATTTGGTTGCTTGAGTTTATGTCACGCAGTCGGTGCCCCCAGGGTAGCCACCCAAACAGCGCCGACAACATACGCCGACGCCATTACGGCCAGTCCCGCCAAGATCACCGGTTGCGGAAAACGATTGCGTCCCCACAGCATCAGCCCACCAAATATGATGAGACCGATGGCGAATATGCCCGCCACAAAGTGCTCCGGTTCCGGATTGTTGAGGACGATTCCTTTGCGGTAGAACGGGTCGGCAAACGACAGGATCGTGACGTTGAACACGCAGCTTCCGTAAAGACCGGCTATTCCCAGGTCTGCCGCTCCCATACGGGCCGCTGCCACCGTGGCTGACGCTTCTGGCATGGTGGTCACGATTGACACCGCCAAAATGCCCAGCACTCCGGACGAAATACCCGTCAGGTCTGCAACGCGGTCCACGCTCTGGGCCAGGAACACCCCTGCTATGATCACGCCGAGCGACACCAGGCTGAACATGATCCAGGCTTTGCTCAGAGTCATTCCGGGGTCATTTTCCTCGTCGTCATCGGCCCCGGCGGGACGCCGCTGATACACGATCCACATGCCGATCAGATACACGATCAGCAGAATTATCGATGACACCCCAATCTGCCAAACGTTGATCCCCATCTTGACGCCGGCGAATAGCACTGCCATCCCGGTTAAGATCGCCGCCAGCACTATCAGGTAACCCTGTTCTGGGGCCACACGTTGGAGGAACCGTTTTCCGCCGAACAGCAGTGCCACCATGGCCATGGTGAACATGTTCACCATGTTGGCCCCGACCACGTTCCCCAACGCCAACTGCGGATTATCGATTTGTACTGCCGTGATGTTGTTGGAAAGCTCTGGCAGCGACGTCGCCAGGGCGACAAGGATGCTGCCGACAAACAGCCTGCCCCATCCCGTCAATGTCGATAAAGCGTCTCCGTATTTCGCCAGTTGGACGCCGAGGAATATGACCGCGACGGCGCTCGCGAGGAAAACGATGATGGCAACGGACAGTCCGACGCTGCCCAGGAGGTTGAACACGCTCGGGTCTCCGCGCCTAACCGATGGCCCTGGCGATGAGATCGCCCATTTCCACCGTGCTGGTGGCCGTTTCGCCCGCACTCACGATGTCCGCAGTCCGGTATCCTTGCTCCAGTACGGCCTGCACCGCCCGGTCAATGGCCGCGGCTTCCTCGGTAAGTCCCAGGGAGTAGCGTAGCATCATAGCCACGCTGAGTATTGACCCACACGGATTGGCAATCCCTTGGCCCGCGATGTCGGGAGCGGTTCCGTGGATCGGTTCGTAAAACCCCGGCGTGCGAGCGCCGGCTTGCGGTACGCCCGAGAGGCTCCCCCGCCGGAGGAAACACCCCCCAGCCAGCCCACAAGCCCCCCTCTCCGCTGGGAAACTACTTTAACCGCGCTTCACTGCCGCT
>JAPOQH010000059.1 GCA_026710825.1 Chloroflexota bacterium | reverse complement strand
TGGCTCAGACGATATGTTACGCCAATGTACACGCGGGCCCGAACGGTCCCGGTGATCCTAGTGTGGCACCGTCGTTGAATAGTCGGTCCGAGAGCGACACGCAGCCACCTGAATCGGTTGCGATTTTTACTGACGGGGTTGGCCGTCGATGCTGGGAATCCTGCCTCACTGTTGTTGGGATAAACGTACGTTTGGTCTAGACACAGTTAGCATATACGTTCTTGTGGCGTGATGTCAAGGGGGAGAGGCGGGGTTATTTTTTACCGGGATCAACAGGATAAACGGGATGAACAGGATATTTTTTGATTGGGCGCGAGTTTGGGTGATGGAGGGATGGTGGGTGCGGAGGGTTGGGCGAATGATTGTTCGCTCCTGCGATCGGGGGTACGGTGGTGGTGGTGGTGCAGTTGATGCCGTCCGCCCCGACGCTTTTTGTGAGGGGACCCGACGCTTTTTTACGAGGGAAGAGGTGGGTTTTTGGTAGGGGCGTCCGAGGATTGGGGGCAGGAGGGGTTGACATAGTCGGCATTGGTGTTTATGATAATAAACATCGCAATCAATAATGACGCGGCAAATCAAAACGGGAGGGGAGCAACGATGGTTACTGTCAACGAACGACTGATGCAAGAGCAGATTGACCTACGATCCGGGTTGCTTAGCGAATGGGTGGAGCAGGATATGGCCGACGTGCTGACCGAATTCGGGGCACGGATGGAAGACGCCGCGCCGGAGAGAGTCCGGCACATTCCGCCGCCGAGCCTGGCCTATGGCATCCCGATGGCCGGAGTGCGGTATTACCGATACGTGCCGGAGGATTAGCGGCCAGAATATCGGCACGGTTTCCGGGGGCGGTCCGAGAGGGCCGCCCTCTTGCGTTGGTGAGTGGGTGGGGCGTCGCCTGCGAGGGCGGTCATCTGGAGGTATTGGTCGAGGCAGACGGGGTATTTCCGGTAAGGCGGTGGATGGGGCACGCGCATTTTTTGGAGGATGAGCGGGTTAACATGCAGTTTTAACAGTCAAAGGTATTGACCAATACGGCATTACTTGCTATGATACGAATCGTATCAACTCTACTGAACGAAACCCAAGATACACGGAGGAAGTAACGATGGTTACCGTCAATGAACAATCGATCAAGGCCGACGATCAAGAGGGACAGGGGTTGCTGACCGACCGGGTGGAGCAGGACCTGAGCGATACGCTGAACGAGTTCGGCTCTCACGCCGTGGGCCAGGAATATGAGCCGAGAATCGAGGCGCCGCGGGTCAAGTTTGGCTACGGCATCCCGATGGCCGGTGTCCGCTGCTACGTTTACGCCAACGCAGACTAGCGGACGAGGCTCCTCGCATCCGGGGTTTCCTCACATCCCGGTGAGAGGAATAACTGAAAGCGCGACGGCATAAGCGAGCGCGCCGGATGGCAAGGGCCGGGGATATATCCCCGGCCCTTTGGTTGGTCGCGGTGTTCCGCGCGCCGACGGTCTTTGCGTCGGGCGGTTGGGTATCTGATGCCGGGGTGACGAGGCCGGGGTGACGGGTGCCGGGTCAAACGATGCCGGGCGAATGATTATTCGCCCCTACCTGGGCCCGGCAATGGGTCCCGGCGATGTGGTTCGTTGGAAGCGGGGCGAGGCATGCCTCGCCCCTACGGTTCGCGCGTCAACACCCACGCAACCCTGACGCGCCATGAGGGGTGCGGGAGTGTTGGTGCGTGGTCAGTCGCCGGGGTAGCCGCGGTTGGGGATCTCATCTTCCATGTGGGCGCGTATGCCGATGAGGGCGGCGGCTCCTTCGCCAACGGCGGCGGCCACCTGCTTGGTGCTGCCGGCGCGGGCGTCGCCAGCGGCGAAAATGCCGTGGCGGCTGGTCTCCATAGGTAAAGAGTCCGGGCCCGAGCCGGTTACGATAAAACCCCGCTGGTCAAGCTCCACCACGTCGGAGAGGAAGGCGGTGTTGGGATCGAGGCCGATGAAAACGAAGACGCCGGCGGGGCGGAGCACGTCCTGCTCTCCGGTCCTGACGTCCTCGACCAACACGGAGTCGAGCTTGCCGTTGCCACGGAATTCGCGGACGGTGGTGTTGAGGCGGATGTCCATCTGCGGATGAGCGGCGGCTGTGTCCTGCAGGACCTGGCTGGCGCGCAGGCGGTCGCCGACCTCGAGGACGGTTACGCGGGAGGCGAAGCGGGTGAGGAACAGGCCTTCTTCGACGCCGCTGTTGCCTCCCCCGACCACGAGGGTTTCCTTGCCGGCATAGAAGGGGCCGTCGCAGGTGGCGCAGAAGTGGACGCCGGCGCCGATGAAGTCGTCCTCGCCGGGGACGTTGAGGCGTCGGTAACGGGTGCCGGGGGTGAGCAGGAGGGCTGGGGCGCGGTACTGCTGTCCAGTCTCGGTGGTAATGGTGCGGACGCCGGCGGAATCCGGGCCGGGGTAGACGCACGCGACGGTCTGGGCGACGAGAAACTCCACGCCGAACCGCTCGGCCTGTTCGCGCATATTGTCGGCGAGATCGGCGCCGGTGATGCCCTGGGCGAACCCGGGATAGTTGTCGATGCGCTCGGTGGAGCCGGCCTGGCCGCCGACACCGCCACGCTCGATGATCAAGGTGTCCATGCCCTCGCGGGCGGCGTAGATGGCGGCGGTGAGCCCGGCGGGACCGGCGCCGACGATGATGAGGTCATAGTGGGACCGGCTGGCCCTGGGGTTGATGTCCAGACGGGCGGCAAGTTCTGCGTTGCTGGGTTCGGCGAGGATGGGGCCACCGTCGCCGAATACGATGGTGGGAATGATCTGCCGTCCACGGTTGAGGCGGCGGACGGTGTCCTGGGCGGCGGGTTCCTGCTCGATGTCCACCCAACGGTAGGGAATGCGGTGTTCGGCGAGGAACTGCTTGGATCGTCGGCAGTCGGGGCACCAGAGGGCGCCGTAGACGGTGATGTCGCGTTGTTGAATCATATTGGGGCCTCGCTTTATGGCAGCGGATTTGATGATATTATTTATTGCTATTAATGATATTGTAGCATGGCTAGTAGTAAACTGGTGGCGAATATCCCCATCTAACGACGGGCTTGGTTATGGTTGGCGGCACCGACTGAATCGATAGTGTCCTGTCCGTTGCACCAGCCAAATCGCCATGCTAACGTCATAGGATGAGCGGTTGACGCCGAGTGGACCGGTCACCGAGAGGAAAATAAATGAAAATTCCGGATCATCTACCTTGGAAATCGACCGGCAAGACCTTAGGAAGCGGCGGCCAAGGAAATGTGGAACTCGTGGTCCACAAAGGCGATCCGAATGGTCGTCTGTACGCCTTGAAAGCGCTTCGACGTGTAGAATCCCCGCAAGCTCGGCAACGCTTTAGGAGCGAAATCGAAGCGGTAAAATCGCTCACGCATGAAGCGATAGTCCCGGTGGTGGATCAATCAGAGCCAGATGACGATTTCCAGTTTTATGTCATGGAGTATGTTGATGGTGCTTTGCCACTGGATCGAATCATATTCGGAGGGTCCAACTCATACGGTGCTGACACGTTAAAATGCCTCGATCTGTTCGAGCAAGTCGTTTCTGCCATCCAGGCCTGCGAACGCTCGAACCCACGTATAGTCCACAGGGATATCAAACCAAACAACATTTTGATCGTCCCTGACGGAAGTATTCGACTGATCGATTTCGGGATTTGCCAGATTCAAGATGGAGCGATGGTTACCTTAGTCGACGAAAATGTCGGCGCAAGGAACTACACTTCGCCAGAATGCGAAGCGGGCAACGATGGCCAAGTCGGGATTCACTCGGACATCTACTCAACGGGAAAAGTGCTTTGGTCTGCAATTACATCGCAAAGTGCATTTGCGAGGGAAGCTGCCGTTTTCGGCAACCGGTCTATGCAAACGCTCTTTCCCAACCAGCCGGACACCTGGCATCTGACGCACATATTCGAGAAAACTATACGAGAGAATCCTTCGGACCGTTTTCAATCGGCGCAACAGTTGTTACACGAGGTTGCTGAACTGAGACGGATCATATCGCAAGGCTTCCCGCCAATCGAACAGGTGGCACTGCGTTGCCCGAGTTGCGGTTTGGAGCGTATGAACTGGGTAGGGCGCCTGGATCCTGACATCTTTGCTACACAAGGCGGCATGGATGTAGGTTGGACCTGTTGTGCATTTTGCGGTTACATAGTCGCCCGCGATTTCGCCGTCTTAAGAAGCCATATCGAACGCACTCAGAACCTGAACTGATACCGGGCGGCGAACGCGCCGTCAGATGCAAGCGCACGTAGGTGGCCGCTGGGGAATCTGAGCGGCGGATTCCCCGCCGGAGCGTTCGCGGAAGAGGACGTTGTAGGTGGCGTTGGAGTTGAAGGGCGGGTCGAGGTAGATGAGGTCGACGGACTCGTCGGCGACGTGCTGACGGAGGATGTCCAGGTTGTCGCCGAAGTAGAGGCGGTTGGGGGTGGTGGGAGTGGTCATCTACGAGTCGTCGTCGGCTGCTGGGGCGATATCAGGGGCGTTTGTCGAATCGGCGATTGGGACTTTGTTATGGGGGATGCCATTGGGGTACTTGCTGGCCAGGATACTCCGGACTCGCGCACGTGCCTTTTGCCGTTCCTCTTCCAGGTGAGGCGGTGGGACCCATTCGTAATCACGGAGGGATTCAACAATCTCTCGTTCGTCTTCGTCCAGGTCGTCGTCGCTGAAAGGCCACCAGGCATCGAACTCCTCGTCGGTCAGCGGCGCATCTGCCGGTCGATCTTTTTCGTTCTTGCTGCCGCTCATCGTCGCCTCCGGCTAGCCCAAGTAAGCGCGGGTAAACTTCCGGCTCGGATATATGGTCCTCAAAGATTCGACGCCACCATAGCGAAAGAATGGAACTTCGTAGACGTAATCGCCAATGCGTACGATATACACCCGTTGGCCGGGATGCAGCTCCTGATTCGGGTGCTGTATATCGTCCAATAGACCGCCGTGTTCAATATGATACACCACGTGCTCGAACGAGATGCCACGCTCCCGTTTGAGCTGTTCGTTTTTGGCATCATCCCATAGATATTCCGGCATGGTGAGCAGGGGTCAGAGGACGGCGGATTCGCGCCATTGGGCGATGGTTTGGGGTGGGTAGCCGAGGTCGGTTAGGACGGCGTCGGTGTGTTCGCCGAGGGCGGGCAGGTCGCCGGCCCTGAGGGGGGTGTCGCTGAAGGAGACGAGGGGGCCGGCCATGCGGACGTTGCCGAGGTCGCGGTGGTTCACGTCGACGGCGAAGTTGTTGGCCTCGACCTGGGGGTGATCGAACAACTCCTCGACGAATCGCACCGGGCCGGCGGGGACGCCGGCGGCATCGAGCAGGTCGAGCCACTCGGTGTTGGTCTTGTTGCGGAATATTGCCTCGGCGTCGATCATGAGTTGAGCGCCGAAATCGGCGGCTTCCTGGGAGCGCTGATCGTAACCGTCGTCGAAGCGGATGTCGTGGAGGCCGATGACGTCGAGGAGTTTGAGGCGGAGGGCGGCGTTGAGGCAGCCGACGACGAGCATGCCGTCGGCGGTCTGGAAGAAGCGGTAGTAGATGTTGCCGGGGGACTGGAAGTGCTGGGCCTGGTAGACCTCAAGCAAGTCGGGATAGGGAGTGCCGGCGGAGCGCATGGCGTCGACTGACTCGAGGACCTGCCGGTGGGGATCCAGGTCCAGGTTGTCGATGCGTACGAAGCGCATGCCGAGCATGAGGAGGCTGGTACCGAGGAGGGAGGCTTCGAGCTTCTGGCCTGGCCCTTTTTCGCCGGCGTTGGTGTCGCGTTCCCGGGCGAACAATGCGCCGCAGACGGCCCAGGCCTGGGCGAGGCCGCAGGCGGAATCGACGAGGGGGCTGGCGACGATGTGCTCGGGGACGCCGTTGACGACCTTGCCTTCGGCGGTGGCGATGCCGGACATGGCCTGGATGATGATGTCGTAGCCGGGGCGGTAGGCGTCGGGGCCCTCGTGTCCGAAGGCGGAACCTTCGCAGTAGATGATGGACGGGTTGATGGCCGAGAGGGTTTCGTAGTCGATGCCGAGGCGTCCGGCGACGTCGGGGCGGTTGTTGGCGAGGACGACGTCGGCCTGCTGGGTGAGGCGGCGGACGATGTCGCCGGCTTCGGGTTTGGTGAGGTCGAGGGTCATGGAGCGCTTGCCGCGGTTGTAGGCCATGAACGGGCGGCCATCGGTGGGCAGGACGGCCTGTGCGTAGCGCCAGAGGTCGCCCCAGGGAGGTTCGACCTTGATTACGCTGGCGCCCATGTCGGCCAGGAGCATTCCAGCCGTGGGGGTGGCGATCATGGTGGAAAATTCGACGACGTTGATGCCGTGCAGGGGGCCGGGCATGAGAAATTTCCAGGAGGGAGAGGCGGGAAATCGGGACGTTTTGGGTGTCGCCGATTATAGCACCGGGCTACTGGGTGAGCCGGATGTGTTCGGGGCCGAGGACCAGCGATTCCGGTGGGATCATGGCGGCCAGGGACGACGGGGTATAGCCATGCTGGGCGGGTTGGCCGTCGAGCCAGGACAGGGCGGCGGCGGCGCGTTCGGATGGGAGTCCCTTGGACTGGAGCAACACGCGGAAATCGCCGAGGCCGCCGGGTTGCGCGAGGTGGGTAAGGTTGGTGAGCCAGGCGCGGCTGTCGTCGGGTGGCGCGCCGAACGCATCGGGGAGCGCGGCGGGAGGAAGGCCGTCGGGGCCGGCGGGTATGGTCAGCCAACCGCTGCCGTCAGCGTCGAGTGGCGGCCTGCGGCGGATGGTCTGGAGGCCGAGGCGTTGGAGGAACGCGCCCTGGGGGACGTTGCCGACGGTGGTCAGGCCGGAGGCTTCGGCGGATCGCTGGGCCGAGGTGAAATCGACCTGGGCGGTGATGTCCTGGCGGCCAACGTCGTGGAGCGGAGCGTCGGTCTGGCGGTGGTTGCGGTAGGTCACGAGGGTGCCGTGGGGACGTGCGTTTGGGTCGTAGAGGTCGGCGGCGGCGCGGCCGTAGTCGATGGTGATGGCGAAACCGGTATCGAGCAGCGCGGCGGTGGCACCGGCCCAGGCGTCCAGGAGCAGGCAGATTTCGGCGGTCTGGCCGTCGTCCAGGGTGATGCCGAGGTCGGAGAGGCGGGTTGCCAAGGCGGGTGTAGAGGGTTCGCCGGAGATTTCGACGAGGGCGCCTTCGTAGCCGTCGGCGACGTCGGATTCTACGTCGACGTAGAGTTCGCGCATGCTACCGCCGGCCATGCGCACACGGTGGACGGGCAGGGCGTCGAGGAGTTCGTTGGAGAGGATGCAGTGGGCGGGAGACGGGAGCGACGATGGATCGATTGACAGGGCATCGGCTGACAGGGCGTCGGCGGCGACGCGGGTGGCGTTGGGGAATGACTTTTCGTGGCCGGGGGCGGGCAAGGGGTCGATTATGGTGTATCGGATGGCATCGGGGAAACCGTCTGGCAGGTGGCGAGCGGCGGAGAGGATGTCGCGGCAGAGCAGGCCGTCGCCGCCGCCGGGTTCAGCGACCGTGAACGGGTTGGGGCTTTCGAGCAGATCCCAGAGGTGGAATAGCTGGATGGCGAGGAGGGCGCCGAAGGCGGGATGGATACGAGGACTGGTGTAGTAGTCGTCGCCGGCGGTGGATCGGGTGTAGTAGCCGCCGGGTGCGTAGAGGGCGGCCGCCATGAAGTCGGCGAATGTGATGGGGCCGTGGCGGGCGATGCGGCGGCGGATGGCGCGTTCCGCCTGGGTTGGCGGGAGGTCAGTCGTCGTTGGGCGTGTGGCCATTCTGCTGCTGCTGGACCAACTGGGCGAGGGTGGCGCTGATTTCGGCGAGGCATGCCGTTCGATTCCAGACTACCATCAGGACACGTCGGAGATGACAGATGGATAACTTATTAATACGATGGTCGGGAATTTATTCCCGTTCCTCCTCGGCATGGCTGGCGTCGCTTTGCACTCGCATCTGGCCTTGACAGAATCTGCTCAAGAGACTTTCGACTGGGTTGCCAAGGTGTCCTTGGGAGCATTGCTTTCACTTGTGCTCCGCCCGCCGACTCGGCAACCCGTGGTCAATCGGAGTTAGGATAATGTTCGCCGGTGAAGGCGGAGTCGGATCAAGAGCGGCGGATGCTCCGCCCGTTCGTACGTAAAGGCGGTCAATTACCGATACAGGGGTTTGAAGAAGCTGTGGAGGAAGTTGTTGCGGTGGGCCCAGGAATGGACGCGCTTGAGGACGGCGTCGGGTATGGGTTCGGCGCGGCGGTGAGTGATGCGCAGGGTCTCGTGGTCGATCAGTTCGGGCGGCGCTTCGGCGGTGTAGAGCAGTTCGCAGCCCTCGGCTTCGGCGTAGAGCTTGAGGCTGTCGAAACCCTTCACGCGGCGGCCGGGAGTCTGGTAGACGTAGAACTCGGTGCTGCCGACGAGTTCGTCGAAGTGGTCGTTGCCGTTGCCACGCCCGCCGCCCTGGCGAAGCTGGTCGCGTCCGATTCCGTAGTTGCTCAACCGCCTGTTCTGCATGGTCTCACCGCCTGTGTTGCCTGGAAACGGCCTTGCCGATAGCCTCTCCCACATAGGGGAGAGGCTGATGCGGAGTCATACCTACGGGTAGATGGCCCAGCCGACGGTGTCGGTTTTGGCGTGGAAGAAGTGGCCGTCAGTGGAGGTTACGAAAACGTCGGTGTTGTCGGCGCCGCCGAAACAGACGTTGGTGGGTCGGGTTGCCGCAACGGGATGGGTCTCGATGACGCGGCCGGTGGGGGAGAACACGTAGAGCATGGGGCCGGGGCCACCGGTGGGCCAGCCGGCAGTGGCGATGATGTTGCCGTCGGCGTCAAGGCACATGCCGTCGATGCCGCGGTGGACGGCGTTGGCGTCGCGGCCGAAGGTGTGGAGGGTCTTGTAGGGGCCCACGGTGCCGTCGCCGTTGATGGGATAGGCGCGCAGTTCGCGGTCAATGTCGATTTCGTCGCTGTTGCTCTCGGCGACGTACAGGGTGTTGCCGTCGGGCGAGACCAGGACACCGTTGGGCATGGTGGTGTCGTAGGTGGAGCGGACGGTGTTATAGGAGCCGTCGGCCTGGGGCACGGCGCAGAGGACGGAGCGGTGGTCCAGTTGCTCGACTTCGTGGGGGTCGATGTTGCCGGCGTTCCAGGGGTTGGTGAACCAGATGCGGCCCCGGGCGTCGATGGCAAGGTCGTTGGGGGTGTTCAGGGGGACGCCGTCGAGGTTGTCGGCGACGGTGACCATGCTGCCGTCGGGGTCGAAGCGCACGATGGCGCGGCCGTTCTGGCAGCATCCGAACAGGCGGCCCTGGGCATCGAAAGCGAGTCCGTTGGTGCGGTTGGTGTTTTCGCGGAACACCGAGAACTCGCCGGATTTGGGGTTGTAGGCGTAGATGCGGCTGGCGTGAATGTGGGTGAACAGGACGACCTCACCGTTCCAGGCGGGGCCTTCGGTGATTCCGCCGGGCGGGTCTTCAAAGCGGTTGAGGAGGCTGAAACGCCAAGACATATCTGGAATCTCCTTGAGCAAACTTCGGGTGGACACGCCGCAACGATGGAGAGAGCACACGGCGTTGGCGGGATTGTAGCAGGCGGCAACGACGGGCGGCAATCCAGTTTGATTCGACCTTGGGCCGCTCGGCGCCGGTGGACCGTTATGTTCATTTGAATGGGACGAGCATGCGATTTGTTCAGCGTCGATGCCCCACAGATCGATTAACATAACAAACTAAATGCGATATATTGTGAACTATTTATTGCTTAGTGTGGCCTGCGAATGATCGTTTCAAGAATGGTTGGCATCAACGCGCCGTCGGTTGCCTACATGCAAATTGATTTGGGTTGAGATTGTCTGCCATGGGTGCCAAACGCGTACTGGCGACAGGTGTTTCCGCAGCGGCTGCCGTGCTGATATTGGGCGTGGTGGTCTGGCTGATGTTGGGGAACCGAGCGGGCGGCGCGCAGGATGACGCCGGTGTCCAGATTATCGCGCCGGTCGTCGCATCTTCCGACGGCGGTGATGCAGGGATGTCCGGCCCCACGGCGGAGGCCCAACCGACCGAGATCGCAGTGCCGGTCGATCTGGTGGTGTACATCACCGGCGAGGTGGTGAATCCTGGGGTTTATGCCGTGCCGGCAGGGGAGAGGTTGGCGAACGTGGTTCACCTGGCGGGCGGGCCGACGGAAATCGCCGACCTGGAGCGGGTCAACCTGGCGGCGCATGTGAGTGATGCCGGACACTATCGGATTCCAGCCCTGGGCGCATCCGACGACGTACCGGTGGGATTCGGCCTGGCCGCGACGGTGCAGGATGAAAGGGCGAGCAGTAAGGCGGCCTCTGCCAGCGCCTGCCAAGTTCCAGTGAACATCAACGTCGCCACCGCCGAATGCCTGGAAACGCTGCCAGGGATCGGGGGCGTGCGGGCTCAATCCATTGTTGCGCACCGCGATGCGGCGGGGCCGTTCGTGTCGCCAGACGGCATCACCGCAGTATCTGGGATTGGGGACGGAATTTATGGGCGCATCGCCGACATGATCACCGTGGGTGGTCAGTGAGGCGCTGATCCGAGTGGGAATCGATCCGCTTGGGAATCGATACACGATGCGACGGCGGCGGAATTGACGCGCGTTCCGGTCCGTTTCTGAACACGCGATGCGGCTGGTTCCAGAGTTAGTCCTGGCGGCGCTGATCGCCGGTGTCGGGTTGGGGCTATGGAGTGACCTGTATCTGGCGAACGCATGGCCGCTGCTCCTGCTGTTCCTGGGGGTGTTGGCTGCGGCGGCAGGTTGCAGGTTGTTTGGGGTTCCCGCCGGGCCAATGCTGCTGGCGGCGGCGCTGATATTGGGGGTTTGGCGGGCAGAGACCGGTGAGTCTCCGCCGTTGCCGCTGGTGTCCACCGGGTCGAAGGTCACCGCCACCGTGTTGATTACGGACGCTCCGACGACGAACGGGGGAAGATACCGGTTCAAGGGTCAGGTGGTAGAGGATGATGACGGTACGCCGAGCGGTATACCCGTTGGCGTCAGCCTGTTGGTGTACTCGCTGCCGCCGGAGGAACTGGCGGCCGAGAGGCATCAGCCGTTTTTGCGGTATGGGGACCGACTACGGGTGACGGGCAGCGTGGAGAGGCTGGAACCGATAGGCGATTTCGACTACGCGGCTTGGCTGGAATCGCAGGGGATCGTCGGCGTGATGTGGGCACGGGAGGTTGAGGCGGTTTCGACGGGCGGCGGATCCAAGGCGACGGCGGCATTGCACCACGTCAGGACCGGGATGGCATCGGCGATACAGCGGTCGGTTCCGGCGCCGGAGTCGGGGTTGGCACAGGCGCTGCTGTTGGGTATCAGGTCCGAACTGCCACAGGACGTCAAGGAGTCGTTTCGCGCTACGGGGATGTCGCACCTGCTGGCGATTTCGGGGCTGCACGTGGGCGTGGTCATGGCGCTGATGCTGGCGGCGGCATCGGCGGTCGCGGGCCGGAACAACCCGTGGGCCGTGCTGACGACTGCCCTGGTGGTGTGGGCCTATGCAGTGCTTTCGGGTCTGGATCCGCCGGTGGTGCGGGCCGCGATCATGGGCAGCCTGTTTTTGGCGCAGGGGCTGCTGGGACGCGGGATCAGAGGCGTGACGGCGCTGCTGCTGGCCGGAGCGGCGATAGTACTCATCGATCCGTCTCTGCTGGGCAGCCTGTCTTTTCAACTGAGCTTCACGGCGATGGCCGGCGTCATCGTAGGGCTGCCCATCATCACAGCGTTTTCTGCCGCAATTGCTGCGCCGTTATCCACCTCGGACTCGTGGATGGCGCGTTGGGCTCAATATGGGGCATCGTTGCTGATCGCATCGGTGGTCATCTCGACCACGACGACGCTGGCTACCCTGCCGCTGGTGGCGTGGCATTTCGGCGAGATTCCGCTGATGAGCGTGCCGGCGACGATCCTCGCGATGCCGGCCATGCCGGCGGCTCTCGTGGGCGCGTCGGCCACGTCGGTGGTGGGGACCTTGGCGCCGCCGCTGGGGGTGATACCGGGCACGCTGGCGTGGGCGCCGTTGGCATGGTTGATATGGGTGGCTGACGCGATGCCGCCGGCACTGCTGCCGGCGCCGTGGCTGACGGCTACGGTGGCGGGAGTTTGGCTGGGGACCACGGGACTGCTGGCGGCGCTGGTCTCGTCGGGGAGAGTGCGTCGTGGTGTTGCGGGACTGCGGAGGCGACCACGGTGGAGGCCGAGCGGCCCGGCGGGTCTGGCATTGGCCGCGGCCCCGGTGGCGGTTATCGCCGCCGTGCTGATTCTTGGCCAGTTCTCCGGCGCCAGGCCGGACGGACTGCTTCACGTTTACGTGCTGGACATTGGGCAGGGCGACGCGGTCTTTGTGGTTACTCCCGACGGGCGGCAGATGCTGGTGGATGGAGGGCCTGATCCGACGGCGACGCTGGCAGCCGTGTCGTCCCTGATGCCTCCGGGGGACCGGCGGCTGGACCTGGTGGCGGCGACGCACCTGGACAGCGACCACGTGGGAGGTTTACTGGGCGTGCTGGACCGGTACGGCGTTGGCGTGGTGCTGCACGGAGGCACTGATCAGAGAGGATCCGCGCTGTATCCGCAGTGGCAGGCGGCGCTGAGCGCGCGGGAACATCCAACGGCGGCGCTGCACGCTGGGCACCGCATCCTGCTGGGGCGGGATGTGGCCCTGGAGGTTCTGCATCCGCCGGCCGATGGGTTACCGGCAGGGGTGGATCGGAACGCCAACAACAGGAGTCTGGTGCTGCGTCTGGATTACGGCGACCACTCGTTCCTGTTGACGGGAGATATTGAGGTCGAGGCCGAGAGATACCTGTTAGCGGTTGCCGGCGACAAGCTGCGGGCCGATGTGCTCAAGGTAGGGCATCACGGGAGCAGGACGTCGACGACGGCAACATTCTTGGAACGGGCGGACCCGAGGAGCGCGGTGATTTCGGCAGGACGGGAGAACCGTTTCGGGCATCCGCATGCTGAGGTGGTGGAGCGGCTGGAACGGTCAGTGGGGGCGGGCAACGTGTTTCTGACCGCGCGGGACGGGACCGTGGAGTACGTCAGCGACGGGGAGGCGTTGTGGGTGGTGGTGCATGGGTATAGAGGGCGGTAACCGTTACCCTCACGCATCGGACGGGCCGTCAGCTTCAAGCACGCGTTCGTACCAATGGAGTTCGCCGGCCTTCTGGAACCCCATGGAGTGATAGAGGTGTATCGCCGGCGTGTTGTCGCCATCGACCTCGAGGCGGATGTAGTCCGCGCCAGTCGCTCGCAGATAGATCATGCCGGCGCCGAGGATGGTCTTGCTGATTCCCTGACCTCGGAACTCGGGCACCAGCCCTATGGAACCGATCACGCCCTGCCTGCGCTGGCCGTCGGACATGAGCAGCGTCCAGCAGTAGCCCGCCAGTTGCTCACCCTGAAACAGGAGCCTGATACCGTCGTACGAGGTGTTAGCCATCCGGGAGCGGTGGTCGGTCTGTTCTTCTGTGTACGGGGCAAACCACCAAGTGTCAGCGAACGCGGAGTTATGTCCTGCGGTGAAAAGGGCAGCATCATTTTCGGTGAAAGACCGCACCCGGTAGGTGTCGGGGAAATCGACATGGGGAACGCGCTCCTGGTCCCAGACCATATTCCAATAGACGCGCGCCAGTTCAAAGCCTTCATCAACCAGAGCAGGGGCGCGGTCGTAGGGCGGCCATAACGCGATATGCGCCACCGGTGCGCCGGCTTCACGGGTGCGTTCGAGACCAGCATGCAACAGGGCACGCCAGTTGGATTCGTAATCGTCGCCGGGGGCGGCGTGGATGTTCAGCACGCAGCGCCAGCCACGAGATTGCTCGCCGGACAGTTCGGGGAACACTAAGCAGAACCCGCGGAGCGTCGGTTTGCGTTCGGCGGAGTCCTGGAACAACAGCAGGCAGTCCCGGTACTGGTCGCGGCCGGGGAGCCGCATGATGTCCGTGAAAACGCTGCGGTGGGCCGCACTGTCGGGGTTGGGATTGTTGCCAGCCGGCAGGGGGACGACGAAATCGAGCAGCGCAGACAGGTCACCTTCGGCGTAGTTGCGGATGGTGAACACGTTGGAAGATCGCTAGACCGGGGCGCGGCGGGTGTGCCAGTCGGTGGCCTGCTGGTAGGCGTAGGATGCGCGCAGGATGGTGCCCTCGGCGAATGAGTTGCCGCCGAGTTGGAGGCCGATGGGCAGGCCGTCCTCGGTGAAACCGCCGGGGATGGATACCGCGGGCATGCCGGCCAGCGGGTAGCATCCGGTGTAGGAGCGGCGGAAGAAGAACCGCTGGCGCACGTCGTCGGCCGACTCGAAGGGTGCGGTGAGGGCGTCGTGGCGCGGTGCGGGATACGGAGCGGTGGGGCAGACCAGCACGTCGACCTGGCTGAACGCGTCTTCCAACTGGCGACGGAGCAGCACGCGGGCTTTCATGGCGCGGTTCTGCACTTTGGCCGGCACCAGGGCGGCGGACTGGAGGCGGGTGCGGGAGGCACGATCGAGCAATTCGGGAGAGCGGCGCATGAGGTCGTCACGGGCGCCGGCGCCCTCGGTATCGGCGATGCCGACGAAGATTGCACCTGCGATTTCGGTGAGCGGGATGGAAACGTCAGAGATCTCCGCGCCGAGGCCGGCAAACGTCTCCAGAGCATCGTCGACGGCGCGGCGCACGTCGGGGTGCATGTCGGGCGAGTCGCAGAGTTCGGTCATGCGGCCGATGCGCATGCCGCTTATGTTGCCGTCCAGCATTCCGTAGTAGTTGGGCACGGGCCGGCGGCTGGTGGTCGGATCGAGGGGGGCGTAGCCGGCGATGGCTCCGAGGACAAGGGCGTTATCCTCGACGGTTTTGGTCATGGGCGAGGCGGCGTCCAGGAACCAGCACATGGGGGTGATGCCGTGGCGACTGATGCGGGTGAAGGTGGGACGGAGGCCGACGGCGTTGCAGTATGAAGCGGGGCCGCGCCCGCTGCCGCCGGTGTCCTCGCCGACCGAGGCCGCGCACAGGTGGGCGGCCAAGGCCGCGCCGGAACCGCTGCTGGACTCGCCGGGGGTGTGGCCGAAACGCCAGGGGTTGTGCGGTGTTCCGTAGGGCGGGTCGGCGGTGCCGCCCATGGCGAGTTCGCTGAGGTTGAGCTTGCCCAGCAGGATTGCTCCGGCGGCTTTCAGGCGGGATACGATGGTGGCGTCGTCGGCCGGGACGTTGCCGGCATAGGCTCGCGAGCCGTTGCTGGTGAGGATGCCGGCAGTGTTGAACTGGTCCTTGATGGCGACGGGAGCGCCGAAGAGCGGGGCGTTGATCAGGTCGTCGTCGCCGCGACGCATGGCTTCGTCGATGTCGGCGGCAGCGCCGAGGGCTTCCTCGCGGGTGACGGTGATGTAGGCCTTGATGTCGCTGTCGACGGCGTCGATGCGGCTCAGGTAGGCGTTGACCGCGTCGGTGGCGGTGAACTCGCCGGCGCGGATGGCGGCGGAGGTTGCCGAGGCGGAGAGGAAGACGATTTCGTCGGGGTTAGAGGGTGATGCCATTAGACAGCTCCGATATGTTCGCTGGCCTGGATGACCGCGTACTGTTGGGCGATGATGGCCTGGAAAGAGGGTGAGGTTTCGTGCCAATCCAGAACGTCAACGCGGAAGGGCAGGGTGGACTCCTGGAAAGCCTCCTTAAGAATCTCTACGTTTTGCCATCCTATTGGCTCGGGACCAACCACCGCCAAGTCCAAATCCGACCACGGCTTGGTCCGGCCCGTAACGCGAGACCCAAAAGCGCGCACTTCGCTGCCCGGCACGTGTCGGTTGAGTATCTGCCTCACTTCGACCAGTTGCGCAGGACTTATATCAATCATTCCGGGCCTCCAGTGCAGCCAGCAGACGTTGCGCGTCCTCAACGAACTCCGGGATCACGGCGTAAACTTCGTTGGCGGTTGCTTCCCGATAAGTGTGCGATGTCTGATTGCGTGCTCTGTGGTAGCGCATCCAACAATCTACGTCATCAATCAAGCGCTGTTCGGATGCCAGCCTGAACAATTCTCGCCGGGGTACTCCATCTCCAGTGTCGGGGTTGACGTTGATCTCCAACCACTTCTTTATCGACAACCAAGATTGTTCGTAGGTGAACTCAAAATGCTTGATGACGCCAGCTCTGACAGCATTTTGCAACACTGAGTCCAGCCCTTGCATCATCGACTCGTCTTGGCACCGATCGAGAATCAAGCGAAGACTAGCGATGGCGTTTCTGAAGTTTTCGAGATTGACTTGCATCCGCGTTTCGTTACTTCGCTTGGCGGCGTGAGCAAATCGTCTTCACTCTCCCGTATCGGGGAAGATGGCTACGGGTTCGATGCCCTCGAGGTCCAGGTCACGGAGGCGGTCGAGTTCCTGCATGAGGCAGGCGAATCGGTTGGCGACCTCTGGCACGTCGGCGTCGTCGATGGGGATGCCGACCAGGTCGGCGAGCATCCGTACATTTTCACGAGAGAAGTCTGCGCCGGGCATTTTCCGCCTCCTGCGGTTTCAATTCTACGTATCTGGCTAGATTGCGTCCTTTGTTCACTTCTGTCACATACGAACGGGGTAAGTCAGCATGCTTGACTACCTCGGCCAAAGATCGTCCGGATAGTTCTTTAGCGTATTTGATACCGAATAAATGTATCATTGTCGCCTGCTCACCACGGGGTGCTGCACCGTACATCCTTCTCAGTTCGTCACCCAGTTCATTGATTCCCATAAACTTTCCTCAAATGCGCTTAGTGCGCATCACGGTATGGAATTGGGCAAGTGGTGTCAAACCGGCGCACGGGCGGCAACGACGACCCTACAGCCAGTGCTGGAACCAGTGCAGCATGCGTTCGAGATAGGTTTGGCGGAGGGCGACGTGTCCGGTGCGCAGGAAGCCGTGGCTGCAATCGGGGAACCGCACCATCTCGACCTCTTTGCCGAGGCGTTTCATTACCTGGAAGTACTGCTCGCTCTGGCCGATGGGGCAGCGGGCGTCGGCCTCGCCGTGCAACAGCAGGACCGGGGTTTCCACGCGAGGGGCGAAGGTGATGGGAGAACGCTGGAGCAACCGGTAGGCCAGGCTGTCAACGCCCTCCGCGAGTTCATCGACCAGCGGGCGGCTGATCGACATGCCGCCGGCCAGGCGGACGGCCCACTGGGTCTCGCCGAAACTGGTGGCTATATCGGAGGTGCCGTACATGCTCCACAGGTCGATGCATGGTGCGCCGGCGACGGCAGCGCGGAAGCGAGTGGTGTGTCCGATGGCCCAGGTAGTCATGTAACCGCCGTAGCTGTAGCCGTGGACGCCCAGACGGTTGGTGTCCACGTAGTCGCGTTGGCAGACTTCGTCCAGGGCGGCCATGAGGTCGCGGTAGTCCTCGCCGCCCCAGTCGCCGAGGACGGCATTCACGAAGTCCTCGCCGTACGTGGAGGAACCGCGAGGGTTGACCGCGAGGGTCAAATAGCCGGCGCAGGCCAGGACCTGGTGCCACGGGACGAAGGAATCGTAGAACGCGCCGTTGGGACCGCCGTGGATCTCGAGGACCAGGGGATATTTGACTGCGGGGTCGAAATCGGGCGGGTGGTAGAGACGACATTCGATGTCGTATTCGTCGGTTTCGACGTTGAACTTTTCCACTGGGGCCGGCTGGTGGTCGGCCAGCCAGGAGGCGTTGTGGTCGGTGAGCCGGCTGCGATGGCACGTGTCAGATCTGACCAGATGGAGGTCGGACGGCTGGGATGGGGTGGACGAGACCACTGCGATGGTCCGGGTCGAGGAGTCCATGGCGACGCCGGACAGCAACTCGCCGCCGCCGGTGAGCGACTCGGGGCGGTTGGGGTCCGGGCCGTCTGGGACGTCCAGGGAGTACAGGCGAGTTTCGCCGCCGGCGTCGGCCAGAAACACGATGCGGTCGTTGTTGTCATGTTTGCCCCTGGTCCAACGCAATTCCAGGGGTGGGTAGATGCCGGGGTAGCCGAGGCAGGGCCGGATGCTGTCGTCGGTGAGCTTGAGGGGTGGTTGGCCTTCCTCGATGATATACAGGTAGGGCTGCCACAACACCATGAGGCCATCGCCCTCGCCGCCGGCGACGAGCAGGCGGTGACCGTCTGGAGACCAGGCCACTGCTGCGGTGTCGGTCAAACCGCGGGACCACAGTTCAGGTTCGTCCCAATCGTCCTCGGGCAAGTCGACGTCCACCACGTAGACCTCGTTGGTGGCGGTGACGTCGCGGGAACTGGAACGGTCGGATATGAACGCGATGCGGCTGCCGTCGGGCGACCAAGCCGGAGCGGTATCGTCCCAATCGCCCTCGGTGATCTGCCGTGCCTCACCTGATTTGGCATCGACCACGAACAGGTGGAAATGGGCATCGCCGCGCCAGCCGATGGCATCATGGCGGTAGCGGATGCGACGCACGCCGCGAGCGTGAGGCTCATCCACCGGACGTTCGAGGGCCCGTTGGTCATCGGGATTGACGTCGGCCACGACCGCCAGACGAGTTGAATCCGGGGACCAGGAGAATTCGCGGGCGCCTGAGGTAAGGGTGGTCAGTTGGGCGGCCTCGCCTCCATCGGCGGACATGAGCCAGACCTGGCGGCGTTTCTCAGGGGATTCGTCGGCGCGAAGGAACGCCATGAATGCGCCATCGGGGGAGTAGCGAGGGTGAGTATCGGAGTCGCCGCGGGTGAATGCCCGGGGTTCCTGCGTGCTGCAATGATCCGCCAGATTGACCTGGTAGATGCGCGAGCGGCCCTGTGAAGTCTCTTCGTCGATCCAGGACAACACATAGGCGCACCTGCTGCCATCCGGCATGATGGTTGGATCGCCGACTGCCGTCAGGTGACGAAACAGGTCGGGGCCGATTGGTTTGGTCATCTAACACAAACTCCGGGAACACAAGCTCCGGGTGATGGTTTACGCATGGCACAGGACATCCGCATCCGTCAAGCATTTTACCCTAACGCAGGGGATGTCGGTCGGTTGCCGGAGTGCGCCGTTTGCGAGAGGTTCTGAACCGGGCTGCCGAGCCGGAACCCGAGGACAGGGGGAGCCCCAAAATACGAACTGCGCTGCCGTCGATTGGCGACGAATCCGGGACGTGGAAACAGAGGGAACGAACCAGCCGGTACTATAACGATTAATGATAGTAAGGGAGCCATTTTTCTTGACATGGCGTTTATGTCGGGCGCATACTGCCGCAATTCTGGGAGAATAGACAATGGCCACCATCAATCTTCGACCCAGCGAATTCACCCTGGCGGGGCACCGCATCCACTATGCATGGGTGATTGTTGCAATCACGTCGGTGATGCGCCTGGTATCGTCGTCGTTTCGCATGGGATTCCCAGCGCTGATCCCTCTGATCGCGGTCGAATTCGGATGGCAAGTATGGCTGGTGACCCTTGCCTTCTCCCTGCAATGGGTCGTATCAGGGGCGTTCGGTCCGGCGGCGGGTTGGCTAGGCGACCGATACGGCGCCCGCGTGACCATGACGATCGGGGCCGCGCTCTACCTGGTCGGAATGATTCTTACAGGGTTCATGAGCCAACCCTGGCACTTGATCCTGTTCTTCGGCATCATCCTCAGCGCTTCGATGGGCATTTTCCAAGTGCCGCTGACAGTATCTGTGACCTCATGGTTCCGCAAGCATCTGGGCGTAGGCATGGGATTGCTGCAGGGGTCTCAGGGTCTGGGTCCGGTCATCGCGATCCCAATCATGTTGGGAATAGCGGCATGGTTCACGGTTGGCAGCGGCGGGCAATTCCTCAGCTGGGGCGCTCTTAGCTCGCCCTTGCTGAGCTGGATACCCTTTGGAACCCCTGAAATCCTGGGCATCCGGATGGCGTTCTGGATCCCCGGCATCGGTGGCGGAATTATCCTGCTGCTGCTGATCCGCGTATTCTATAACACACCGGAAGACATTGGACTGCGTCAATTGGGCGCCGATGCCAATGCTCCGGTGCGGCGAGCTCCGGCCACGGGAGCCACGGCCAAAGCGCGCGCCACTGTGTTTCTGCGGCAGGTGCGCAAGACGCCGGCGTTCTGGAACCTGATCGGCATTCACTACTGGGGCTGCGCCGGACACAGCATCGTGATCGTTTTCCTGCCGGCGATGATTATCAGTTCCCTGGCGCCGGAAGGTGGGTGGCAAAGCATCACGGATGATTCGGCTCGTTCGGCGGCATTGTTGCGCGCCTCTGCAATTGGTGGTGGAGCCGCTGCCGTGATGAGCCTGGTGAGCACCTTTACGAGGTTCGGGGTTCCGATCGCCGCCGACCTGCTGGGCAGCAAATGGGTGATGGCGGTCTGCTTCTTCCTCCAGGTGGCGCCGGTGTTGATCCTGCTGTTTGGGATCCTGTTCTACCCGGTGGTCTGGATGTTCTACCTGTTTGCGGTGCTGTTCGGCATCGGGTTCGGCGGAGAGATGTCCGCGTTCCCCATCATCAACCGGCAGTACTACGGCAACGCGCCCATCGGGACCTCGTATGGGTTCCAGATGATGGGAGCCGGCGCAGGAATGGCGAGCGGCGCCCTGGTGGGGAGCCTGCTGCTGGCGGTGACCGGCGGGTACGCGGCGACGGCGGCGCTGTCGTTCGTGATGAGCCTGATTGGGGTGATCTCCATAGTTTTCCTGCCCACCACGCACCAGCACCAACTCCCCGAATGGGAGAACGACCTTCCTGCGGAGTTGCGCCCCGACGCCGCTCCGGCCGATCCGGAACCTCCGAGCACGGCTCCGGCCAGTGGGTCGCCGGCGCCGGCCACGTCGGGCAACGACGACTGATTTGTCCGAGAAATACGACGCGGCGCGGCTGATGTTGGACAGCGACCTGGAAACAATCAGGTCGCTGTCGTCTTTAGCGGACCCTGGGGACACGGCGGGCCTGGTAATTCTGTATGGTCTGCCGGGGAGCGGCAAGACGTACATGGCCCGGTTGATCGCGGAACGGTGCCGGGCGGTGGCGCTCAACAGCGACCAAGCCCGCCGAGCCTTGGTCCAGGGAACCCCGCGCTATGATGCGGGCGAGAACCGGAGGGTGTTCAACGTACTGAACCGGCGCACGGAAGAGTTGTTGGATGCGGGCCAACGGGTGGTCTTCGACTCGACAGCGGTGCGTACCTGGATTCGGGCTCCGCTTGAGCGGATTGCCTTCGAGCGGGGAATCGATCCGGTGCGGGTGCATCTTGATCCGCCGGAGGAAGTGATCCGGGCGAGACTCGACGACCGCACACCTGCTCCCGATCCGGTGGACCAAATAAGAACCTGGTGGGACGTGTACGAGTGGATGAAGCCGGGATGGCAAACCATCGTGGAACCACATCTATGCCTGGTCGATCCCGAGTCAGCGCAGGAGGCGGTGGGTACCATTTGCAGGTTGCTGCGAGGGCAGGCCGACAATCCGACATAGCCAACTTCCGGCGCTGGCGGTATGATGGCGGCAACCGTATCGAATCCCCAACACAAGGAGGCGTTACCATGGCAGACGGAATCACCATCTTGGTCGGCACCGCAGGGCAGGGCGTCATGCGCAGCACCGACAGCGGCCAGTCCTGGCGGCGGGTCGGGATCACGCAGGGCATACACTCGGACGCCGTCGTGCGCTGTCTCACGCCGATTCCCGGATCGGAAAGCAGCGTGCTGGCCGGCTGCGACCGGGGAATCATCCGCAGTGACGACAACGGCGACACCTGGCGCGCCGTCGACACTCCCATGAACGGCACGGCAGTGTGGGCGATCGCGTTTGATCCGTCGAACCCGCAGGTCGCTTTTGCCGGAACCGGCACGCCGGACCCGTGCCAGATCTACCGCAGCCGGGACGGCGGCGCGACGTGGGAACTGCGACCGGTGGAGGTGGCGGCGGAGTGTCCGGCAGTGGGCGTGCCGCGGGTCACTGGCATTGCGATTGATCCCACCAACGGCAACAGCGTGTGGGTGGGCATCGAGGTGGACGGTCTGCGCCACAGTTCGGACGGCGGCGACACCTGGGAAACCGTGCCTCACCAGGACATCCCGAACATGGACATCCACAACGTTACGGTGACGGAAGGGCCACCGCACCGCGTGGTGGTGATGGTCAACGACGACGTTTTCCTAACGGACGACGACGGCGGTTCGTGGCGTAATCTGGACGTGCGGCAGAATTTCCCGCTGGGCTACCCGCGCGGCATCAAGGTGAAGGCCGACGACCCACAGACGATCTTCACGACGTTCGGCGACACGACCCCGGGGTCCACCGGCGTGGTGATGCGTTCGAACGACGCCGGGGCGACGTGGAACAGCCTGGACCTGCCGGTGGCGCCGAACACGGCGATGTGGGTGGTCAACTCGCAGGCGCAGGATCCCGACTTCCTGTTGGCGGGCAGCAGGTATGGTTACCTGTACCAGTCCCAGGACGCCGGCGCATCGTGGAGCAAGTTCGACCGGGAGTTCAGCGAGATCTCATCGGTGATGTGGTTCCCCAACTAGCCTGCTGCGGTCCGGATAGCGGACAACTGCGACCGATGATCGACGTAGGGGCGAATGATTATTCGCCCCTATATAAATTGCCATGACGGCTACCGTGGCGACAAGTTCTTGGTTTGACAGGCTCACCACGAGCGGAGTGCGCGCCAAGTTCAGAACCAGTTGGTCTTGTCCACGACGTTGCGCAGTTGCTGGCCCTCGTTGAAACGCTTGCAGTTGTCGATGAACAACTCGGTGCGTCGCTGCTCGAGGTAGGGGCCGTTGCCGGCGACGTGAGGCGTGATCAGCACGCCGGGCATGCTCCAGAGCGGATGGCCGGCGGGAAGCGGGTCGACCTGGAACACGTCGAGGCCGGCCCCTGCGATTTCTCCCGCCTGTAGCGCGGCCACCAGGTCGTCGAGGATGACGGTTGCGCCGCGGCCGATGTTGATGAAGAATGCGCTGCTCTTCATGGCCTGGAACTGCGTCGACCGGAACATGCCCTGGGTCTCGGGAGTTTCGGGCACGGTAACGATGACGAAATCGGCGCGGGGCAGGACGTCCGACAGAGCGTCGGGCCGGTGCAGCTCGGCGACGCCCGGGGTTGGCTCGGGCAATCTTGGGTCCACGCCCAGGACGGTCATGCCGAACTCGGAACAGAGGCGAGCGGTTTCGCCGCCGATGCCGCCCACGCCCACGACCGCCGCGGTGGCTTCGGGCAGGTAGATGGTGGGGTAGCCCTGCTGCCAGACGCCGGCCACCTGCTGGGGGATGTACACCTGCAGGCCTCGGGCGAAGGCGAGGAGCAGGGACATGATGTGGGCGCTGATGTGGTCGTTGTAGATCTCGCGGGTGTTGGTTACGACGACGTCGCTGTCGATGAGGGAATCGTGGTAGTAGCCGGCGCGGGGGCCGGCTTGGGGGCAGGAGATCCACTTCAGGTTGTGGGCGCGTTCGAGGAGTTCGGGGACGATGTCGCCGAAGGCCGCGTCGGCATCGCCGATGACCTCCATGGCCTCGCCGACGGTGGGGCAGACCTGGACGTCGATGTCGGGGATTTCCTGGCGGAGCAGGTCGGACCAGTGGTCCTGGTAGTTGGGTGGGCAGATAACCAGCTTGAATGCCATGGTTCGTCTCGCTTATGGAGTCGGGATTGGTTGCCGGGTATTGTAACCCGATTGGCTATAGGAAGTTGCGGTCGGTGAGGGTGTGGCTGCGGCTGCGGCTGCGCCCGAGGTTTGGCAGCCGTTCCGGAGAGCGTTGTTTGCCTTTCGGGTTTCAGGCGCAGGTTGCCGTGGATCATTGAGAATTCCATAACTTCTGACCGTGAGCGATTGCCTTATTTTGACGATGGAGTTTTATTTGATTACAATTTCAGCAATTTTGGATGCAACTCAGGTTGCGACGTATAAAGCGTAGATTGGTTCCGAAATTGTTTGGAAACTGGATTTGTAGGTGCAATTATGGCGATTGAAGTAGCGTGCATCATGGCGGCGGGCCAGGCGGGTCTCAAAAGTATGCCGTATTTCATCGATGCGTTCATCGATCGAGGGATCCCCCAATTGGTTCCCAGGCCCTTCGACCATGAGAACGACCAGATAGAGGGCTTGGACAGGGAGTTTAGAGAAAATTGGACCAAGGAAAAGCTGTACGGCATGGGGGACAGCCGACAACTGGCCACCAAGATGGAATTGGATGACGACAGTATTTTCATGATCCTGGAAGGCATCAACCCCATCGAAGCGGCTGACCGGGTGTCTACTATGCACGATTCACCAGCGCGGCTGGCTGCTTGGTGCCGTCTGCGCCTCAAGGATGAATGTAGGAAACTGCTGGGAACCTGGGACACGTACAAAAATCTGTTCAGCCTGGGCAGAGCCGACCAACTCGCGGTGGTAATCCCGTATTGTCCTGAGGGCCCCACATCCGGGACGGTGGGGATGTACCTGGGCGCTACGATGATTCAATGCTGCCTGTCCCGCGTCAACCATTCTTGCCGATTTATCGTCGATTAGTTTTGCCGGTTCACCTCCTCGGCCGCGGCAGTCTCGCCGCGTTGCTGGGCTGCGTCAGTCCGGTAGCTGGGGACGTCAAACTCCAGGATGACGGAGTGG
>JAPOQH010000137.1 GCA_026710825.1 Chloroflexota bacterium | reverse complement strand
CTCGGCTTTTCGTGTATTGGTTGGTGTTGGCGTCATGGTCGCTTCGCCTGCCTTTACAGGAGCTTCCTGCCGGTGTAGTGCTGGTAGATCTGGACGACGAACTTCTGCATGTCCAACGGCAGGGTGTCGGCCGGGTGGTGGAAATGGGCCACGTTTGGGTCGGTGATGACGAATTCGAAGGCTCGTTGGATGTCCATGATGGAATCCAGGCCGGCTGGTAGAGGAACATCTCCTTCCAGTCCGGCGACATGGATTAGGTGGTCAATGGGTACGGAGTAGTAGCGGCTCAGTTTGGTCAGTGTCCGGATGCCCGGCTTTTTGAGGCCGCTTTCGAGGTTGCTGAGATAGGCATTGGTGATACCGGTGTCGGCTTCCACCTGTCGGAGCGTCCTGGTTCCGCGAAGGGTCTTGAGCAACTGCCCGATGGGCGGACGCTGTTTGGTGGTGTCGGTGGTCAGATCTGCTGGGCTTTCGGCTTGGGTGGCGGGTTGGCGTTCAGAAATGCGTTCTTTGGTGACCATTTTCCTACCTTCCTGGCCTGGATTTGCTGTTCTCTCTGCTATAATAGGGGCGGCGGCGATGAGCCGACTACCAAAAAAGGAGAGACTGGCGCAAAACTCGAGCCAGTATAGCAGATGAACGAACCGACGAACCGTCCCAACGCCGATCACGAGGTGAATAACAACATTGTCCTAACGGACAGCGACATCGCCAAATTTCAGCAGGCCCGGGAAGTGTTTGTGAAGCTCTTGCTCAAACAGAGGCTGGCGATGTTTGCGGAGGCCAATGCGATTGGCGAAACGGTTTCCGGCTCGGAAGAACCTGCCTTAGAAATCTGGGAAGAGATGCCCGAAGTGGGTAAAGAATTTGAAGCGTTCGATTCGGACGCAGATGCTCCTGTTTAGAGCGAGTTCGAGGCTGCTGCTGGCAGCCCAATGAGAATGTCGGATGCGCTGCTGATTTGATGGCAGGTGTCCCGCTTGTCGCGGAGATCCGACGAATGAAAAGGAGCAACTCTCACATTGAGAGTTGCTCCCAGTTTTTGCCCGTGTGTACGGTGACGCCTGATCATGGCAAGATCACGGAGTAGAGTTCCACGCGGTCCTCCTTGACCGTTTCCCAGGGTGAGTTCGTGGGCATCTCCATCTGGTACACGATGACCGCGGACGTCGAGTCGACCAGGACTTTTTCGACCAGGAGGTCCAGGAATTCCTGGGCCTCGTCGGGGCCGTTCCCTTCCAGGAAGGTTGCCGGGTTGATGGCGTCGTTTCTGATGCCCTGTTCGTTGGCGATGAAGGCGATCTTGTCGAGTTCGTCCCTGGAGGCCATGGACTCGCGGGAGCGGGTTGCGGCGAGTTGGTCCAGTGCGCCGACCTCGGCTGCCGTGTCCTGGTAAAGCTTGGTGCGTGTTTCACCGAGCTGGAATGCCATGGGGTCCTGGGCTTTGGCGTCTGCTAGAACCGCCTCTGCTGACTCCAGCTGTTGGCGTAGGGCGTTGGCTCGTGGTTCGGTGGTCGCCTTGATGACCTGGGTCGCGTAGGTAATCATGTCATCGGTGGCGAACCGGCGGATCAGCCCACTGAACACCTGGTGGAGCAGCAGTCGTGTACCCACCGGGTTGGTGGGGCAGGGTCGGTCTGAGCCGCGTTTAGCGTTTGGGCAGTAGTAGAGCTGGCCAGTGTGGGCCATGGCAGCGCCGCAGTTGGCGCAGTGGACAAGGTCGCCGAGTGAAGGCTTGTTGCCGTCATCGACGTTTTTGTTAGTCATGAGATTGTTCTCCTTATCTCTCTATCAGTGTTTCAGAATACGGGGAGTTCGTCAAGATTTGTCGTTTCGGCGCCCATCGTGGGCTATGGTGGGTCCGGGTGCCTCCCATTCCTCGGAGGTCGTCGTGGTGGAACTGTAGTGGGCGGACGGTGACGGGTGATCTCACGGTAGCGTGCTGCGAGCCTTCTGAGGCTGTCTTGCTGTTCTTTGGTGAGCGTCCTGGATGGGTCTGGTATGAAGGTGCCGGGAATGGCTGCGTAGACAGGAAGCCCCTTGCGTAGCACGTTCTCATTCTCGGGCCAGATCGTCGCCGTTTGGGTTTCCACCGTCTTGAAAGTGGCGGTGACGTAGCCTACGGCGGTTATTATGCCGCGAGCCGTAGCGACCGCGTTCGGCTGTCTGATGCTGTGATTTGTCAGCGTGACCGCCGTTTCAAGGCGCAGGTTGGGGGATTCGCTGGGTGTGGTCAGCCACATGACTGCGCCATCTTCGGTGATCCTGTCGATGAATCCCAGCGGTAGTATGCGGTTTTCGGCCATGGCGTTCCTTTGGGTCTTGTTACGAAAATCAGGTCTTTGGCGTACCTTTTCAGTAAACGATGAACTTGTTCGCCGCAACCTTGTTGCGGAACTTCGCGGTATCTGCAGCTGGAAACGAAACCGGCCGCCACAGATAACGTGGCGGCCGATTTCGTGGGGAGTGCGCGGCGACGTGGTATGGTTCTGCCCTGCCGTACCGACTTGCATTGCTCCGGCTTCGGGCGAAAACAGCCCCGGGCGCAATCTCGCGACCTTTCCGCTGGGGGATTGTAGCGGCGTTTCGCGCGCGTCCTTGGGCTTGTGGTGGCCGGGCGTTCGCCCTCTTGAGTCGCGATGTCGAAGCGAATACCCGTTGTTCGTTGACCTCGTGCTCTGACGTGAGACCTTCCGTCGTACGCCAGGCTTGACGCGCGACCATGAGGTTGTCTAATTTGGGTCACCGCAAAATTGAGCAGAAAGCGATACCGAAGCGAGGTCGTCATGACAGGGTTCTTAGCCCGCGCAGTCGTGGATTTTGACGCGTCCCGGCAGTGGGATGATGGCGATGCGCTACCCTCCCAGTTGCCTGCGGAATTGGGTCCGTTTCGCCTTGATAAGTCCCCGAATGCGGATCTCTACTTCAGAGACGTCTACTGCATTGACGATGACCGATTGGCGCACCGCGAGGTCGATTGGGATTATCCAAAGTCCGCGGTTTATCTTGACACCAACATGGAGGTCCCCAATCGGAGGGAATTAGCGGATTGCGCTGACAGGCATTTCCATGGTTTCGAGTTGCTCCTGCGCTTGTTCCAAAGTGGGGCCGTTACAGTTCGTCGCTTTTCCTTCCCTATCGGCGAGGGGAGAGGCGACGGATTTTCGCTTTTGGTTTTTGGAAACCCGGTCAAATCTAAAGTGGCTACCAGTTACAAGAGATCGCCGTATCTGTTCAACGAGGCAACCCTAACCGTGTTCCAAGAGTTCTTCAGCCTGTATTGGGGAACTCTCGATAGTCTGTGTCCTTCCGTCAATCGTGCATTGACCCGTTTCAGCACATCCTATGAGCGGCGAGAGTTGGTGGACAGGCTGGTTGATCTTGTGATCGCGCTGGAGGCACTATTCAATGTCGGTGGGGCCGGCAGCGTCACATCCAAGATTTCCACTCGATGCGCAGCTTGGTTATATCCACCTGGGGACCAACGTGAGTCCTTGACTCGCTTCGTGAAGGATGTTTATGAGTACCGAAGTGCCGCCGTGCATGGAAGGGGAGAACGGAAGATGCCAACCGCGGATGACCTGGACCGTTTGGAACAGGTGGCGCGGATTAGCCTGCTTAAGTTTCTCGACCACCAGCTGATACATGGACGGAGGCCGTCTCCCGAGGAATTGGACGAGATGAAGATGCAAGGTAGTTCTTGTGCCAATTGAAGTTGCCAATCGCACGAACCACCGGTGATCTGGCGGCGCAGGTCAGACTGTCGAGCTGGAGTACAAGGACCAGTCCCTGGATACGGGTCCACGTAGTTTCCCGGGGCTGCTGCCCCTCTGCAGGCAGCAGCCCCGGGTAGCGCGGGAGGCGCGTTCTTGATTATGGGGCAGCGCCCAGGTTGCTGGGGCGGCCTCTTGTCGCCTTGCCCGGGGCGCAGCGTTCTGCACTGGCGGTTTTCGGATCCGCGACGACCGCGCACCTTTTGCGCTTTCTGGTGCAGATCCGTATTGGGTCACCTTCGCATGCCGGCGGCCAAATGGGGTGCTCTGGGCGCGTTGTAGCGCCTGTAGCGGCGGCGTTGGCAACCGCAGGAGACTCTTCCTCGTGGCCGTCGCCCAGATGGAGGACGTCCGGCTACTTGCAGGACCGACCGTTCCGTTTCCCGAGGCCCTGGGCGGCGTTATTGCCGGGCTCTATGTCCGCGATCCCGCTGAAGCTTGGCAGGGTTTCCGGACTTGTGGACGGCTCGCCTGCTCGTCTCTGCCCCGTCCACGTCGGAGCTACGGCTGTGCCTGCATGTACGGATGGGATGTTGGAGCGAAACTGCCGGCCAGGACACGAGAGCGGTGGCGCGTTCAGTCGGGGTCATCTACAGGGCTATGACGCCGTGGGCGTGTTCGTCCCTGCTCCCTATCGGCAGAGGCATCCGGTAATTGACGATGGCGTAACCTGCTGCTACCGGAACCTCTTCGACGAGCAGTTCCAAGAGGCGCCGGGTGGCGGTGGTGTTGATCTCCCGCAGGTAGGTGTCGGCGCTGCGCGCGTAGGACTCCACGCGGGTTTCGTCGGCAACGTACTGCCGGAAGTCCGGTGCCGGTTCAGTCGGTTGAACCCGTACCTGTTGAGTATGCCGGCCTTCGTTCGTTACCGGCGACCCGCCGGGCGTTTCCCAATGGACGGTCTTGCGTTGCTCCGCATCGGGGGCGGGCTTCGTGTTGCCGTGGTCCAGAATGGGTGAATCACCGCTTGCGGCGTCCTGCTGGACCTGGTGGATCACGTCGCTGAGCAGGTCGTCGGTGATGACGTTGGCGACCAGGTTCTCGAGTACCAGCGCGTCCAGGCGTCGGGTATCAACCTCGGGGGTGTCGCAGGGAATGTCAAAGAACTCGGTCGAACGGGTGCAGGCGTACCGACGCCACCCGGCCCCGTCGGTACCCAGTATGGTCATAAGGGCGCCGCATTCCCGGCATTTCGCCAACCCGAGCAGCAAGGGCGGGGTGACTCGCGTTTCTGATTTGTTGCTGGTCATCTGCTCACCTCACTGGGGGTTATCGTGGTTCGCTGTCGCGCGGGTTGGTCGCAGCAGCACGGGCATCGTGCGTCCGCCCTTCGCTTGGCCCTGCCGCTCTCGGAAGCCACTGTTCCTGCCCAGACGCTTTTCCGTGTTTCTTTGCCGGGTGATGGACTTGGGGAGGAAACCACGGGCTCTGCTGTCGCGTGTGGCTATGCTATCGCGCCAGTCGTGGGTGAAGATCAGGATGGATTCTACATCTGTGGATTCTCTAATTGGGCGGAGTGGCCCCACTCCGGTGGCCGCAGTGGCGTAGTTGCCCATGGGGTAGGCGGCTTCGACGCCGTAGGCCGCCTCTCGGTCTTGGTCCCGCTTCGTGGCGGCCTTGATGGCGGGCAGGATCGTAAAGTAGTCGCGGTCGGACAGGTTCCGCGGGTGGCGCATGCCGTTCAACGCCTCCTCAAGTTCAGGAGTTAGACGGATGTCCAAGGTGCTGGCGGCGCGGCGGATAGACGCTCCGGTATTGGCGGCAACCTGTTGGGCGCGCCGGACCTCGGACTGGGCCTCCCAGAAGTGGGCGACGCCGCTCTGCGAGATGTAGTGGTCAACGGTGTTCAGGGACGTGCGGTTGAGTATGTACCAGCCCCGGGGAAGCGAAAGGAGGATGACGGGGATGATCAGCCAGTGGTTGGCCTGCCCGGACGCGGGTAGCACGGTGGTGATAAGCACCAGAGCGAGCAGCTCGGGAAGGAGGCAAACGGTGGTGGCGGCCAGTGCTTTGCGAACGGCGCGGTCGGAGGCATGGTTGCATCGCGGCGTTCAGGCGAAGTTATCGTTGCCGACGCTGATGTGCAGCGTTGCTGTGGTTCAGGCGAACAGCATCACGGCGACTTCGTGCTCTTTGACTTCCTCAGATTGCGGTGCCGGCACGTCTTGGGCGATTATCGCGGGTTTGCATGCGCCGCCCGTAGCGCTCTCCATGATGCCGGCCCGCCGCACTGCTCGCTCGATGTCCGTCGTGCTTGCGGTGATGGATATCTCCGCGACCAGGTGCTGGTTGTCGTCGGCGCTGATGATCAGGTCGGCGTTGCACAGGTCCATGGCTTGGTCCTTGGTGATTGAGTCGTTGGACAGGGCCTGTTGCAGAACGCTGTTGAATTGCGGCGCGTTGCCGGCGTTGACCGGACGGCTGACATAGGGATTGCTGAATCCCATCTGGACGATCGCGTAGGATACGGCCTGAGACTGGACACGGGCTTCGTAGTTCTCGCCCCGGAACTGGTTGAATTGTCCCTCCAGGCGGTCGAACCTACCCTCCATACGGTCGAACCTACCCTCCATACGGTCGAACCGGCCCTCCAGATGGTCGAACCGGCCCTCCAATCGCGCTTGGCCGGTTTTCAGTTCCGCTACGTCGTCCTCGATCCTTTCCAGCCGGGCTTCTATCTGCTCCAGCCGCGCGTCGGTGGCCGCGATGTACTCGCGCACCAGTTGCGTGAGTTGAGCGACTGCCTGCTGGAGTTCCCTTACTATGGCCGGCAGTTGCAGGAATTCTTGGTCCAGGACGTGCTGGCGCATGGCCGCTTGGAGCCTGGGATTCTTCTCCATGGCGGCGAGGATATCCTCAAAAGTCTCTATGGGCGTGGGTGTGGTCATGGTCATTCCGCTGCTTCAGTTTCCTTCTCGATTTTACACGGCCTCCGCGCGGGTCGCTACCTGCCCCTACGCCGCCGCTGGCACGTTCCGTTCGGCCTGCTCGGTCCGATGGTGCGCCATCAACCGGTGTAGTATGGACAGCCCGATCAGTGCGGCCCGGCCCGACCGCACGGCCTGGGTTTCGACGTCTAACTCCTCGGGGTGCGTGCAGCTCTACAGGCCCTGGGTGATCTCGTAGGCGAACTGGCGGGCGCCGCCGCCTTCGCTGTCCCAGTCCTGCGCGGTCTCCCAGATCTCGCGTGCGGTCTGGCTGATCGGCCCGGTGTCGCCGTGGTCCTCGATCTGGCCGAGCTGCCAGCCGACCTTGGCCGACAGCGTGCTGATCTCCTCGGCCTGGTCCACGCCGCGGCCGGCCGTCTCGGACATGTTGCAGATTTGTGGGTGTTTCTGAAGGTCCTTTTGATTTCTGCTTGTCTCTGTGGGGGTCCCGCCACTTTTGGGGGCTTGTCTTCGTGTAGTTGGTCCGGTCTGTGCCGTCCAACTGTTTGGGGGCCGCGCGACTGGCGGCCCCCTTTTCTCGTGGTCCGGCGTGCCCGCTCGCCGTTCGTTGCCGTCCAGTTCTGATCCTCATGACAGCATGGTGGAGCCGATTTCGCTACTCCGAACCATATTTATGACGGATTCCGTAATCGTCTTTATGGGCAAACATTTGGGAAACTTGCGATGCTGCTGCCCATGTCAAATGGCTGGGACCACGGATAGTAACTCGGTTTGAAATGGAACGTCAGTGGAATCGATGAAGCCATTCATTCGCAGGAACGTCACCAGTTTTGGTCTAACGGGCGAAGCGAATGGAAGGCGCGTTAGCATCGCGTTGCAATACACCCCATGATAGTATGACGCGCATCACGCCAAAGGTACGAGTGCGGTTTTCCAGCACAGGTTGGTGGGTTGGAGACAAATCATCACTCGCGCGGCTGTGCCGGCATGCCGCGACCGTGATGGAGCCGAATCCTGTTGGAGAGAATGGATCTGCGAATGCGTAACCAGAACCCACCTCCGTCTTTGCCAGGGGAGCGCTTCACAAACTGGTGGAGCGGACAGCGGCGACGCACCAAGATCATTGTCGTGCTTTTCTTTGTCGTCATAGTTATCGTTGCCATTAGCACGGCAACCGGTGCGCCCGGTGATGAAAAATCCTCGCCGCACTCAACGCCGACTCCAACATTGACTGCTGAGGAGAGCAGGCGTGACTATGAGGACAAGATGCGGTTCGCGTGTTCGTATGCAGTGGCCGGCGGTTTTGACAGGGACCGGATGCAGGAGTTGGCCGAGTACGACTATGGCTCTCATGCCGGCATCATCGTCAAGGTTTATCTGAAGAAGAAAGACATTGGCCGCCAATGTAGTTGGTACAGGTAACCTGACCAACATTCTCAGGGTACGCTTGAGTCAACTAGTTTCAAACAGCGGAGGTTGCCTACCTATTCAACCTGAATTGGTCTTAGCGAACTAAGCCCGTCCCAAACTGGGAATTGCACATTGGCTGGGCCGATAATTCATACAGGTTGGATGCGTAGCTACTATCCGACCTCGTGATACCTTATTTCAAACTTTGTCACTGCCACGCAATCTGGCACCTGCCTGGAGGCGTTGAGGTAAAGGAGAGTTCATGATGGGCGAACTGGCTACCAAAATGGCGGAACTTGTTCCAGCCACGGAACATCTAGCCACTGACGCAATCGAGTACGCCGACCGCTTTACGGCACTGGCCATGGCTGGCTCCCAAGACATACCGAATGAGCTAGCCGTCACCCGAAGTTGTGCCTCCACGATCATCAACGAGCTGACACAGCTTCAAGGAGGTAGCACAGAGTTTGCCCTCCTCTGGATGGACATCGCACACAACCTTTCCTGCATCTACACGGCTGTTGCCATTTTCGATAAACCAACAAACCCGATTGCCATAGAATCGGGCCTTTGCGGCACGCATATCAGAAGCTTGATGGCGGCGGCAATCCAAAGTTAAGCGCGTTGCCTGAAATCCGTTGGCTCAGCATGTTGAGAGCGTCGTAGCCGCGTGTTCGGCCGCTCGAACGTATGGTTGAGGGGCTTGGAGCATGTAGCGCGTGTCCTGGCGCGTCTCCCGCTGTCCTCGGCCTGTTTTGAGCCTGGGCCAGGCCCAAGCCCAGTGCGACATGGGTCTTGCCGGTGCCGCTGTTGCCGATGGCGATGGCGTTTTCACTGCGCTCGACATATTCGCACCGGGCCAGTTGCATGACCAGCGGTTGGTTTACCGAGGGAATGGCGGAGAAGTCGAAGGTGTCCAGGCTCTTGGTGGCGGGGAAGCGTGCGGTGCGGATCCGGCGTAGGCCGCCTCTCGGTCTTGGTCCCGCTTCCTGGCGGCGTCAATGTGCCACTGGAGTATGCGGGTGGCCGACGTCTTCGTGGGGGCAGGGAGGATGGGGGGAGTTCACCACGTCGGACCAGGGGCCCTGGTGGTGTTCGTAGCCCAGGCGGTCTCGGTCATTGCCAACGCCAACGCCAACGCCCGCCGTGAATATGCCGGCTCGGGCGGTCCACTTTCTGCTGTTGCTTTGCCGCCCATGTTGTCGCTGGCTCCGGCTACGGTTGCGGCCCGAAGTAGGCCAGCAGCGTGCCCTTCCCAGGCAGGTAGCCGATCATGAAAATCGCGTTCCCGTCGTTCCACGACAGGGTGGCGTCGGCGACCACCGCGTCAGTGTCGTCCGTGAACTGCCGGGCATTGCCCTGTTCCGCCATCGCACCGTCGGTCTCGTGCGGGGCGTAGGTCCAGTCCGGGGCTCCCTCAAAGTACTTGTGGTGGTCGCCGGTTTCGTCGCACATCGTTCGGGCCAGCGCCAGCTTTTCAAGGCCGTCCAGTGCTCTGATGATTGCCTCGGGTGGCGGTGTGTCTTAGGTAAATTTCCCTGCCGATTCCAACAGCGAGTCCATGACCAGCAAGTTGGGCCAGCGTTCGACGTTGTCGAGGATGGGGTCCAGGCCGGGGAGGAAGTCGTCGTCGTTGTCGCATTGGTCGTGGTCCATGATTTGCTCCTCATGGGTTGGTCTGCTTCTCTTTAGATCGGCACCGGTATCGGATCGCACAGTTCCTCGACCAGGAAGCGGTCGGCGTCGTACAGACGTGGGCTGTTCACGACGGGTATCGCTGCCGCTGTCTCCTCGTCGGCCTGGTCGCATATTCCGCATTCACCGGGGCAGTCCACGGTGGTTTCGCCCGGTTCCGGTGGAGTGCTGGACTGGCAGAGCGGCACGTAGAGGACGCCGTGGTGTCGTTGTCCGTCCGGGTCCCCGAGAGCGCCGGCCACGGGCGTGAGCGTTATGGCCGGCTCCTCCGCGCATACGTCGCACGCGACCGGCGCGTTGCGGGCGATGAGCAAGATGTCGCCCTCCACGCGGAGGCGTACGCTGCGGTGGCTGGTGATGTCCAGCGTGGTGGTGGAGCCGAAGTCGTACTCGTGGATGCCGGTCACGCCGGGCGGCATGGCCGTGATGGCGGGCGTGTTCCAGTCGATGAGCAGTTCGCCGTCATCGTCGATTTCGTCGTCATCGGAGGCGAGGAAACCCGGGTTCCGGCGGCCTGGTGAGTTGGCCGTGAGGCCGTGGAAGTCGAAGCGGGACAGGTGTCCGCACCATGCCATCCAGGCGGTGCGCAGGCAGGCGTCCAGCTGGCCCAGCGTTGTGCGGTGCTGCATCAACAGGCGCATCCAGAAGTGCTTG